>CANKUU010000004.1 GCA_947486785.1 uncultured Flavobacteriaceae bacterium | reverse complement strand
TAAATTCTTCATCAAATCTGACCTAAATAATAATTATTTGTCGAACTTTAAAGTGTCCTAAAAAGGGGAAGCCTACATTTTTAGGGAAGCCTACATAATGTATTATACACGGTGTTGGCAATAGTTTTTTTCAATTCAATTTATTTCTCTAAAAATTCTTTTTCATTTTCAGTTAGTAGTATTTTAATATTTTTATTTTTCAGACTATTTGGTATATTTTTGTAAAAAGGTTTATCAAAGTCAATATTCCCTTTTGATAATTTTTTACCTATTCTACTTTGAGTAACAAATAAGCTTTGTTCAGAGGTAATTTTGTCAGTATTATTTTCAGTTTTGATTATACCTTTAACTTTTGAAATATAATAGCTTATCGAATACTTACCATTTTTCAGTTTATTAAACGAAAGTTCAGTAATATGACTTTCAGTCTTCTTTTTGTAAGGGATATTATAAATTTTTGAAATATCGTCTTCAAAATCTGTATCATAAAACATATTGAATTTTAATTGTTTTATAGCCTTATAATCTTTGTCAAATACAATTAAACTATTTTTGTGATTGTAAATTACTTCTCCATTTTGTCTAAGGGTTGCATTAAAGAAAATAGTATTGGTATTTTCATTCTTTTGTATAGATTTTATTTCATAGTCATCCGTTAAATTAATAAGTAATTCCAATATTAAGTTTAAGTGTGCGAACTGAAAAAATAATTTATTTTCAATATACGCAGCCTTTGAGCTAGCTAAAGAATTATTTAATTCTATTATTTTGGAATAATCAACCGATTGTAGATTAATAATATTTTGTTTGTCTATCGCAATATTAGATTTGAAAAGTGAATTTTTACTAAACCAATCTAATTGTGCCTGAAATAATCTTGATAAAGAGTCATTAACTCTAAAAGTTTCCTTATAGGTACAATTATGTATTATTTTTTTTGTTGAATATTTCTTTAAATAACTATTTTCTAAAATCTCTTTAAACTTCTGTTTTAAATCAAGATTGTAAATTACAACTTCATCTAATTGATTTGTTTTTGGAATAAGAAATAAAGTATCTCTTTGCTTGAAAAATTCAAAAGATAATTTCTTTTCAATATAATTTATATGTGACACAATTATTTCGTTTTCCAATAGAGGTATTTCTACTTTACCATCTGCATTAGAGATACTTCCTATTTCTAAATTTGGATAAAAAACTTGGACTAAATCAATTGGTTTTTTAGAGTTATTATCCAGAATAACTAATTCTTTAGACTGCGAAGAGCTAGTATAGGTAGCGCAAATAAAAAAACAGCTAATTAGTATTTTCATATTATAAGTTTTCTATAATTTTTTGATTAATTCCATTAATTTCGGTAAGTTTTTGGTCAATTATTGCCAACAAATATATAGTACAACTAATAAACCTTAAAGGTATGGTTTTTAGCAATCTGATATACTAGCTTTTAGGGTACACTAAGGTATGCTGTCTTTTAATAAAGGCAATAATCTGAAACAATTACCGCTCTTGCATATGCTATACCGCAGTATCTGCAAATAAAAAAAGGAGAATGATACAAAGCCTTTTTCTAAAGGTAGTTTGTTTTTATGATGAGTGCGTAGAATTATAAAAAATATGTAGCTTTACGGTATATGGATTCTTAGGCAAGCCTAAGGTTTTAAAAACAACGTATTTTCTAATAAAAATCATGGCGGAGATATTTACAAAGTATATTATTGTGGGGGCTGGTTTATCGGGCCTTACAGCGGCGTATCAATTAAAGAAAGCTGGCGAAACCGATTTTGTAATTCTTGAATCTCGAGATAGAATAGGGGGTCGAATCTTTACAGACAATGCTATAGATTTTGGGGCAACGTGGTTTCAAAACCATCATAAAAATGTTTTAAATCTCTTAGATGAATTAAACATAGATAAATTTCATCAGTATAGCAAAGGAAAGAGTGTTCTTGTTTACAGTAGTATGGCACCCGAACATTATTTTGAAACAGATCCAAATACGCCTTCAGCATATCGTATTTCGGGTAGTTCTTCGGCTATGATTACTGCCCTTTATGAAGAACTAAAAGACCATGTTTATTTGGAGACAGTTGTGTCAGAAATTACTGAAGAAAAAAATAAAATTACTGCTACAACAGCTAGAGAAATATTTTTTGGTGAAAAAATAATTGTGACTATACCCCCTAAAATAGCTACGCGCATAGTATATCAACCACAATTATCTGAATTAGTTTTAAAGGCAATGAATAGCACACATACGTGGATGAGCAATGCGATTAAAATTGGATTAACTTTTAAAACTCCTTTTTGGCGAAATAAAAATTTATCAGGTACGCTTATTGGTCAAATTGGGGAGGTAACAGAACTGTATGATCATTGTAGTGCTACAGAAAATACTTTTGCATTAATGGGTTTTTTAAATGAAAGTCTTAGAGACTTGGAAGCCTCAGAGCGTAAACAACGGGTGCTAAATTTTCTTAAAAAATATTTAGGTGCCGAGGTTGAAGACCATTTAACCTATCAAGAAAAAGATTGGTCTGCAGATTGGCATACCTCATGTGATACCATTAAATCGATATACCTTAGTCCTTCCTATGGTAATCCTGTTTTTAAGGATGCTTATATGAATAATCGGTTAATTTTTTCAGGCACAGAAACATCACCTATTTATGGGGGATATATGGAAGGTGCTATTTATAGTGGGTTGCTAGCTGCAAGTAAAGTTTCTCAGAAGATCGATTAAATTTTACCAAAACGTGCTAGCTAAAAATATGCAATAGGTGCTACAACAAGCTACATCCAATATAACTCATATTCTTTTTGAAAAGTTAATGTTTTCATTGTTTTCATTCTATCAATAAAAAGTATGCCGTTTAAATGATCTAACTCATGTTGGGCTACAACAGCTGCAAAATCTGTTAAAATAGCTTCAAAAGGTTTACCATATCTATCTAAAGCTTTTAATTTAACTTTTTCATTTCTTGGTATTTGCCCTCGAATACCGGGTATAGATAAACAACCTTCCCAGCCCTTTATTTTTTTATTAGTAAGTATTTCAATTTCTGGATTTAATGCTATAATTAGTGGAAAAGAGGTCTTATTCGGGTATCTTGGGTTTTCCTTCATTTCCATGGTAAAAACTCTTTTTAGCACATTTACTTGTGGTGCTGCAATACCTGCTCCGCTTTCGGAACGTTGGGTTTGAATGAGGTTATCAATGAATTTTTGAAACTTTGGAGTATGAATTTCAGCAATAGAAACCGGCGAACAAACTTCTCGCAAGCTAGGGTTTCCCATTTTAATTACTTCTAATAGCGCCATAGCGTGTCGTGTTTAAATTTCAACTATTCCTTTCGGACATTCAAGTAGCATTTTAATAGAAGTAGTAGGTGCTTTTGAAATAAACATTTCGCATTCTAAATCTTTAAAAATAGGCTTAAATTTTTCAGGGTTGGGGTGCATTCCAGATAATTTTAATAATTTACAATTCATATTTGGTAGCAATTCTGAAGGATGCTTTTCTGTTGTACTCCAATCGATTAAAAAAGGTGCTAATTCTACCTCTGGTTCTGGTAAAGGGCAAATAAGTTGCCATTGTAGTTGTAAACCGTTTGCGGTAATTCGAGAGCCTTCTTTAATAGTGTTCATAGGGTGTTGGTGATGCTTTAATATAGCAAGGTCAGCCTCTAATGTATTAGATTTTAGCGCCCATCTTGTAATTTGATTTTTTGTCAGTAAATCAATCCCCATCCATCTTGGGCGAGGTACTTCCAAATTAGTTTCATCAGCTGCAAGAAGCTCTAAATACATCATATTGTCAAGATTTATCAGTGCATTTTTAGAACCAAAAGTTTTGTGGTATCCTCCAAAAATGGGTTTAACTCCTAATTTTTGTTCAAATTCTATAATAGCCTCATCCAAATCAGTAACTACATGTACAACATGGTCTATTTGTTTTTTGGTACGTTTTTTTTCGATTACTGTAATTGTTTTTTAAAATTTAACATGTATTTCAACTAAATAAGATCATTTTTTTAAGAGGCGGTTAAATATTAATACCATGTAGCGTCTAAAATCTTGATTTTTAGCGCAATTATGTTAATATTATTTCTTTATTTGATAGCCTATTTTCTTCAGTTTGCTGAACTGCTTTAGGAATTGTAAAACAAAAAATAGTGCCTTTGTTAATACCACTTTCTACCCATATTTTACCCTTGTTGTAATTTATCATTTCTTTACATATTAAAAGACCAATACCTGTACCTTTTTCATTTCTAGTACCGTAAGTAGCGATGTTTAAATAACCGCTAAATATGTTTTTTTGAGTTTCTAAGTCCATACCTATGCCAGTATCTGATACTGAAATTTTCCAAAATTTTTCCAATGAGCTTACCCTGATGGCAATTTCACCTTTAAAAGGGGTGAATTTTAGTGCATTGCTTAACAAATTTCTAAAAACAATATTTATCTGCTCTTTATCGGTCCAAGCCATAGTTTTATTTGGAACGGTGTGGGTTATTTTTATAGCTTTTAATTTAGCTCTTTCAGTAATAAGGTAAATGTTTTGGTCAATTATCTCATTAAGGCTTACTATTGAGGGGTTTGCTATAAAACCATTCTTTTGAGTTTTACCCCAAATCAATAAATTATTTAGTGTAAACGACATACGATCGACGTCATTGCTTAGCTTAGGTATAAGGTCTAAGTACTTTTTTTTGCTTATTTGACCAACCTTTAGTAGAAGAAAAATACTTTGAATGGCACCAATTGGTTCTTTTAAATCATGACCTACTATTGAAAATAATTTGTTTTTTGACTGACTAATTTCTAATAGTTGAGCTTCGCTTTCACGCAATTTTTTCTTCTTTTCATAGACTTGTTTGTTTAATTCTTTATGAAGTCTTTCTTTTCGATTTGCAAAAATAGTGGTACCAATTAAAATAAATGCAAGCAACAGCGAAGCGTAAATATTTTTTTTATGTTCAGAAAGAACTTTTTCATTTTCCTTTGCCAGTTGTTCTTGTTGTTTTTTATAATTTAACCTAGTTTTTTGCATTAAAATACTCTCAATATTTTGAATTTGTGTAAGGGTATCTTTAGTTTTTTTGAATAACTCAAAATGAGATAGCGCCTTGTCATGAGCTTTAGTTCTCTTATAAACTTCATATAATGTTTTTGAATTAGATAGAATTGAGCTTATTTCATTAATCTTTTGAGCTATCGAGAGGCCTTTAAGGGCAAAATTTTCTGATAGGCTGTGGTTGCCAATGGCCAAATGTGTTTCTGCTAGGTTATTATATAAAGATGACAATTGACTTTTTCTATCAATTTTATTCTGATGAATTGAACTGCTTTTGTTTAGCCAGTAAAGGGCATTTTTATATTTTTTACGTTTTAAATATACTTCTCCTTTAACGTTGTAACCATATGCTAATAAGCGCCAATCATCATATTTTTCTAAGATAGAAATACCTTTATTAACTGCGCTTAAAGCATTATCTAATTTTTTGGCCTTGGTGCATGAAATTGCTAGGTTTATGTAATTATGAGCAAGAGTTATTTCATTATTGAGCTCTTTAAAGAGTACAATAGCTTTTTTAGAAAATAAAACAGATTCATTATATAATTCTACCTCATAGTAGATATCAGAGACTGTGGTATATAGTTTTGCTAACCATTCATTTTTTTTATTTTTTTTTGCAATTTTAATGGCATCAAGATATTCTTGAAGTGCGAGATCATACTTTTTATTAAAGTAATAGCCATTACCTAAGCTAAAATATGCCGTAATCAAATATTCATTGTTGTTACTTTTTTTAGCCAATTTCATAATTTGTTCAAAATAAGAATTGGCTATTTTGTTTTTACCTTTACTGGCATAATAGGCTCCAAGATTATTAAGGGCCGACATTTTTCCTTTTACATAATTTAGTTGAGTACTAAATGATAAAACTTCTTTCGCTAAAATATGAGTGCTATCAGAATTGTAATAAAATAATTCAGTTGCTAAGTGGTCTAGCGTTTTGATGTAGTTGGTGTCTTTCCATTTAATATTTGGCTGTTCTTGAAATAGGTCTATTTTAGCTCTTAAACTATCAATTTTCGCATTTTGAGCATAGGCAGAGTTTAAGCTAAAAAAAGCTAAAACAATAAGTAAAACGAAACCCTTTAGCTTTTTATAAAAAGCATCCAAGTTTTCGTTTCTATTTAAATCTAGAATACGAGGCTTCAAAATTAGGCTTGTTTTAAGCTTTAATACTATTAATTAGTATACTATTAATGTTTAGTTATTTGAAAATGTGAATTTTAGCTTACTTAAAAAGGTAAGTTAATAATAATATTAGAAGCATCAAAACTAAATTTTTGATGATGATAATCATAATTTTAAAAAGCATATTAAGATCCAGCTTTAACAAAAAAATAGTGGCTAATTTTAACCATTTATTTCGGTTAAATGTGTTTTTAGTAGACCTCCAAAGGTTAACATGAGCAACTAAGAAGGGCTTTGCAGGTATCTTTATTAAAACTAGTTTTTAACAGAAAGTAAAACAATTAGTGCAATACAGACAAAATGGTCTTAGTTGTTTTTGTGAAACTTAAATATCTTTAAAAGTAGCGCAATCACAAACAAAAATATAAGAGCAACTATTCTTAAAATTAATCTTGCATTAAGGCTTTTAATGCCGGTGGTTTATAAGCTTGAATATTTAAATTTTTCTCATTTTTACTTACGAATTTTGGCAAAGTAAAATGAAAGCTCGAACCTTTACCAAAGCTACTTTCTACCCAAATTTCACCTCTGTTGTAAGCTATTAATTCTTTGCAAATTGAAAGCCCTATACCTGTGCCTTTTTCTTTATTCGTTCCATCCTTAGAAGTATTGTAACCGCCTTTGAAGAGGGGGGCTCGTGTTTTTTGATCCATTCCAACACCAGTATCAGTTACGGTAATTTGCCACAAACCGTCAAAATCTTGGGCTGAGATAGTAATAATACCTTTTTGCGGGGTAAACTTTATGGCATTATGAATAAGATTACGAAGTACAATATTTATCTGATCTGGATCTGACCATGTTAAGGTATTCTCAGGTAACAAATTAATTATTTTTATGTTTTTTGTTTCTGCGAATTCAGATATAATACTCATATTCTCAAAAACTAAATCTTCTAAAGCATATTTAGAGGGTACGGCATACATGCCTTTCATTTGGGTTCTACCCCAAGCAAGAATATTATTTAAGTTAAAAAACAAATGATCAATATCTCTGCGTATTTTTGGCACATAATTTAAAAATTCATCGCTATCTATTTCTCCTTTATCAAAGAGCTGTAGAATGTTTTTAAGAGATTCAATAGGTCCTTTTAAATTTTTGCTTATCAAAGAAAATAATTTGTCTTTTGCAGTATTAATTTCTAAAAGCTTTATCTTTTTTTGTTCAAGATTGTTTTGTCTGATTTGTAATTCTTGGTTTAATTTTTTTTGAGTTCTCTCGTTTAAAATCACCAAAATTGTAAGAAGAAGTAATATTGAAATGATTGCTATAATGGTATAAAAGAGCTGGTTTTGTTCATGTATTGCTTTTTTATTTTCAGCAATTAACAGTTCTTTTTGATTCTCATGATCCATTTGCGCTTTTAAGGTCAAAAGATTTCTATTTTTAGAAAGCTTTTTTAAAGAATCAGATAATTCCTCATGAAGTTCAAAATACTTTAATGCCTTTACAGGGTCATCCTTTTTTTTATAAAGATGATATAGCGTTTTAAAATTATTTTTAATTAAGTCTGTCTTGTTGCCGAATTTAGCTTTAGATAAACTTTGATTTGCGTACTGTTCTGAGATACTATCTAAATTAATTCCTCGGTAAGCTTCGGCAAGATCATGTAATAAATAAATATCTTCTATTTTTTGATCATCTATCTGTTGTAGTATTGATTCACTTTTCTTTAGCCATTGTAATGCCTCTTCGTAGTTTTTTTCTTTTAAATAAATTTCTCCTTTTATTCTATACCCAATCGATAGCCACGCCCAATCTTTATTTTTTGATACGATATTAATACCTTTGTTTAAATAGGTTTTAGCATCTTTTAAATTCATTATTTCTGCATAATACCTTGAGATTACTATATACTCTTGACCACATTTCTTTTGTAAATTTAGTTTTGAGTAAATAGATATTACTTTATTTTCATAAATAATGGCTTCTTTAAATAAACCTAAATCGCTATAAATTTTAGAAAGACGAAAATAGAATAGGGCAAGTGATCTGCTATTTTTTATTTTTTTTGCAATTTCTATACCTTCTAAACTCTCTTGCAACGCTAGTTCATAATTCTCTTTTATATTATACGCTTTAGCCAGGCTAATTTTTGTATCTATTAGTTGCTGATCATTTTGAATCTCTTTAGCCATAGGCAAGATTTGATTAAAACATAAAATAGATTTATCATGCGCTCCAATATCAGAATAATAATTAGCCAAATTGTTTAGAGCTGCTATAGATCCTTTTGTATATGCTACATTTTTACTTAATTCTAAAGCTTTTTTGCTGTAAAAAAATGCACTATCTATTTCGTATTCATAAAATTCGCGACCTAGGGTATTTAATAAGTTAATTAGGGTCGTGTCCTGTCGGCTATAGTTGAAATTTGCTTTTAAAGCTTTTAGTTGAGTACTTAAACTATCAATTATTTTGGTTTGAGAATATGATAAATTTATACTAAAAAATAATAAGACAAAGAATAGCAGTTGCTTTTGAACTTGTTTTAGATGAAGTAAGACTTTGTTTTGAGACATCGCATTAACTAAAAAAAACAATTATTAGGATTACCCTAGTAACGCAAGACAAACTGTAAATGAAGAACGCTTTTGGAGGAATTAAAATAAAGTAACTAAGTTAATATATTCTTAACTGAAATAACTAAAAGTTGACAAGTAATTTTTGGATAAATGATGTTTTCCTTTGTTTTTTTAAGTGCAAAGTGATAAATTTAATTTTATAAAAACGTACTCAGTTCACTTATTAGGCGCCTAAATTTTCTTTTTTAAATTTTGGTATTGTAAAATAAAAACTACTGCCAATATTAATGGTACTTTCTATCCAAATCTCGCCATTGTTACAAGTAATTAGTTCTTTACAAATTGCAAGACCCTTACCAGAACCTTTTTTATGATTGGAGTTAAAAGTATTGCTTTGAGTTTCTTTTAGTAAAGCTTCTTGCATTATTTTATTTATGCCAATGCCAGTATCTGTAACTGATAATCGCCATTTTTCTTCTAATTCTTTTGCCGCTATAGTTATCTTACCCTTTCTTGGAGTATATTTTAGTGCATTATTTATAAGATGGCCAAATATTTTTAAGATATGCTCTTTATCCGCCCACGCAAGGGCATCGTCGGGTAATAGGTTGCGAACTAGAATATTTTTCTTATCGATTATGGGCGTAAAAATAGATATGTTTTGATCTACAATATGCTTCAATGAAACAATTTCAATTTTCACAAGACTAGCTGTCTTTTGCATACCACCCCAAGAAATAAGATTGCTAAGAGTAAAAGATAAACGGTCTGAGTCTCCACGAAGTTTGGGTAATAAATTTACAAACTCTTTGTGTTTTATACTTCCAGATTCATAGTGCTGAAAAATTGTTCTAAAAGAACTAATAGGTCCTCCTAAATCATGACCAATAATAGAGAGCAATTTATTTTTTGAGGATTTATGATCTAGTAATAATTGCTGTTTATACGCTATTTTTTTTTGCTTTTTTTCTAAAGAAAGATTTAATTCTTTTTTTTGATTAAGTTTAGGTTTAACAATAAACAAAAAGCCTAATAAAAGTAGTATCAATACTGCGGCGACAAAAGTATATTTTATTTGTTTTCCCTTTACTTTTTCATTAAAAGCAGCTTTTTCTTTTTCATAATTCATTTGTGTTTTTAAGATTAAAACACTTTGAACATTTCTTATTTCTGACAGACTGTCTCGTGCCTTTTGATGCATTTCGTAAAAATGTAAGGCTTTTAAAGGATCATTTCTTTGTTTAAAAATATAGTATAGAATCTTAGAGTTTATGCTAATAGATTCTAAATTAATACGATCTACTTTTAGGGCAAGGCCTTTTTTTGCATATTGCAGAGATCGTTTATGGTTACCAGTGGCTAAATAGGTTTCGGCAAGCGCATACATTAAAAGATTTTCAAAGTTTGTATCTAAAACCTTGGTACTAGCCAGTTGTTCACTTTTGTGCAGCCATTCTAAGGCTTTAGAATATTTTTTTTGTTTTAGGAAAATGCTACCTTTTGTTAGATATGCACTAGGTAACTCACAGAAAGACTTAGATTTTTCGTAAGAAGATATACTTAAGTTAACAGCGGCCATGGCCTTTGCTAAACTATCAATTTTAACATAGCTTTTGGCTAAATTATGATTAAGACTTGCATGGGTTTCACCAAATCTAATGACTTTTTTACTTTCTTTATAGTAGGCTAAGGCTTGTTGGTATAAACCTAGGTTGTGATAAGTATGGCCTATTTTGTTTAAAAGTATCGACTGTTGTTTTCTATCTTTTATGGCTTCAGTAATTTTTAAAGCGTATAAATATTCTTTTAAGGCGTTATTATATTGATAACTGGTTTCATAGGCATGTGCTAGGGTTCGATGGGTTAAAATCTTGCTAGATGAATCTTTAATTTTTAGATTCCACGTTGTCATTTGTTTTGCGTAAGACAATGCCTTATGTTGTAACCCTTCATCGGCATAATGCCATGAAAGTTTACTTAGTGCTCTTAATATTCCTTTTTTATATTTATTTTGATTGCTAAGGGCTAAAGCTCTTTTACAGTATTTTAACATACTGTCTTTTTGTATACAAGAATACTTGTCAGATATTGATTGTAGTATATCAATATATTCACTAGTTACTTTCGTATTGTTCGGCTCAGATTTAATGTTATTTAAAACATTTTTTAAACTATCTATTTTTTTATTTTGGGCAAGTGATAAATTTATGGCTAGCAGTAAAATAAATATGACTAAAGTTTGGAAAGCATTTTTATAGAAATGGTTTTTGATTCGCAAAGCTTTTTGTACTAAAAGTACTACAAATAATTATATCCTCATTATTTTACTTTTAAAATAATAGCAATTTATACTTTTCTATTTTTGATGATGATAAAGATTTTTAAAACAAGAGACTTAAAAACTTTGCTTTTGAAAACTATCTTTAGTTCAACCTGCTTTATGGGATAGTTAATTTATATCGGTAGATACGCATTTTATTTTGGCTTAAAATGATGCTATTTCGCTTATTAGCAATCTGTAATTAAACATACAAAACTCTTTAAGCTGAGTTTTAGCATCTTTTTTTATGAAATTTAAAATTATTTGCAATCTCAGGTTATAATAGGTATTGCACTAAAAAAAGAGCTACCTGAGTTGTTTTGATATTTGTTAAATGCTTCTATAGACAAGAACAATAATGGTGTCGATGAGCTCTTTATTAAGGTGGTAAGAATTTAAGTTACAAGATATCTTTATTGAAAAAGTACATAGGATCTACTTTTATTTTTAATCGATAAGATTTTTTTATACTTTCGTTTTTCAAATTAAAGGAATTCCCTCGCCCATTTAAATTTTAATTATTTTTTCTGATGTATTTACACCAAAGTAATCTGGTGCTTCAGCGTACAACAAAACTAAAGTTGAATAGCTAGTTAAAGTTGTTAAGCAAGAATTATGAAATGTGTTAATAAACAACGTAACTAGGTTTAAATACGTTTCTAAGAATTAGCGCCAAATGCAAGCGTATGACTTTGCTTACGAATGCTGTAGAAACAGATTGTGTACCGTCGTTACAAAACAGATGTAACATATGGTTTGGTTCAAATGATAAGAAAAATTAAAACTAATAATTTTTGTTGCTAAAACATAATATTTTTTATAGTTTCGTATTCGTAAGAAAAGTACTACAAAATGACAAAAGTTTGGATTGTTGATGATCACGTTGTTTCACAGTTTGCTATGGAATATAGTATTCATAGATCTAATTGTTCTATGGCTGTAAAGCGTTTTGATTCTGCCTCAGAATGCCTCAATAATTTGCAAAATGCTATTCCTCTGTCGCAAGATGTACCTGATATCATTCTGTTAGACCTTCAAATGCCAAATATGAATGGATGGGAGTTTCTTAATAAAGTTAAAGAAATAGCAGGTTATAATAATACAATTAATGTCTTTATCATTTCTGCCTATTTAAACGAAGAGGATAGGGCAATCGCCAGAGATCATCACCTAGTTAAAGGATATTTTGATAAACCCCTATCTAAAATTAGTGTGGATAGAATATTTCAATCTGCTAATACTTCGGTAAATTAATTAGTAGCTTTCGATTAAAGCCGATATAAGAAGTTATCGATTCATATTTTGAAAATTTCATTTTCAAAAAAACAAGCTTATCATGAAGATGTAGGCAAATAATTGATAATCATCGGCTTCTGTAAATCAACTATTATCGCTTTAATTCCTTTCCAAAAACGCTAATTAATTATATATATCAATAGCATTAAAAGCAAGACTACGCTAATTTTTACTTTATCTATTTGTTTTCTATAGATGTTAAAATGGATGTATGCGAGCTTAATAAAAATAAATAGGATGTATTTGGCAGTTGTTCTAACATCCCAAATACATCCCAATAAAGTAACCTTTTGTTTTATTTTATAATTCCAGTACAACTTACTCTTTTGCCTGCAGCACCACTTGGTTGCGAGGTATAATCGTCTACACCTTGATGCACAATAACACCTTTACCTACAATGTTTTTGTTTTCATCATTACACCCAATACACCATTGGTCTTGAGCATCAAATTCAATAGTCGCATTACCTTCTGCATCTGCGGTAAAATTGCCAATATCGCCTTTGTGAAAACCTTCATTAGCTCCCCATTTTCCATGTGGTGTTCCTGTAGGATTCCAATGACCTCCTGTAGATTTTCCATCTGCCGAAGAACAATCCGCTTTGTCGTGAATATGAATTGCGTGCTCACCTGGTGTTAAACCCGTAAGTATTGCTTTCATTTTTACGTTACCATTTTCCTCGGTAAAAGTTACATCTCCAGTTACTTTACTGTCGCTTTTTGCCTCCATTTTAAAGCTAATAGTTTCAGCAATCATCTCTTCTTTCATTTCTTCTTTTACGGAATCAACACTTTCATTTGTTTCGTTTTTTAAGTCCTCAGCACCTTGTTTTGCTTCTTTGCAATTATACATGGCGATTGTTAAAAACATCATTACTACTACTTTAATTGTCTTCATTTTACGCTTCTATTTTTTAGTTACTTGCTAATTTACTGAATATATAATTTAGAGTCAAAATTATAGGGTTCTCATCTTAAAATCTAAGCAGAAAAAATAATTCATTTTTCGTTTTACTGTAGCTAATCACTCGATGCTAAAGATTTTAGTTTCCTTAAATGGTGAAACCGATAGTTTTTTAATAGAATCTCTGTAGACATTCCATCGATTTTCAAAGAAAATATTTGTTTTTTCGATTGCATTTTTCAAATCTATCTCTGCATATTTTAAAAGGTTCATTTCTGTTTTTGTTAGTCCGTTTGGTCTTGTTTCTGAATAATACCTTGCAGTTTCTAAGCGCTGCATTACATTGGTTTCGGGGTTTCTAGTAATCCCTTGTCGTTTGTCTTCTTTACCAATGTAAAGAGCAACGACAGAATCAATCGCTTTTACTATTGCCTCTGATTTTTTTATTTGCTTTTCATACTTTTTCTTGTTAAGAGTTTTTAATTCTTTCACGTATTTATTAGCTACATTCTTACTTTCAATCAGTTGTTTTACCGCATCGGCAGCAATTTGCGTCATTTTAGCTACTTTGCCTGATGCTGTATAAGCATCTTCAATCGCTTTTTTAGGCATTTGTAGTCGAGGATCTGATTTAACAGTAATTTCTGTTTCTTCAATGATATCACCGAAAGACATTTTTATTTTATAAACACCTGGTTTTACACTTCTTCCACCATTTTCATTTTTCTTTTTACTAATTTTTCGTGATGGACTATCTGGCCCTTTTTCATCCATACCCCAATAAATACGGTGAAAACCAGCTTTTTTAGGGGTTTTATATTTTAAGGTTCGTATTAAACGATTACCATCAAAAAACTGAAATTGAATTGAATCTTTTCTCTGAATCCCGGTTAGTTCTTGTTTGGTTTCAGAATCATTTTCCTTTTTAGATTTATTTTCATCTTCTTCGGACTTCTTTTTTCCTTCTTTAAGGTAGTAGGTAATCATGGCACCTTTTTTTCTGTTTTCACCATTATACAAGGCATCTGCACCAAAACGGCTTCCTGTTGCTTGTTGATAAACAGCCTGGTAGGCGGTTGGAGGGGTAAATAATTTAGCCTCTTCATTTAAAATAGTTTTATCTGATGCTAATGCTCTTAGAGGACGAATGTCATCAAGTATCCATGCAGCTCTGCCAAAAGTGCCGATAACTAGATCATGCTCTCTTGGATGTATCATTAAATCTTTGGTAGACACAGTCGGAAAACCTTCACTCCATTTTTGCCATTTCATTCCAGCATCAAAAGAAATATATAACCCGTCATCTGTACCTAAGAAAAGTAAGTTCGAATTTTCAATGTCTTCCACAATAGATAATGCGTAGCTTTTTACATCTGTTCCGTCGACAATTCGTTCCCAAGTTTTACCATAATTTTTGGTGCGATAGGCGTATGGGGTATAATTAAAGCGTCGATAGTCGTTTGCGATCAGTAAAGCTTCTCCTTTGTTTTTATTTGATGCTTTTATCTGCGGAATCCAACTGCCTTTAGGTAATCCTTTTAGATTCTTACTAACATCTATCCAGTCTTTTCCGCCGTTTTGGGTGTAATGTACTCTTCCGTCATCAGAGCCTACCCATATCATATCTTTTTCAATAGGTGAAGGTTCTATAACAAGTATTGTAGTATGATTTTCTGCTCCAGTAGCATCCATACTTAAGCCACCGCTTTCACTTTGTTTTTGTTTTTGCGGATCATTTGTTGTTAAGTCTGGCGAAATAATACTCCAGGTTAAACCTTGGTCTGTACTTTTATGTACGAATTGGCTCCCAAAGTATACGGTGTTTTGGTCAAATGGGTCTCGGTTTATAGCAGAATTCCAATTAAAACGCAACTTGGTTGTTGCATCTGGAGGCGTAGGTCTAACCATATAGTTATTGCCCGTTTCATGATCATATCTACTAACATACCCTTGTTGGCTCATAGTAAAGCCATAGCGAGAGTCTTTTAAATCTGGTACTACATCAAAACCGTCTCCAAAGCTAATTTCTTGCCAATAACTATTACGAATACCTTGAGCCCGCCATACGTATGCCGGACCTCGCCATGATCCATTGTCTTGCATGCCACCATAGACATTATAAGGAAATTCGTTATCTGTATTGATATGATAAAACTGCGCTACAGGTATGTTGCCAATAAACCGCCATGATTGGCCACCGTCTTTAGTTATATTCATACCCCCATCATTACCATCCATCATAAATTTGCCATTCTTGGGATGTATCCACCAGGCGTGATGATCTGGGTGGATACCATTTGAAACTCCGTATGCTGGCATTAATTGTTTGAAGTTTTTACCACCGTCCTCTGATACATTTACATAGGTAAATACCGAATAGACTCTATTTTCATTTTGTGGATCTACATATATTTCAGAGTAATAAAACGGCCGATTACCGATGTCTTTTTTGTCATTTATTTTTTTCCATTTAAAACCCCCATCTACCGACTTATATAGCGCATTCTTTTTAGCTTCTATTAAAGCATACACTACATTTGGTTTTCCAGCAGCAATTGCCACTCCTATTCTTCCTAAGTCTCCTTTTGGTAAACCATCTTCCTCGGTAAGCTTCTTCCAATTTTTGCCACCATCGTGTGTCATATATAATCCGCTGCCTTCTCCACCAGATTTAAAAAACCAAGGGTCTCTTTTGTGTTCCCACATAGCCGCAATTAGTTTATTTGGATTCGTCGGATCCATTACCAAATCTGCAACTCCGGTTTTATTATTTACAAAGAGAATTTTTTTCCAAGTTTCACCACCATCTGTGGTTTTAAATACACCTCGCTCTGGATGTTCACCCCACGGAGAACCTATTGCTCCAACATATACTGTATTAGGGTTTGTGGGGTCAATTTTTATGCGATGAATATGTCTGGTCTTTTGTAGTCCCATTGCTTTCCAGCTTTTGCCGCCATCTAAAGATTTATAAACACCATAGCCACCATTTAAACTATTTCTGGGGTTTCCTTCGCCTGTTCCTACCCAAATAACGGATGGGTTTGATTGTTGTATTGCTAAAGCGCCAACAGAGGCAGTTAATTCTTTGTCAAAAATTGGTTTCCATTTTATACCCCCAGAGGTAGATTTCCAAACACCGCCAGAGGCGGTGCCAACAAACATAATATCAGGGTTGTTATGTACGGCATCAATTGCAGTAACACGCCCGCTCATACCACCAGGACCTATATTTCTTGGTTTTAGATCTTGTACCATTTTCATATCAAAATCTTGAGCGGTAACAATAGTAAGCGTGAATAAGAATAAGAAAGTTTTAAAGAGACACTTCATTTTTAAATTTTCAATTAGTTGGTTATAATATTAGATGCTTTCTAATAGATAGATATCTAGAGTTTGAATTAAACTATTAGAAGTTGTTTCAAAAAAGCCAAAATTTGACTTTTATTAATTTTAAGAGTTTAAAATAAAATGATGTTAAATATACCAAAAACTTTGATGATGATGTACTTAGGATGAAATATTGTTTTGGTTTTTTGTTTTGAAAATGCCAAATAATTCGGTGCCCTTTCGCGCTGAAATAGAATTGTAGCACTTTTTAAAAGTTTGTATTTCAAAAAAAGGGTTTAAATATTTAAGATATAGGGCTTTATCGCCCCCAAAAGGACGCTTTTCATTATCAAAAGTTAAGGGTATATCAAACCAAACACCCACTAATTTTCCTTCTGGGTTTAATAAATCGGCCATTTTTTTTGCATAATTCATTCGATTTTCATCTGTGGGTATAAAAGAACAGAAAAACGTTTGTTCAAAAATGAGATCATACTTCCCCTTATGTTCAAAAAAGTCTTCTAAAAGTAGTTGATGTTTTGGAAAATCAGGGTTTCTTTCTTGAAATTGCTTTAAAGGAATTTCAGAAATATCTAAAATAAATACATTTTTAAAACCTGCTTTCCAAAGGTATTCTGCTTCATAAGCATTACCTGCTCCAGCTATTAATATGCGACTATTGTTATGCTCAAGTTGGTCTATATATTCTTTTATTGGTGTAGATGGATATCCGATGTCCCAACCTATTTCATGGTTTAAATAACGCTTAGTCCAGTAATTTTTTTCTGTTTTCATGGTTTATATATTTGACTATTTTTTATGCATAAGCGTAAAATTTCGTCCGATTTTAAGCACTTAAAATAGATTACGTTTTCCTGAAAATAATATGGATATAGTTAGGTTTATTTATTACTAAAATAAGCTAAAACGCGAAAAAAAATCACATTGATGATTTAAGACCTTGGTAGATTCAACCTCTGAATTAAAATCAAAATCCAAATTTTGTTGGTAATTAGAAAATTACTTTTGATGCGTTTACAAAATTATTTTTATCAATTTTTAGGCTACATATCTTGTGATCTGGGTGAATTGAATAGTTGAAAATTTATCGATAAAAACATCAAATTGTAATTTAATGCGATCTAATACTCCTTTGAGTTTAGATGTACCTTGTGTTTGGGCGTTGATTTAAAAAAAAGTAAAACAGAAACTAAAGGTTTAACCTCTTTTGTGGTGCTAATTTTGAACAGCGTTTTTCAAGAGCGTTTTTAGATCTTCTCTAGAATAAATTTTACCTGCTTTAACTACCGAAAATATATCTTCTGTATGCTCAATATTTTCAAGAGGATTAGCATTCAAAATAACCAAATCAGCTGCCTTTTTATTGGCAATTGTACCATAATCGCTATCTTTTTGTAAAAATTTTGATCCGTTATATGCTGAAGTTTTTAGAGCATTTAACGGAGAAATACCGCTTGCAACCATTTCTTGTAATTCTTTATGGAGTGAGATGCCTGGATAAGTGTAGGAGTTAAAGGCACCGCTATCTGAGCCTGCCAATAACAACACACCGTATTGGTCGAGCGCTTTGGTTAATTTACTAAAAAATACTTCGAGATCTTTACGATCTTGAATTTCCTTTTTATCTGCTAATGCTGCCTTAGTAATTCTACCCTCATAGGTTTTTATTATGCCTGTTCCCATGTATTTTAAATAGTGATCGTTAGAATGATCAACCTCGTCGAGATGGCTAAGAACATCACCAATATGAAGCGTTGGAACAACAAATACCTTGTTCTTTTTTAGATTTTCAAAAGTATTACGTGCTGTTGAATCTTGATAATGACTCATAAGCAGGGGCATAGCGTCCCAAAAACCAATTTCTCTTGTTTGTAATTTTTTCGTTACTTCCTTTTCATTTGAGGCGCAACCTTTCATTACATAATAAAGGTGTTCAATAGCGTCAATACCTGATGCTACTGTTTCATCTAAACTTACGGTAAAAGGCATATGACCAGAAGTTATTAAATTTCGCTTTTCTGCTTCAATAATTGTTTTTAGATATAATTTTCCAGAAATTTTGCTGTCGTAGATTTTTACATAATCGGTGGGTATGTTTTCAAGAGAATCTAAAGCTTTTTGTATATCTAAATCAGAGTCCACTTCTAAAGAGCCAGCCCAAGTAGCATTTTTACCATCAATTTTTGGTCCTGAGGTGTAAATGTTTGGCCCTACTAGTTCACCCGCAGATACTTCATTGTTCCATTTGATTACAGCGCTAGTTAAATCACCACCTGCATCTCGGACCGTAGTTATTCCGTTTGCAATAAATAGCTTTAGGAAGTTTTTGTTGTTCTTAATCAGGCTATCTCCACCTCTAAAGTGTGTATGATTGTCCCAAAAGCCTGGCAAAACAAATTTTCCTTTAACATCAACCGTTTTTTTACTGCTATAGCTAGGAGCATGTTCTGACTGCTCTATTTTTTTAATTTTTCCGTCTGAAATAAAAATAGTTTTGGTAGAATCGATAGTTCCAGTTTCTAAATGGATAATATTTCCGTTTAAAATTACTAGATCAAATTGTTCTTTTTCTTTAGTAGAACAACTTAGGTTTAGAATTGTAAAGAGAAGAGTAACTTGTATAAATCGCATTTCGCAATTTAAATAAAATTACTAGTTAATCCATTTCCTAATTACAATAAACACAAAAATTAAGGAGGTATACCCTATAAAAAAAGGAATAATATAGAGCTTTAAGTTTAATGCTAGCATTAGACCAATAATCAATAATTGAAATCCTAGTCCAAAAGTAGAAACCGCTGTCATAAACCAATTAGGAAAGTTTTTGGCGGTAACAGCTTTTCGATCTAAATGGTAAATGATTTTATCAAAAACCCCGTAAAATATTTTATACAGCCTAAAAAGAATATTGACATTTTTTTGATTTTCTCCTTCTAAAGCGATTGGAGTTTCATTTTCAAAAATACGACTAGTGGTATCGCCTTGGTGATTATTTCTAAGGATTACATAATAGTAATTATACAAAGTCCCTTGAAGTTGAATACCAAAGAAAGCTAAAATGGTATACAAAATGTAACCATCGGTTATATACCAAATAGTTATTAAGATCAAAAGGTTTAATATAATGTCAGAGACCGAATCAAGGTATCTGCCCGTATACGAGGGTGTATTTTTAACTCGAGCTAACTCTCCGTCAGCAGCATCTAAAACCGACTTTAAAATGAGAAAAAATGTGGTAGCCCAATAAAAGTGGTTTAACATACAGGCTATGGCAATAAGTCCCGACGCTATAAATGCTAAGGTTACATGTATAGGCGTAAAGGAAGTATTCTTAAGAGAATTTGCAATAACAACTGCTACTGGTCTTCCGTAATCAGATAAGTCCAAGAATCTATTTTCCTTGGGTAATTTGGACATAGGGGAGCGATCTTGAGGAAAACAAGTATCGGAAACACGATCGCCTAGTACACCTCACAAACCAATGCAAAGATAATAGTTTTTCAATTATATCAAATAACAATATAGATTTGGGTAAATGGGAGGAGAAAATGACAAAAACTTTAAATTTTTTGAGCGCCCAAATTTTTAGAATACAACAACGCACTACTTTAAAATTATTTTTAAAAAAGCAGTTGCAAAACGTAGTTGTAAGCCTCAATGTTTTAACGCCATCATGTATTTGCAGCCAAAAGCATCTTTTACAGTTTCTTTTTTACCCGTTCTTTCGTTTAATAATTAACGATTTAAATAATTGGTTTAGGTTTTAGGTCTTTTTATTTATTTTTCAGAAGCCACACCTATCAAAATAGTGTTGTTTATAACAAAGAAGAAAACTTCTGTTTTTAAGCAGAGGAATATATATGTACAGCAATTAAAATTAAGATTTAAGCTTAATGTTTAGCTTTATTTACGGATCAATACTTATATTTATCTATTGGCGGTAATTATGACCCGTCCAGAAATAAAAGTCTGAACAAGCTGAAAAAAGACTAAAAACAGAAGTAAGCCTTATCTTAAAATAAAAATAAATGATTGTATGGTCGGGTAGAGGTTTTCTATCAATAATTGTTTTAGTAGTAACACTTTTTTTATGTGTTTCAGTATTGCCAGATGAGTATTCAGATTATGGATCTGTCATAGCCTTTTTTGTCACTGGAATTTTCAGTTGGTTTTTTGGAAAAAAATGGAACTTACAAAATGAACGAATAGTAATTGATGAAAAATCAGGTCAAAGGCTAAAAATTAGAAATAACCATACTCTTTTTTGGATTCCTATGCAGTATTGGGGAGTAATTTTTTCCATACTAGGAATAATAATTTTATTTCAAAATTCAATGTTATTTGGAATTATTTCTTCAATCATATTACTAGTATTTATAGTTATTCCTTTCTTAAAAAAAACACCTGTATCGAAACCTCAAAAGACATCCAATAGAAAATCAAATTCTATAATGAACGAAAAAAAGATAGAAACTCAAAGTGAGATTAGTTATGAAGAAAAGAAACGATTAGAAATCGAAAAGGAAAGAATTAGAAAAGAAAAAGAAGACCCGAATAGATTTGCCAAAATAACTACCGCCAACACGGTATAAACTTAATAAGGGTTGAAAGCCCAAACCAAAAGCTGTTTTGTACTTGCAAAGAAGTTTTTAAAGTGAAACTAATAGCATACAATTCCCTTACTAAGTTTATACAAACACGTTGAAAACCATCTACTTTTATCCAAAGCTTAATATCTTTTCGATAATAATTTTAAAAATCAAATTTTATGAAGAATGTACTGTTTGTATTTGTATTTAGCTTTTTATGTTCATTAACAAGCTGCTCAGACAATAAAAGAGATGGTACGCCTAAAGTTTTAGTGTTCTCAAAAACAATGGGGTTTAATCATGCGTCTATACCAAAGGGCATAGAAGCTATTCAAAAACTTGGTTTAGAAAATGGTTTTAAGGTAGATACCACAAAAAACGCAGCTCTTTTTAACGAGGATAATCTAAAACAGTATTCAGCGGTTATTTTTTTAAATACAACCAATAACGTGCTAGATCATAAAGAGGAAGCCGCTTTTGAGCGATATATTCAAGCAGGGGGCGGTTTTGTAGGCGTTCATGCAGCGGCAGATACAGAATATGATTGGGGATGGTATACCAAGTTAGTTGGAGCGCAGTTTTTAAGCCATCCGCAAGGGACACCTGAGGCCGATTTTATAATTGAAGATGCTAGTTTTGCCGCCACCAAGCATTTTGAAAATAAAATATGGCATAGATCAGATGAAATTTATAATTACAAAAAACTAAATAAAAATGTAAATGTTTTAATAACAGTTGATGAAGCAACCTACCAGGGCGGAG
Organism: uncultured Flavobacteriaceae bacterium; assembly: GCA_947486785.1. Classification (GTDB taxonomy): domain Bacteria; phylum Bacteroidota; class Bacteroidia; order Flavobacteriales; family Flavobacteriaceae; genus Maribacter_C. The sequence continues at coordinate 183,480 of CANKUU010000004.1, read as the reverse complement.
AAAATGGTGATGAGCATCCCATTGCCTGGTATCATGATTTTGATGGGGGTAGAGCCTTCTATACTGGGGCAGGCCATACCGATGCCAGTTACAAAGAGGATGCTTTTTTAAAACATTTGTTAGGGGGTATTCAATTTGCAATTGGCAATAATTTAATTTTAGATTATTCTAAGGCTACCTCACAGATACCACCCGACTCAGATCGGTTTTCGAAAATTGTGTTAAAAGAAGGAGTCTTTTTTGAGCCAACAGAAATGACAATTCTACCAAATAATGATGTTTTAATTGGACAGCGAAGAGGCGAAATTTTAAGGTATAATGCAGACACTAAAGAAATTTCAGAGGTTGCAAAATTATCTGTTTATCATAAAACCTTAAATACACCCGGGGTAAATGCAGAGGAGGGCTTAATGGGAATTCAAAAAGATCCAAATTATAACTCTAATCATTGGATTTATGTATTTTATGCCCCTACAGGTGAAAAAGAAGTAAATCGTTTATCGCGCTTTAAGTATTTTGACGGTAATTTTGATATGGCTTCTGAGCAACAGATTTTGGATGTAAATTCGCAAAGAGAAATTTGTTGTCATACAGGCGGATCTATTGCGTTTGGTGGTGATGGACTGCTTTACCTTTCTACAGGAGATAATTCTACCCCTTTCGATGATAAAACCGCTAAATATGTAAATAATGGTTTTGCTCCTTTGAATGATTTGCCAGGGAAAGAGCAGTATGATGCAAGTAGATCTTCAGGCAACACAAATGATCTACGCGGAAAAATACTTCGCATCCGAATTAATGAAGATGGTAGTTATGAAATTCCTGAGGGAAATTTATTTCCTGTGGGTACCGCTAAAACCCGCCCCGAAATATATACCATGGGGCATCGAAATCCGTATCGTATTTCTGTAGATTCTAAGAAGGGCTATGTGTATTGGGGTGATGTTGGTCCTGATGCACAAAATGATCAAATCGAAACACGTGGACCAAGAGGCTATGATGAAATGAATCAAGCTCGTGAAGCGGGTAATTTTGGATGGCCTTTTTTTATTGCAGATAATAAACCTTATGTTGCATACAATTACGCAACGGGTGAAAGTGGTACAGCCTTCGACCCTAAAAAACCGATTAACAATTCTAAAAATAATACAGGTTTAAAAGAGCTGCCTCCAGCCCAGCCTGCCTATGTGTTTTATCCGTATGCAGAAACCTCAGATTTTCCTCAAGTAGGTAGTGGTGGTCGAAATGCTATGGCGGGGCCAACCTATTACTCTGATCAGTACCCTAATGGTGGTGGATTGCCAAGCTATTATGATGGTAAGGTAATTATCTATGATTGGATGAGGGGTTGGATGAGGGCAATACACCTTTTTGAAGATGGTAGCTTTAATAAAATGGAACCTTTCGCTTCTGATATTAAGGTTAATAATTTAATAGATATGGAAATGTCGCCCGATGGTAGATTATACTTATTAGAGTATGGTAGTGGTTGGTTTTCTGCAAACAAGAATGCAGCGTTGAGTTTTGTTGATTTTAATGGTGGAAATCGCCCTCCTGTAATAGAAAGCTTTCAAGTTGATCATACTTCGGGGAAACTTCCATTAGCCATCAAGGCACAGGTAGAGGCAATTGATCGTGAGAAAGATCCGATGCGTTACGTTTGGGATTTTGGCAACGGAGAAACAAAAGAAACAACTGAGCCAGAAATCAGCTATACCTATACAACACCCGGGGATTATAAAATAGTGGTATCGGTAAAAGATGAAAAAGGAGAAACTGCAAAGAGTAATGTTGAAACTATAATTGCAGGTAATTCTAGGCCTAAGGTGACTGTGGATTTGGTTGGAGGCAACACATCTTTTTACATGCCCGGGCAAGAGGTAAAGTATGAGGTATCTGTATCAGATGAAGAAACTACCAGTATTGACTTAAATAATGTTTTTGTTTCTGTCGATTATTTAGAGGGATTAGATAAGGTTACTATGTCTTTAGGGCATCAACAAGTATCCGAAGCTATCACAGGAAAAGCACTAACCCAAGCAATGGATTGCAAAGCCTGTCATAAAGAGTCCGAAGCTTCTATAGGTCCAAACTACATGGCCATAGCAAAGAAATATAAAGATGACAAAAATGCGATGAGTTATCTTCAGAATAAAATTAAAGTTGGAGGTAGTGGCGTTTGGGGAGAAGTGATGATGGCGGCACATCCTAATATAACACCAGATGAAACAAGGCAAATCGTATCTTACATTATGTCTTTGAATGGAAACGGTAATATAAAACCCTCATTACCGACAAAAGGAGTGATTAATGTAGCAGCAGATTCGCCTAATAAAATAATGGTTTTAACGGCAAGCTACACAGATAATGGTGCTGAGGGAACCATTCCGTTAACGGGTTCTACCTCGATTACCCTTGCAAGCAATATTGTAAATTTTTCAAAACAAACAAAAACAGATGGTATGTCACCTGTCACCTATGACGGAAGAGATTTGCTACTATTACAAAGCACTCGAGGTTGGTTTGAACTTGATGCGATTGACCTAACGACCATAAATACTATTACATTAGCAGCTGGGTGGAAAGAAGCACCTCAGGTTGCATATAATTTTGAAGTACGACTAAATTCGCCCAATGGAGAGCTTATAGGTAATGGTTCTTTGTCCCCGCAATCTAAAGGTTCGATAGGTCAAGTTATTGCGATCCCATTACTGAAAAAAATCAAGGGTAAGAACGATATTTTTATTCTCGCGACGGTTGAAGAAGATAAAGATCCAGCAACAATAGCACTAGTAAACGCGACCTTTAACTAATCGTTATTTTATACGTAAAAAAGAAAATACGAAACGTAGAGGTTTTTACATCGTAGAACTAGGTTTTTTCTACGAAGCGATTTGGAATTATATTTAAGGTTAAATATTCGTTTTTCGACTCAACTTAAGATATTTTATGAACTGTATTGACTCAGTTTTTATTTGATGGAGCATTGGTAGGCATTGTTATCAAGTAGGCATAAGTTTATCCTTTTTAAGCCTGAAAAGTAGAAAAACACATCTTGTTTTTTTTGATTTCAAATATTACTATCATTAGGGTACCATTAAACGTGGCATTTAAGCATTTTTATTTTGTATGATGATGACTTTGTGCTCGGTTAGAAACGAGTGATTTATTTACATGTTGTTATTTTATTTTGCTATCATACGTTAGCTTATGCCATTGCCCTCTAATTATTTTCATTTTTTTGTATTCAATACAATTTTGCAGTATTAAAAAGGGGGGAGACTTCTTTTTTTGAATTAAAAAATGCACTAAATCAAAAACAGTAGTTCCTGTTAATTTGGCAACTATTAATTAATTTTCAAGAGGCATAATTTTATAAAGCGTTCGTGTAGAAAAATTTTCTTTTGTAACAATCGAGCGAATTCCACTATAGTTTAATAGTACAAAATCAATATTTTTTCCAATATGCTTTTTAAATATTGGGCTTGCTTCTGACAAAACAATATCAGCAAGCCAATTACTTGCAAATAAATTGTATTTCCCATCTGGTTAATTTATCGTTTTTGGCGCATAGAATAGTGTGCTTTCTAGCACTTTATTTAATGGTTTGCAAAAAAGTTTTATAAATGAATTTATACCCTCAATTTACCTAAAAGTACTAGCAAGGCTAATTTAAATTCATTTTATTTTTTTGGACGCTAGTTTCTCTTGGCATCCGAAAAGTGTAACAATTATTGCTAGTATTATAACCGGTTTTATTTTTAAAATCATAATCCTTATGTATCTTACAGTTATTATATGCCTTGATATTCTTTATATTTGTTTAAAGGTAAAAAATACATGTTTAACAAAATTAAAGATAAGTTTAAGCGTAAATCAGCCCTTAAGTTTTTAAAAACTGAATTACAAAAGCCAATAGCGCCACTTTCTAGAGAACCAAAAATAAGCGCTGTTGCCTGTTTAGTAGATTTAGATAAGTTTGATAATGCCACCCTTTTTTATGAGTTTATAGAAGCGTTTAATCTTCGACCAAATGCGGTAAAAGTTATTGGATACAAAAGCGATTATGACAAAAATTCACCGTACGCAACCCCAGTTTTTTCGGATAGAGATTTGGGTTGGAGAGGAGAAATTGACAATAGCTATGTGCAAGAGTTTTTAAGCAGAGAATATGATCTGTTGGTGAATTATTATAACGAAGATAATCTACTATTAGAAATAATGACTGTGCGGACTAAAGCAAGAATTAGAGTTGGTTTTAATGAACTTGATTCGAAGTATAATGACTTAATTTTTGTTACACCTTTAACAGGCTTTAAAATCTTCAAAAACGAATTAAAAAAATATTTAAAAATTTTGAATGAGATAGACTAATAAACAAAGAGATGGTGGGTTTTGGTTGGTTATTGATAAGCTTTTAAAACGAGTTTAGCTATTCTGATTACAGTTGTAATGCCTAGATTAATAACCATTTAGTGTTTCTAAAGTGCTAATAAAAGGTATCATTTTACCACTTTGCTACAATTTTATTTAAAACCCTATTCTAGCATAAGTTTATCCATTAAGTTTTTTGTAATTAGGATACGCTACTCTTAGAACTAGATGAGGTATTTATGTGATATAATTAGTTTGGCTAAACAAAAAAAGTAGAAGCGAGCCTTCTTCGGTACTCTATTGTGCTAATAGCATACTAAAATTTAAAAACGCTTTAGAAATTTTAACATGAGTAAAATAAATAATGGCAAATTTCGAAGCCTTGTTGTCCGATTTTTGGCAATAATCTAACGATTTAAATTAACTATTTTGTTTGCCATTTTAAGAATGCAATTTGTTTAAAGTAGGCATTATCTATGTTACAAATAGGTGTTTTAATTGAAGTTAAAAATAAATAGAGGTATAAGACTTTCAAAATTATGTTAATAGTTCATTTTTTTTAAAGGAAACGGGTTAGTATTTGAAGTAGATTTACTTCTTAAAAAGTATAGCAAGTGCTAAATAGAAGGGGGATTAACATAGCACTAAAGCTTAAAAATGGTGTTTTTTTAACCTTGTACGTTAATTGAGCCTATATTAGTTTTGTTGTAAAGAGTTAAAACTTACCCAAAAGAATTGTTCAAAGAAATTTACATAACTATTTTCGTCATTAAAAATGTTTTTTATATCCATTGATAATCATTAATTTTGCAAGATGTTTTTTAAAATCAAACAGTTTATCCCTTTTTTATTTTTGGCTTTAGTGCTCGATTCTTGTAGTGAATATCAAAAGGTACTCAAAAACGAGGATGTAAAGGAAAAGTATAATTTAGCTCAAAAATTTTATGAGGAAAAAGACTTCAAACGAGCGCTGCGTTTGTTCGAGCAAATTGCCCCAAAATATGTAGGTAAACCTCAAGGTGAGCGTGTAATGTTTTTCTTGGCAAATAGTTATTTTCAAAAACAAAATTACAGCACGGCCGGGTATCAATTTGAACGCTTTATTAAATCTTATCCAAAAAGTGATAAGGTGATTGAAGCCTCTTTTTACGGAGCAAAAAGTTATTATATGCTTTCTCCAAATTATTCACTTGACCAAACAGATACCGATAAGGCTTTGGCTAAGCTTCAGGGCTTTATTAATCTTTATCCAGATTCAGAATTTTTTGCTGCTGCAAATGAAATGGCAAAAGACCTTACAACAAAAAAGGAACGAAAAGCGTTTGAAATAGCAAAACAGTTTAATAAAATAGGTCAGTTTAATTATGACGTGTTACGATCAGCGGTTGCATCGTTAAATAATTTCACATCAGATTTTCCTGGTTCGATTTATAGAGAAGAAGCATTTTATTTGAAGGTAGCTGCTATGACGAATTTGGCAATGAATAGCTATGAGTCTCTTAAAAAGCCCCGACTTGAAGCCGCGAAACAAGCTTATCAAGTTCTTTTAAAAAATTATCCTGAAACCACATATTTAAGTAAGGCAGATATATTACTTGAAAAAATTAATAAAGAATTAGAAAAATATACAAATGTAGATGCGAATACTACATTAACTAAATAACAAGCATCATTATGAACATGAACGATTTAAAAAACTCAAACGCTCCAGTTTCTACCACAACCATTAACAAGAATGAGTTTGATGCGCCGACCGAAAATATTTATGAGGCGATTTCTATAGCGGCAAAAAGAGCTGTTCAGATAAACGGTGATATTAAGAAAGAGCTTTTAGAAAAGTTAGAAGAGTTTGCTACGTACAGCGATAGTCTCGAAGAGGTTTTTGAGAACAAAGAGCAAATTGAGGTTTCTAAGTTTTATGAAAAGTTACCAAAGCCACACGCCTTAGCAGTTGAAGAGTGGTTGAATGATAAAATTTACTACAGAAATACAGATAAAGACGCCTAAAAGTATGGTAAGCGGATTAAATGTTCTTTTAGGAATTACTGGGGGAATAGCCGCATACAAAACTACCTTTCTTGTTAGGTTATTGATTAAAGCTGGTGCAAATGTTAAAGTAATTTTAACGGAAAGCGCCAGCTCTTTTGTTTCTCCACTTACCTTAGCTACGCTCTCTAAAAACCCTGTGCTATCGTCATTTATTAATGAAGATAATGAAAGTGTTGATTGGAATAATCATGTAGAATTGGGTCTATGGGCAGATATTATGTTGATTGCACCTGCTACAGCAAATACCTTGTCTAAGATGGCAAACGGCTCTTGTGATAATCTATTATTAGCTGCGTATCTTTCTGCTAAATGTCCTGTTTTTTTTGCTCCAGCGATGGATTTAGATATGTATCAGCATCCATCATCTCGTGCTTCATTTGAAAAGTTGCAGTCTTTTGGTAATTTAATGATTCCAGCAACTTCAGGTGAATTAGCTAGTGGTTTACATGGAGAAGGTCGCATGGCTGAGCCTGAAGATATTCTTCATTTTATAAAGCAACATTTAGGTAAAAATCTTCCGCTTAGTGGAAAAAGAGTGATGATAACAGCAGGGCCAACCTTTGAAGCTATTGATCCGGTTCGTTTTATTGGAAACCACTCTACTGGTCTCATGGGCTATGAATTAGCCAAACAGTCAGCTCGGTTGGGTGCAAGTGTAATTTTGATTTCTGGTCCTTCCGCGTTAAAGCTTGAGCATGATTCAATCGATTTAGTGAACGTAGTTTCTGCAGATGAGATGTATGAAGCTGCGCATCGCAGTTATTTTATTTCTGATATTGTTATATGTGCTGCTGCAGTTGCCGATTATCGTCCTGAAAAAGTTGCAGAGCAAAAAATAAAAAAAACTGATGATGATTTGGTGATTAAATTAGTCAAAAATAAAGACATTCTTTTATCGCTAGGCCAGCAGAAAAAGGATCAGTTTTTAGTGGGGTTTGCACTCGAAACGGAGAACGAGCTTAAAAATGCAAAAGGAAAGCTTAAAAAGAAAAATTTAGATGCAATAGTATTAAATTCTTTAAACGATTCAGGGGCGGGTTTTGGTAAGCCAACGAATAAAATAACCTTTATAGACAAGAATTCAAACATTAAAGCGTTTAAATTAAAAAGTAAGGCCGCGGTTGCAGCTGATATAATCTCAGAAATAATAAGTAGAATAAATGCGTAATATCTTATTAATAAGCATTTTTAGTCTCTTTTCTTTTTTCGGAATAGCACAAGAGTTGAATTGTAAAATTACTGTTAATTCAGACCAATTATCACAGGGTAATTTGCCTGTATTTAAAACTTTAGAAAGATCATTGAATGATTTTGTTAATAAAGGAATATGGTCAACCAAAACATTTCGAGAAAATGAGCGTATAGATGCCCAAATATTTATAACGATTACAAAATATGAATCAAATAGATTCAATGCTACTTTACAACTGCAATCGTCACGTCCAGTTTTTAACACCTCCTACAAAACGCCAATATTTAATTATAAAGATAACAACCTGTCTTTTGAGTATATTGAATTTCAACCCTTAATTTTTAATGAAAATGTTTACGATTCTAATTTGGTTGGAGTTTTAGCGTATTACATTAATATAATACTCGGTTTAGATGCCGATACTTTTAGATTAGAGGGCGGTACAGAGCATTTTAGAGTGGCTCAGAAAATTACGACACAGGCTCAAGGCACCAATTTTGCAGGCTGGAGCCCTTCAGAAAATAGAAGTCGCTTCGAACTAATAGATAATTTATTGTCAAATACCTATCGAGAGTATCGCGTAGCAATGTATAATTATCACCGTAAAGGATTAGATATTATTGGCGATAACAATAGTACTGGTAAACAAGTAATAGCAGGCACCTTTAAATTATTTGAAACAATGCAAAAGCGCAGACCGAATGCGTTTTTGATTCAAACCTTTTTTGATGCAAAATCTGAAGAAATAAAGAACATTTTTTCAGACGGTCCAAAGGTTGATATAGTTAAACTAAAAGAAACTTTAAATAAGGTTGCACCTTATTATTCGAGTACTTGGAACGATATTAAATATTGATTTATATTATAACTAAAATATAAATTATCTTTACGGCACTAATAACATAAAGAGTGCTAAGAAATCTTTCTATAAAAAATTACGCTTTAATTGATGAACTGAATGTCTCGTTTACAAAAGGTTTTACGAGTATCACAGGTGAAACAGGTGCCGGTAAGTCTATTTTGTTAGGTGGGCTATCTTTAGTTTTAGGAAAAAGAGCCGATTTAAATGCACTACGGAGAAATGATGAAAAGTGTATTATTGAGGCAGAATTTGAGATTGCTAAATACAAGCTTAATGATTTTTTTAAAATTCATGATTTAGATTATGAGGATGCTACTATTATACGACGAGAAATACTGCCTAGTGGCAAATCTCGAGCGTTTATTAACGACACGCCAATAACTCTGGCGATACTTTCTCAGTTAGGTAAGCAACTTATAGATGTGCACTCTCAACATGAAACCATGCAGTTGGCCACTAACGATTTTCAGTTAAAAGTAGTCGATGCTTTAGCGGATAACTCATCACTTTTAAAAAATTACGAAAAGCAATTAATTTCATATAAAACTATTTCAAAAGAACTTGTTGATCTTTTAGATTCTCAAGAAAGTGCAACAAAAGAGCACGATTATAATAGTTTTCTACTCCAAGAGTTAGAAAGTGCTACCTTAAAATTAGGTATGCAAGAAGAGTTGGAAGAGCAGTACGAGCAGCTCAATAATGTTGAAAATATTATTGAGCAACTTGCAACAGGCCATACATTACTGAATGACGAACAGATAGGGATATTAAACTTGTTAAATGAGTTAAAGCTTGTATCTAGTAAATTATCAAACTTTGGTACGCAGTATAAGCTACTTAGTGAGCGTATTCAATCGGTATCTATAGAATTAGACGATATTGCTGTAGAGCTTCAGTCTTTTCAAGATAATGTAGAAGCTAATCCGCAATTATTAGAGGAAGTAGGTGCCAAATTACAGACACTTTTTGATTTACAAAAAAAACATCACGTATCTAACGTTAGCGATTTACTAGACATAAAGGCCCATTTAGAAGAAAAGGTTAGTGTTACCGAAAATTTAGATGCGAATATTAAAGCAAAAGAGAAAGAACTTTCAGAAACGAAGCAAGAGTTACAACACTTGGCAAAACAACTTACTGACAGCAGATTAAAAATACTGCCACAATTAAAAAAACAGCTTGAAGAAAGTTTAGTTGTTTTGGGTATGGCAAATGCTTCTTTTAAAATAGAGATTACAAGAGCCTCTGATTTTAAGCTAAATGGTGTTGACGACTTAACTTTTTTGTTTTCAGCCAATAAGGGTGCCGACTATGGAGAGCTTAAAAAAGTAGCTTCAGGTGGCGAACTTTCTAGAATTATGCTTTCAATTAAATCTATTTTGGCTAAATACGAACACTTGCCTACTTTAATGTTCGATGAAATTGATACCGGAGTATCTGGAGAAATTTCAAATAAAATGGGAGATATTATGTTGGCAATGAGTAAAACCATGCAAATATTTTCAATTACCCATTTGCCGCAAGTTGCTTCAAAAGGAGATCATCATTTTAAAGTTTATAAAATTGATGAAAACGGCGTAACTCATACCAGAATGAAGCAATTAACAGTTGAAGAAAGAATTGTAGAGTTAGCGGAAATGTTAGGTGGAAAAGACGTTTCAGATTCAGCCTTAGCGCATGCAAGGCAATTATTGAATTAAAAGATGATTTTTTTTATTTGAATAGCTGAAGAATAGTTTAAGTTAATTTTAATGTCATTTTAAGTGCTTCGATAGAAACTGATGAACTTAGTTTTTTAATACCTTTGAATTCTTAAAATAATTATATCATATGGCATTTAATTTATTAAAAGGTAAAAGAGGAATAATTTTCGGTGCATTAGATCCGAATTCGATAGCATGGAAAACGGCAGAGCGTGTGCATGAAGAGGGCGGAATTTTTGTTTTGTCAAATGCGCCAATAGCAATGAGAATGGGGCAGATTAAAGATTTGGCAGCTCAAACAAATTCAGAAATCATTGCTGCAGACGCCACAAGCGAAGAAGATTTAAAAAATTTAATTAGTAAATCGGTAGAGCTACTCGGTGGTAAGTTAGATTTTATTTTACATTCTATTGGCATGTCAGTAAATGTTAGAAAAGGAAGAGCGTATACTGATGAGAAATACGATTTTACGGCTAAAGGTTGGGATGTATCTGCACTATCTTTTCACAAAGTAATGCAAAGCCTGTATAAGGCTGATGCAATGAATGAATGGGGTAGTATTGTAGCTTTAACGTATATGGCTGCACAACGTACATTTCCAGATTACAATGATATGGCAGACAATAAAGCCTATCTTGAATCTGTTGCAAGAAGTTTTGGTTATTTCTACGGAAAAGAAAAAAATGTACGTGTAAATACTATTTCTCAATCACCGACTGCAACAACTGCAGGGCAAGGGGTTAAAGGTTTTGATGGTTTTATAAGCTACGCTGAAAAAATGTCGCCATTAGGTAACGCTACTGCCGAAGATTGTGCAAATTATACCATCACGCTATTTTCAGATTTAACCAAAAAGGTTACCATGCAAAATCTTTTTCACGACGGCGGTTTTTCAAATACAGGAGTGAGTCAAGAGATTATAGAAAAGTTTTCTAATTAAGCATCAGCATATTAGGCTCACGCTAATTTAATCTTAGTCTCATAATGCAGTTATATTTTTCTTTTATTATTCCCGTATATAATCGCCCAGAAGAGATTAAAGAGTTATTAATGAGTTTTGTTAAGCAAAACTATACAGCGCCCTATGAAATTGTAATTATTGAAGACGGCTCAACACAATCATCTCAGCATATTATTGATGATTTTATAGATCAACTACATATTTTGTATTTAAAAAAGCCAAATTCTGGCCCTGGTGATTCTAGAAACTATGGCATGCGGCGAGCTCAAGGAAATTATTATATAATTTTAGACTCCGATTGCTTGTTACCTTCGAATTATTTAGCGGTAGTTTCTAGGTCACTTTCAGAGAATTTCGTGCATTGTTATGGTGGTCCAGATGCAGCTCACGACTCATTTACTAGCGTTCAAAAAGCAATTAACTATGCTATGACAGCGGTACTTACCACAGGTGGAATACGTGGTAATGAAAAGGCCTTAGATAAATTTCAGCCACGAAGTTTTAATATGGGAATTTCTAAAACCGCGTTTCAAGATGTTGGCGGTTATGGGCATATTCATCCTGGTGAAGATCCTGATTTAACTTTTAGGCTTTGGCAAAAAAACTATAAAACTAAATTAATTTCCAAAGCCTTTGTCTATCATAAAAGAAGAATTAATTGGGCTAAGTTTTTTAACCAAGTAAATAAATTTGGTATGGTAAGGCCTATCCTAAATATTTGGCACCCTAGTACATCTAAACTTACCTATTGGTTTCCTACTTTGTTTTGTTTTGGATTTATTTTAGCTTTTATTTTTTTTATGGTTGGTTTTGTGCAACCAATGTGTTTGTTTGTATTGTATTTTATTTTAATTTTCATCGATTCCATAATAAAAAATAGAAGTTTAGGTATTGCATTATTATCTTTAGTGGCAGTAGCTATACAATTTTTTGGATATGGTTATGGTTTTTTAAAATCAACCATATGCTTGGCTCTGAGTAATAAAAAGCCCGAGGAAGTTTTTCCTGAATTATTTTTTAATAAAAAATAGCGGTGATAAAAAAGATTATAGAAAAGCTTAAAGAGCGAGAAGCCAAATTGTTTCTGGTTTTTTTGTGTATTTCAACTTCAATTTGGTTTATTAGCAAGTTGTCAAATACCTTCGAAGGGGGTACAGAGTTTAATTTAGAATTTACAAATCTTCCGGATAACTATATGCTGATTGAAGCCTCTCACACAAAATTAGGCATAAAGCTTGATGCCTTAGGGTTTCAGTTTTTAGGAATGAGCTTATTTAAAAAAGATATAAATATTGATATCTCTAATGCCATAAAAAAAGACACTAAATACTTTTTGCCTAAAACAAAATATTGGAAACAAATTGAAAAGCAGTTACCGGGTTCAATGAAGTTACTTGAAGTTATGAATGACACTATTTTTTTCGATTTTCAAGAAGTGACAAGTAAAAAAGTACCTGTAAAGCCAAATATTCAAATAAACCTAGAACAAAATTATCTGCTCGATGGTGTTTTGAATATTAAACCAGATTCTATACTAATTAAAGGCCCTAAAAATAAAATCGACACACTTAGTTATGTAAGAACATCTGAAATATTTTTAACGAATTTAACGTCTAATTTTTCTAAAAAAAGCGCCTTAATTAAATCAGAAAATTTAAAACACGCGACGTTCTCTTCGCAATCGGTAATTATTAGTGGAAGAGTTTCAAAATTTTCTGAAAAAAAAGTCATAGTTCCGATTACTATTTTAAATCTGCCAAAGAATATAGTAATTAAAACTTTTCCAAAAGAAGTAGCTGTTATTTGTATGGGCACTTTAGATAGTTTAAAAGAAATAGATATTTCTGCGTTTAAAGTAATAGCCGATTACAACCAAGTAAAGGAAGGTGCAGCTAAAAGAATGGTATTGAAACTAAGTAAAAGGCCAACAAATCTTTTTAGGGCTTATTTAGAAAATACCGAGGTGGAATATATTGTAGAGCGAAAATGATTATTGTCGGTTTAACAGGAGGTATTGGAAGCGGTAAAACAACCGTTGCTCAGTTTTTTATTGAGCTAGGCGTGCCTGTTTACAATTCAGATGTAGAGGCGCAAAAGTTAATGAAGTCATCAAAAAGAGTAAAAAACGCAATAATTGAGCTCTTAGGAGAAAAGGCTTATAACAGCAAAGAGTTAAACAAAAATTATATTGCTGAGAAAATTTTTGAAAATAAAATTTTACTTCAACAACTAAATGCAATTGTTCATCCCGCGGTAAGAAAGCATTTTTTAGAGTGGGCTAAACAGCAAAATTCTCCCTATGTCATTCAAGAGACGGCTTTGATATTTGAGAATTCGGCACAAGATTTTTATGACAAAATAATTTTGGTTACCGCACCAGAGCTAGACCGAATCAATAGGGTCATAAAAAGAAGTGGTATTTCTAAAAAAGCAATTATTGATCGTATAAAAAATCAATTGTCTGATAGTAAAAAAGCACCGTTGTCTGACTATCTTATAGAAAATACAGATCTAACAAAAACTAAAGAAAAAGTAAGTAAAGTACATAATACTCTTGTTAAGAATTGGTCTTAAGTATGTTTTTTTAACATTTCTGTTAAGGTTTGGTTAAACGTGTATTTGGATATAACTATAATCTTTAATTTTGTTTAAAGATGAATAAGAGGTTATTTGTGCTTTTGGTGATTTTAATGAGCCTCTCACTCATTGGAATAATTGCAGTTCAGTTTTATTGGATTAAGAAATCCGTTGAAAATAAAGAAGAACAATTTTCGAATGCTGTTACAGAAGCCTTAAATAAAGTCACCGATAAAATTGAGGCAAGAGAACGTAAAAATTATACCGACCGCTACTTAAATCTTAAAGATAGTGTTGGTGAGTTGGTTGGTGGTAATCTAACCAATATCATGTTCGGTTACCGCGATGTTGATTCTAACGAACTTCGACTTTATGAGCATGGTATTTTAGAAGAAGATTATAACATACCTTACACGCTATTTGACAGTAATAGTGATGATACAACCACAATTAAAAATTTTACCAGTAAAAGAAGGACAACGGTTATAAAAGAGGAGTATGGGTTTGATGGCAAACAGTATGCCCTAACGCCAATGCAAAAGATGGAAAAGATAGGGGGTTTAAATGCTGTTCAAAAAGCTGCTTTTCAAGATGTTTTTAGTGAATTAGCCAAAAAAACACCAATTCATAAGAGAGTATCTAATCAAGAAATACAACTTCTCTTAAACCGAGAGCTTGAAAATAGAAAAATTGATATCAATTATGAATATGGTATTTATAGCAATGGCTTACCAACCAAAGTAAAATCAAAGGGGTTTAAATATAAGAAAACAGGACTTTATCAAGCACCGATATTTACGGATAGTGAAGAGAATACAAATTTTTCGCTTTTACTTTCATTTCCAAAGAAAAAGCAATTTTTAATAGACTCTATATTAAGTTTGGCTATTTTATCTTTGCTGTTTACATTAATAATTATAGCATCATATTCAAGTGCTATTTATCAACTAATTCGTCAAAAACAGATTTCAGAGATAAAGACGGATTTTATCAACAATATGACTCACGAATTTAAAACGCCCATTGCAACCATTAATCTTGCGGTAGAAGCAATTAAGAATCCTAAGGTTATTGATGATAAAGAAAAAGTTTTAAGGTATTTGCAGATGATTCGAGACGAAAACAAGCGAATGCATGCCCAAGTGGAAAATGTACTAAGAATTTCAAAATTAGAAAAAAATCAGCTTGATATTAGTAAGGATAGGGTAGATTTACACGACATAATAAATGATGCCATTACACATGTAGAATTAATAGTAGACGATAGAGGCGGATATATTGAAGCTGACTTGAGCGCTGCCAGATGTGATGTTTTAGCAAACGAGATGCATTTTACAAATGTTATTGTAAATATCCTAGATAACGCAGTTAAGTATTCAATAGATTCACCAAAAATTGATGTTTCAACAGAATTAGTTAAGAACAACATTGTTTTGAAAATTCAAGATCAAGGTCCTGGTATGAGCAAAGCTGTCGTTAATAAAGTATTTGAAAAGTTCTATAGAGAACATACCGGAGATATACACAATGTAAAAGGGCATGGCCTAGGTCTTGCTTACGTTAAAAAAATAGTAGAAGATCATCAAGGCGAGGTTTATGCAGAAAGTGAAAAAGGAAAAGGAAGTACTTTCTACATTAAATTGCCATTAATTTAGAATATATGGAAACAATAAACAAGAAAATTCTTTTAGTTGAAGATGACCCAAATTTCGGAATAGTCTTAAAAGATTATTTAACTATGAACGATTTTGAGGTAACCTTGGCAAAAAATGGCATGGAAGGTTTTGAAAAGTTCAAAAAAGACAACTATGATATTTGTATTTTAGATGTTATGATGCCTTACAAAGACGGCTTTACCTTAGCGAAAGAAATTAGAGAAAAGAATGAAAATGTGCCTATAGTTTTTTTAACGGCGAAGACTATGAAAGAAGATGTGTTAAAAGGTTACAAAGCTGGGGCCGATGACTATTTAAATAAGCCTTTTGATTCTGAGGTTTTATTAATGAAACTTAAGGCTATTCTTCAACGAAAATCAGTAAATACCTTGGCTGACAGTAGAAAGTTCGAATTTGAAATAGGTGGCTTTCATTTAAACTCAAAGCTCAGATTTCTAAAGTATAAAGATAATGAGGCTATCAAATTATCACCCAAGGAGAACGAATTGTTACGACTTTTAGCGCTGCATGAGAATGATTTAATGCCCAGAGAGTTAGCCCTAACTAAAATATGGAGAGATGACAATTATTTCACCTCTCGTAGTATGGATGTGTACATTGCAAAACTTCGTAAGTACCTTAAGGTAGATGATAATGTTGAAATTTTAAATATACATGGAGAAGGATTTAGACTTGTAGTTAATAGCGAAGAAGTCTCTTAACAATAGAATTTTTTAAAAAAAGCTTTAGCAAATTTGCTAAAGCTTTTTTTTATTCTCAATTGAACTAGAATATAAATTATTATTTCTTCTGGGGAATTTTTTATCGAAACTTGAATGGTATTTTTAGGTATTTCAAGTGCATCAAATTGAGACTGTAATAGATTTACAGACATGAAATGATTTTTTATTTGCGTTAATCTTTGCGAAATTTTTTCAAAAGTACCGTGCAAATGAATAAAACACATTTGATGATTGGTATGTTCTGCTAATACTAAACGATAAGAAGCTTTTAAAGCAGAGCATGCAATTACGGCTCCTTTAAGCTTGCTTTTTACGGCAAGGCAATTAAGTTGCTTTAGCCAACCTGCTCGATCTTTATCATTTCAAGGGGTACCAGAAGTCATTTTATTTATTTTTGCTTTGGGATGATAATCATCAGCATCAAAGAAAGGTACGGCTAAAGTATTTGCTAATAATTTACCAATGGTACTTTTACCACATCCAGAAACCCCCATTACAACAAATATTGAGGTATTTGTATTATTCATGTTTTTTAATTTCAGCTTCAACAGTTTCTAGTATAGTAGATAATGAGCTGTCATATGGCACCCAAATAGTATCTTCATTTTTTTTAAACCAAGTAAGCTGTCGTTTTGCAAATCTTCTCGTATTTTTTTTTATTTCAGCTACTGCAAAATCTAAATCATAGGTGCCATCTAAATATTTAAATAATTCTCGGTAGCCAACAGTTTGTAGCGCATTTAAATCTTTAAAGGGATATAGTTTTTTTACTTCGTCTAGTAAGCCTGTTTTCATCATAATATCTACCCTGTCGTTAATACGATCGTAAATTATTTTTCGATCCGTATCTAAACCTAGCGTAATAGTTTTAAATGGTCTTGGAGCTTTAGGTTGTCCAATAAATTTAGAGTAGCATTCACCAGAACCTATACAAACCTCTAAAGCACGAATAATTCGATGAGGGTTGGCTAAATCAACTCTTTCGAAATACGTGGGATCAAGTTTTTTTAGTTGCTCTTGAAGATAAGTTATGCCTTTTTCTTCATACTTTTTTGATAATGAACTGCGAATATTTGGGTCAATTTTCGGAAAATAATCTAAACCTTCAGTGACCGCCTTAATATATAGTCCGCTACCCCCAACGAGTAGTATCACTTCATTTTTTTGATGCAAATTAGTTATCAGTTGCAAAGCTTCTCTTTCAAACGCTCCAACAGAGTAGTTGTCGACAATACTTTTATGTTGAATTAAATGGTGTTGCGCATCATTTAATTCACGAGCACTAGGTACTGCTGTACCAATTCGCATTTCCTTGAAAAATTGACGCGAATCTGCAGAAACGATTTCTGTATTAAAATGATTTGCTAATGAAATTGATAAGCTGGTCTTGCCTATTGCAGTTGGACCTACTACTGCTAAAAGTATTTTTTTCATGCTATAAAGAGCTTCCGCAATTAAAGCAATGTGACGCATTATCTCTATGGCCTTCAATAGAGCATGATGGGCATGCTTGCGTATTTAGATGAACTTCGTCTTTTTTACTAGATTCTTGCCTAGTAAATTCAGAGGTAACTATACCGGTGGGTACAGCTATAATGCCATAACCCAAAATCATCACAATAGTGGCAACAAGTTGGCCCAAATTTGTTTGCGGAGCTATATCGCCATAACCTACTGTTGTTAAAGTTACTATAGCCCAATAAATGCTTCTGGGTATGCTTGTGAACCCCGCGCTATCATCTTCAATATAATACATAACAGTGCCCATAATAACGGCTAAAATAAGTACGGTGTATATGAAAACTGCTATTTTGGTGCGACTCGCTTTTAAGGCTTTATTTAGTTGCGATGCTTCGCCTAAAAATTGAACTAGCTTGAGTACTCTGAATACCCGCAGGAGACGAAAAGCTCTAACCGCAAGTAATACCTGCGATCCAACAAAAATATAAGAAAGGTACAACGGTATTGTTGAGATAAAATCAATAATACCGTAGAAGCTAAAAATATATTTAAAAGGTTTTTTTATGCTAATTACACGTGCAATATATTCTAGCGTAAAAAAGATAGTAATAATCCATTCAAGAGTTAATAAAATTCTATGGTATTTCCATTCAATCTCCTTAACACTTTCGAGCATTACCACAATTACACTAACAATGATTAAAATGAATAAGATAATGTCAAACCACTTACCCATCGGGGTGTCTGCTTCATAAATAACTTCATGAAGTTTACTCTTCCAGTTGGTATTATTTGTTTTCTTTTTCAAGCTTTAAGAATTTAGTTCTATAATTTTAATAGTAGAATGTTTTCTCAAGTATGATTGTATAATATGCGTTGTATTTGCATCACTAGTCATAGGGGTAATTAATGATTCTAAGATATGAATATTATTTATTTGATGATTTAAATCATAAAAACCGATGCCTTTAAGAACTCCATTTTTAATAAAAATGGCGGAATATTCGCCTATCTCTCTACCTTTGTCCGAGATTAGATATGTACCTTGCTTTGGCGAATAAAGGGTAATAGCGCTATGGGCCCTAAGGTTATAGGCTGAAACAGGTTCTTTTTGAATACAGGCACCGAAGCATTCATTTTCTTCGAATTTTGAACAATTTGTTTTTGCTTTAGAAAGTCCGTTTAATTTATCACAAAGTTGAAAGTCTTTAGTTATTTGATACAAGGTATTTTTAGCTCCATTATGGCTACTAAAGGTGCTTACCAAGCCAGTTCTTCCTTTTGCATTAATCGCACCTGTATAAAAATAAATATAACCTTGTTCTGTTACAGTTTGGTATAAACCATACGAAAACAGTCTAGATTTGGGTTTAGGGTTAAATTTTGGTTTATTTCTACGTAATTCTTCATATTCTTTTAAAAGCGCAAACAATTCGTTGCCTGTTTTTTCAAAAGTTACCTTTTTAGTCTCTTTTTGTAATTTTCTAGCCCGATCACCACTTTGGGTAAAGTGTTGATTAACTCTTTTTTTTATGTTTTTGCTTTTTCCCAAGAAAATAATATCCCCGTCTTTATTGTGCATGTAATACATTCCTAATTTTGAAGGTAAAACATCGATAATATCTAACTGCCTTGTAGAAAGTTCACCAAGTGTTTCTGCTTTAACCACTGTTTTTAAGATCGACTTGTCTAAATCTTTATTAAGCAATAATTTAAATAACTTTAAGGTAGCTAATGCATCACCGTTTGCTCTATGCCTATCGCTTACGGCAATACCTAAAGAGCGAACTAATTTACCTAAACTATAAGATTCAGCATCTGGTAGTAATCTCTGAGAAAGTGCTACGGTACAAAGCGTTTTACGTTCAAAATTATATCCCAACCTTCTAAATTCGGTACGTAGTATGCGGTAATCAAATTGTGCGTTATGAGCTACAATTACAGTATCTTTAGTTATTTCGACAATTCGTTTGGCTACTTCGTGAAATTTTGGTGCTGTTCGCAGCATTTTTGAGTTGATACCAGTAAGCTTAACTACAAAGGGTTGAATTTCTATTTCTGGGTTAACTAGAGAGATAAATTTGTCAACAACTTGATGGCCATCAAATTTGTGAATAGCGATTTCTGTTATTCCTTCTTCATTAAATTTTCCTCCGGTAGTCTCTATATCTAATATTGTGTACATCTACTATTTGCGCCTATTTCTTTCACCAAAGATACTACTTCCAATGCGCACCATTGTACTACCTTCTTCAATTGCTATTTGATAATCATTACTCATACCCATTGATAGTATAGATAAATCCTTTACTTTTTCTTGAAGCATACAATAGATTTGGTTTAATTTATTAAACTCTCGTCGAACCTGATCCATATTATCAGTAAATGTAGCCATGCCCATTAAACCGAGTATTTTAATGTTTTTTAGGGCTTTAAATTCTACCGAATCAACAAGCTCATTCAGCTCCATATCATTTAAGCCAAATTTGGTGTCTTCTTCAGCAATATGTATTTGAAGTAGGCAATGAATAGTTCTATCGTGTTTAATTGCCTGTTTGTTTATTTCTTTCAAAAGGCGTAAGCTGTCTACACCATGTATTAAAGATACAAATTCGGCCATATATTTCACTTTGTTTCGCTGTACATGGCCAATCATATGCCATTCAATATCTTTAGGTAAACTGGCCCATTTTTGAGCCATTTCTTGAATTTTATTCTCACCAAAAATACGTTGCCCTGCATCATAGGCTTCTTGTAAATCTGCATTTGGCTTTGTTTTTGAAACCGCAACAAGTGTAACCTCATCAGGCAGGGTTTTCTTAATTAATTTCAAATTTTGTTTAATCGACATAATATTTTTTTGGTGGTAGTTTACAATGTTTCTAAACTAAAAAAGTATTTGTTTGTAAGCATATCAAATTCATATTCTATAACTTTAAGTTACAACTCATATATAGCAAGACCACTTCTTAATTTAGGTTTTATGTACGTGCTTTTGGGTGGCATCACTAAACCCTCATTTGCAATAGCTTTAATTTCTGAAATGGTAACAGGTACTAAACTAAAGCCTACTGCATATTTACCTTTATCAATGTATTCTTTCATCTTAATTACATTGTGTTTGCCATACCCGTATTTAATTTGTTCTTCTTTTTGCAAGTCTTTTATGCCTAAAATTGGCTCTAAAATTGTTTTAAAAAGTAAATGAGTATCTAGTTTACTAAGCGCATTTGTAAAATTATACATTTTTTTTCGTAGCGAAAGCGAATAAAATTCACCTTCTAAATACATTCCGAAATTATGTTTTTTAGATGGTTTGTATGGGATAGGGCCTTTATTTTTAATATGATAGAATTTCTCAAGTTTTAAAACAAATTCTTTTTTGCTAAGACCGTTTAATTTCTTTATTAATCTACTATAATCATAAATACGTATTTCTGATTCTGGAATGATATAACTCAAAAAATAATTATAGGGCTCTTGCCCCGTATGTGCTTTATTATTCTGTTTAGCCCTTTTCGAAAGTAAGTTTGATGAAGCACTTCTGTGATGTCCGTCAGCTATATAAAGGGCGTCAATTTGGTCAAAAGCCGCAACTAATTTTGTTATAATTTTATCATCTGAAATACACCAAAATTTATGAGAGGTTTCGTCTTTTGTCGTAAATAAATATTCTGGTGATAATTGCATTTGCTGGTTAAAAATAGCCGAAATGGTGTCGTTATCTTCGTAAGTCATTAATACCGGTTCTGCATTAAAACCTACCAAATTTAAATAATCTGCAAATAGCTCCTCTCTTTTTTTAATTGTACTCTCGTGTTTTTTAATACTGTTTTCTTGATATTCTTTTATGCTAGTAGCACAGAAAATACCAGTAAATGTTCTGCTTTTACTTTGCATTTGGTAAAGGTATAAGCTGTCCTTTTCATCTTTCAAGAAGATATCATTTTCTAAAAATTGAAGATATCGACTTTGGACTAGTTTAAAACGTTTTTCACCTTTTACACTTTTCGAATATTTGTATGCAGGGTTGATGATGTGTAAAAACGAAAAAGGGTTGTAATCTAGTACAGCATTTAATTCTTTTTGAGAATAATCTTGATACGATTTTGAAACAACAAAACTGACTTTATCTTTTGCTGGTCTAATGGCTTTAAAAGGTTTAATTGATGCCATTTATTTGAATTGTTGAGCTACAATTTCCGCTTTCCTATTTTGAGAATAATCGTAGAATCCTTCGTTTGTTTTTATGCCTAACTTGCCTGCCATTACCATATTTACGAGCAGAGGACAAGGTGCATACTTTGGCTTTTTAAAACCATCGTACATTACATTTAATATAGACAGGCAGACATCTAAACCAATAAAATCTGCGAGTTGCAAAGGCCCCATGGGGTGCGCCATACCTAGCATCATTACCTTATCTATTTCTTTAACACCTGCAACACCATTGTATAAAGTCTCGATGGCTTCATTAATCATTGGCATAAGTATGCGGTTAGCCACAAAACCTGGGTAGTCATTTACTTCGGTTGGGGTTTTTCCTAATTTTAGCGAGAGGTTCATTATTTTTTTGGTCGTCTCATCAGAAGTACTATATCCTCTAATGATTTCAACTAGTTTCATAATAGGTACAGGGTTCATAAAATGCATGCCTATTACCTTATCGGGCCGCTCAGTAGCAGCCGCAATTTCTGTAATGGAGATAGAAGAGGTATTAGTAGCTAGAATAACATCTTGAGAACAAAATTGATCTAATTCTTTAAAAATGTTCAATTTTAAATTTAGTTGCTCTGTAGCGGCCTCAACTACCAAATGTACACCAGAAACACCATCTTTAATAGAAGTAAAACCGGTAATATGGTCTAAGGTGGCCTTCTTGTCATTTTCAGAAATTTTTTCCTTAACCACCATGCGATCAAGGTTTTTTGCTATCGTAGCTAAGCCTTTATTTAATGATGTCTCAGAAATATCAATTAAACTTACTTGATATCCGTTTAGGGCAAAAACATGGGCGATACCATTGCCCATAGTGCCTGCACCAACAACTGCTATTTTATTCATGGCCAAATTATTTTAGTTTTTATTTGTAAATGGTTTTAGGTAGTACTACCTATAATACCCCTAAATTTTGCTATTTTTTAAAGCAATCAATAATTTGTAAAGCGACTTTTAGCGCTTGAGTGCCTTGTTTTAAGCTCACTACAGGGGTGGTGTTATTTTTAATAGCGTTTGCAAAAGACGCTAACTCATCTGAAATAGCATTGTTTGTTGCTACCTCAGGATTTTCAAAATAAATTTGCTTTTTTATACCTTCAGCATTTTGTAAAATCATATCAAAATCGCCAGGATTTTCAGGAGCATCTTTCATTTTTACAACTTCCACTTTTTTTTCTAGAAAATCAATTGAAATATAGGCGTCTTTTTGAAAAAACCTAGATTTACGCATGTTTTTTAATGAAATTCTACTAGCAGTTAAATTAGCAACACAGCCACTTTCAAATTCAATTCTAGCGTTGGCAATATCTGGAGAGTTACTAATAACAGATACGCCGCTGGCTTGTATGTTTTTTACTTCTGATTGTACTACGCTTAAAATAGCATCAATGTCATGTATCATCAAATCTAAAACAACAGGCACATCTGTACCTCGAGGATTGAACTCTGCTAAGCGATGTGTTTCAATAAACATTGGTTTTTGTATTTGTTTGCTTACTGCAGTAAACGCAGGGTTAAAACGCTCTACATGACCTACTTGCCCTTTTATATTATGTTTTTTTTCTAGCTTAAGCAATTCCTCTGCTTCGGCAAGCGTATTGGTAATTGGTTTTTCAATAAATATATGTTTACCTTTTTTAATTGCTTTTTTTGCGCAGTCGAAATGTGAGAGGGTAGGGGTAACAATATCAATAACATCAACGGCATCAATTAACGTGTTAATGTTCTCAAAATAGCTGTATCCAAATTCACTCGCCACTTTTTTAGCATTAATTTCGTCAGCATCATAAAATCCTATTAGTTTATAACTAGCAGATTCATTTAGTAGTCTTAAATGAATTTTACCTAAATGCCCTGCTCCTAAAACACCAACCTTTAGCATATTTCTCGTTTTTTTCAAAAATAAACATACTTTAGAAGTTTATAAGAATAGAACTTTAAAAGTTTTAAGATTTATCTCGTACTCTTGCTTAGAATTGTAAATTCTACTAAAAGAATTGGTTTAAATGAGAAAAGGAAAAACTGCAGCTCTTATTTTTTGTAAATTGTTTTTGAACGTTTTAACTTCGTGTGCCAAAAATTATACCTTTGATAGATACATTAAAGCACCGTGGTATGCGGAAAAAATTAGTTGATTCTCTTATCGAAAAGGGTATTTCTAATAAAAAAGTTTTACAAGCGATTAGTGTTGTACCTAGACACCTATTTATAGATAGTAGTTTTGAAGGCCATGCTTATCAAGACAAAGCTTTTCCAATAGGAGCTCAACAAACTATTTCTCAGCCCTATACGGTCGCATTTCAAACAGCACTTTTAGATCTAAAACCAGGTCAAAAAATTTTAGAAATAGGTACGGGTAGCGGCTATCAAACGGCAGTATTACTATGCCTTCGTGCAACGGTATTTACTATAGAAAGACAGCTTGAACTTTTTAAGAAAACGAACATTTTTTTTAAGAAAATGGGGTATCGTCCTAAAAAAGTTATTTTTGGAGATGGTTATAAAGGCCTGCCAGAAGAAGCCCCTTTTGATGGTATTATTGTTACTGCTGGCGCACCTCATGTGCCAAAAGCTTTAATGGCTCAGCTAAAGATAGGAGGGCGTTTAGTAATTCCGGTGGGAATTGATGATCAAATAATGACGATTTTTATTCGTAAATCGGCTACAGAATTTGAGAAAAAAGAGTTTGGCTCTTTTCGTTTTGTGCCCCTATTAAAAAACAAAAATTAACTAAGACTAATTTGGCTGTATTTTAGTTTTGACATAAAAGTTTTAATGGTAGTAGTTAAAGGAGGCGTATCTTTTTTGTTAAAACAGCCATTTTAATTATTAAAGCTCTTTTTAATACGGTCTAAATTGCGCTTATTATCTCTATCTTTAATTGTTTCGCGCTTATCGTACAACTTCTTGCCCTTAGCAAGCGCAATGTTTAATTTTGCTAAACCCCGATTATTTAAAAAAAGATTTAATGGAATAATAGTAAGTCCAGATACGTTTACCTCTTTTTGAAGTTTTTTTAATTCTTGTTTATTCAATAAAAGTTTACGTTCTGCTTTTGGTTTATGATTATAATGCGATGCATGCGAGTATTCATCGATTTGCATGTTAATAATAAAAAGTTCGCCCCGTTCATTAAATTCACAAAAGCTTTCAGAAATAGATGCCTTACTTTCACGAATCGACTTTATTTCAGTTCCTCCTAAAACAATACCTGCAGTAAACTTGTCAAGTAGCTCATATTCAAACCGAGCTCTTTTATTCTTTATATTAATGTTTTTCTGAAGCATATTACAAAAATAGGGACAAAAATGGTTTAAAATGAATTTTAACTTTAGATTGAGCAAGATTTCTGTAAAGAATAATTCGTTTTTTCGAACAACTATTAAAATATTTAGGATGCAAAAAATAGTAGCTTTAATGATCGTACTTTTTGTTTTGTCTTGTAAACAATATGATAAGAAACTAACAGTACAAGAAATTGTAGACAAAAGCATTGCGGTAAGCGGAGGAAATTTATTTGAACTTAAAACCATTTCTTTTGATTTTAGGGGAAAAACATATACCTCTGAAACTCGTGGAAAACAAAAGATATTAACTCGTTTACTAAAAAACGATACGGTTAAACTATTAGATGTGTTATCGAAAGGCAAATTACAGCGATACAAGAATGATAGTCTCGTGGTTTTGCCAGATTCGCTTGCACATATTTATGCCAATTCAGTCAACTCAGTCCATTACTTTTCTAAATTACCTTACGGCTTAAATGATCCTGCTGTACAAAAAGAGCTTTTGGGTGAAATAGAAATTAAAAAACAAGCCTATTTTAAGATAAAAATCTCCTTTAGCCAAAAAAATGGTGGAGATGATTTTGATGACACCTATCTCTATTGGATTAATAAAGATACATTTAAGGTAGATTATTTAGCTTACGAGTATCATACAAATGGTGGTGGAATGCGCTTTAGAGAAGCCTATAATGAGCGCTACGTAGACGAAATTAGGTTTGTCGACTATAAAAATTTAAAGCCAAAACACAACAAATTGAATATTCTACAGATTGATAGTTTGTATATAAATGACGAACTTAAATTATTGTCCACCATTGAAATCGAAAATATAACTAGTCACGTTTCGGGCAGTTACAATTAAAATGTAAACGTTGTGCTGTGGGTACTCCGTTGGCAATCTGAACAATAAAAAGGCTACCGTTATCAGAATCATCCATAGCTTGGTATTTTTCTTCGCCGATCATCATATTTACAAAATCGGGTGTTGTATTGCTATGCCCTACTATGAGTACATTTTTATTTTGATTGTCAAGTTTAAATTGGTTCACATCAATTATCCGTGGGTCATAATATTGTATATCAATATCTTTTTTTACTGATATTGGTGCAGCAGTCATTGTTGTTCTTTTGTAGTCTGTGCTATATATGGCATTTAAAGGAACATCTTTTAAAATTTCTGCCCAATGCATAGCTCTACCAAGACCATCTTGATTGAGTTCAGGATCATTTTCGTTCATATTACTTCGATCTTTTTCGGCATGACGAATAAAATAAAACGTAGAAACACCCGCAACAGTTGGGGTACTTTCTGATTTTTTTGTTTTATCATTGCATCCGATAAAGCATACTATTAAAAATGAAACAAAGATTGATTTTAGCAGCGACATAGGTTATTTATCAAATTGTTGATAGCTTTCTCTTACTCTAACTAAATTTAGTTTAAAATAGTATGCTCTACTAATTGTTTTTTTTATTGTTCCCATGGTTAAATCTATTTTTTTAGCTGTTATAAGCTTATTCTCTTTTATTGGTTTTTCACAAGATGCAAATATTTTGGTGCCCGCTGATTTAAGGCAACATAATTTAACGCAGTTTAATGCAAGTCTTTACAACCCAGCATTTTCGTTGAACCTTAATAATCCGCAATCAATATCTTTATGGACGCGTTGGCAATGGCAAAATATTGATGTAGACCCTTCAACGCTATTCTTAAATTATACCCGTGCTCTAAATGATAATTCTGCAGCAGGGGTTGGTTTTTTTGAGCATAATACAGGTGTTTTTTTTGATACAGGTGTGGCTTTAAACTATGCATATAAATTACAATTCGATAATCTTCTAAGCCTTTCTTTCGGTCTTAATTTATTTGCATTTAAGCAAGAATTGGCAGATACGAGATTTCCTTCAAACCCTATACCTGGAATTCCTGGGCCAGAGTTAACAAGCGATTTTATTTTGCAAGTAGCACCTGGTATTAATTTGGAGTATAAAAATTTCTCAGTAAGCTTGGCTTCCGAAAATTTGGTAAGCTATAATTTTACAGAGAGTACCTCTAATGCTGGTACTTCTAATAAAATATTTATGGGTTTGGCATCGTATGAATTTTCAGTTTTAAATTTTGATGAAACCGCATACATACGCCCCTCAGTATATGTAAAAACGATACCAAATCAAAAAAATCAATTAGGATTAAATACGTTATTTAGTACTCAAAAATATTGGGGACAAGTTGGATATAACAATTTTTACGGCATTTCAGCAGGGGCAGGGGGCACCATATTTAACAGATTTTCTCTAGGGGCTTTGGTTGAATTTGGCATTAGTTCCTCGTTAAGTTCAAATGATCCTTCTTTTGAGCTTATTGCATCGTACTTTATAGGAAAGCCTAGTAAAAGAAGAAGAATAGTTTCAAATGAATTTGAGAAAAGAGTTAAAAAACAAAAAGAGCGAACCTCTGATGAAGTTCGGGATGATCAAAGAGAAGCTAAAAAAACCACTAAATTAAACGCCTCAGACAAAAAGAAACAAAAAATTGAAGCAAGTAAACAAAAAGAACTAGAAAGAAAACTTAGACAAGATAAGTCAATTGCCGATAAGGCTAGTAAAGAGGAAGCTGCTTTATTGAAAAAACGAGATAAAGAGAAGGCTAAAATTACTAAGGATAGGAATAAAGATAAAAAAGCGCTAGCAGCTAAAAAGAAGAATGTTGAAAATCAACAACGTTTAGCTAAACTTAAAATTGAAAATGATGCTAAAAAAGAAGCTGCAATTGCAGCTAGAAAAGCATTAGAAATTAGAACCAAAGATTCGATAAATAAATTAAGAGAAGAAGCAAAATTATTAGCTGAACAAAAGGCAGCTAATGAAGCCAAAATTGCCAAAGAGAAGGCCGCAGCCCGAGCAGAAGATGTTACACCACTACCTGGTGAGAAATATCAAGAAGTGTCTAATTCAGAGGGTCTTGAGTCAGGTTTTTATTTAATAGCCAATGTTTTTGGTACTAAAAAATATTTTAATGTTTTTATGGCAGATTTAGCCAAATTAGGAATTAAAGGTAAATCTTTCTACCGAAGTTCTAATAGGTATAATTATGTGTATTTGGCTAGATACAATACTATTGGAGAAGCTAGAAAAGCTAGAGATAGTAATTTTGACGGGAAATTTAAAGGTAAAACATGGATATTTAGGGTTGTCGACAATTAAAATTTTAGACTTAAACTCGACCATATTTTGAACCATTATCTCAAAGTGTGTAAATACAAAAACAATGGGAGCATGGCCCGTGTAGCCTTCCCCATTTTAGGGCTCCTCTAAATTTGATACATATAATTGTTGTTTAGGTCGATTTGATGAAGAATTTAAATTCTTCATCAAATCTGGGCATATATTCTTTTGGGTGATTTATTGCCCAGCGATTTATGTGGTTGTTAAAATTATAGTCTTTCCATCAGTTATCGCTTATTTTTTTGAGCTGATATGCGTCATAAAAATAATAAGCATCCAAATATGTCTTCTCTAAAATGGGATTGAACCGTGCGATGTATCTGTTATGCATTTGTTTTGCAGGTTGGGTATATTTGATTTCTATAAAGTTCTTTTTACACCAGTTCATAAATGTTTTTAAGGTAAATTTTGGTCCATTAACACCTCTTATATATTTGGGAGTCCCTCTTTTGTTTTAGGTTTTTCATGGTTTTAGTGACCGCCTCTGTTGGATAGGGTAGTACGCCTTCAATGGCAATGACTTCGCGGTTCTTGGTATCAAGTACTTAGAATACATCTACTTTTCCGCCATCGGTAAGTGTATCGTTCATAAAGTCCATACCTCTACACTCATGCAGCTGTGAAGCTGCTTACAAGGGTTTGCCTTACACGTTTACCAATGGTTTTTTGTGCTTACTTCTAAGGCTCAGCTTTATATTGCGATACACACACAATACCCGCTCTCGATTCCATTTTAGGCTCTTATCACATAACTTATAAAAGTTCTCATCAAGATCCAACGTCGAATATAATTCGGTTAATTCAGTTAGCCTGTTGATGACTTCGCTGTCATCCCGTTTGTTTTGGTAATACCACATGGATCTGTTTAAACCAATAAGTTTACAAACAGGTAAGATGAGAACCGTATAGTGTTTGTTGAGATATTTTGCTTGGATTCTCTTGTCGGAAGGCTTTAGATTTTTTTCACAAAACGTTCTTTAATATTTTATTATTTAGGCGAACATCTGAGTACATTTGTTTCAGTTATTTGTTCTCTTCTTCAAGCTTCTTTAAACGTTTTAGTTGCTGCTGATTCATACTATCATGTATTTTTAGCACTAATAGTAAAATGGTCTTTTGTTGCTACCCGGTTCCCTAGAAATATCGCCAACCGATTTTCCCTGTTTTTTTTTTCTTAGTGCCTTTAAAATAAGGCTTTATGTAAACTTTGTTCTTTTTATGTAATCGTTAAAATTTAAAGTTAATGAGTTCGAATTTTACGCTGTTCTATTTTTTAGGGAAGGCTATGGTATTAAAAGGCTTTTCTAACATCTTTATCCAGTTTTGTTATCCCTTTCTAGTTAAAAATTGTTTTTACTTAATAACAAGACCAAATAAATGCTATCCAATTCCTATTTTTGTCTAATGCGTAAAAAGAGTAGAAAACAAATTTTTGAAAATATAGAGGTAATCGATGCTGGTGCAAAAGGTAAAACTATTGGTAAAGCACCAGATGGCAGGGTGATTTTTATGACTAATACTGTTCCGGGTGATATCGTTGATGTACAAACTACCAAAAAACGTAAAAGCTACTTTGAAGGATCAGCCATACATTTTCACTCCTTATCAGAAAAGCGTGTTACGCCAGAATGTAAACATTTTGGCACCTGTGGAGGCTGTAAATGGCAACATATGGGTTATGAACACCAATTGTTTTATAAACAGAGAGAGGTCGAGAATAACCTGCGTCGTATTGGTCATTTAGAATTGCCAACAATTTCTTCAATTTTAGGATCTAAAAATCAATATTTCTATCGAAATAAAATGGAGTTTTCTTTTTCAGATAGTAGATGGTTAACTTTAGATGAGCTGCAATCAGACATCATTTTTAATGACAAAAATGCATTGGGGTTTCATATTCCAGGTATGTGGGATAAAATTTTAGATATTGAAAAATGTCATTTACAAGCAGACCCTTCAAACGCCATACGTTTAGCAACTAAAAATTTTGCTACTGAAAACAATATCTCTTTTTTTAATCCAAGAAATCAATTTGGCATGTTGCGTACATTAATGATACGTACATCGTCAATAGGAGAAGTAATGGTTTTAGTTCAATTTTTTGAAAATGATATTCAAAAACGAGATTTACTTTTGAACTACTTAAGAAAAACATTTCCAGAAATTACAGCTTTATTATATGTTTTAAATACGAAGCAAAATGATACCATTTACGATCAAGAAGTCATTTGCCATAGTGGTAGAGATCATATTTTTGAAGAAATGGAAGGCTTAAAATTTAAAATTAACGCAAAATCTTTTTATCAAACAAATTCAGAGCAAGCCTACGAATTGTATAAAGTTACTCGAGATTTTGCGGCTTTAACAGGAAAAGAACTAGTTTTTGACCTCTATACGGGCACAGGAACAATAGCCCAATTTATTTCAAAGAAGGCAAAAAAAGTAATTGGTATTGAATCAGTTCCACAAGCCATAGCTGATGCAAAAGAAAACGCAATAAATAATAATATTAGCAATGTAGAATTCTACGCAGGTGACATGAAGAATGTATTCAATGAAGCATTCATTGCAACACATGGCAAACCAGATTGTATTATAACAGATCCTCCGAGAGATGGTATGCACAAAGATGTGGTGCAGCAAATATTAAATATATCACCGGAGAAAGTTGTTTATGTGAGCTGCAATAGCGCAACTCAAGCTAGAGATTTAGCTCTAATGAAAGAGGTATACAAGGTTGTAAAGGTGCAACCTGTTGACATGTTTCCGCAAACCTTTCACGTAGAAAATATTGTACTATTAGAAAAGATATAAGCAAATGAACATACCTAAGATAATTGATATTTTTTTGCTGTTTAGTATCGGCATATTTTTGGCCTGTGAAAAGGATGATATTTGCGTAGATGAAGACACCCCATTACTTATCATACGATTTTATGACGTAGAAAACCCCGAAGAATTTAAAATGGTACCTAGTTTAAGAGTTATTGGAGAAGGTAAAACGGAACCTGTTAATACATTTAGCGATCGTGTTAGCACTTTAGATTCTATTGCTATTCCTTTAAAACCGAATGACAACACTACCCAATTTTCTTTCATTATTAATTCTACGGATAGTGATAACGGTCAAGAAACGGGTACTATTGATAGTCTTATATTCGAGTATACAACCAAAGAAATTTTTAAATCAAGAGCCTGTGGTTTCGTAGTAAATTATGATGAATTAACCGCAAACTTTAGTACAACAGCCGAAAACTGGATTCAAAGAATAGAAATTATAAAACCTTCAATTAAACTTGAAGAAGAAGTAACTGCACATGTTAAAATATTTCATTAGTACTTGTATACTTTGCTTTTTTTTGACGGCAAATGCCCAGACTAAGCCAATAGATACTAGCCCAAAAGACACAGTAGTGCATAAACAGCCCTATGGCCTGCGTGTGGGTATTGATTTAAGCAGACCACTATTATCCTCTTTTCAAGAAGGGTATACTGGTATTGAACTGGTAGGTGACTTTCGTATAAGTCAGAAGCATTGGTTGGCCGTAGAATTAGGTAATGAGAAGAAAATCCAACAAGAAGACCTTTATAATTTCACAACTTCTGGTAGCTACCTAAAATTAGGTTTTGATTACAACACTTATAAAAACTGGTATGGTGAACAAAACTTAATATATGTAGGTGCTAGATTTGCTTTTAGTACTTTTAGTCATACTTTAAATAATTATCGCATTTTTGATAGTAATCGATATTGGAATCCTGATAATTTTGCACAAGGCTCTGGTAGTAAAGAGTTTAATAATTTAAATGCATCTTGGATTGAGTTTGTTCTCGGTATAAAAACCGAATTGTTCGCTAACATTTATTTAGGAGCTAGCGTTCGAATGGGTTTTCTCATAAATGCTTTGCAGAAAAAACCTGAAAATTTTAAAAACCTTTATATTCCTGGTTTTAATAAAGTAACCGACAATAGTAATTTTGGAATAGGTTATAATTTTACACTATCTTATTTTCTTCCGTTTTATAAAAAGGATAAAAAAAAGATAAAAAAGTAACTGGTTTTACCACCCAAACGATTTTGAAAAATTATATTTCAAAATCGTAGAAATCACTTAAATAGTACCTCTTAAATATTTTGTGTCATTTATCGAATAAATTGAGCTTTATATCTAAATTAGAATAAGAGCTTAATAATACTATGCATATTGTGCGAATATACTCACAATATGATCATGGCAATTAAAACACTCGTTCGAAACAAATTCGGAAAATTAGCACTTACATTTTCCTCAATATTACTTTTAAGCACTTTACCTTACTTCGCAGGGTCGGGTTTAGATACCGCAGAACCAGTAGGTGCATATTTAAACGGAAGTTTTCCTTCTGTATTGCCTGAGGGCAGACCTTATGTGCCTGTTTTTCCGAATATTCAATTCTCTTCACCACTAACATTTAATGAGGTGCCAAATGCCAATAAAATAATTGTAGGGCAACGTGACGGTAAGATATTTTGGTTTGACAAAGAACCTAATGTATCTATAAAACATACGATGCTCGACCTATCAAATAAAGTTGGGGTTGTTTGGGATGGAGGGTTTTTAGGTATGGCTTTACATCCGCAATTTGGCATATCTGATAAAAATTATTTTTATACTTGGTACACCACAAAAGATAGAAATAATAACGATTTTCCTAACAATTATACAGGTCAAAGCTGTGATAGCGAAGAATATTGGGGTAACTTTTTAATACTTGCAAGATATGAAGCTGACCCTAACACCTTAAATGTTCAAGAATCTTCTGAACAAATATTACTCAAAATACGCATGTATGGTACAACCCATAGAGGTGGTGGGCTCGTATTTGGTGATGATGGCTTTTTATACCTAACAACTGGTGATCAAACCGCCTTTAAAAAATCACAAGATATCGTAAATAATTTAGATGGTGGAATTTTACGATTGGATGTAGACAAGGACAATACAAAAAGTCATCCCCCAGTTAGAACCATGCCAGAAGATCATGGATTTTCAGATGAAATAACTGGAAATGGTTATTGGATACCCAACGACAATCCATTTTTAAGTGCCGAAGGTGAAAATTTTGAAGAGTATTACAGTTTGGGTCATAGAAACCCTCATAGAATGACCAAAGACAGAGCTACGGGTAAAATGTATGTTGGCGAAATTGGAGGATCAAGACACGAAGAAATTAATATAGTAAATAAAGGTAAAAATTTTGGGTGGCCATTATATGAAGGTTTCTACCAAAATACATCCTGTGTTCCAAATCTTTATAACAATATGCCTCACGAGCAACCATTGGTTGCCTTTCCAAGATCAATTGCAAATTCAATCATTGGTGGCTACGTTTACCGTGGAAACGAAATTTCTGAACTTCAAGGAAAATATATTTGTGCAGACTACGGTACTGGAGAAGAGATTTTTGTCGTCGATATAAATACGGGTAGTTATGAGCAATATGGTAATTTTAATTCTACCAATATTATTTCTTTCGGAGAAGACAAGCAGGGTGAACTATATATTTTAAAGCAAGGGGTTTCTACATTATATAAGCTAACTGCCAAAAATCAAGGTCTTGGAAATACCCCTGAGCTCTTATCGCAAACAGGTGCTTTCGATGACCTTTTAACATTATCACCCTCTGAAGGACTAATACCTTATGATCTGGTAGAGTCTTTTTGGTCTGATGGTGCTCTAAAAAAGAGATGGATGGCAATACCCAATGATGGTAATCATGACACAGCTGCTGAACAGATTAGTTACGATGATATTGACGATTGGAATTTTCCCATTGGATCGGTACTAGTAAAACACTTTGAATTACCCATCGATGAAAGAGACCCAACAAAAACAAAACGCTTAGAAACTAGATTTTCTATTAAAGGAAGTGACGGAAAATTCTATTTTGTTACGTATAAGTGGAATGAAGAACAGAACGATGCGGTATTATTGAGAAGTGGCTTAGATGAATCAATTTCTATCACAAAAGCAAATGGTAACCAAAGTGAACAAACTTGGAGCTATCCCAGCGCTATTGAGTGTATCAGTTGTCATAATTCTACAAATGGCGGAACTTTAGGTACAAAATCGAGGTATTTAAACAAAGACTATACCTATTCAAAAACAGGAAGAACGGCAAACCAGTTAGTAACACTAAGTCACTTAGGTATATTAAACCAAAATATCTCCGATGACGATACAAATAATATTTTAACCTCTAAATCAATAACGGATGCAACAGCTAGTTTAGATGAAAAAGCCAGGTCTTATTTAGATTTAAATTGTGCATACTGCCACAGATCAGGCACAGGAAATAGAGGTAATTTTGATCTAAGGTTAAATTTGGATATTTTACAAACAGGTATTTTATCTGCAACCCCTTATATTTCTTTAGGAATACCAAATGAAAAAATTGTAGATGCGGGCAACGTTTCTACCTCTATTTTATATCATAGAATGAATAGTACAGAGGCAGCAATTAAAATGCCGCCAATAGGGAAGAATAAAATTGATGCCAAAGCTGTACAATTAATTAATGAATGGATAAATCAGTTAGCACCTGAAGACTGCGATGACAAAATCATTATGGAAGTTTATAATGATGTACCCGGTACATCTATAGCAAATCTAAAGAATGAAGAAAAATTTCCTAATCAACCAACTTCAACAACGCAATTAACTGAGTTTCGTATTCCAATTAATGTGGCCGATAATTATGGAGTTCGTGTAAAAGGGCTTTTAAAAGCTCCTGAAACAGGAACATATTATTTTTGGATTACTGGAGATGACAATGTTGAGTTAAGTTTAAGTACCGATGATAACGAATCAAATGCTACAAGAATTGCGTATCACAATAGTTGGACTCATGATGGTGAATGGAATAAATATTCAACACAAAAATCTTCTGGAATATCACTAGTTGGAGGGCAAAACTACTATATAGAGGCCTTAATGAATGAAGCAAATGGCGGAGACAATTTATCTGTGGGGTGGCGTAAACCAAGTAATGGTGACGGAAATTCTCCTATTCAAGTGATACCATGTAGCGCCTTCGATTCATTTGATACCAATTCTATAGTAAATGTAACGGGCGTTTCTGTAAACCCTCAAGAAATTTCTTTAGAAATAAGCAGTTCATCTCAAATAACAGCTGAAGTTAGCCCTTCAGATGCAAGTGATACCTCTTTATCATGGCAATCAAGTGATGAAAATGTTGTAACGGTAAGTTCTAGCGGATTGGTAACTGCAGTAGCCGAAGGCACGGCAACAGTAACGGTAACAACAACTGATGGTGCTTATACAGCCGAAACCACAATAAATGTATCACAACCAATTATTGAAGTAACAGGTGTAAGCCTTAGCCCTAGTACTATTGGAATAACAGTAGGAGAGACAAGTACCTTAACCGCTGAAGTTAGCCCTTCAGATGCAAGTGATACCTCTTTATCGTGGCAATCAAGCGATGAAAATGTTGCTACGGTAAGCTCTAGCGGATTGGTAACTGGAATAGCCGAAGGCACGGCAACAGTAACGGTAACAACAACTGATGGTTCTTATACCGCCGAAACCACAATAAATATATCACAACCAATTATTGAAGTAACAGGTGTAAGCCTTAGCCCAAGTAATATTGGAATAACAGTAGGGGAGACAAGTACCTTAACCGCTGAAGTTAGCCCTTCAGATGCAAGTGACACCTCTTTATCATGGCAATCAAGCGATGAAAATGTTGCTACGGTAAGCTCTAACGGATTGGTAACTGGAATAGCCGAAGGCACGGCAATAGTAACGGTAACAACAACTGATGGTTCTTATACCGCCGAAACCACAATAAATATATCAGAACTAGTTATTGAAGTAACAGGTGTAAGCCTTAGCCCAAGTAATATTGGGATAACAGTAGGAGAGACAAGTACCTTAACCGCTGAAGTTAGCCCTTCAGATGCAAGTGATACCTCTTTATCGTGGCAATCAAGCGATGAAAATGTTGCTACGGTAAGTTCTAGCGGATTGGTAACTGGAATAGCCGAAGGCACGGCAATAGTAACGGTAACAACAACTGATGGTGCTTATACAGCAGAAACCACAATAAATGTATCAGAACTAGTTATTGAAGTAACAGGTGTAAGCCTTAGCCCAAGTACTATTGGAATAACAGTAGGAGAGACAAGTACCTTAACCGCTGAAGTTAGCCCTTCAGATGCAAGTGACACCTCTTTATCGTGGCAATCAAGCGATGAAAATGTTGCTACGGTAAGCTCTAGCGGATTGGTAACTGGAATAGCCGAAGGCACGGCAATAGTAACGGTAACAACAACTGATGGTGCTTATACAGCAGAAACCACAATAAATGTATCAGAACTAGTTATTGAAGTAACAGGTGTAAGCCTTAGCCCAAGTACTATTGGAATAACAGTAGGAGAGACAAGTACCTTAACCGCTGAAGTTAGCCCTTCAGATGCAAGTGACACCTCTTTATCGTGGCAATCAAGCGATGAAAATGTTGCTACGGTAAGTTCTAGCGGATTGGTAACTGGAATAGCCGAAGGCACGGCAATAGTAACGGTAACAACAACTGATGGTGCTTATACAGCAGAAACCACAATAAATGTATCAGAACTAGTTATTGAAGTAACAGGTGTAAGCCTTAGCCCAAGTACTATTGGAATAACAGTAGGAGAGACAAGTACCTTAACCGCTGAAGTTAGCCCTTCAGATGCAAGTGACACCTCTTTATCGTGGCAATCAAGCGATGAAAATGTTGCTACGGTAAGTTCTAGCGGATTGGTAACTGGAGTAGCCGAAGGCACGGCAACAGTAACGGTAACAACAACTGATGGTGCTTATACAGCCGAAACCACAATAAATGTATCAGAACTAGTTATTGAAGTAACAGGTGTAAGCCTTAGCCCAAGTACTATTGGAATAACAGTAGGAGAGACAAGTACCTTAACCGCTGAAGTCATTCCAAGCAATGCAAGTGACACCTCTTTATCATGGCAATCAAGCGATGAAAATGTTGCTACGGTAAGCTCTAGCGGATTGGTAACTGCAGTAGCCGAAGGCACAGTAACAATAACGGTAACAACAACTGATGGTGCTTATACGGCCGAAACCACAATAAATGTATCACAACCAATTATTGAAGTAACAGGTGTAAGCCTTAGCCCTAGTACTATTGGAATAACAGTAGGAGAGACAAGTACCTTAACCGCTGAAGTTAGCCCTTCAGATGCAAGTGATACCTCTTTATCATGGCAATCAAGCGATGAAAATGTTGCTACGGTAAGCTCTAGCGGATTGGTAACTGCAGTAGCCGAAGGCACGGTAACAATAACGGTAACAACAACTGATGGTGCTTATACGGCCGAAACCACAATAAATGTATCACAACCAATTATTGAAGTAACAGGTGTAAGCCTTAGCCCTAGTACTATTGGAATAACAGTAGGAGAGACAAGTACCTTAACCGCTGAAGTTAGCCCTTCAGATGCAAGTGACACCTCTTTGTCGTGGCAATCAAGCGATGAAAATGTTGCTACGGTAAGTTCTAGCGGATTGGTAACTGGAATAGCCGAAGGCACGGCAACAGTAACGGTAACAACAACTGATGGTGCTTATACCGCCGAAACCACAATAAATGTATCACAACCAATTATTGAAGTAACAGGTGTAAGCCTTAGCCCTAGTACTATTGGAATAACAGTAGGGGAGACAAGTACCTTAACCGCTGAAGTTAGCCCTTCAGATGCAAGTGACGCCTCTTTATCGTGGCAATCAAGCGATGAAAATGTTGCAACCGTAAGCTCTAACGGATTAGTAACTGGAGTAGCTGAAGGCACGGCAACAGTAACGGTAACAACAACTGATGGGAATTTTACTGATACCGCTAACATTTCTGTGACTAGAGTAACTGAAAATTGTTCTGCTTCTGGTGTTATTACTATGCGGAGGTATGATCAAATTTTAGGCATATCACTAGATAATTTGTTTGCCGATTCTAACTTTCCAAACAATCCGTCCTCAACAAAAGAATTAGAAGAATTTGAAATACCGCCATATGTAGCTGATAATTACGGAGCTTGGGTAAGCGGTTACCTATGTGCTCCAGAAACGGGCACCTACTATTTCTGGATATCTGGCGATGATCATGTTCGGTTAAACCTAAGTAGTTCAGCTAATAGCTCAAATAAAGCGACAATAGCCTTTCACAATGGGCATACTAATCTTAGACTTTGGACAAGATATGAAAGTCAAAAATCTGAAGGTATTGATCTTGTAGCGGGTGAATCATATTATATAGAAGCCTTTATGAAAGAAGGTGTAGGAGGAGATCATTTATCCGTAGGTTGGAGAAAACCAAGTCATGGAAATGGAACTGAACCTTTTGAAATAATACCAGGCAATGTACTTTCACCAAATAAAGACATACCATATGAAGTCAGCGTTAATGCCGTTGCTATAACTCCGCGACAATTATCGATTTACGAAGGAAATACATTTGAGTTAAGTGCTGAGATAAGTCCTGCAAATGCTGCAAACAAAAGGGTTACGTGGTCTTCAAGTAATACTAATATAGCTACTGTAGATAGGTTTGGTCTTGTTACCGCTATATCAAAAGGAAATGCCACCATTACCGTTCAGTCAAATGATGGAGGGTTTTCAGCAGAATCAAGAATTACTGTACTTTCTGAAAATGAAGAAGTTTGTACAGCTAATGGATCAATTACCATGCGTAAGTATGATAATATCGCGGGTATAACGCTCTCTGAATTATTTATTGCTCCAAACTTTCCTGAAAATCCGTCAAGCACAGTAGAACTAGATAGTTTTGAAATACCAACAAACGTTGGTAATAATTATGGAGCTTGGGTAAGTGGTTACCTTTGTGCTCCAGAAACGGGTACATACTACTTTTGGGCTTCAGGTGACAATTTTGTAAAATTCAA
The DNA here is from genome assembly GCA_947486785.1 of uncultured Flavobacteriaceae bacterium. GTDB lineage: Bacteria > Bacteroidota > Bacteroidia > Flavobacteriales > Flavobacteriaceae > Maribacter_C. The sequence continues at coordinate 144,201 of CANKUU010000004.1, read as the reverse complement.
TCTTAGCAGTAATGAAGATATGGCTAATAGTGAAACAATAGCATTTCATAATGGACATACAAATCCAAAAATATGGGATAAATATCCAAGTCAAAAATCGGCAGGTATCAATCTTGAACAGGGTAAAACATATTATATTGAAGGGTATATGAAAGAAGGCGTTGGTGGTGATCATTTTGCGGTAGGATGGAGAAAACCGAGTGATGGTGATGGTTTAATACCTGCAGAAGTAATACCTGGTTATGTTTTATCAAGTAATACTGCACAACAATTTCCAGTACAGGCTTCTTTAAAAAAGTCAATAGATATACAAATAATAAAAATCTATCCTAACCCTGCCTCGGAAATTATTACTATTGAAACTTATGATTCTTATAAAATACTATCTATAAGTATTTTAGATTCGTCTGGAAGAACTATAAATGAATTTAACCAAAACGCTTTTTATTCTACAAATAATAAAAACGAATTGGATATCTCTCATTTATCCAAAGGGGTTTATTCCATTATTGTTATTACAGATGACTTTCAACAGCATGTTGAACAACTCTTGGTGCGGTAGCGACGAAAATGATAGTATTTATTAACTACAATTAAGAATAAAAAACAACATCATTAGCAGATGTTGTTTTTTATTGTAGTTATTAGTTTAAATTTTTTGAAGCCTTTTTACTACCCTCATACATAACATATTTAACAAGTCTAGATTCTAACTGACTGTTAAATACTTTTATTTTACGAGAAGGGCGCAATCCTACATATTTGAGTGCTTCTAAATTGGAAGTAATGAACCAAGCGTCTGTACCTGGGTATTTTTGTTTTAAAGTATCACCAATATCAGAATAAAATTCTTCGACATTAAAATCAGAATCTATATCTGACCTATCTAAACGCTCGCCATATGGTGGGTTAAAAACAAGATGCAAATGGTTTTTAGTAAACTTTTCTGTATCAAAAAAGTTTTTACGCTCTACGGTTATATAATCTGAAAGGTTAGCACTCTCAATATTTTCAAGCGATTTGCGTACTGCAGATGGGGCTTTATCAAAACCTACTATTCTATGATGAAATTCTCTAGTCTTTTTAAGAGCACTATCTACTATTTTCTCAAACAAATCCTCATCAAAATCATCCCATTTTTCAAAGGCAAATTCTTTTCTATTAATATTAACAGGTATATTACATGCAATCATGGCTGCTTCGGTTAACATGGTTCCGCTACCACACATGGGGTCTAAAAAATCACATTGACCATTCCAACCGCTATGCAACAGAAGTCCCGCTGCTAAAACTTCATTTATAGGGGCCTTATTAGTTGCAATTCTATAGCCTCTTTGATGTAAAGATCTACCTGAGCTATCTAAGGAAACATTACATGTATCTCTCTTAATATGTATATTAATTCTAATATCGGGGTGCTTCACATCTACGCTGGGTCGTTTGCCCTCTGTATCTCTAAATTTATCAACGATTGCATCTTTAACCTTCTGCGAAACATATAAAGAATGCGTAAAAATATCAGACTTTACGGTAGTGTCTATGGCAAACGTAGTGTCAATAGAAAGGTAAGTACTCCAGTCAAAAGCATATATTTTTTTATAGAGTTCATTTTCATTTTTAACAGCAAAAGAATAAATAGGTTTAATAATTTTAATTGCAGTTCGTAAACAAAGATTGGCTTTATACATAAAACCTAAATCACCTTCGAAAGATACACTTCTAACCCCTTCCACAACATTACCTCCGCCAAGGTTACGTATTTCTTTTGCTAATATTTCTTCAAAACCAAATAAGGTTTTAGCTACCATTTTAAAATTATTGTTCATGCCTTTGCTTATAATTACTGCAAAAATACAGTATTTTTATGCCACAGAATAAACACTATTTTGAGATCTTAAAATTTTCAACTTTTTTACATGACATATCTCCTTCCTATTTTAGGGGTTTTATTGAGTTTTCTTTTTGTTCTTATTGTAAAACCAAAAAACAAAGAAAATTTTAAACTACTATTAGCGTTTAGCGGAGCATTTTTATTGGCCTTAACTGTTTTTGAGCTTCTGCCTTCGGCCTACGAAGACTCAAACGCAAAAACGGTTGGAGTTTTTATTATGCTAGGTATTTTACTACAAATTTTTTTAGAGTTTTTTTCTAAAGGCGCAGAGCACGGTCATGTTCATATAAATAGTAATGAAAGAAAGTTTCCCTGGCTTCTTTTTTTTAGCCTTTGTCTACATTCATGTCTTGAGGGCTTTCCAATAGATAATCACGACTCCATCATTTTTGGAATTCTAATTCATAAAATTCCTATATCTGTTATTCTCAGTATTTTTCTATTAGAGTCAAAAATAGAACTAAAAAAGGCCGTTTTATTTATTTTATTCTTCTCTTTAATGACGCCTTTTGGTAGCTATATTTCTGTTTATTTTGATTTTTCAACTACGCAGTATGCAACTATTACGGCGCTAGTGATAGGTGTTTTTTTGCATATTTCAACTGTTATTCTTTTCGAAAGTTCAGAAGGACACAAATTCAACATTAGAAAATTAGTTGTCATTATGGCGGGAATTTTAATCGCATATTTTTTATAAATGTTTAGCAAAGAGATATTAAAGCGACTGCGACAAAACTTTTGGGTCTCTTTTGGAAAATTCTACCCAAACAAATGGGTGTTTTACAACCTCAAAACATAAGGATTGAGCCTAAAATTTGATTTTAATCTAAAAGTAGTAAGCGTTTCTATTGAGATGGAAACATCCGACCTTGAGCGCAGAATAGAATTATGTAAAGAAAAATAATACCCTAAGTTTGATTAAAACATAGATGGTTGGTTTGTAGTTTTGTTACCCCTTATCGCAGGTTTTTTTGGTAGCAAACAATAGGCCAGAAGGCCCGAAATAAGGCTAGCACAGAGTTGATAATGTTCCTGTACTTTGAAAACTCCACGCCACGCATTCCCACCAAAGCTTGCTGTAGATTATCGATATCAAGTTTTTAGGTAAGTTTACACCGAATTTTGCTGAATATCCTATTCGTTACTAAGGCATTCATTCGCAATAAGAATCTCGTGAAAGAAGTGATAATCGATAGTGCCATTGACCTGTTCTACCAAACCAAGGGGTATCCCAAATCATTCCATGGTATGGCCGCGTAATTTGTAACCAAATCACCCGCTAAAAAACGATTGAAAAAAGCTTGAAATCTTCTGTTTGTAAGGTGCAAGAAAATCTGTGCTGTAAAATGTTGAATCTTGGTATCAAACACAATACTCGGTTTTTAGCGCTGTAGATTCATTTTAGGACTTTAGTTTGTCTAAAAATAAGACTCCTATATCTGAAAATCAATAGATTGAATTACCACGAAAAATACCTTACAAAAAAAGCCTCTTCAATGAAGAGGCTTTTTTTAAAGGATGTTGTATTGGTTATATTCTTATTCCAACAGGTAACATTTCTTTATATTGTCTATTTTTTCTAAGAAAACCTGCGATTTGCGGACTAGTAGGAACTACTCTTAAATCTTTTTCTTGAAGATGGTGCAACACAGATTTAATAAAATTTTCTTTGAACTCTGCTTTAGTAATCGTCTCGGGAATTACAAGTTTAGTTAAAAAAACTTTTCTTTCTTGCGATGAGTACTCAATTTTAGCTAGTTGTCCTTCAACACTAGTTTCAAATTGTCTTAAGAAACTGTTGTCTTTAATTTCAATTTCATTCATATAGTTTGATTTTAAAGTTGGTCTTACTACAAAAGTACGAGGTTCTGAAATCGTAATTTTGTATACTTTTACTGAATAGGGCGTAAGGGTTAGTTTTTAGCTTGACAAAGTTAGTTAAAAAAATGCATTTTTCCTAGAATAATATAACATTACGATTCATGAATGCTACAAAGTTGCACGTATATTTAATGCCAGGAATGGCTGCAAATTCATCTATTTTTAAGCATATTAAATTACCTGAAGCTCAATTTGAGCAACATCTTTTGTCGTGGTTTATTCCAAAAAAAGGAATGACTTTGTCTGACTACGCTCTAGAAATGATAAAAAATATACCTCATGAAAACCCTGTTTTGATAGGGGTTTCTTTCGGTGGCCTGCTAGTACAAGAAATTGCAAAGCATATTTCTTGTACTAAGGTTATTGTAGTGTCAAGTATAACACATGAGTCTCAATTACCCAAACGTATGCGCTTGGCAAAATATACTAAAATACACAAATTACTGCCTACTGGCTTGGTTAATAATGTAGAACTACTTGCTAAATATGCTTTTGGAGAAACAATAAACAAGCGTTTAGAGCTCTATGAAGAATACTTATCTGTAAAAGATAAGTATTATATAGATTGGTCTATTGATCAAATAGTAAATTGGAAACAAAGTAGTAACTTGGAGTTGCCTGTTCATATTCATGGCGAAAAAGACAAGGTTTTTCCAATTTCTAATATTAAAAATTGTATTCGAGTAAAGAATGGTACCCATACCATGATAATTCATCGCTCGAGGTGGTTTAATGAGCATCTTCCTGCAATTATTTTACAATAAATGTGTTATTAGTTTAGTAGAAATGTAAAAGAGTTATATACTTTTGAGAAAGCTAAAAAAATAGAAATAAATGAAATTTTTGAAAAGTGTTTTAATGGTGATAGGAGTTTTTTTTGTAATTAGCACCCTAATATTTGCGGTTCAAACGAAACAAGAGGTAGACACTATTTCTAAAGAAAACAAAGTGTTAAAAAAGAGTGTTTCTGAAGGTTATCGTATTTCAGCTATTGAAATTCCTAAAGATTTAAACTTTGCAGGTGAAATTGTTCCTCAAGATGATCCCGAAATTAGGGAACGAATAGATAGAGAGTTTTTAGTAAATACCTATTGGCAGTCAAATGCTTTGCTTTTAATGAAGCGCGCGAATAAATATTTTCCAATTATAGAGCCAATTCTGGCAAAAAATGGCATACCTGATGATTTTAAGTATTTAGCAGTAGCTGAAAGTGGTCTAGATAACGTGGTTTCTGGAGCTGGTGCTAGCGGTTTTTGGCAAATTATGAAGGCAACAGGTAGGCAATACGGTTTGGAGATAAATTCCAATGTCGATGAGCGTTATCACATTGAAAAGGCTACTGAAGTCGCTTGCAAATATTTAAATAAATATAAAAAAAAATATGGCAATTGGACCTTAACTGCAGCGTCATACAATGCTGGAACAGGTTCTATTGATAGGTATTTAGGCTCTCAAAAAGTTAGCAATTATTACGATTTACTTTTGGGGCAAGAAACTGGACGTTATGTTTTTCGAATTATGGCAATCAAAGAAATTTTGAGCCATCCAGAAAAATATGGTTTTGAGATAAAAAAGGAAGATTTGTACGAATCTATTCCAACGTTTAAAGTAGAAGTAGACACTCCAGTTAGTAATTTTGCTGATTTTTCAGAAAAATATGATATCAACTACAAAATTTTAAAACGACATAATCCTTGGCTCCGAGAGCCACATTTAAATAATAAAACCAGTAAAAAATACACCATAGACATCCCTTTAAAAGGGTATTACAAGATGAGTAAATAGGTGTAAGCTCTTTTCAAAAATATAGTAGAGACCCAGTTTTTAAAAGGCAATATCTTTATCCTTTTTCTAATAATAAATTTAATCTATACAGCATATTTGCTGCCCTACCGGTATAAAATTTAAAAGTTGCCTTGCGTCTATTAAGACTTTACTAGGCTCTTAATCTGCCTTAAGATGTGTATTTGATTTAAGAAGTTATCCCTAAATTTAATAAGCTCAAAATAATGCGATTTTCACTTTTTAATTTTTAAACCCAACCCAAGTATTGCATAAAAAATAAAGAAACATTAAACCAACCTACCTTATTGAGTGTTTTTGTTGTTGTAGAAAGTATAGATTTATGGCTTTTTTAGCACTTAAAAAGAGCATCTCTACAACGCTGGTAGTTTGTAAATTTTTGTTGAAGCTTAAAATTTAAAAGTTTAGCAATGACAACCTACCAAAAAACAGCATATTTCTTAACCCAATAATTGGAAGGTTTCTTAACCCTAAAATAACTGTAGCAGGGCACATCATTTTCCTTTTATTCACGATTTTTGGTTAGCTACTAAACTTTAGTATCCTATTTTTTTAGCCAAAAAGATTTTAAAATTTTAGCTAAAAGCGTTAAACCAATTATGGTGGTACTAAATCCGCTTTAACTGCTTGTTCATTTCTTTTATCTGATCGGTAAGCATATTATTAGAGTCGAGTTTTTTAGCTTCCTGTAATAACTTAGTCGCTTCTCTTTTTCTACGTTTTTGCATTGCAATGCCAGCAAGGCTAAGCTTAGCCATTGCCAAATCATAATCCATCGACAAACCAAATTTAAGTGCTTTTTTAAAGTATTTTTCTGCCTGAGTAAGGTTGGTTTGCGAATAAATAATGCCGTGTAAATAATTATAGTAGCCTTGTTGTTTTAAGGTTAAAGCAGTTTCCGGATTACTAATTTTACTCAACCATTTTTGTGTTCCAATTAAGTCTTGCTTACGCATTCGCAAAAATGCAAGTAAAATCATTTCATTTCTAAAGTATAAGAAGATAAATATTAAGGCGAAAAAAATTAGAAAAATCCCATTTCCTATTTCACGCTCCGTAAATTGGTAAATTGCAAATGCAAAAATTAACCCTGCAATAATTAGTTTAAAAATTTTATTAAACATTATCTATTTTTATTTTTTAAATTTTTTGGCCAAAATTTTAACTTTTTCCGGCACCAAATCTGCCAAAAGCAAAAGTAATAAAAACCTTTATGAGCGAAGTAGGTATTTGAGTAAAAAATATTTTTTCATTTGTATTTGTCAAAGCAAAAACTCTTTGTATATTTGCCGCCAGTTTTGCAGGTTGTTCTGCTTTACTTAAAACTTAGAAAAGGATTTAACAATGCCAGGTCAAAAGAGAACATATCAGCCATCAAAAAGAAAAAGAAGAAACAAACACGGTTTCAGAGAGCGTATGGCATCAGTAAGTGGAAGGAAAGTTCTTGCTAGAAGAAGAGCAAAAGGAAGAAAGAAGTTAACTGTATCTTCAGAGCAAAGACACAAGAAATAAATGATTTTATATTCTTAAAATATTGAAGGTGTTACTTTTTTAAAAGTAGCACCTTTTTTTTGCCCCTTATTTAAACTTTATATATTAATTTGTAGTAGTAAATTATCTATAAGAATATGCCCAAAAGAAAAGATTTAAAATCGGTTTTACTTATTGGTTCTGGTCCAATTGTTATAGGTCAAGCATGTGAGTTTGATTACGCAGGGTCGCAATCGTTACGGTCATTACGTGAAGATGGTATTGAAACCATACTTATTAACAGTAATCCCGCAACGATTATGACTGATCCCACTATGGCAGATCATGTCTACCTAAAGCCATTGACAACCAAGTCGATTATAGAAATATTAAAATTACACCCTCAAATTGATGCTGTTTTGCCTACTATGGGCGGTCAAACTGCCTTAAATCTTTGTATCGAAGCTGATGAGAAAGGAATTTGGGAAGACTTTGAAGTGGAGTTAATCGGTGTAGATATTGCTGCTATAAATATTACAGAAGATCGAGAGCAGTTTAGAAATTTAATGTTGAAAATTGGTGTAGGCATGGCACCACAAGCTACTGCAACTTCTTTTCTTAAAGGGAAAGAAATTGCGCAAGAGTTTGGTTTTCCGTTAGTAATTAGAGCTTCGTATACCCTTGGAGGTGCAGGAGCGTCTATAGTATATAAAGCTGAAGATTTTGATGAATTGTTAAGTCGTGGTTTAGAGATTTCTCCGATTCACGAGGTTATGATTGATAAAGCTCTAATGGGCTGGAAAGAATATGAACTTGAGCTACTTCGTGATAAGAATGATAATGTTGTTATCATTTGTACTATTGAAAATATGGACCCAATGGGTATTCATACAGGAGACTCTATTACGGTGGCCCCAGCGATGACCCTATCGGATAAAACGTTTCAGAAGATGCGCGATATGGCGATTAAAATGATGCGAAGTATTGGTGATTTTGCAGGGGGGTGTAACGTACAGTTTGCGGTAAGTCCTGATGAGAATGAAGATATTATTGCTATTGAAATTAATCCGCGTGTATCTCGATCTTCGGCATTAGCATCAAAAGCAACAGGGTATCCAATTGCAAAAATTGCCACGAAATTGGCTATTGGCTATCATTTAGATGAGTTAGATAATCAAATTACGAAATCAACATCAGCGTTATTTGAACCTACCTTAGATTATGTAATTGTAAAAATACCACGTTGGAATTTTGATAAATTTGAAGGATCAGACAGATCTTTAGGCTTGCAAATGAAATCTGTAGGTGAGGTGATGGGAATAGGTCGTTCTTTTCAAGAAGCCTTGCATAAAGCAACCCAGTCTTTAGAGATTAAGCGAAATGGATTAGGCGCTGACGGAAAAGGATATAAAAATTATGACCAAATTATTAGTAAATTAACTACTGCCAGTTGGGATCGTGTTTTTGTTATTTATGATGCCATTCAAATGGGTATTCCTCTAAGTCGAATTCATGAGATTACAAAGATTGATATGTGGTTCTTAAGACAATATGAAGAATTATATCAATTAGAAAAAGAGATATCTTTATTTACCATCGCCAATCTTTCAAAAGAACTACTGCTAGAAGCTAAGCAAAAAGGTTTTGCGGATAGACAAATTGCTCACATGTTAGATTGTTATGAGAGTGAGGTTTATAATAAACGGACAGAATTTAAAATTAACAGGGTATATAAACTTGTAGATACTTGTGCCGCAGAATTTAAGGCAATGACACCCTACTATTATTCTACTTTTGAATCTGAAATAGAAACAGCAGATGGAGTACGATATGTTGAAAATGATAGTGTTGTTACCGACAAGAAAAAGGTTGTAGTTTTAGGTTCTGGACCAAACAGAATAGGTCAAGGTATAGAGTTTGACTACTGTTGTGTTCATGGGGTACTAGCTGCTGCAGAATGTGGTTACGAAACAATTATGATTAATTGTAACCCCGAAACAGTTTCTACCGATTTTGATACGGCTGATAAGTTATATTTTGAGCCAGTTTTCTGGGAACATATATATGATATTATCCGACACGAAAAGCCCGAGGGTGTAATTGTTCAATTAGGAGGGCAAACAGCTTTAAAATTGGCAGAAAAATTGTCGAAATATGGTATTAAAATTATTGGTACTAGCTTTGAAGCACTTGATTTAGCCGAAGATCGCGGTAGTTTTTCTGAAATGCTAAAACAAAATAATATTCCTTTTCCACAATTTGGAGTTGCAGAAACCGCAGACGAAGCACTTGAACTAGCTGATGAACTAGATTTTCCACTTTTGGTAAGACCTTCTTATGTTTTAGGTGGGCAGGGTATGAAAATTGTTATAAATAAAGAAGAGCTTGAAGAGCATGTAGTGGACTTACTACGTAAAATACCGAATAATAAATTACTTTTAGATCATTATCTAGATGGTGCAATTGAAGCCGAGGCTGATGCTATTTGCGACGGTAAAGATGTGTACATTATTGGAATTATGGAACATATTGAGCCTTGTGGTATACATTCGGGCGACTCAAACGCAACACTTCCTCCTTTTAATTTAGGCGAATTTGTAATGCAGCAAATTAAAGATCATACTAAAAAAATTGCCTTAGCTTTAAATACGGTTGGTCTAATTAATATTCAGTTCGCTATTAAGAACGATATGGTGTATATTATTGAAGCAAACCCTAGGGCATCAAGAACAGTACCTTTTATAGCAAAAGCATATAAAGAGCCATATGTTAATTATGCTACCAAAGTGATGCTAGGCGAGAAGAAGGTTAAAGATTTTGATTTTAAGCCTAAGTTAGATGGTTATGCAATAAAGCAACCTGTATTCTCGTTCAACAAGTTCCCGAATGTAAATAAAAATTTGGGCCCTGAGATGAAAAGTACAGGTGAAAGCATCTTATTTATAGATAGCTTAAAAGATGATGAGTTTTATAATTTATATGCTCGTAGAAAAATGTACCTTTCAAAATGATGGGTGAAAATAGCTGTTTAGGTATTGTTGAATATTTAATAAGCATGTTAACAACAAGATTTGCTTGTTCTTTAAAGTTTTTTAATACTGTGGCAAAATCCGAGTAGTAAAAAGTCTAAGCACATGTAGTATCATGTTTAATTTGAGTAAACTTTTAGTAGTAGTTTTTTAGTCCCATACTTTAAGTGCTTTAAAGCTAGTAATCTATCAGTATAGATTGTGTTGCTTTAAATTTTAAGCTATCGATGAGATGTTTGATAGTAATTTGTGAGATTAAAAAATGTTTTATATTAATTATTAAATTTTATAAAGGATGCTAGTGTTTATAGTTCCAGTAAAAAGTTCTCAATTAGCTTCAGATTGGGCTTTGTTTTCCAATCTGTTTGAGCGAACTTTAAAATCTATTTGTAATCAGAAAAACCAAGATTTTAGAGTGGTAGTTGCCTGCCATGAGCTTCCAGAAATCACATATGAAAACGATAAAGTAGAGTTTTTATCTGTTGATTTTGATCGTCCTAAATTGGTTGAAGATGACTGGCATAAAAACAGACAGTTAAAAGAGGCAGACAAGGCGAATAAAATTCTTTTCGGCTACAAAAAGGCGCAAAGCTATAATCCAGATTATGTTATGGTTGTTGATGCAGATGATTGTATTAGCAATAGAATAACTGAATTTGTATCAAAGCAAGATAAAACTGCTCCTGGTTGGTATATAAGTCGAGGATACTACTATAAAGAAGGAACAAATTATTTACTGCTAAACAGAAAAACGTTTAATAATCTATGTGGTTCTTGTATTATTATTAGAACTGATTTATTTGAACAGCTACTTACCCGAGACCCTTGGTTGTATTACTATCATGAGCTAAAAGAGTTAGCAGATGGAAATAGTTTAAAACCTTTACCATTTGCAGGAGCTTTATATAGCATGATTAACGGCGAAAATCATTTTATGACTGCAGAACATTCGGTTAAGTTAGTAAATGAGCCTAAGGTATTGAAAGCTAATTTTATATCTACATTATTTAAAAGACTGATGAAGTATCGAATTTGGCTGATAACAAAATCTTTTAAAAAGGAATTTAATTTTTATAATATTTAATTTTAGAAAAAACCTCCTAATATTTTAGGAGGTTTTTTTATGCTTTTTTGGTGAAACTAATGTTTGATGGTAAAGTTTACGCTTCTGATAAGATTCGCTTTTTAAAATTTTAAAGAATAGTAATTTATTCATTTTTGAAGTTTCTGTTTTGTTACTCATGCATTCCTACCATACAAGAGACTATTACAAAAATAAAGTCTAAATTTTCAAAAAAGGATATCTTCTAATTTGGAACTTTCCTTAGTAATCCAATTTTTAAAAACAAGATGGATTAAAAATGCCTCTGAATTTATTTTCGGATCATTTTTTATGTTTTTGTAAGACCTTTTTTCAATGTTATGGATTTAAAACTTGATTTAGTTGCGGTAGTTAACCCGTTAACCCTTATCGTGGTTTTTAATTTTTAGTAAGCTGCTTGTTGTAGATCTCTGGCCCTTCTCTTTCTAATATCGAGGGTATTTGCAATAGGTAAACCAAGCATATTCATGCTATTTCCGCTTGCTTGGTTCTGGCCTTTATCTTTTTGAGATGGTAATGCTCTTTTCTTTACCATATGTACCATCTAAGCGTGCGAACCTTCCCTTTGGTTTATGATTGGTACGGCTATTGTATTTGCAAGCGAACCTTTATAACTTAAAGGCAGCGTATTTGGCTGCTGCGCCTACTAACCTGATTTTTTTGGCGTTAAAACTCTAAGGATTATTTTTTCCATTATTCAAATAAGTCCAATAAAACCTGATTAAACGGGCGATTCACTTCTTTTTTTTTAACACAATTTTTTTGAATGTAAAGCATTACATACACAATAAGGGGTTTAGATTTAAAATTGCGTATTAATTTTTACTTCAAACTGCTTAGGTATAGTTTCATTTGATTCTCCTAAGTTTTGTCTTAAATCTATTTCTATTCCTCTTGCTATGGTTGAAATTGGCACATCATTAGCAGTACCTTCAAACGGGTTTTCTCCTGTTCTGCCAATGCGCTCCATGGTATGAAAAACCCACGCTACAACTACATAAAAAGGGACGGTAAACCAAATAAATAATTCACCTATAATTGGATGATTTGTTTTAATATCAATTCCTATTTCTGCAAATTGAGGAACTAAAGCCAAGGGCAACAATAAAATAAAAATCCACATAAAAAAATGGTTTAAGGTTGCAAATTGCCTTGGGTAAGGAAAGTTTTTTATGCGTTCACTTTTACCTTGAAGCGTAAAGAGTTCTTGTAATATAGACTCTAATTCTAAAAAAGAAAACTCCCAAATAACTCCCTTTTCTTTGAGTTTTCTAAGTTGATGCGATTGTAAATACAAAAGTGCTGTTTGTTTATTGTTCTTTGATAAAACATGACTAAGATCTTCTTTAGAGATATATGGTTCTAAATCATTCTCAAGGCTTGAATTCATTTCAGGGGGTCGTAAGCCCCATTCGCTATTAGACTTTAGATGTGCATTAGTTTCCCAAGGTTTTGGTGCCCGCATAGCATGGCGCAATGCAGTGATCCAAGCTATATGGCGATAAGTGATTGTTTTTATTAAAGTGTTTAGTTCTTCTTTATCAACAGCAGTTTTGGCATATTCATTAGTTATCATATCTTGAAGCAACATACCAAAGGTTCTGGAAGTGTTAACGATACCTCCCCAAATCTTTCGAGCTTCCCAAATTCTATCATACGCTGCATTGTTTTGAAAACCAATAACAAATGCTACAGCAGTACCAATTAAGGCGAGAGGAGTCCAAGGAATTTTAATCCAAGAAATATCTAAAAAATAATGTAAAGCACAATAAGTAATAATGATTAGAAAAAAATATAAAGTCTCAAATCTAGTCCAAATTGCCATTTGAAGGGCAGTAAATTTCTTTTTAGTGTACATAAAATAATGTTAAGTATTTGTTTGCTTTTTTAGAAGGTGATACCCTAATCTAAGGCATACATTTTTTGGAGCTTTTGCTTTAATCACTCCATTCGGTATGAAAAATGCCATCTCTGTCTAAACGCTCATAGGTATGTGATCCGAAATAATCGCGCTGCGCTTGAATTAAATTTAAGGGCAACTTGTTTGTGGTATAGGCATCAAAATAAGTTAGTGAGTTTGAAAGACCCGGTAAAGGAATACCATTTTTTGCACCATAGGCCACCAATTGCCTAGCGGATGAAACAGCAGACCTAATTTTATCAACAAATTGTTTAGATACTAATAAATTAGGTAAATCTTTATCTACACTAAAAGCAATTGCAATATCGGTTAATATTTCTGCCCTTATAATGCATCCTGCTCGCCAAATTTTGGCCACAATTTCAAGGTCTAAGTCATAGGCATATTCTTTTGAAGCATCTGCAAGTTGACTAAGGCCCTGAGCATATGTGATAACAAATGAGAAGTACATAGCTTCTTCGGCAAGTTTTTCTAATTTTTCGGCATCAATTTTTTCAATACTAGGTTTTTCGTAAAGATTTGCGGCTATAATACGTTCATTTTTTAGAGCAGACAGCTCTCTCATACTTACTGCAATATCTATAGATGGTACGGGTATACCTAAATCCATAGCATTCTGACTTGTCCACTTACCCGTACCTTTTTGTTTAGCTTTGTCTAAAATTTTATCTATTAATTTTCCATCTTCAAGATGATCATTCTGAGCAAATATTTCAGAAGTAATTTGCACTAGAAATGACTGTAAACGTCCTGTATTCCATTTCGCATAGGTTTGATGCAGTTGCTCATTGGTAAAATCACCACCTTTTTTTAACAGATCATAAATCTCAGAAGTTATTTGCATTAGTCCGTACTCGATTCCGTTATGCACCATTTTCACATAATTTCCGGCCGATTTAGGCCCTAAATAAGCGACACAAGGTTCTCCTTTATATTTTGCAGAAACTGCTTCAAAAATAGGTTTTACTTTGTTGTATGCCTCTCGATTACCCCCAGGCATAATACTAGGCCCTAAGCGTGCACCTTTGGCTCCGCCCGAAACACCAGCTCCAAAAAAGTGAATTCCTTTATCCGCCAGAGCATCTGCTCGGCGGTCGGTATCGGTAAAAAATGAATTACCACCATCTATAATAATGTCATCTTTATCAAGTAGGGGTAGAAGATCATCTATTACAGCGTCTACAATTTTTCCTGCGGGTACTAATAGCATTATTTTTCTTGGCATAGAAAGTGCATTAACGAAGGTTTCTATGTTTGTTGATGCATCAATTTTTTCAAGATTATTGCCCTCTTCTTTTAAAGCATTAACTTTTTTGTCATCTAAATCATGACCGTAGGCCTTAAAATTATTATCGGCTACATTTAGAATAAAATTACGTCCCATTACACCTAAACCTATCAATCCAAAATCGAATGTGCTTTTCATTTGTTGCTTTTAATGTTATTATTTCTGGCAGAAATTTATGTGGTTAAAAATAAATTAAATTATTGGGTTTTGATCGTGTTTTGGCTTGCAAACTCCAAAAGGATAGTTATATTTAAAATTTTAGAATAGTTTAGCGTTATATGATAAAAACAGAAAATCAAATGCTCATAATTTTTGGAGCATCAGGAGATTTAACCGCAAGAAAATTAGTACCTGCTTTGTTTCGGCTTTTTCAAGAAAATCAATTACCAGAAAATTTTATTGTTTTGGGGGTTAGTCGCAGTTATATGAGCGACGACGAATTTCGTAAAAAGGTGATTACAGAGAGCTCCTATTTAAAAACAGCGCCGAATTTAAAACAAGATGTGTTAAAGGAGTTTGCAGAAAAGTTTTTTTATGAAGATGTGGGCACAGAATATGATACAAGTTACAAGGCTTTAGAAGAAAGAATTACTTCGTTAAATGGTAAGCATCATACAGATGAAAACTATATGTTTTACTTGTCTACTCCACCAAGTTTATATGAGGCTATTGCAAAAAATTTATATGCACAAGAACTTAATAGATCTAGAGGTGTAGGTTTTAAACGTTTAATAGTTGAAAAGCCTTTTGGCTATGATTTAGAGAGTGCAAAACAATTAAATAAGGGATTGCAGCGCTATTTTAAAGAGTCTCAAATCTATAGAATAGACCATTATTTGGGTAAAGAAACAGTACAAAATCTTTTAGTTACCCGTTTTGCAAATAGCATATTTGAACCCCTTTGGAACCGAAATTATATCGATCGAATAGAGATAACAAATGCAGAGAATGGTGGTGTGGGCGATCGTGGCGGTTACTACGATGGTTCTGGGGCTTTGAGAGATATGTTTCAAAATCATTTATTACAAATTGTATCTTTAATTGTGATGGAGCCACCAATTGATGCTAATGCACAAGAGATTAGAAATGAAAAAGTTAAAGCTCTTCGCTCGTTGCGAATTATGCGTAATGACAAAGAGCTGCATCAGCATACCATTCGAGCGCAATATGTAAGCTCAACCGTAAACGGTGAAGAGGTTAAAGGGTATAGAGAAGAAAAAGGGGTACATCCAAATTCCACCACAGAAACTTATGCTGCGATTAAGTTTTTTGTAGATAATTGGCGTTGGAAAGATGTACCATTTTATGTGCGTACCGCAAAACGGATGCCAACTAAAGTTACAGAGGTAGTAATACATTTTAAAGCACCTCACCATCAAATATTTAAAGAATCAGGTGCCTTTAATAAGGATAACAAGCTTATTATTCGAATTCAGCCAGATGAAGGCATTTTAGTGAAATTTGGTGTTAAAGTACCTGGTCAGGGATTTAAAGTAGAGCGAGCCAATTTAGATTTTTACTATTCTAGTTTAGCAGAGACTAATGTAATGCAGGCTTATGAACGTTTATTATTAGATGCTATGCAAGGTGATGCTACTTTATATGCACGGGCAGATGAAGTTGAAGCAGCATGGAATTTTGTAGACCCTATTCTTAAATATTGGAAAAAAGGTAAAGATGTGAGAGTTTATGGCTATGCGGCAGGAGCATGGGGCCCTGAAAATGCGGATGACTTAATTGAGGGGCCTGGCACTTGGCGAAACCCTGGACCTAATTTAACTGACGATCCTGGTTTTTGTGTTATTCATTAAAAGCTATAAAAAGTAAGACCTATATAAATCACATTAATTTAACAACATCAAAGCTTAAAATGACCATTCATACAGCTCCATCTAAACACAAAGTTGCAATAGATTTTTCTGAATATTTTAAAACATTAATAGGTTCAAATCAACAAGAAGTGCATATTGCATTATCAGGCGGTAGCACGCCTAAAATTGTTTTTGATGAATTAGCTGCTAATTTTAATGATGCTATTAATTGGCAAAAGGTACATTTATATTGGGGAGATGAGCGTTGTGTGCCTCCAACAGATGATCAAAGCAATTATAAAATGACATTAGATCATTTAATTTCAAAAATTACTATACCTAAGAAAAACATTCACAGGATAAAAGGAGAAAATGAACCTGATTACGAGGCAAGACGTTATGCAGAATTACTTTTAAAAAAATTACCAAAATCATCAGACGGTGTGCCGAGTTTTGATTTAATTATTTTAGGTTTAGGTGATGATGGTCATACGGCTTCTATTTTTCCCCATGAGATAGAACTTTGGCATTCTCGAAAATTATGTGAAGTTGCTACTCATCCTAATTCAGGTCAAAAACGAGTTTCTTTAACTGGTAAAGTTATTAATAGGGCTAAAAATGTTACCTTTTTAGTTACAGGAGAAAATAAAGCACCAATAGTAGATGAAATTTTCAACAAAAAAGGGAAGTATGAAAAGTATCCAGCCAACCTGGTTTCGCCTAATTCTGGTAAATTGATTTGGTTTTTTGATGAATCAGCAGCTCTAAAAATCATGTAAGCTCAATCTTGATATTTTCTGATGTTAATAGTTTAATATATGTATTAGCAGCAAAGTTGTTTTCGTCAAATTTAGTATCACGTTTAAACGCAGCTTCTTTTCGAAATTTACTTCGGGTAAATCGCCTAATACCCTCTTCATCTTTAACTAATAAACCCGGCACCGGTGTACTATTACCGTTTTCATCTTTGGCTACCATGGTAAAATAAGAAGAATTACAATGGCGTTTTTTTCCAGAGGTTATATCTTGAGATTCTACACGAACCCCTACTACCATTGAAGTTTTACCTGTGTAATTTATAGATGCTTTTAAGGTAAGCAATTCACCTACCTCTACAGGACTTCTAAAATCTACGCGATTTACTGATGCTGTTACACAGTATTTTTGACTGTGTTTTGAAGCGCAAGCAAAAGCGATTTGATCCATAAGACTTAAAATATGGCCTCCATGTATTTTACCTCCAAAATTTGAGTGAGAAGGCAACATAAGTTCGGTAATAGATAGTCGCGATTCGCGAGCTGTTTTAAACTTTTTCATACCTAATTTCTAAAATGAGGTGATTTTTCTTTACTCACATTGGTAATAAAATATTTAGTATCGCCCAACCAAAAAAAAGTAGTGTATCGCTCTATATAGTCTAGTTTAACATACTGCCCTTGATATTCTTTTAGTTTTTTAATCTCGTTTTCGTCTTTATCTAAAACAGAAAAAGTAAAAATTTGTGCACCAGAAATACCTTGACTGATTTCTCCTTCCCACGTTTTTATAATAACGCCTTTGTTGCTAAACTTTATTAACTCACCCGACCGGGTACCTTTACTGTAGGGTACAAAATAAATAAAGGCATAATAGGCTAACAAAATTAGCAGTACACCGAAGATTCCTAATCCAAATATTTTTTTCATTAGTTTAAATTGATTCTTTAAAATTATCTTCTTTTGCTCGATTTAAAAAAGCATCAGGAATTGATTTTTTTGCTTTTGCACCCATTTTTTTTATTTTTTCGATACTAAAAACGATGTTACCCCGACCTTCAACCAATTTATTCATAGCACCTTTATATTCATTTTTGGCCTCATCCATTTTTTTTCCAACTTTGGTTAAATCTCCAACAAAACCCTCAAATTTATCATAAAGTGCGCCAGCTTGTCGGGCTATTTCTATTGCATTCCTTTGTTGTTTCTCATTATTCCACATGCTATCAATAGTACGCAGGGTTGCTAGCAGGGTAGTGGGGGTAACGATAATGATATTCTGCTCAAAAGCTTTGTTGTATAAAGAGTTGTCATTATTTATGGCAATTGCAAATGCAGGCTCTATTGGTACAAATAGTAGTACGAAATCTGGACTTTCCATAGCATATAAATCCTCATATTTCTTGGCAGATAATTGGTCTACATGTCTTCGTAAAGAGTTGATATGATTTTTTAAATATTGAGTTTGTTCCTCGTCATTATCTGCATTTACATAACGTTCATAATCCGTTAGTGAAACTTTAGAATCTACAATCATTTTTTTACCATCTGGTAGATTGATAATAACATCTGGTAATACTCTTGAGCCATCTTCTAAGGTGAAACTCTTTTGCACCAAATATTCTCTATCTTTCTCTAGCCCCGACTTTTCTAATACTCGCTCTAATACAAGTTCACCCCAATTACCTTGCATTTTGCTATCTCCTTTTAGCGCTTTGGTTAAATTTTCTGCTTCTTGTGTTATTTTTAAATTTTGGCTTTGCAGGTTAAGCAGCTGCTCTTTTAATGCGGAATGAATGCTAATATTTTCTTTCTGACTTTCTTCTACTTTTTTTTCAAACAGCTGTATCTTTTCGTTAAGAGGGCTAAGAATATCTTTTATGTTTTTCTCATTACGTGCTGTAAATTTTAGGCTTTTTTCTTCTAAAATTTTGTTAGCAAGGTTTTCGAACTCCTTGGTGAATTTTTCTTGTAATTTTTCTACCTCTTCTTTTTGATCTTTATTCTTCAGTTCTAAATTTTCGATATCTGCTTGATAACGAGCAATTTTATTACCCTGCTGCTCTTTTTCATTTTGCAACTGATTTTTATGTTCTTTAAGATCATTCAATTTTTGCTCCATAATCGTTAAATTATTTGTCAATTGCTGGCAACGTTCTTCCAAAGCACTTTGTAACGATTTGGTTTTAAGCTTTTCAATGTAATTGCCCAGAAAATAGCCTATTGCTAAACAAATTAGGACAACTAAAAAATATATTAAGTATTCATTCATTTTTAAAGGTTTGTTATCAAAGTAAAGATACAAGATTACATGTCAAAAAGGAATATGGTTTGCATTTACTTCTTAAGTCTAAAGGTTCCGGTTTTAGGATCATAGGATACCGTATCTGTCGGAAAAAGTGTTTCAAAAGCTTTTATTTCATTAAGCTTAGCTGGTGATCCAAAGCTGTTTTTATCACCATTTAACACTAAAATACTATCGCATAGTTGTATGATAATTTCAATCTCATGGCTCGTAAATAGTATTGCTTTCTGTGTTTCTTTAGCTATTGATTTTAATAGTTTTAGTATTTGAACTTTATGAAACAAATCAAGATGGGTTGTAGGCTCGTCTAAAAGAATAACTGATGTGTCTTGAGCTAAGGCACGAGCAATCATTACCCGTTGTAGCTGCCCATCACTAAGTTGATAACATTTTTTTAATTTTAAATCTTCTAAATGGAGCAGTTCAAGGGCTTCATTTATTTTAATAGTATCATTTTTTGATAGTTTTCCAATCCAATTGGTGTAAGGTTGCCTTCCTAGGGTTACCAACTCCAAAACAGTCATATTCTTAGTGGCAACAGACTCGGTTAAAACAAGACTTAAAACGCAAGCAAGGTTCTTAGATTTATATTTGTTTAAATGCTTTCCATTTAGATATATAGTGCCCGATAATACAGGTTGTAATCCTGCTAATGTTCGTAATAAGGTAGATTTTCCAATACCATTAACACCTATTATTCCTGTTAGCTCTCCTGGTGATACGTTAAAATTAATATTGCTAACAATTTTAGTGTTTTCATATCCTATAGAAACATCTTTTACAGTAAGGGCGGTATATCTGTTGTTAGGTTTCAAAATAACATTCTCTTTTTACGTATTAAAACCCATATAACTACCGGAGCACCCAAAATACTTGTTACCGCGTTAATAGGTAGCACACTTGCCGAATTGGGTAACTGAGCTACGGTATCGCATAAAAGCATTAAAATAGCACCATAAACTAAAACTGCGGGGGCTAAAATTTTATGATCGGTAGTATCAAAAATTTGTCTTGCCAAATGAGGCACAGCAATACCAATAAATGCTATAGGTCCTGAAAGCGCGGTTATAGCGCCTACTAAGAGCCCAGTTGCTACAATAACTAAATAGCGTAGTTTTTTTAAATTTACCCCTAAACTTTGTGCATAATTATCGCCCAAAAGCAAGGCATTTAAACCTTTTATCGAAAAAACACTCATACAAATAGCTATACCCACAATACTGCTAAGAAGACATAATTGAAACCAAGTTAGGTCGCCTAAACTTCCAAAAGACCAGTAAATATATTGTTTTAGCTTTTCTGAAGAGCTAAAATAAGAGAGTACACTAACGATAGCGCTACTAATATTCCCAAACATTAAACCCATGATTAATAGCGTCATAGTGTCTTTTAATTTACTAGCTAATACAACCATGGTAAGAAGAACTGCTGTACTACCAAAGCTAGCCGCAACTGTTAGTGAAATGTTATCTAGTAATTGAAAGCTTGAATAGGCCGAAAAAGCAGAGGCACCCATGATGAGTATTGCTGCGCCTAAACTAGCACCAGAACTAATACCGAGAACAAATGGCCCTGCTAAGGGGTTTCTAAATAAGGTTTGCATTAATAATCCACTTAGGGCTAAACCAGATCCTACTAAAACTGCAGTTATGGCTTTCGGAATGCGATAATTCCAAATAATATATTCCCATGAGCCATTCGCAATTTTTTGGCCTAAAGCTGAGCGAATTGTTTCAATAAAAGGAATTTCAACAGAACCTAAGCTAATGTTTAAAATTAACGAGAGTCCTAACACAATTGCTAAAATTAGAAAAGAGATTCGATGTGTGTTTGATTTATTCAAATTATTCTAAAGGTTTGAAAAAAATGAGCTCATGCTCAATTTCAATTTCGGGGTGAAGAATAAGCATAAGATCTTTTAAAACTAAATCTGGCCTTAGCGGTGCCTTTTCATAGTACAACAGACCTTCAGTTTCCTCTGATGCGGTAGCAAAAGTATATACTCTTTTATTTTTAAAGGCATCAAATTGCTGGTAATGTTTACTTGCATCTGCCAAACTTTTGTAACTAGAAAATTGCGAAGACCCAATCCAAAACGTCCCATTTTTACCTTTTTCTAGTACTTTTTCCCAGCTTAAAGACAAGCTTCCTGTTTCTTTTGAGTCTTTCCATAGATATGTTGCGTTTGCATCATCAAAGAATTTGGCAGTCCAACTGTTGCCTCCAGGTAAATACCAAACATCTTTATACATAGCCCCTGATAAAACTGTAGGTTTTGTAGTTGTTTGTTTTGCCAATGCTTTAGTTTTTAAATAGGATGATTGAATAGTGTCAAAAATTTGATTGGCAAGTATTTCTTTTTTAAAAAAAGGAGCAAAAAATTTAATCCATTCTGCTTTTCCTAGTGGCGTATTTTCTGTCCAATCTCCGTTATAAACAACAGGAATTCCGGCTCTTGATATGGTTTCATAGCTTCCATTTTCATTATTTATTCCAAAACCAATAATCAGTTCTGGTTGTAATTCTAAAACTAATTCTGTATTAAGAGCTTCATTACTTCCTAATTCTTTTACTTGTCCGTTAGCAATTCTTCTTCTTATTTTGGGAGAAGATATATATTTTGAAGCGGGAAAACCGATTAGGTATTCTTCAACACCTAATGCTTCAAGTGCGGCAATATGAGTAGTAGAAGTTACTACTAATTTCTTTACTGGTACTGGTATAACGGCATCATATATTTCTGTATCTAATGCTAAAGAATTCGATCTGCCTTTAGGCACTAAGGCATAACTAAAAGTACGGTTTACATTTGGCCAAGGTGAATTTATTTTTAGAATGCTTATACCCGAGGATAATTTTTCAATAGAAAAACCCTTAGCATGTTCTAGGGCTACTCTTTCAGGTTTTAATTCATTAACCTTTTGTTTGCGCTCTGTTTTACAGCCGATGCAAAGTATTATAAGAAACAGTAAATGTGTTATTTTCAGCATTAAACAATTTATATTTTTCAAAAGTAGTATTATTTAAACTTTAGAGTAAAACATTAAACAAAATGTTTACTTTTACTCCGAATTTTGGTTTTTATCTTTTTAGATAAAATTAAAAGGGAATCTGGTGATTTAAATGAATAACTCCTTTTATTCGGTAGTCTTTTTAAAAATTCCAGAACTGTTCCCGCAACTGTAAGTTATTGTCAAATTATTTTGGCACTCATATATTGAGAAGCTGTTTACTACAAAACCACTGTCATAGGATGGGAAGGTGAAATAGCTTAAAACAAGTCAGGAGACCTGCCTAAATTCTAAACTAAAATTTAGAGACTTTCGGGTAAAAGGTCTTTGATGTATGAGACATATAATTATTATATTATTTGCATGTAGTGCGATAAACACTAGTATTGGCCAGAGCGATTCGGTAATCATTTTGAAAGAAGTGATACTATCGGATAGTAAGTTGCTTGAGTTTTCTGATGGAATAAAAATAAATCAAATTAAAGACTCTGTTTTAGATCAAAGCTCAGGAATGCTAACGGATAATTTACAGTTTAATAGCCCTATCTATTTTAAGCAAAATGGTTATGGTATGATTTCTTCTGT
Source organism: uncultured Flavobacteriaceae bacterium (assembly GCA_947486785.1). Classification (GTDB taxonomy): domain Bacteria; phylum Bacteroidota; class Bacteroidia; order Flavobacteriales; family Flavobacteriaceae; genus Maribacter_C. Next base: position 121,349 of record CANKUU010000004.1, on the reverse strand, counting down.
TTCTTTTCGTGGAACTTCTGCTCAGCAAACCGCTGTAGTGTGGAATGGTATCAATATAAATTCTCAATTAACGGGTCAGACCGATTTTAATACGGTAATGGCTCAAAATATGGAAGAAGTTAAGATTCGAAGTGGAGGAGGCAGTACCCAGTATGGTACTGGTGCAATTGGAGGAAGTATTCACTTAAATCAACACTTAAATTTTAATAGCTCATTCGTTAACGAGCTTGATTTTGGTTTTGGTAGTTTTGAGACCAGTCGTACATTTTATAAAGCTACTTATGGCTCTCAAAAATTTTCTATAAACCTTGGCTTAGGATATTTAGGTTCAAAAAATGACTATAAATATTTAGGTACTTCTAAAAAAAATGAGAATGGTGCTTTTTCTAATAAAAACCTAGATTTGGCACTAGGTTGGTTGTTTTCGTCATCTAATTTATTTAAATTTTACCATAATACTTTTAACGGAGATCGAGATCTTTCTGGTACCCTTACCGCCCCGTCAAATGATAACTATCAAGACTTAAACACCCGGTCTTTGTTAGAGTGGATGCATTTTGGTAAACAACAAGTGCATCGAACAAAACTCGCCTATATTTCTGAACGCTATCGTTTTTTTAACAATAAAGAGAGTGACCAATTCAGTTTTGGTAGATCAGGTAGTTTACTTTTTAATTATGACTATCTATTTAGATTCAAAAACTGGAAGGTAAACGGAATATTTGAAGCCAATCAGGTTTCCGCTAAAGGCTCTTCTATTAATGCTGTGGCAAGAGATCGCTTATCGGCAATAATGCTATTGGTGCATACACCGAGTAAAAAATTTAGCTATGGCTTTAACGTAAGAAAAGATTGGGTGAGTGATTATGATAGTCCTTTTGTTGTAGCTTTACATTTAGAAACTCAACTTTTGAAGGGGTATCGCATTCGACTGAATGCCTCAAAAAATTATAGGATACCCACATTTAACGATTTATATTGGAAAGGCCTAAAAGTAGATGACAATATGAAACTTGTGCCAGAAACAGCTTTGCAGGCAGAACTTGGGCAAAGTTTTTTAGCTAAAAATTTTAGTGTTGATGTAACTGGTTTTTATATTGCTACAAAAGATCTAATACAATGGAGACCTGATAGCAGCGGCACTTGGTCTCCTAATAATGTAAATGATGTTACGCAATATGGCTTAGAGCTCGATTTAGAATTTCATAAGAAAATAGGTAAGCATCGGTTTAATTTTAAAAACGGATATGCCTATACCAAAGCCACTGATAATTTGATGCAGAAACAGCTCATTTATGTTCCTTATCATAAATATAATTCTACATTTTCTTATACGGTTAATAAATGGGGAGCTTATGTACAAGCTTTATACCAAGGCGAGATCTTTACCACCACAGATAACAAGCAAAATTTACCAGATTATTTGTTGTTTAACGCAGGCATTACGTATCGGATAGATCAAAAATGGGGTATAACAACTAATGTAAAACTTTTGGTTAACAATTTTACAAATACAAATTATCAAAATGTGGCATTTAGACCAATGCCCAACAGAAATATTCACTTAAACCTTAATTTAAAATTATGAAACTTAAAAATGCACTTTTAACAATTATTTCTGGGGCAGTAGTACTCTACTCTTGTAGTTCTGATGACAATATAAATGCACCTGAGGCAACGGGGGCGTATCAATCGGGTATTCTGATAAGTAATGAAGGACCTTTTAATAATGGAACCGGAACAGTATCTTTTGTTAATCAAGATTTAACTGAAGTTGAGAACGGTATTTATTCAAGAGTTAATGAAGAGAATATTGGAAACGTGGTGCAATCTATAGGTTTTACAGAAGAGGAAGCGTTTATAATTGCAAATGTATCAAATACCATACAGGTGGTATCAAGATATACTTTTGAAAAAATTGCAAGTATTACAGAAGGTCTAAATAACCCAAGGTATTTTGTTGCTGTAAACGGAAAAGGCTATGTTAGTAATTGGGGCGACCCTAATGATTTAACTGATGATTATATTGCGGTTATTAATTTAACAAGTAACCTTGTAGAAGGCACTATAGCGGTTGATTTTGGACCTGAAGAGCTTTTGGTATATAACGATGCTATTTATGTGGCTCACCAGGGAGGTTTCGGACAAAACAACAAAATATCTGTAATAACTACCAATAGCGCACAAGTAGCCACTACTATTACTGTTGGTGATGTGCCAAATTCTATGCAAGTTGATAGCGATGGCAACCTTTGGGTTTTATCTGGCGGAAAACCTGCGTTTACTGAAGATGAAACTTCAGGTTCATTATCAAAAATTAGTACAACCAGCAACCAAGTACTTTCTACATTAGTTTTTGATAGTGCAGAACACCCAAATCATCTTAGTTATGATAACACTAAATTATATTATACGCTTTCAGGATCAGTATATAGTATGTTACCTTCTGATAACGAGCTACCCACAATAAAAGATTTTGAAGATTTAGAAATCTATAGCATGACAGTTTTTGATGGTAAATTATTTGTTACCGACGCAAAGGATTTTGCTAGTAATGGAGAGCTAAGTATGTATAGTTTGGCGAGTGGAGAGGCATTAAATACAATTGAAGTTGGCCTTATACCCGGAGGGATATATTTTAATTAAAAAAAGTTTTAGAGTACATTGATACATTAGTTTAAAAATGTTTAAAAAAAAGGAGGCCTATAGCTATATACTATAGGCCTTTTTTCAATTTACTATCTACTATTTTTTTACCATCGGCAGTTCAGTAACATACATATTGTCTTTCAAGGGGGTGAACATTTTTGAATTGGTAAGCTCATAAATAGGATTTTTTTCTGTAAAATTTCTTTTTGCTGAGATACCAGTAATTTGTTCTAAAGCTTTTGCCAACAAAGGCTCATTCTGATCGCCTAAGACACCTAAATTACGAACATCTTCTTTTAACTGTACATCGGGCACTAATCCCGCAGTGTAATCAGAAAAACCATCAGCGTTCTCGTTTCTTCCAATTAAAGGTTGAATTGCCCAGTTGTTACCCTGTTTAATATTATTTCTTCTTGCAGGGTTATAAACATATGGGCCAAAATCGCTACCGCGATCATCTACCATAGTTACTGAAAATTCATTTTTACCTCTTGTGGTGTCTCCTACTTGAACAGCATCCAAATAAGGCTCTAAACCATTAATAACTAGCTCGCTTGCAGATGCTGATGCTTTGGTAGTAATAAAATATGCTTTTCTTAAATTTAAGGTGTTTATTTCAGAGCCGCCAGCAATTCTGTCCGCAAAAAACCGTCGTGTTTCTCTGTTGTTATCTTCAAGCAGAGCTTGGTATTTACCGTTGTATCGAGCCTTTAAAAACACATCGTTTGTGTTGGTTCCATAAATCATACTTGATAAATAACGGGCAGTACGTACAGATCCTCCAGGGTTGTATCTAAAATCTACGATTAAATCGGTAACACCCCCCGATTTAAATCTAGCAAAAGCATCATTCAAATTTTCATCATATTCGTTGGTAAAACCGTTATATACTAGATAACCGATTTTTTTTCCGTTTATTTCGAATATTTTATCTAAAAAAACTGGGTTTTCAGAAACACCCTCTTGTTTTTCTAGCATTACGGAGTTATCGGTAGGCCTAAGAACCCCATCTACAAATTCAGACATGTTTAAGGTGTAGGTGTTAGATTCACCAAAAAGTAAACTTCTATAGTTTGATCGGGTTAGGGTTTCTCCATTAACTCCTGTAAATAGGTCACCTCTTTGAATATCCTTGTTAGACGCATCTGAGTTGGGTAGAATATAGCGAACATAACCAAAAATGTTTTCACTATTTCTAATGCCTACCAAACCAAATTCTACACCATTACTTTTTGAAATACCAGCAAGTTGATTGGTTAACTCAACGTAATTATCAGAAAAAAAACTAAATCTATCTTCTGAAAAGCGTAGTTTATTATTAAAAAAATTAGCAGGGTTTTCTTCTGATAGTAAAAAATTGGTATAGTTTTCACTACCTTCCGGGGTGTTCTGAAATTTGGTATCTGAAAGATTTTCTACATCAGATTGCCAAAAATACCAAAAGTTCATAGCCTTCCACATGAAATCTTGAACTACTACTCCAGCATTTGGATCTGGATCTACAGTATCAGGTGCCGTTATATCGTTATCATTTTTACTGCAAGCGGCTAGTAAAACTAAACAGACTAAGCTTAATTTATTTCTCATTTAAAAAGTTTGGTATTAGTTTTGGTCTAATATAACGGGAAACTGTTCGATTATTCTTTATTTTTAAAAGTAGTAGCGTTAATTAAACCATCCATGAGCATTTTGTCATGTGTTGCTTTCATTTCTGCTGAACTAGAAAGTACTTCACTAAAAAAAATAGGTTCTAAGTTAAACTTACTTGTAGTTCCAGTAATTACGTCTAAAGTTCTGGCAAGTAAAGGTTCCGTTGGTTCTCCTAAGGTACCAAGGTTAGCAAGATCTTCTTCTAACTCATGATCGGGGTTTAACCCACTAGTGTAGTCTAAGAAACCATCTGCATTTTCGTTTCTACCTAGCAATGGCTGTATTGCCCATTGGTTATTTGGGTTGATGTTAGCTTCTCTATCCTCATTATAAAAATAGTTATTTGCTCTATCATCAACAAAGGTTACAGAAAATTCATTTTTGCCTCTTGTTTTTTCTCCGACTAGAATCACATCAACATATGGTTCTAGTCCATTAATTACAAGCTCACTTGCTGAAGCTGTACCATTGGTAGTTATCACATAGACCCTATTAAGGTTTAGCTCATTAATTGGACTACCATCTATAGTTCTATCGATAAAATTTGATTCATCATCGCCAGGGGAAAAGGTAGACTGAATTTTATTATTGAATCTAGCTTTTAGAAAAAGCTCATTTGTTTTTGCCCCGTATATAGAACTAGCAATCTGAATAGCAGAGGAAACACGGCCACCGCCATTATATCGAAAATCTAAAATTAGTTCATCAATATTAGCTGCTTTTAGTTCGCCAAAGGCGTCATTAAGCTGCTCGTCATAATTTGCAATAAATGAGTTATACATTAAGTAACCTATTTTTAGTCCATTCCGCTCAATTACTTTATTTATCAAAATAGGGTTTTCACTTAAACCTTCTTCTTTTGTTAATGATAGTGATTTTCCATTGGGGATAATAGTTCTATTTTCTATCGTTGCAAAATTCATTTCATAAGTACTTATGTCGCCGAATAATAGATTTCTATAGTTATCTAGTGTTAGTTCGGTTCCATTTATTCCTATAAAAATATCACCCCGACTGATTTCTTTACTTGCCGCATCTGATCCTGGAACAATGTAGCGAACATAACCAAATACCTTATCAGTATCATAAAGAGATAAACCAAATTCTACTCCATCACTTTTAGAAACCCCTTCAAATCCTTGAATTAAGTTTTGGTAGTTTTCACTAAGAAAACTAAACCGGTCAACGGCAGCTTCATCACCCACCACATTTCTATGTTGATTACATATTTTAAAGAAAAAATTGGCAGGATCAGATTCTGACGATAAAAATTCTGCATAGTCTGCAGCTATATCGTCTTTAGAATCTGCTAAATCTGCAACATCTGCTTGCCAAAAATAATAGGCATTCATCGCTTGCCACATAAAATTTTGAACAGGGTAATCAGCGACTAATTTTTCAACGGAATTCTCCGAGTTAGACCCATTGTCTGGTGTTGAAACGTCATCATCACTTTTAGAACAACTGGATACTAAAAATCCTATGGAAAGAAATACTACAAAATACTTTTTCATGAAAGTTCTTTTAAATTTTTATTCTAATTTAATCATTTACTTTAAATGAATAAACTGCCGAGCTAAGTTAGATATCATAAACAATACCAATAACCCTACCAATAATAACACTTTATTTAAATTAAAACAATTAAAAGAGCCAATTTGGTACGACTAAGAATAGTGTACGACCTTAAAGATTTATCAATATAATAAAAAAATTGTAACAATATTGAAAGTGCTTCGTCTCGCTTATATAACCCTTTAAAAGTAGCTTGCAAATTAGCAATCAGTTCATGCAGCATAAAGAATTTATAAATCTAGTGATGCCATTTAGAGATAAGCTTTTTAGGCTAGCTAAACGGCTGCTTGTTTCAAAAGAGGAAGCCGAAGATGCAACTCAAGAAGTTATTTTAAAGCTATGGTCTAAAAAACAATCAATGGCTAATTATAAAAGTGTAGAAGCTTTTGCAATGACAATGACAAAGAATTTTTGTTTAGACAGACTAAAATCGAAACAAGCAAGTAATTTAAAATTAGTTCATAGTAATTATCAAGAAAAAGGTAGTGAGTTGCAGAGCCAAATAGAGGCAAAAGATAGTGTAAGTTGGGTTGAAAAAATAATAGAAAGCTTACCAGAACAACAAAAGTTGGTTTTACAATTGCGAGATGTTGAGGAATATGACCTTAGTGAAATTGGTGAAATGTTACAAATGCAACCAACTGCCGTGCGAGTAGCTTTATCTAGAGCAAGAAAAACAGTAAGAGAAAAATTAGTGCAAAAACATAGCTATGGAATTGGATAATATTGAAAAATTATTAGAAAAGTATTTTGACGCTACAAGTACTGTAGCCGATGAAAAAAGGCTCAAAGCTTATTTTTCACAAGATAATATTGCCGAACATTTACAACAATACACCCCTATTTTTCAAGCTCTTAAAGAGGCTAGGGCAGAGGGTTTAACTAAAGAGCTGCTGCTAGAGAGCCATACAACTGCACCGGTTAAAAGAAAACATAAGTACAAGTGGTTTTCAGTCGCAGCAGTAATGCTCTTAATGTTAGGTGTTTATGTGGGCAATCAATATAAAAAACAGAAAGAAACTGAATATGCATATAAAGAAACTAAAAAAGCATTAGATCTTTTGGCAGCCAATTTTAATAAGGGAGCTCAAAAGGTGGTGTACTTAAATAAGTTTGAAGAAGTAAAACAAAAAATTTACAATAAAAATTAAAAAAAAATAAAATGAAAAAAAATGTTCTAATACTACTATTTATTGTGATGCCTCTTTTAGGTATGTCGCAATCAATTTTTGACAAATACGAAGACTTAGATGCCGTAAGTGCCGTGGTAATTAATAAAAGTATGTTTCGTCTTTTATCAAAAATGGATGTTGATTTAGAGGACCCTGAATCACAAGATTATATGAAACTAGCCCAAAACTTAACAGGTTTAAAAGTTTTTACTACTGAAGACCCTAAAGTTACTAGTGATATGAGAGAAACAGTTTCTAAGTATCTAAAAACTGAAACGATGGAGGAGTTAATGCGCGTTAAAGATAAAGACGCTAATATTAAATTTTATATTAAAAACGGTAAAGACGAAGATCATGTAAGCGAGCTGTTAATGTTTATTACCGGAATAAACAACGTAGACCTTTCTATTAAGGGTAAAAAGTTAGAAACAGTATTGCTGTCATTAACAGGGGATATAGATTTAAATAAAATTGGAGCACTTACAAAAAAAATGAACTTACCACAAGAGCTAAATAAAGCCGCCAAAAAATAATATCAAATTTAAATAATAGCTAGTTATTTTAATTTTTTACAACACAAATGTATTAAACAGAGTTACATTTATCATCAATCAATTAATTAATAATCAATTTCTTATGCCGTATGGTATAGGATTAAAACAAACAGTCATGAATAAATTATTTTTAAGAGTAGCAATCGCAGTTTTACCCGTATTTGGTTTTTCACAATCAGCTTTTGATCGTTTTGAGCATATGGATGATGTTGGCACCGTAATCATTAATAAAGCACTAATTAATTTAATGTCAAAAGTAGGTGAAGTATCAGATGATCGAGAAGCACAAGAATTTTTAGAAGCTGCAAAAGGTATCGATGACATTAAAGTATTTATTACCGAAGACAAGCAAATTTCTAAGGATATGATGTCAACGGTAAAAAAATATTTAAAATCTTCTTCTATGGAGGAACTCGTTCGAGTTAAAGATAAAGATGTAAATGTTAAATTTTATATTAGAAATGATAAAGATGAAGATCATGTACGAGAGCTGTTGATGTTTGTATCTGGTTTAAAAAACCTAGAAACTAACGTAAACTCCAGAAAATTTGAAACCATATTGGTGTCCTTAACTGGAGATATCGATCTAAATAAAGTAAGTAGTATAACGAACAAACTAAACTTGCCTAAAGAATTGAATAGGGCAGGTAGAAGGTAAGTATTACCTAAAAATGTTTTAGCTACGGTAGCTTACAATTTTTAAATTATCTCAAGCTATCGCAGCTTAATTTCAAAACAAAAAATATTTAAACCTTTAAAATGAAAAAAATTTACATCGTTTTGGTGATTTTATCTAGTCTTGTTTTAGCATCCTGTTCTTCTACACAAAGTTTAGCCGAATATTTTGCAGATAGTGCTGAAAATCCAAATTTTTTAAAGTTTGATCTTCCTAGTAGTATTTTAAATATAAAAAGTGGGGATTTAACTGAAGATCAGTTCAATGCTTTTAAATCTTTGAAGAAGTTAAATATACTAGCTTTTAAGAAAAATGAAAGTAATACTGCCGATTACGAGATAGAACATCTTAAGATAAAGCGTATTCTTAAAGGAAAAGATTTTGTGGAGCTAATGAAAGTGAAAACCAGTCTTGGAAAAGCAACTATTAAATATCTAGGTACAGAAGATGCCATTGATGAGCTCATCGTTTATGGTAATAATAAAGAGATGGGCTTTATTGTTGTTCGCGTTTTAGGTGATAACATGAAGCCGTCTAATATGATGCAACTACTAGGAGCACTCGAAAAGTCTGATTTTAAGGGTGAAGGTTTAGAGAAATTAGTAGATTGGATTGATAACTAAGTAGTTAACTGATTAATATAAACAGCTCTTATTTGCTAAAATATTAGTAAATAGGAGTTTTTGTTTGAATAGTACTATCAGCTAGATTGCTTCGACAGTGGTTAATTTTTATAAAAAAGTAAAAATAGAATTATGATTTAAATTCTAATTCATATATTGGCTCAACTATAAACATAAACATTAATTAAAATTACAATGGAAGACGAGACAAAAGTATGGATTGACAAGGCAATTGATTTTGCAGCAGATTATGGCCCCAAGATTATTGGTGCTATAGTTATTTACATTATTGGATCATGGATAATTAAAAAGCTCGTAGGAGTTTTAAGAAAGGCCATGATGAAGAAAGATTATGATGAAGCTTTACAGAAGTTTTTACTAAACTTAGTAAGCTGGGCATTAAAGATTTTTCTAGTTATTATGGTAATCTCTAAACTAGGTGTTGAAACTACTAGTTTTGCAGCCGTTATAGCTGCCGCTGGTTTAGCAATTGGTTTAGCATTACAAGGTTCTTTATCAAATTTTGCAGGTGGAGTTCTTTTAATAATTTTTAAACCTTATAAAATTGGCGATTTAATAGAGGCTCAAGGTACCTTGGGTGTTGTGAAAGAAATTGAAATTTTCACAACTAAATTAACGACACCAGATAATAAATTGGCTATTGTACCAAATGGAGCTATGGCAAACGGAAATATTATTAACTATACTGCTGAAGGAAAAATAAGAGTTGATACACAAGTAGGTATTGGGTATGGTGAAGACATGAAAAAAGCAAAAGAAGTGCTTTTAGAAGTGTTAACATCTAATCCAAAGGTTCTTAAAGACCCAGCTCCTTCAGTAAATGTTGCTAATCTTGGTGATAGTTCTGTTGATTTAGCGGTTCGTCCTTTTTGTAAGCCAGAAGATTATTGGGATGTTTTCTTTGCAACCGTTGAAGGCAGTAAACTAGCTCTAGATAAAGCTAATATTGAAATACCTTACCCACATGCAGTAGAAATTCAAAAAAAGGGATAAGCTTCTCTTTTTAAAGATTAAATTTAAAAGACCGTCATAACGACGGTCTTTTTTATTCTTATACTTTTTGTAGTACTTAAAAATTAAGAGCTAGGTAGATTATAAAAATTTATACTAGGGTAATTATCTTAAAAGTACTATTTATTTGTAGGGTCTTGGATACTGAAGTTAACTATTTAAAAAGCTATCATTAATAATCAATTATTAAAATAAATTTTCAGATGTTTTTTAAATTAAATACCAGTATAATTGCTAGGGGTAATAGTTTTAAGTTCAGCTTTAATTGCATCTGATACAGCTAAAGTATCAATGAAATCTGCTATTGATTTTTGGTTTATTTTGGTATTTGTACGTGTTAACCCTTTAAGAGCTTCATATGGGTTTGGGTAGCCTTCTCTTCTCAATATTGTTTGTATTGCTTCTGCTACGACAGCCCAGTTATTTTCTAAATCTTCTTCAAACTTTTCTTTATTTAAAAGCAGCTTGTTTAAACCTTTTAAGGTGGATTGAAAAGCAATCATTGTATGAGCAAAAGGCACCCCAATATTTCTCAATACGGTACTATCGGTTAAATCGCGTTGTAACCTTGAAATAGGTAGCTTTGCTGATAAATGTTCAAATAATGCATTTGCTAGACCTAAATTACCTTCAGAGTTTTCAAAATCGATAGGGTTTACTTTATGTGGCATTGCTGATGAGCCTACTTCTCCTTCTTTAATTCGCTGTTTAAAGTAATCCATAGAAACATAGGTCCAAAAATCACGATCAAGATCTATAAGAATGGTGTTAATTCGTTTTAGCGTATCAAACAAAGCAGCCATATGATCATAATGTTCAATTTGAGTGGTAGGAAAAGAGTGATGAAGGCCTAGTTTTTCTTGAACAAATTGTTGCCCAAAAACTTTCCAATCAATACTAGGGTACGCCACCTTATGCGCATTATAATTTCCAGTTGCTCCTCCAAACTTTGAGGCGCTGGGTATATCATTTAATAAATTAAACTGTTCTTTAAGCCGTTTTACATATACTGCAATTTCCTTGCCCAAACGAGTAGGGGAGGCAGGTTGGCCGTGGGTTCTTGCCAACATGGGTATATCTGCCCACGCTTCAGAAAGTTTTTCAAGCTGGTCAAGAACTTCAAAATATTTAGGTACATATACTTCATTCATTGCTTCTTTGAGTGATAACGGAATGGCTGTATTATTAATGTCTTGAGAGGTTAGGCCAAAATGAATAAACTCTTTAAAAGATGTCATACCTAAGGCATCAAATTTTTTCTTGATAAAATATTCAACAGCCTTAACGTCATGATTTGTAACTTTTTCAATCTCTTTTATGTCTTGGGCATCTTGGGCATCAAAATTTAAGTAGATTTCACGGAGTACATCAAATTTAGAAGAGTCAAATGTTTTTAGTTGTGGCAAAGGAAGTTCGCAAAGCGAAATAAAATATTCTATTTCAACTCTAACACGATATTTTATCAAAGCTGCTTCAGAAAAGAAAGGAGCTAAATTTTCAACTTTACTACGGTAACGTCCGTCAATAGGCGATATAGCGTTTAGTGGTTTTAAAGACATTTAATTAAAAATTGGTGAATTTTATAAAAAGCGAAGATAACCAATTTGTAACATAGATCGAAAAAATTAAAATGGTAAGAACTTTTTAAGCTGGTGAAATTACTTACTAAATTTATCACTCTTGCGGGTGTTTTTTTTAACCTGTTCCAGCGTAATTCTAGCTCTCGCTTTATAGGCGGCACTACCCGCATTGTAATTTTGTTCAAGAACCATTTTAAGTTCACTATGAATCCAATCGAATTTTTTTCCCAATAAAAATAAACAGGTCATTGAGTATGCTTGGGCAGCAACTTTATGGTCGCCTATTAGCCAATCAAAACAGCTGCTCGTTATTAATTTTAGATGATCTTCTTTAACATGATATAGCGTATTTTTATCTGCTTTTTTAAAATAACTAGTCATTAAATATTCACAAACTTTGGCTACTGGTCTAACTGAAGAATCTCGTTTAAGTTGGCCGATGTTTAACGTAAATAAATCTAAATATGGAAAAATGGCAGCTAAATTTTCTTTTGTAGTAAATTCAATAACCCAACACGCTTTTGAGGATAACTGACTATTGTCTTTAAAAGCTAAGTTTAAAAGAGGTAAAAACAAAGTAGGATTTTCAATGACTAAAAAAGCCATCGATTTTCTTTTCTCTTTTGAATGATTTGTATGTTCTAATACCTTGTATAATTGCTCTTTAGTCATAAAAATGTACCTTAGATGGCCTCTAGTAAATGTGGTATGATGAAAATAGTAAAAAATATTGCATTTATTTTTTTAATTATTCTAGTGACTCTTCAATTTTTCCGTTCTAAAAATAACCTTGCACAAGGTAATCATAGTGCAGATTTTCTTTCCCAAACTAATCCACCTTTATCCGTTAAGGTAATTCTCCAAGACCATTGTTATAATTGTCATAGTAATAATACCACCTATCCATGGTATAGCGAGTTAGCTCCGGTTTCGTTTTGGTTAGCCCAACATATAAAAAAGGGTAAAATGCAATTGAACTTTTCAGAATGGAATACATATTCTGAAAATATAAAAGCTCAGAATTTAGAATCGATTTCTGAGGTTGTAAAATCTAACAGAATGCTATTAAAAAATCATAGTGCTATATTAGGTGTAACAAAATTATCTAAAGAGCAACGCTCTCAAGTAATTAGATGGGCAAAGAAGACTAAGCTATTATATCAATTAAATAGTCATCCACAATAGGCATATGATCAAAAACAGTTTCTGAAATTATCGGCAGATGAGGAATACTTAGTGAAGTATTTAGGGTTCTTGTAAAGTACAAAATCTTTATGTTTTACAAAAACAAAATTAATTTGTTAAGCACTAAATATAATTGTGTTAAAGACATCTTTTAGGATTAATATTTTTGTTTGTTTAAAGAATGCTTTTCAAGTTTCTAAGTAAGTTCAACTCTTTATCTACCCAAACTATAGGCAAACCTTTGGTTAACATAGCTATTAAAATGAAAAAAAATCAATGTTATTTATTTTATCGAACGCGCTTTTAAACTAATTTTAATGTAAGAGTTTAGCAAATTAAGCTTATGCCTTTGGTTTTACTTTTTAAAGTATAATAAATTTCTAGTAAGATTTTTTTTTATCTAGTTAACTGTGCTTTTCTCCAAGTAGTAAAAGCTTCCGATTCTTTTAAAGAGTGTAACGAATTTGTACCGTTATCTTCTTTAGATTCTACAAATTGTATTAAATCAGGAGCTTTATAGGTGTCATCTGCCATTATCTGATTTAAAATTGCAACACAGTTGTCATAATTTGCCATTTTGGTATAACAGCTAATCAGGCTAAATTTTGGGGTATCATAGCTTGGAAATTCACCAATAAGTTTTTCAAAATAGTCTATTGCCTCTGGGTAATTTTTTGAGGCAAACGCGATGTTACCCCTTTGGTAATTTAAAAAACCGTCTCCTGTATCTATCTCAAGTTGATTAATGGCTTGAATAGCTTTGTTATAATCTTTTTTTATGAAGTAGTAATCAATGGATAGTAGGTGGCAGGTGGGGTCATGTTTAAAATCTTTTTGCATGTCGCCCATGGCTTTCATATAAATATCTTCGTCTAAATTAGTAGCAGCTAAAACCTTCATAACATGAAATATTTTTGAGTGTTTTAATGTGCCTTTAATTTTGTTTAAATAATTAACTGCTTTTTGATAATTTGCATCTTTTTGGCTTTTTATGGCGCTTAACAAGTGTTTCATGTCGTCAGCATGGCCTCTTGTAATTATTCTTTCAAATATATTTTTAGGCATAGCCATCAGAAACAATTTATTTGCCGTGTCGCTTAAATTTTCACCTGTAAGATATATATAGACGTCTTGAATATAAAATTCTCCATTTAGTGGCACCAATTCAAAATCATGATAATTGATACCTTCTACTTCCGAAAAAAGACGAAATAGCATACGGTAGGTTTTAGTATCAGCATCATAATAATAATTAATAAAATTATAAAAACCTCCTGTATCGGTAGTTTCAATAATCTTCTCAGGCAGACTTTGTACACCGTCTGAAAAGCTTTCTATAAAGGTTTGTTTAGAGGCCTTTATTTGACCATCTAGGTACTCTGTATAAGTGGCAAGCTGATTAAAACGCTCTTTACTAAATTTTTTAATAAAAAAAACAGCATCGCTTTGGTGAATAGAAAGTTCTAATTTTTCACCTAATGCATTAATTAAAGAATCATTCTTTTTTGTTTTTTCCGCGGGTATATGTTCTAGCTTGGCTGCTTTTACTTTTTTAACTTCCCAATTTTGATTAGAGCAGGCTATTAGGAGTGCAAGGCAATTTATAAGGACTAAATTTCTTTTTACTTTTTGATACATTTTCGACAATTTACGTTGGGCGGCTTAGAACTAAACGATTCGTTTTCATGTATATTGAATTATTATCTTAATTAGATGATTTTATTTCTGATGACTGCATAAGAAACTAATAAAACCAAAGCAATCACCAATAGCTACTAGAAATTTGCAATGAAATAAGCATGTATGATTAATAACAGATAGAACATAATTAGATAAGTATGTTTCGCTAAGAGTTGAGAAATGGGCTCATTATATGGGTTAAAGTTTAAAATTGTAATTTAAACGACAGGTTATTGCTTCGCGGTAATACGTATAAATCTAAATCCGTTCTTAATTAGTTTAAATAAATTACCCATTGTAGTAAAAAAATCAGACTAAAATAGAAACTGTTAAAAGTTGAGAAATTAGAATAGGATTTAGATTAGTTGAAGAAAATTTTAAAGGTATTTGGAAAAAAAAATAGGGAAATATGTCTATTGAGACTCATTGTTTTTATCGTTAAATGGGTCTTTTATTCCACTACAGTATTTTCATTTATTATACATAACATTGAATGCGAAGATGCCCGTTTGTGCATCATCTTTTGGTTTTTAAAGCGTCTTTAGTAGTCATTTTGAAAGAGACTTAAAGTTATAAATAACCTACAAGTTTAAGATTAAATATATGATATGTAGTATTTGATAGCGTAATTTTGTCTTAACTCGAGATAATAGTAAAATAAGCTAAGGTTAAATGATTTGCAGCACCAGTTTTTGTAAAAAAAATAAATTTTCACCTATTCACTTTGAATAATTAAACGCTGCTAAAATAAAAAGATGGCACTAAGGTAGCAGTTTTAAACAACAACTAGACTTTTGTACGAAATAGGTATTTTAATTTATAGCTAAGGTAAATTATATAGCGCTTTGCCTTATTAAATACGGTTATTTTTTAAAGAACTTTTTACTAAGATTAAAGTAAAAAAAAGTTGCTTTACCCCAAGCCCCAAGCCCCAAGCCCCAAGCCCAAAGTAGTTTTGTAGTTCTGCTGAAAGGCTTTGAATGTAATAAAATTGTACTGGGTTGGTAGGTTTAATTCGCTGAGGTAGTATGGTTTAATATCCTTTTTCTTTCATTTTTTTCTCGAAATCCTCTCCAATTTTCATCCCCCATTGCTGACCAACCTGCATCGATTCTTGCATGATAAATGGGGTACTCTTTGCAAATTTCTTACCTACGGCGGTTTGGTAAAAAGCAATTAATTCTTCAAGATCTTCTTGCGTTAATTGTTTATAATAAACGGGCACCAACATTTCAGTTAAGTCATTTATTGAAGTTTGAGAAAATTCTTTTTCTAGGTCAGTCCACATCGCCTCGTCAACATCGGCATATTGTTGTTTAAATATTGAAAACATTTGCTTTATAGCAACTTGATAGGTGCCCTCTGACCCAGATACGGCAAACATCTTTTTTAATGTGTTGCTATATTCTTCGTCGGCTTGTGCAAATGAAGATAAGCTTACTGCAAAAAGTATTGAAAATAAGATAAACGTTTTTTTCATGATTTCTATTAATGTTTTAAACCGTTATAAGTCTATTGAATTTTAAATCGATTTTAGGTACTTGACTCATTGAATTATAAAATTCTGATACTATTTATAGTATAATTAAGTCTAAAATAATAAAAATAATATTGTTAGGGAACCATTTCTAATAATGCAACATCAAATTCATTATTTAAAAGGACTTTTCCATTAGCTACCGTTACTGTTGTTTCTGAGTACGAATCAAAAAGCTTGATTCCGTCTTTAAAAATATCCTTAACCCATATTGTTTTTTTTCCTTTAGGTAAATCTAAACCTATTACTACTTTGTCTTTTATATTGTCTTTGGTGTAGGTTCTGCTAAATACATATGGGTTTTTTCCTATCCTTTTGTGTTTGCCAGCGCCAATAGCTAAATGATTTTTTCGAAATTGCCCTAATTTTTGCCAATGCGCTAGAATGCTTTTAGTTTTACGTGAGTTGTCAATTTCCTCCCAGTTCATAAAAGAACGTAGTGTTGCATCGCCAATTGCGCCCGGAATATTTAAATTACGAGCAGTTTCATCTCCATAATAAATTTGTGATATACCAGGTGTTAATAATAGGATGTTAGCCGATTTATAAGGTGATTTTCGATCTTTATCAAAAGGTTGCGCATCATCATGAGAAGTTAAATAATTTACAACACTATAATCTTTTAAGTCTTTATGCAATAGTGAATCATACTTTTTAAAAATACGCTCGTAGTCTTTTGCTGCATCTGATTTAAGTTCAAAATTTATCAGACTATTAAAACCATAATCAAAGTAATTTACTTTTTTATCACCAAAATCATAAGACTTGCCACCAGATATACCGTAATTATATACTTCTCCCATCATATAAAACGGGGTGTCATCTAACACCTCATTTTTATTCATTTTTTTCCACAAATCAAAGGCATAAGAGGCTTCTTTGTACAACTCAGCCCACACTTGTTCCTCTACATGTTTTACCGTGTCAACACGGTATCCATCTATTCCAAATTCTTTAACATAATCTGTTAGCCATTTTATAATGTACGCTCTGGGTACTCTAGCATAACCAGTACGTTCAAAAAAGCGCTCGAGTTCTTTAATCTCAGTATTTAGTCGACCTTCAGATTTCCATTTTTTTAATAAAAATTTAGGTAGTTTAACCGCGGTATCAGATTTGGTTAAAATATCAGGTAAATTATCTACCAACGTGCAACTTGTTGTGTTTTCGTAGGTGGTAAATTTGCAAGTTGGTTGGTTTCTAACCCAATCTTTAGGCCAAATAGAATCTTTATCCGTTACAGGTCCTGTATGATTTAAGACAACATCCATTAAAACACGAATACCTTTATCATGTGCCGACCTGATCATTGTTTTTAATTCTTTTTTTGTTCCAAAATTTGGATCTAATGCGGTCCAATCTTTTGTCCAATAGCCGTGATAGCCATAGGTGTTACCTGTATTTTCGTCAGTATCGCCATGCACCTGTTCAACTACAGGAGTAAACCAAATAGCATTTACCCCTAAATTTGTAAAATAACCTTCGTTTATTTTTTGGGTAATTCCGGCGATATCACCACCCATAAACCCACGAAGAGGACCTGTAGGATTTGTTCTGTTTAGTGTTGTATCGTTTTTTGTATTACCATTATAAAAACGATCGGTAAGTAAAAAATAAATGTTAGCGCCTTCCCAGAGAAAAGGCGTCTCTTTTTTTGTTTTTGTTACAAGCTCTTGATTATTACTATTTTGTTCTGTTTGCGATTCGTAAGCTTGCTTACAAGAGACTATAAAAAGACTTGCCAAAGCAAGAAGACTAAGACATTTGTTCATATGCTAAGTTTTATAAAATTTTGACAGCTTAAAATTTCTAAAGTAGTTATTTTATGAAATAATAGACGCACTAGTACAACATAAAAGTTGTGAAAAATAAGTTTTATACTTGAGATGCGAAGGGGTAAAGGTTGTTAGAGTTATTTTTTACCTCTATTTAAAACTTTAAAATCTTCGTAGCAGCCACTAATAGCATCAAGAATTTGTAGGTCATTGGCTGTTTTAATGAATGATTTTGAGTAATTACAATTATTCAAAATATCTATAATATCCATTTTTTCAAGCTGCAACAATTCTATCAAGGTTTCGCGATCAAATTTTGAAGCAAGTAAATCTCTAATTTGATCATCTTCCTTCATTTTACGTAATTTTCGCATTTGAGCCGGTTTTCTACCAAATAAATTTCGAAGTAAATCTGCAGGGTTGAGAATTGCTCCTAGTACTTTGGTAACTGCGCTCGGGTTTTTATTACCCGCTTCATAGCCAACAGAAAGCCCAGAAATGCTATATTGGTAGGCGTTGTTGATTGGAAGGTTTTTAACATCAATTTCTAAAAAGCCGGTTAGCTGGTAGGGGCGAACAATTACTTCTTCTAGGGCATAGGCAAGTTCAGTTAAAGAGACCTTACTATCTTTAAATTTAAACATGTCGTTGGTTACTCTTATTTTTAATGGTTTAAAACCTAGGTAAGAAAAGTAAAGGGTGTCATTTACAGCGGCTTTAATGCTAAACTCACCATTTTCGTTGGTTATGGTTCCTATTACTTGATTGAGGTTAACCACATGAACACTTTCCATAGGAGTGTCAGACTGTGCGTTAAGAACGGTCGCTTTATAAACTTGGTTATCTGTTTCTGATTCTTCTTGTGAGAAGCCAATAAAACTTAATCCAATAAAAAAAAGCAGTATGTAATTTTTCATACGGTGTATTATCAAGCGGTAAATTTACTAAACAAAATAAAAAAATACGCCGAAGCGTATTTTTTAATATACAATTAACAGGTTGGTCTAAAAGAAATCACTTTTTCTTTTTTTGCTTCTACGGTTACCTGAGCTTTCACTTTTGCCATAACTTCGCTCTCTTCTTTTGCCTCCATTACGGCTATTTCCACCATAACTACTTCGTTCTCTTCCGCTACCACTTCTGCTGCTTTTTTTGCGATCTCTTCGCCCGCCACCACCGCCGGGGTTTTTAGAAACTTCTACATTTACAAACCTTCCATCAACTTTGAATTCTGTAAATGTGGATAAAATTTTGTCGGTGATAACTGCGTCGGTGTTAAAAAACGAAAAGCTTTCTTTTACATCAACCTTAAATACATCATCTTGTTGAAGACCAACCGTATCACGAACAAAATCTTTAAGAGACATCCAATCATAACCATCTTTTTCACCTACGTTAATAAAGTAGCGAACAGACCCTGATGTTGGAGCTTGATTTCGATTGTTTCTATCTTGCCCTCTGTCAGATCTTTCATGCGAATCTGAAGAGTTGAGATCTTTAGTTTTGTTATAATAGTTGTAAAAACGTGTAAATTCTACAGAAACTATTTTTTTTATTAAATCATCACGATCTACATCTTTTAGCACTTCATTAATGGCAGGCAGATAATTTTCTACATCTTCATTAATTTTAGTGTCTTTAATTTTATTGGCTAAATGATATAGTTGTATCTCGCAAATTTCTATTCCCGTTGGAATTTTCTTGCTTAGAAATTTTTGATGTATTTTATTTTCAATCGATTTAATCTTACGAAGCTCACTACGGGTAACAATAACCATAGAAACTCCAGATTTTCCCGCTCTACCTGTACGGCCACTGCGATGTGTATAGGTTTCAATTTCGTCGGGCAGTTGGTAGTTGATTACGTGAGTAATATCATCTACATCAATACCACGTGCAGCAACATCTGTTGCCACCAACATTTGAATCTGTTTTTTTCGAAATGAGCTCATCACCAAATCTCTTTGGTTTTGGCTTAAATCTCCATGCAATGCTCCTGCACTATACCCATCTTCTATTAGCTTTTCGGCTACTCGTTGCGTATCTCGTTTTGTTCTACAAAAAATTACTGAAAAGATATTCGGATTGGTATCTGCTAGACGTTTTAAGGCTGGGTAGCGGTCTCTACCACTAACCACATAATATTCATGTTGCACATTTGAGGTGCCTGCATTTTTTGTTCCAACAGTTATCTCTTGTGGATTATGCATGAACTTCTTTGCAATAATGGACACCTCTCTTGGCATAGTTGCTGAAAATAACCAAGTAGATTTTTCGTCTGGGGTGTTTGATAATATGTCTTTAATATCTTCAAAAAAGCCCATATTAAGCATTTCATCTGCTTCATCTAAAACACAGTAGTCTATTTTTGAGATGTCAACCAACCGACGGTTAATCATATCTTTCATTCTACCCGGTGTTGCTACTATAATTTGGGCACCACGTTTTATTTGTCTCGCTTGATCGGTAATACTGGCACCCCCATAAATGGCAACTGTGCTAATATTTTTCTCGTATTTTGAATACAGTTTAAGCTCGTTGGTAATTTGCAAACAAAGTTCGCGGGTAGGCGATAGTATTAAACCTTGAGTGGTTCTGCTATTACTATCAATTTTTTGTATTATTGGAAAACCAAAAGCAGCGGTTTTTCCTGTTCCTGTTTGCGCAAGAGCAACCAAATCGGTTTCTGTTTCTAATAAAATTGGAATTGCCTTTTCTTGAACTTCTGAAGGTTTTTCAAATCCTAAATCAGTAATAGCGTTTAGTAGGGTTTTTTCAAGCCCTAATGCTTCAAATTTTGTCATAATTATGTTTTCGTTAATCGCAAATACGAATGTTGCATAAAGCGATTATCGACATAATCTATTTGACTCAACACAACACATGCTATACTAGCGGCCTTATTTAAAGGTGCAAAAGTACTACTAATTATTGAGACCTTCCTTAGTCTACTTTAACTTGCTATTATTTAGGTGTTTATTAAAACTTTAAGGTGTGCTACAAGTTGTTCAATCGCTTTACCGCGATGACTTATTTTGTTTTTAATCGCTAAGGGTAGCTCAGCAAATGTTTTGTTATACCCTAAAGGAATAAAAATAGGATCGTAGCCAAAACCTTTTTCACCTTGCTTTTCGGTAGTTATTACTCCTTTTACAATACCATTAAAAAATATAGTTTTGTGGTTTAAATTTAAAGCAATGACGGTTTGAAACTTTGCAGAGCGATTATTCTTGTGCTTTAGCTCTAAAAGTAGTTTGTTCATATTATCTTCTGCACTTTTTTGATCTCCAGCGTAACGTGCAGAATACACGCCAGGCTCTCCATTTAATGCATCAACAATAAGCCCTGTGTCATCTGCAAAGCAAGCTAAGCCATAGTTTTTAGTTATAAAATCGACTTTTATTTGGGCATTAGCTTCTAGCGTTTTGCCTGTTTCTGGTATTTCATCATAACAGCCAATGTCTGTTAACGATACTAACTGTATAGATGTGGGAAGTAATTGACGAACTTCTTTAAATTTATTTTTATTATGGGTAGCAAAAACAAGTTTCATTGATGTTAAATTAAAATCGATTTTTTCGATTATTAGGTAGTAACGAATTCAAAAATAGTAATTTTAAACCCGTTAATAAGTAGTTATGAAGTTGAAAATTCCACCTGTTTTTGTTTTAATCATCTTCGGATGTTTTATGTATATATTATCTCGTTTTCTCCCTTTTGGTTATTTTGATTTTCTAGGAAGAAATGTTTTAATAGTTGCGTTATTAACTATTGCGGGTAGTATTGGCTTTATTTCTTTGGTTCAGTTTTTTACATCTAAAACTTCAATAAATCCAAAAACACCTTCAAAAGCCTCTAGCTTGGTAACCTCTGGAATGTATATGTTTTCAAGAAACCCTATGTATTTGGGTTTGTTACTCATTTTGTTAGCATGGGGTGTCTGGTTGGGTAATGCTTTTAATGTACTTATAGCGGCTGGTTTTGTAAAATACATGAATACATTTCAGATTATCCCAGAAGAGGAGGTTTTAAATAAAATATTTGGCAAGGCTTACGTGCAATATTGTACTTTAACTAGAAGATGGTTTTAACTTACTGAGCCTTAATAATACTTTAGGATATCGAAGTATAATATTGTCTTTTTTAAAACAAGCAATATGTTATTAGCTAATTAGCTTATAATAATTAGTTATTAGCAAATTAGATTATATAGTATTATTATTAGTAATTTAGCTTATATGTTGAGCTGTTATGCATTTTGAAAAAGAGGGTTTAAGTGATTCGTAAAATGTATATTTAATTGAATATTAATTGTTTAAATATCATAGACATTCTTATCAAAAATCATTTAATTATCTTGAATCACCTATAATTAACCTGCGCAGACTTACTTAGTTTTAAGCAAATTAGAACACGTTAATTAGGTCATATAAAGCTTGTGAGTTTTAATATTACAGCTATTTAGATATTTAAAAAGTACTTATTTGTAATCTATGATCAAAGAAAGTGTCTATAATAAAGACGAAAAAATTATTTGGTTACACAAAATTCATTAGAAAATGTAGTAGCGAAATATTTGCTGAGTTTACAGATATTTTTGTGCTATTTTCTATGCCAACATCTATTTGTAAATAAGCAAGAGCTGTACGTTCAACTATAGGCTCTAATTATGATATGTAGTCTACATTTTGCACATTGTGCTTGATTAAAACGCAAGTATTTTGAATATAAATTTTATACTATTTGTGATAAAAATGGGGGGCGTTCTTTTGATTTAGCATCTGCACATATTCATATTATTTAGTATTTTAAAGATATAAAAACCTTTTAAAACATTGAATATGAATCGGTTATGTAGCTTGTGTAAGTGCTGATTATCAGATAGATTTGTTTATATATGTAGGTGTTAATTGGTCTGTTCTAATTTTAAAAAAAAAATCAACATGGTTATGCCTTTTTTAAAGATTAAAGGAAAGTAAGAAAGAGAATTTAAATTAATTTCTCTCAATTAGAGAGACAGTTGTTATATACAGCCCATCATGCCAAATTTTTCTTAAGTTTAGCAACAAGATTACTTTCTAAAATGACTAATTTTACAATAAATCAATACTTAAATTTCTTCGTGTTTAATAAACCGATGAACAAAACTAACTTAGCTTAAATGCGCAGCAGCTATAACTATAAGTTTCAATGAATAATACAATTACTGATACTAATTTTAATTTTCCAAATCAAATAAGCTTTTATAAGGGTAAAGTTCGAGAGGTTTACACGCTTAAGAATGATCTTTTAGTAATGGTGGCTACAGATCGCTTATCTGCTTTTGATGTAGTAATGCCAAAAGGAATACCCTACAAAGGGCAAATTTTAAACCAGATTGCCACAAAAATGATGGCCGAAACCCAAGATATTGTGCCAAATTGGTTAACGGCAACACCAGACCCAAATGTTGCTGTTGGTATGGCTTGTGAGCCTTTTATGGTAGAAATGGTAATCAGAGGTTATTTGTCTGGTCATGCTGCACGAGAATATAATGCAGGTAAAAGAACATTATGTGGCGTGGCAATGCCTGATGGTATGAAGGAAAACGATAAATTTCCGCAGCCGATTATTACTCCAGCAACTAAAGCAGAACACGGCGATCATGATGAAGATATTTCTAAAGAAGAAATTTTAAAAACGGGTATTGTTTCTTCAGATGATTATATGATACTTGAAAAGTATACTCGAGATCTATTTCAACGAGGCACGGAGATTGCAGCAAGGCGAGGCTTAATTTTAGTGGATACAAAGTATGAGTTTGGTAAAACAAAAGATGGAAAAATTGTCTTGATTGATGAAATTCATACACCAGATTCTTCGCGCTATTTTTATGCTGAGGGCTATCAAGAGCGTCAAGATAGGGGAGAACCTCAAAAACAACTTTCTAAAGAATTTGTGCGTCAATGGCTGATCGCTAATAATTTTCAAGGTTTAGAGGGGCAAAGCGTTCCAGAAATGTCTGATGCATACATAGCGTCAGTTTCAGAACGCTACATTGAGTTGTATGAAAATATTACTGGCGAAGCT
Source organism: uncultured Flavobacteriaceae bacterium (assembly GCA_947486785.1). GTDB lineage: Bacteria > Bacteroidota > Bacteroidia > Flavobacteriales > Flavobacteriaceae > Maribacter_C. The sequence goes on along the minus strand of CANKUU010000004.1, from coordinate 97,592 downwards.
TTCGTAAAAGCAAATATATCTAATATTCAATCACGTATTGAAGCAAATGTTTTGACCTATTTAAAAGCTTAATTTATACGTTTTGCTTCTACATAGAAATTTTCGTCTACCGTTATGGTATCGTCAAAATTTAATCTTTTAGTTTGCCATTCTTGCGTAGGTATAATATTAAAAGATGTATTGCCTGTTATCATACGAATGGGCATTGTAAAACCAGATACAACATTCGAATATCGAAAGCTAAGGCGACTGTCAGCTTCCATTTTATATTCTAAGATGGGTATTTTTGTTGTTCGTAAGTACTGATCAAATACTGGTTTTAAATCAATACCCGATGTTTCGCTAAGATATTTTTCTATTTGTTGTGTAGTAACTGTTTGATGATAAAAAGATTTATTTAATCCCCTAAGTATTTTGCGCCATTTTTCATCATTATTTATAATTTGCCGAATGGTATGCAACATATTTGCTCCTTTGTAATACATATCTCCGCTACCTTTATGGTTTACATGGTAAGTACCAATGATAGGGCGGTCATTTTGTATTGCTTTTCTTGTACCAATGACATACGCTTTTGAAGCTTTTTTACTGTAGTAATAATCTAGAAATAAATTCTCAGAATAGGCAGTAAAGCTTTCATGAATCCACATGTCTGCAATATCCTTATAGGTTATATTATTTGCAAACCACTCGTGACCTGCCTCATGAATTATGATAAAATCAAACTTTAATCCCCAACCGGTGCCCGATAGATCTCGGCCTAAATATCCTTTATTCCACTGATTTCCATAGGTTACAGAGCTTTGATGCTCCATACCTAGATAAGGAACTTGTACAAGTTTAAAACTATCCTCATAAAAGGGGTAGGGTCCAAACCAATGTTCAAAGGCTTTCATCATCTTTGGTGCATCTTTAAATTGCTCTTTTGCTTTCTCTAGATCATCACGTAGCACATAATAATCCATATCTAGTAAGCCATTTTCTCCTTTGTATTGCTCTCCAAAATGAACATAATCACCAATATTAACATTTACTCCGTAGTTATTTATGGGGTTACTAACAAACCAATGATAGGTATTTGTTTTTTTATCTACTTTTCTAAGTCTACCGTTAGATATGTTCATTAGGCCTTTGGGTACCTTTACACTAATAGCCATACTATCTACTTCATCATACATATGATCTTTATTCGGCCACCAAATGCTGGCACCTAATCCTTGGCAAGAAGTGGCAACAAAATGTTTTCCATTACTATCTTTTTTCCATGAAAAACCACCATCCCAAGGGGCGCGAACCGCTTCTTTAGGTTTTCCGTGGTACGAAACCTTTATTTCATTAAAGTCTCCTTTTATTTGTTTTTTACTCAGTTGAATAAAATGCGCATTTCCTATAGATTCAAAAGCTAATAGTTTACCATCTTGTGTAACACTATCAATTTTTAAAGGAGTCTGTAAGTCAATTTGCATGATCGTTTTTGAATCTAAAACTTCATAACGAATGGTGTTGCTGCCTGAAATATATTTGTCATCAGGTTTTACTTCAATATCTAGATGATAATAGTTCAAATTCCACCAAGCTCGTTCTGGAGTTATGCTTCCTCTAAGTGTATCTTGGCGAGTGAATTCTTGTGTATAACCAGCAAAAGTGGTGAATACTACTAGTAGCGTAAGACTGCTTTTTAAAATTTTCATAAGTGTTGCTTGTTAGCGCTGTTCTATAATATATAGATCGTATGTTTCTTCTTTTTAGAGGTTTAAGTTGTCATTCCTATTACTTTCTTCATCTCTTAATCGGGTAATGTTTTCAGCCTCTTTATTATTTATTTGTGGTTTGTCAATAGAATTAAGCTTATTTAGTTTTACCGTGTTTTGAATGTCTTTTTCACTACTAATGTCTACAAGAAGGTTTCGATTTTTAAGGTAGTCATTAAATCCTGTTACTAGATCCGTCAAAAAGTCATCTGCTTTATTCATTTCAAGCAGGTACCTAGGCCCTTCTAAATTTTTGGTAGACGAGTTTGTAAGAGTTGAAGTAACTATTTTACTAACCAATATCCAAGGTGTAGCACTTGTATTTACCACCGTGTTTTCTGTTCTGGTACTGTCGTAAACCGACATGCCAGAAGACACTTTAGATTCGGTATAAGTACCGTCTGAAAAAAAATGTACCAAGTAAGAGGTAAACAAAACTTCTGAATAGAAAATGTGCGCAATGTAAATAAGATAATATGAGAAAAGTATTGTTAGTATGGGGTAATAAAAAATATTTATAAATGTCGATAGAGTAACTCCTTCTTTTAGTGATTCTATGGAAAAAAATAAGTATACAAAACTTAGGAATAAAAGAGCTCTACCAATTATGGCAGTATAAAATTTAATTTTTTTAGAATTTTTAGAGAGCGAATTTTCTTGATGTTTTGGCTGGGTTTCTTGAACAGTACTGCCATGAAAACTACCTTTGTTTAGGCTGCCTTCGAGCTCTAACACAGGTTTTATTTCTTTATACACTCTATTCGGTAACTCTTTGTACCTTTTTTTTGCCATTTCAATTTCAAAACATCTAAATACATCTTTAGGATGAACGGATATTTGAATATGCTCTTTATATTCACTTACGGCAGTTTCTGGACTTATTTTTGTAATTCTCTGAAGGCATAAATAAGCAGTTAACACAACCAAGGCTGCTGAAAATAAAAATAGGAGAAAAATCGGAAATATTAAACTACTTTCTATGGCAGGTATGGTCATCCCTTTTCTAAAAAGTATTTCTACTATACCTGGTATTAAAATCGCTGCAATTATGTTAATAACAACATTATTTTTTTTATAAACATTTGGATTGTAACCAGATATCCTTTTTTGAACGGGTAGGTAATATATCCAAACTATTAACTGCTTCGCTAAAAAGACTAAACCAAAAATATGTGCTAATGCTTCTTGATTAGTGGTTACGATTAATCCAATTGATGTAGAAAATATAGTAAGTAAGTAGATCGCATAAAATATGACCCCACTCAAAAACAAAGACGCTACACTATCTAATAAATTTCTAAATCCTATGGGTAAGAATAGAAATTTGTCATAAATACTTATTATTAATCTTGATATAAAGGCATCTTTTTCTATATACGTTGGGTTTATTCTTTTCATAAGAATACTTTCCATTGTTTCTTGCGAATATGGACGTGGGCTTAAGTTTGAAGGTATTTCTCTACCCACTAAAAATCGAAATACTCGCAAGCAACCCTTAATAATTGAACTGATACCAATACTGATAAAAACAAAAGCTAATAATAATTCCAACCAAGCCAATCCTTGAAATCCAGAATCGATACTATTTCTAATTTTAAAAACTAAAATTATTCCTAATATAAGCGTAGCGATTCCGAGTATAATATCTAGGAGGCCTTCTTTTTTAAAGGGATTTTTAATTTTAAGTGTATCTTTTCCATATGAAAAAGCCATAATTTTTTGATGTTTTAGTTAGTTCTATATAATTAGCATTCTTTTTACGAACGCATTTTTCTTTTATCTAAAGACAGCATTTGGAAAAACAACGGGGCTCTCAAATCCATTTTTTCCAACGGCGGAAACTCCAAAAAAATAGTTGTCAATAACAATGCCATCTAGCGTAAACTCGGTTACATCTTTTACGAATCTGCTATAATCCCAAGTAGGTGATGTAGTGTCTCTCCAATAAATTTTATAGCCTATTGCTCCGTCTACTTTTGTCCATTTGAACTTTGCAGCGGGTGCTACAACACCTCCAATCTCAACTTTTTTAGGTGCAGGTGGAGCCCAAGCTAATGAGGCTATATTAATGGCATTTACAGCAGTTAATTTTTTTGCATATTCAAAATTTACGTGTTTTAAAACATCACCGTAATCAACTCCATTTTCGGTTCTAATATCTTGATGCTGCTGCGTATAATTTTCATGGGCTTCCATAATTCGAATACCTGCATAACCCGCATCGTTAAAAGGTCGATGATGACCACCTCTTCCAAAACGATCTAATCGATAAATCATCATAGGGTTCATTTCGGGCATATAAGTTTTTGTTGTTTTATGTACATAACGTGCTAATTGGCGAGAAATGCCATCTACTTCACCGCCATAAAAACGTCTTGCTTTTCTTTGCTCTTCGGTCTCTGTAGCGGGAACGGGTTCAGAAAAAATTCTAAAATCTCGATTACTAATTACGCCATCAACTCCTTTAATATTGCCAATCATATCATTATTAAAAATTCCAATAATATCCCAGCCATCTTTTTTCATTTGTTTTACTAAGCCTTGACCACCAAACAAGCCTTGTTCTTCACCAGAGAGCCCTAAATAGATAATACTATTCTCAAAATTATATTTACTAAGCACCCTTGCTGCCTCGATAGTGCCAGCCATACCGCTAGCATTATCATTTGCGCCAGGCGAATCAGCGGTAAAATTATTAGGGTCACTTACTCTAGAGTCAATGTCGCCACTCATTATAATATACCGATTTGGATACTTAGATCCCTTTTGTATTGCTATCACATTTACCACATAAACGTCTTTGGTAATACGTGGATTGGTTCCTTTTTTTACCAAATCTTTTTGGTATGATACCGATAAGCAGCTATTGCAGTTTTCTGAGATTTTATCAAACTCACTTTTTATCCATCTTCTTGCAGCACCTATTCCTCGTGTTGTTGATACTGTATCACTAAGCGTATGTCTTGTTCCAAAATTAGCGAGAGTTGTAACGTCTTTTTTAATACGTTGTGCAGATACATTGTTTATTATGTCATAAATTCTATCGTCTGTTTGAGAGAATCCCATAGTTGAACATACGAGAAGTAGGGTAAATATTTTTTTCATTTGAATAGCTTTTCAGTTATCAGGTTTATGATTTATCTAAACTTTATTTTATGCTCTAACCGTTATCAAAAATACAGTTAATGTATAAAAGTAAAAATAAATAGAAGGGTTCATACTATTTGTTTAAAAAGATAATTTTTGACTAGGATAATATTCAAAACAAAATCGGTACTGTTACTTGTATATTATGTGAACCAAACAGTAAAAAAAAATAGGCTCTAGTAATAACGATAATAGGTGACACCATTATTTGATGTTTTTAACTTGAGTTCGATTAAAAAAGGCCTAGTAAGGCTATGGTTTCGATTCGACTCTCTTTCGTCCGCGTGAACCTAAAAGATATAGAACTATAGGATATCGCCCCTCTGGTTGATCAACATGTAAGGCTTGAAATCTTGGAGTCACTCCTAGGTAGACATGCCCGCGGTGGCCACTTTGTTGAAAACCCTGTTCCTTTTTTTATCCTTTGGTTGTGGTATACTCGTATCTTGGCCGAGTCTGCGAAGAAGAAAATGGTACAGTTGCCCATGGTGGACCTCTTCAAAAAGAGCGTCATGGGAAAAGGCATCTAGTAGTTGCACGAAACTATTGAAGGAAACAGTCCACGAGAAAACCCGCATTCATGCCCAGTTTTACATGGTCAAAACGGCTCATTTGGAAGAGCGCCAATTCTACTTTGGCCTTGGTAAGGGTGAGCGGGTCGCCTAAGCGCTTTCTTTTGAAAATATTGTCGTATTCTTTATAGGATTCGTCCATAAGATGCATAAATCAGCAACGGTATAAATCGAAAACATAGCAGTATTTATTTGTTAACGTAATGCACATTAATTTTTTAAAATAGAAAAAGAAGAACCTTTTTTCTGTCAAAATAACTATCAAATAGTAATCGAACTCAGGTTACTAGAATTTATATTTTAGGATAATAGTGCTAACACCTTTATATATAGCGGTTTAATCATACAACTTGTATATGAACAGAGCCAAGAGTGTGAAGAACAAGACACAAAGACCAAAGCAAAGACGTATAAGTATATTAGCGAATAACTGCTGCTTGTGCTTAGAGGTGGCGTCTGAGGTATTAAATTTTAATACAACAAAGCGCTTTGTTTTGTTTAAATAAAAAATTCCTGAGTTTAGTCGCTATGAATAAAAATGACTGCAGAAGTTAATCGTTTAGTTTTTGCGTTAGTTGCCTAAGTTTACATTTAATAGATTTTTAAGACTGTTTGTGCACACGGGTAGAATCAATTTTAAAGGAATAAAAAACAGGTGTATGTTTTAAATTAAAACATTGTAAGCTTCTTTTATTTTATTTAAAAGCGTTTTAAAATGATTTTTGGTGGTAAACGGATTCATAATAGTGCAGCGCATATAATATTGCCCCCGTAATTTTGTCTGCACAATATAAAATTCACCATCCTCTAGTAGGTATTGTCGAATATCAGCATTTATTTGGTTTAAACTTGTAGTAGTGCTGTTTTTAGGTTTTATCCTAAAACAAACAATGTTTGAAACAGGAGATACTGCTAATTCAAAATCACTATCATTCGCTATCATAGCACCGAATATATTTCCTAAATCATATAAATTTGTTACATATTCATCAAAAATTGCTTCACCATAGGTCTTCAACATAGTAAACCAATGTACGCTCATCATTGTTTTAGTACATTCAAAAGTTCTTTTGGCTATGTTATACCAATCTTCATGGTCAGATTGTTCTAAAAGATAATCTGCTTTTTGACTGAAAGTGGCATGTGAATAATGTCCGTTTTTAAACAATAGTGCTGTAGTAATTGCACTCATCATCATCATTTTGTGGCCATCGATCACAACCGAATCGGCTTGATGAATTCCATCAAGAAGAGGGCTATACTTTTTCGAAAAAATTGCTCCACCCCCATGGGCACCATCAACATGAAACCATAAATTGTATTTTTTAGCAAAATCTGAAATTGTTGCCAAATCATCATAAACTCCTGTTGCGGTAGAAGGTGCACTACCTACTATTGCGAAAATATGTATGCCTTTTTTCTTCGCTGTTTTATAGTATTCTTCTAGTCTACTACAATCAACAGAATAGCTTGAGTTGGTTGGTATTTTAATAATTCCTTTTTCTCCTAATCCCATAATTTTAGCAGCTCGGTCAACACAATAATGTGCTTCTTGAGAAACCATGATACCTAAGCTCTCTTTATAACCTTCATTCCATACATCAATTTTTACTTTAGCCTTTCTGGCCGCTAATAGTGCAGTTAAATTAGCGAGTGTTCCTCCTGAAGTTAAAAAACCTCTTGCTTCGGAGTTATATCCAATTTTTGAGCAGAGAAAATCAGTTACAACACGTTCAATAGCAGAGGGCGCCATCCCCATTTCATAGACAGCCATTCCGTTATTTAATAAGCCACCCACTAAAGCCGATAAGGCGGTAATTGGGGCAGTAGGTGCTACTTGATGCCCTATACATTTTGGGTTATGCACGTTTGTAGTGCGTTTTAGTACTTGTGAAAATAGCTCTGATTCATTACTGTAAGTTAAAAAATTTTTCCAAAATTCAAGTTCAACTTCTGGAGTTTGCCAGTTGAGCGTTTTTGATTTTGAATCGTTTAGCTGTTTTTGTAAATGATCAGCTAGTTCATCAATTAAACGATGCCCTCTTATTCTAAAGTTTTCTGGGGCATACGCTTTTTTAAGAAGTTTGTTGTCCATCTTTAAATTTATGTTGTTCTTTTTGGTAATCCAAATAAAAAAACCGCCTGCTTATTTACAGACGGTTTTTTTAAAAATTTAAAAGAAAATTATTTTACATTAATCAAAAGAATAGCCATTATCAGCAGCAACCTTATCGGCTATTTGTATTCTTAGAGCGGCGACATTTGGAAAATTGTTATACTTCGTAAAGCGCTTTAAGCCCATTAACATCATTTTTTGCTCGTCTCCTTCAGCAAAAGAAACAATCGCCTCTTTTCCTTTTCTTGTGACAATATCAACAGCATTGTACAAGTATAATTTAGACATTGCTATCTGTGTCGCTTGAGCTTCTTTACCAAAACGTTTAGCGTTTTTTTCTGTTCTTAAAATCGTACTTTCTGCCATGTATACCTCAATTAATATATCAGAAGCCGCCATCATCAGTTGCTGATGGTTTTCTAAATCTGCACCATATTTCTTTACAGCAGCCCCGGCTACCATTAAGAACACTTTTTTCAATCGTGCAATTAAATCTTTTTCTTCTGCAAACAAGACAGAAAAATCTGGAATATCAAAAGAAGGAATGCCCATTAATTCTTCGCCAACTGCAGTAGCAGGACCTAACAAATCTACATGCCCTTTCATAGCTTTTTTTACTAGCATACCAACAGCAAGCATCCTATTGATTTCATTGGTTCCTTCATAAATTCGAGCAATACGCGCATCTCTCCAAGCAGATTCCATTGGGGTGTCGGCACTAAAGCCCATTCCCCCAAATATTTGAATACCTTCATCAGCAGTATGTTGAACATCTTCTGAGACAGCAACTTTAAGAATTGAACATTCAATAGCATATTCTTCAACACCTTTTAACTCCGCTTCTTGGTGGGTGTTTCCTTCGGCCTCTCTAATGGCGATTCTATCTTCTATGTTTTTAGCAGCTCTATAACTAGCAGATTCACCAGCATAAGCATTAGTGGCCATTGCAGCTATTTTAGCTTTTATGGCACCAAAAGATATGATAGGTGTTTTAAATTGAATTCTCTCGTTTGCGTATTTTACTGCTTCACCGATAACTCTTCTTTGCGCTTCTAAACAGGCTGCAGCGAGTTTGATACGACCAACGTTAAGGGCATTCATTGCTATTTTAAATCCGTTTCCGCGCTCAGAAAGCATATTTTCAACAGGCACTTTCGTATCATTAAAGAAAACTTGTCGAGTAGAGGAGGAGTGAATTCCTAATTTCTTTTCTTCATCACCAAAGGTGATACCATTACTAGGATCATTTTCTACAATAAAACCAGTAATATTTTTGTCATCTTCTATTCGAGCAAAAACAATAAAAAGATTACAAAACCCTGCGTTTGAAATCCACATTTTTTGCCCAGTGATGTTATAATATTTTCCATCTTCAGATAAAACAGCCTTTGTTTTTCCAGAATTTGCATCAGAACCGGCACCCGGTTCAGTAAGGCAATATGCCCCAAACCATTCACCAGAGGCTAATTTAGGAACATATTTTAATTTTTGTTCTTCGTTACCATATAAGGTAATTGGCATAGTACCTATTCCTGTATGTGCACCGTATGCGGTACTAAAAGAACCAGTTGCTCCTGAAATATAATCGCAAACTAGCATCGTAGATACAAAACCCATACCCATTCCACCATAGGCTTCAGGTACTGCAATACCTAGCAAACCAAGTTCACCAGCGTGACGCATAGTTTCTTCGGTATATGCATAATCTTTCTTCTCAAAACGCTCCCACTCGGCCCAAAGTTCGCGATCAACAAATTCTTTGGTGCTATCTCGCATCATTTTTTGTTCTTCAGATAAATCTTCTAGGGTAAAGATGTCTTCACATTTAGTTTCTTTTACCAGGAATTGACCGCCTCTTAAAAGGTTTTTGTTTGTTGTTTCTTTAGTCATTTTATATTCAAATTATAATTTTTGATATGTGCGCTTAGAGCATCAAATTTAAATCCTATAAATTTCTCCGTGTCACCCTATCATTTATTAAAACTTCATTCACAAGCATTAGTATTAATTTTTGTAAAAATATTTTCGATTACAAAATACTTTTGCTGGTAAAAAAAGTACTTATTTACATTTGTTTAGTTAAAGGTTTTGTCTAATACTACAGCTATTAACTGCTATTTTTTTGTAGCATAAACTTTGTGTTTTTAGCGTAGTAAGAACTTGCTGTTTATCCCTAGCTAATTTAAAGTATGTAGTATATTCATTTTAATTATGATAAAAATTCAAATATACCACAAGCACCTTGACCCGTACCTACGCACATGGTGACAGCACCATATTTACCTTTCATATTTTGCTTCCGCATTTCATCAAATAACTGGACGGATAATTTAGCGCCTGTACAACCCAAAGGATGTCCTAAAGCAATAGCTCCACCATTTACGTTTACAATATCTGGATTAAGCTCTAGTTCGCGAATTACAGCTAATGATTGCGAAGCAAAAGCCTCATTCAATTCAATTAATTCTAAATCACTTTGTTTTAACCCAGCTTGTTTAAGGGCCTTAGGAACTGCAGCAACAGGCCCAATACCCATTATTCTTGGTGGTACTCCGGCAGCTGCATAGTTTACTAAACGTGCAATAGGTTCTAGATTTAGTTCTTTTACCATTTCTTCACTCATAACCAGAACAAAAGCAGCTCCATCACTCATTTGAGATGAATTACCTGCAGTAACACTACCGCCTGCGGCAAACACAGGGCGCAATTTATTTAAGGCTTCTATTGAAGTTCCCTTTCTTGGCCCTTCGTCTTTGTTGACTGTATATTTCTTTTCTGCTTTTTTACCATTGGCATCCAAATAGGTTTGCGTAACGTTTATAGGGGCAATTTGACTTTGAAAACGATCTTCAGCCTGAGCTTTAAGTGCTTTCATGTGTGAATTGTAGGCAAATTGATCTTGGTCTTCACGAGACACCTTAAACTCATTGGCTACAGCTTCTGCGGTATTACCCATACCCCAATAATAATCTTCATGACCTTGTTGCACCAAATCATAATTTAACTCTGTTTTGTAACCGGTCATTGGCACAGAACTCATGCTTTCAGCACCACCAGCGATAATACAATCTGCCATTCCTGATTGAATTTTTGCCGTTGCAATTCCTATGGTTTCAATTCCTGAAGAACAAAAACGATTTACAGTAACCCCTGGTACGTCAACAATATCTAAGCCCATTAAAGAGATGAGGCGTGCCATGTTTAAACCTTGTGAACCTTCAGGCATTGCATTACCAACAATAACATCATCAATTCTTTTTTTATCAAAATCAGGCAGCTCTTTCATCATATATTCGATGGTTTCGGCGGCTAATTCGTCTGAACGCTTAAATCGAAAAACTCCTTTTGGTGCTTTTCCAACAGCTGTTCTATATCCTTTAACTATATATGCAGTTCTCATGTTTTTTAGTTTCTTAGTGGTTTACCGGTTTTAAGCATATGCTGAATGCGCTCTAATGTTTTCTTTTCTGTACATAGTGATAAGAAAGCCTCGCGTTCTAAATCTAGTAGATACTGTTCAGAAACACGTGTTGGCTCTGATAAGTTACCACCAGCCATTACGTATGCAAGTTTATTAGCAATTTTTTTGTCATGCTCACTAATGTAGTGACTTGCTTCCATAGAGTCTGTTCCGACTAAGAACATACCTAAGGCTTGTTTACCTAACACTTTAATGTCTTTGCGCATAGCTGGTTGCGTGTATCCAGACTCTGCCATTAGTTTTGCATGTGCTTTGGCAGTTGCAATTTGTCTGTCTTTATTGACTACAACAACATCTTTTCCTTTTTGAAGTAATCCTAAATCAAAGGCTTCTTCGGCTGAGGTAGACACTTTTGCCATGCCAATGGTTAGGAAATATTCTTGCAACACATTTAGTTCAACATCATTCTTTTTGAAAGTGTCTTGAGCGCGGACAGCCATTTCTTTTGATCCACCTCCGCCAGGTATAACACCTACGCCAAATTCTACAAGACCCATATAGGTTTCTGCGGCCGCAACTACCTTATCAGCATGTAAAGAAATTTCGCAGCCTCCTCCTAATGCCATTCCATGCGGAGCAGCGATGGTTGGAATTGAAGAGTATCGCATTCGCATAACGGTATCTTGAAACATTTTTATCGCCATGTTTAACTCATCATACTCCTGTTCCACCGCCATCATAAAAATCATTCCTATATTAGCACCAACAGAAAAATTTGCTGCTTGGTTGCCTACCACTAAACCTTGAAAGTCTTTTTCGGCGATGTCAAAAGCTTTATTTAATCCTGCTAAAACATCGGCTCCTATGGTGTTCATTTTAGACTGAAATTCTACATTTAAAATTCCATCTCCTAGATCTTCAATTACAACACCGGCATTTTTGAATACCTCTTTAGATTTTCTAATGTTATCTAAAATGATAAATGCATCTTGTCCTGGAACCTTTTCTAAAGATTTTTTAGGAATATCGTAAAAATATGTAGCACCTTCTTTTACAGCATAAAAGGATGATTGATTAGATGCTATCATTTCAGTAACCCATGGTGCAGGTATTGCACCTTCAGCTTTCATTATCTCTAAGCCTTTTTCTACCCCAATAGCATCCCAGATTTGAAAAGGGCCGTGTTCCCAACCGAAACCAGCTTTCATTGCGTCATCAATCTTGTAAATGTCATCTGATATTTCTGGAATACGATGAGATACATAAGCGAATAGCGCAGCAAAACTTTTTCTGTAAAATTCTCCGGCTTTATCTTGACCGTTAACGAGTATTGCAAATCGGTCAACAACTTTGTCAATAGTTTTTGTAAGTTCTAAGGTTGGATATTTTACTCTTTTCTTAGATCGATACTCCATGGTATCGATATCTAAAGTCAAGATTTCCGTTTTGCCGTCTGTACCTTTAGATTTTTTATAAAATCCTTGTCCAGATTTACTACCTAACCATTTATTTTTCATCATGGTTTGGATAAAATCGGGAAGTTCAAACAAACTGTGCTGTTCATCATCTTTACAATTGTCGTGTATTCCATTAGCTACATGAACTAAAGTGTCTAAACCAACGACGTCAACTGTTCTAAAAGTTGCAGATTTTGGACGGCCAATTACTGGCCCAGTTAATTTATCTACTTCTTCAACTGTCATCTCCATGTCTTTTACCATGTGAAAAAGACTTTGAATACTGAAAATTCCAATTCTATTTCCTATGAAGGCTGGAGTATCCTTAGCAATTACCGAAGTTTTACCAAGAAACTTTTCTCCATATCCATTTAAGAAGTCTAAAACTTCTGGTGCAGTTTTTGGACCAGGGATAATTTCAAACAATTTTAAATAGCGGGCGGGGTTAAAAAAGTGCGTTCCACAGAAATGTTTTTGAAAATCATCACTTCTACCTTCGCTCATAAATTTTATCGGAATACCTGATGTATTCGAAGTAATTAAAGTTCCAGGAGTTCTATGTTTTTCTAGGTTTTCAAAAACGATCTTTTTAATATCTAAACGCTCAACCACTACCTCGATAATCCAATCGACTTTAGATACTTTTGCAATATCGTCTTCTAGATTTCCTGTAGTAATACGTTGCGAAAATTTTTTACTGTAAATAGGAGAGGGCTTAGATTTTAAAGCGGTGGTTAAAGATTCATTAACCAATCTGTTGCGAACCACTTTATCCTCTAGGGTAAGTCCTTTTGCCTTTTCTTTCTCTGAAAGTTCTTTAGGTACGATATCTAAGAGTAAGACCTCTACACCGATATTGGCGAAGTGACATGCGATGCCGCTTCCCATAATACCCGAGCCAACTACTGCTACTTTTTTAATGTGTTTGTTCATGAATGGGATTACGATTAATTAGTTGTTTTATTTAAGTGCATTTTTTTTTCAGCAATTAAGCTGTTGATCATGTTCATTACTTCGAAAAAGTGATCGAGTTTTTCTTCGGAAACATTCTGTTGAACTAATTCGTTAAATTTTAGAACTACGTCTTTCGAATCTTTTCTTTTGCTAAGACCATAGTTAGTTAAGTGAATTAATACGCCTCTACCATCATTTGGATTTGGCTTACGTTTTACAAGACCTTTTTCTTCCATGCTTTTCAGTATCCGCGACAGACTTGTTGCTTCCATCCCCATTTTTGGACCAAGTGAAGTTGAGGGTGTACCTTCTTTAGGGTCAATGCTTAACAAAGTAAAACCTACAGCCATGGTAGATCCAAATTCTTTCGCCTCCTCATTATACATTCTAGCGACTGCTTGCCAAGTGGAACGTAAAATATAATCTATGGTAAATTCTTTCATATTTTGCTTTAGAGGACAAGCAAAGATAAAAAAAAATACTATGCATGCATAGTAAATATGATAAAATCATCAAAATCTTAGCGTAACAGACTTACTCTTAATTGTGAAAGTCTTTTCAGTTTTTCAATAGCCTATTTAGGTCTGTTTTTATTAAAAAGAATTATGACCCATAAAACCGCCTTACTCTTTTTTAGTAATGTTATCTTGATGATTACATATCGTGTAGAAAATTAATTAGGTTAACTAAACATAATTTAATGTCCATAAATGTCATTGTATAAATGCAAATATTTTTCTTTAATTATTTTTCTTCTTAGTTTCAAGGTAGGGGTTAGGTGACCCTCGTTAATACTCCATACATCAGGGGTTAATCTAAACTGTTTCACTTTTTCCCATTTTGCAAAGGAGGCATTTGCCAAATCAACTTCTTCTTGGTATTTGGCTAATACTTTTTCGTTGGTGATAATATCAGAATTTTCGCTAATGGTAATATTGTTGTCTTTTGCCCAATTAAAAAGATAGTCAAAATCGGGCTGTATGATAGCAGCTGGCATTTTTTCTCCTTCTCCAACTACCATTAATTGTTCAATAAACAAAGATTGCTTAAAGCGATTTTCTAAAAGCTGAGGGGCGACGTATTTACCTCCAGAGGTTTTAAACATCTCTTTTTTGCGATCTGTAATTTTCAAGAAACCATCTGAATCTATTTCGCCTATATCTCCTGTATGAAAATAACCATCAATCATAACCTCTGCTGTTTTCTCAGGGTCTTTGTAATAACCCATCATTACCTGAGGACCTTTGGCACAAATCTCACCATCGTCTGCAATCTTTATTTCTGTTCGTTCTAACAATTTGCCTACCGTTCCAATTCTAAATCCATTGTTACGCATATCATTTACAGAAAGAACCGGAGAGGTTTCAGTAAGGCCATAACCCTCCATAACTCCAAATTCTGCAGCATTAAAAATTCGAGCTAAACGGGGCTGTAGGGCAGCACTACCTGATGAAATTAACTTTAAGTTGCCTCCTAAACCTTCTTTCCACTTGCTAAAGATTAGTTTACGGGCTAATTTTAATTTGGTTTCGTACCACCAACCATTTTGTCCGTATGGTTCATATTTTAACCCTAAATCAACTGCCCAAAAGAATAAGGTTTTTTTTACGCCCGTTAAATCGTATCCTTTAGCAAGAATTTTATCATATACCTTCTCTAGCAAGCGCGGTACAGCGGTCATCACGTGGGGTGATGTTTCTTTAAGGTTGTCGCTAATTTTTTCCATAGATTCGGCATAATGTATTGCAACACCTGCATATTGATACAAGTAAATCATCATGCGTTCGTAAATATGACATACAGGTAAAAAGCTAAGGCACTTTGAGTGGCCATATTCAATGTCTAAGCGTTTCGCACTTTCCATTACATTGCTAACCACATTATTGTGAGAGAGCATTACCCCTTTTGGTCTTCCTGTAGTGCCTGAGGTATAAATCAGCGTTGCTAAATCTTCCGGTTTTACTTTGGATTTTCGTGCTTCAACTTCTTCTTGGTTAGCGTTGTCTTCACCTAATTTTAATAGTGTATTCCAGTTCTCACATTCGTCAATATTATCAAAAGAAAAAATTTCTATTAAACTGGGTACTTGATTTTTAATTGATTTTACTTTGTTGTATACTTCATCACATGATACAAAGCAATATTTTGCACCAGAGTGATTTAAAACGTAAGCGTAATCCTCCTCTGAAATGGTTGGGTAAATGGGTACATTTTGGGCACCAGTTTGTAGTATGCCAATATCCATAACATTCCATTCTGAGCGATTTGTCATGGATATTAAGGCTATTTTATCGTTTGCTTTTACCTTCATCCTTAGCAAAGCTCTACTTATTTGATTTGCTTTATTAATATATTCTTGAGTGGACATACTTTGCCATTGACCTTCTTTTTTGTCGACAAAACAATTCGTCAGCTTATATTTATTTAGAGCGTGGTATGGAAAGTCAAAAAGCCTTGTAATATTTTGCATAATTTTTTTGGATTAAGTAATTGCAAAATAAGGAAACGGAACGGGATATTAAAATTTACTAATATTTCAGTTGGGTATCTCGAATAGTATTCAATTTATTACGGTAAGATTTCTATTTTTTGAAGAGACTTAAAAAAGGTATTACATACGCTTAAATTGCTATAATAGTGCTAGTTAAAATTTAATTAAAGGGGGTAGGCTTTTATTTTTTTAGTATAAATAAGCCAACAAATAGTTTAAAAACCTCTTATTAGTTTCTATTTTAATCTAACGAGTAGTGCGTTTTTAAAGTAAAAGCGCTTTGTTTTCTAAAGCAAAAAAAATCTCCTTTTAAAGAATATACTTTTCCTGTTATAAAAATAATCTTCTTTTGTAGGTTTTTTTTGATTCTGTTTATTGGTTATTAATGTCGTTAATCCACTTCTTAGCATTCACAAAAGCCTCAAGCCATGGCGAAACTTCATCATTTCTATTTATCGGGTAATGTGCCCAATTCCATGGAAATGTTGATCGCTCAATATGCGGCATGGTTACTAAATGTCTACCTGTAGCGTCACAAAGCATAGCTGTGTTAAAATCGCTCCCATTTGGGTTTGCTGGGTAGTCTTTATAGCCGTATTTGGCCACGATGGTGTATTGCTCTTCTTTTAATGGTAAATCGAATTTACCTTCGCCATGCGAAATCCAAACACCTAAGCTTGTACCAGCTAAACTAGAAAGCATCACAGAATTATTTTCCTGTATTTTTACCGATGTAAAACTACTTTCGTGTTTTTGAGAATCATTAAAAGTCATTTTACCATGAATATCATGTTCTGGATTAATTAGATCTAATTCCATAAATAATTGGCAACCATTACAAATTCCAATTGATAAGGTATCAGGTCTTGCAAAGAAGTTTTTAATTACAGCATTTGCTTTTTCGTTGTATTTGATTGCTCCGGCCCAACCTTTAGCACTTCCAAGAACATCAGAATTAGAAAAACCTCCAACAGCTCCCAAAAATTGAATATCTTCTAAGGTTTCTCTCCCAGAGATTAAGTCGGTCATATGAACATCTTTAACATCAAAACCTGCTAAAAACATAGCGTTGGCCATTTCTCGTTCAGAATTACTTCCTTTTTCTCTTAAAATAGCAGCTTTAGGCTTATGACTCTCATTTTTATATAACGGTAGTTTGCCTGAAAAGTGGGCTGGAAAAATATAGTTTAGATCTTGATTTTTATAATTGTTAAATCGTTCTTTAGCTAAATGGTTAGCTGTTTGTTTGTCATCTAATAAATAAGAGGTTTTAAACCAAGTGTCTCTCAATGAAGAAATATTTAAACCTAGTTCAACACTTCCATTTTTAATGTTTAAAATAGGCTCTGAAATTACTTTTCCAATTTTTTTATACGCTATATTGGCTTCTGTTAAAATTTGCTCTACGGACGCACTCTTGGCTTGAAAAACAATTCCAGAATTTTCGGAAAATAAGAGTTTGATGCTGTCTTTTTCTTCCAAGGCTGTAAGATCTAAGTCAGCTCCTAGGTTGATATCCGCAAAACACAACTCTAATAAAGTAGTGATTAACCCTCCTGATGCAACATCATGACCTGCAAGTATTTGGTTGTCTTTAATTAAAGTTTGAATTAAATTAAAGGTTGTTTTAAAATAGGTATCATTTTTTATCGTTGGAGCATCATCACCAATGGTATTTAAAATTTGACCGAAAGAAGATCCACCTAATTTATAACTGTCTTTTGATAAGTTTACATAGTAAATGTCACCTCCATTTTTTTGAAGCACAGGCTCTACTACTCTGGTAATATCATTGCAATTTCCTACTGCGGAAATGATAACGGTACCAGGACTAATTACATCACCATCTTTGTATTTTTGTTTCATGGAAAGTGAATCTTTTCCCGTGGGTATGTTAATTCCAAGCGCAATGGCAAAATCAGAAATTGATTGAACGGCTTCATACAGTCTGGCATCTTCCCCCTTATTTTTACACGGCCACATCCAATTTGCAGAAAGTGAAACAGATTTAAGCCCATCTTTTAAGGGAGCCCATATAATGTTAGTTAAGGCCTCTGCTATACTATTTTTACTGCCCGCAGAAGGAGCTATTAGACCAGAAATAGGTGAGTGGCCAATAGCAGTAGCAATGCCCTCTTTTCCTTTGAAATCTAGGGCCATTACCCCAACATTGTTTAGTGGTAATTGTAATGGTCCAGCGCATTGTTGTTTGGCTACTCTACCACCTACGCACCGATCTACCTTGTTGGTTAACCAGTCTTTACAAGCTACTGCCTCTAACTGTAGAACTTGATCGAGATATTCATGAAAAAATTCTAATGAATAGCTCGCATTTTTATAAGATCGAGGTATTGAGTAATCTTTTAAAACCGTTTTAGGTGAGCTTCCAAATATATCAGAAAGTTTAACATCCATAGGTTTTTCACCTGTTGTTTTTGATTCGAAAGTAAAGCGATCATCATTGGTTACCTCACCCACTTCATACATGGGTGAACGCTCTCGCTTTGCAATTTTGCAAAGTAGGGCAGCATCATCTTTACCTATAATTAAACCCATGCGTTCTTGTGATTCGTTACCAATGATTTCTTTTGACGAAAGGGTAGTGTCACCAACAGGTAATTGATCTAAATCAATTTTGCCGCCAGTATCTTCTACTAATTCAGACAAACAATTAAGGTGACCACCTGCACCGTGGTCATGTATAGATACAATTGTATTTGTATGACTTTCTACCATACCACGAATAGCATTTGCTGCTCTTTTTTGCATTTCGGGGTTTGATCGTTGTACTGCGTTTAATTCTATAGCAGAACTAAATTCGCCAGTATCAGAACTAGAAACAGCTGCACCACCCATTCCGATACGGTAATTATCACCCCCAAGAATAACGATTTTATCACCTAAATTTGGAGTTTCTTTTAGTGCTTGTTCTGCTTTTCCATATCCAATACCACCAGCCTGCATAATTACTTTGTCGTATGCTAAGCGTTGATTGCCTTCTTGGTGTTCAAAGGTTAAAACAGAGCCACATATCAGTGGCTGTCCAAATTTATTACCGAAGTCAGATGCTCCGTTTGATGCTTTTATCAAAATATCCATTGGTGTTTGATAAAGCCATTCTCGTGCAGGCATTCCTTTTTCCCAAGAACGTTCTTTCTCTAGTCTAGAATAAGCCGTCATATATACTGCTGTACCAGCTAAGGGTAATGAACCTTTGCCACCTGCTAGTCGATCGCGTATTTCTCCACCTGCACCTGTTGCTGCCCCATTAAAAGGCTCAACAGTAGTAGGAAAGTTGTGCGTTTCTGCTTTTAAAGAAATTACAGAATCAAAAGGCTCTTCTTGATAATAATCAGGTTTGTCCGCACTTTTTGGTGCAAATTGCACCGCTTTAGGCCCTTTAATAAACGCTACATTGTCTTTGTAGGCAGAAACAATATCATTCGGGTGTTCTTTTGCTGTTTTCTTAATTAAATTAAATAAAGAACTTGGCATTTCTTTATCATCAATGATAAATGTGCCATTAAAGATCTTATGGCGGCAATGCTCTGAATTTACTTGACTAAAACCAAATACTTCAGAATCAGTTAGTTTTCTACCGATTTTTTCTGACAATTTATTTAAATAGGCTACTTCCTCTTCGCTTAGCGCTAATCCTTCTTGATGATTATATGCTGCAATATTTTCGATTTCTAAAATAGGCTCTGGAGCAACATTTATGGTGTAAAGATTTTGATTAAGCGTCGTATATTTTTGAAAAATCATTGGGTCAAAGTCAATAAAGTGCTCTTCTACACTCTTAAACTCCTCAATACGAACTACGCCTGAAACACCCATGTTTTGAACTATTTCAGTTGCATTGGTACTCCATGGTGTCACCATGGCAGCTCTAGGCCCAATAAAAAAGGCGTCGATAGACGCCATAGGTAGCTTTGGTTGATGACCAAACAACCAACATAGTTTTTTTATATCCTCTTGAGAAAGTTCTTGATTTGTTTCAATTGCAAAAACTTTTTGAGCTGCATCTCCGAAAAAATGAATCATGTAACGTATAAATTGTGGGTTGAATAAAAAACAAATTTAACCATTTATTGCCTTTAACTTCTCCGACTTGCACATAATTTAAGGTTAAAAAGTTAACAGTTTTTAAGGGCATGTGTTGATAAGATTAGGGCTGTTATACTTTTGTTTTTTAATTTTAAATATCTTTTAGAGTCATTATTTTTTTTACAAATAAAAGTTAACGTTACCAACATTTTCCTTTCCATAAAGCAAAACAATAAAGCAAAAAAGTACTTTTAAATTAATCTATTACCTCTTTTAAACAGACACGTTTAACTTATTTCTGCTTGTGGTGAAAATTAAGACTGTTCTACAAAAGACTTAAGGTTTAAAGAACTTATATCTCTTCAGGTGTAAGAAATAAATATTCACCAATTTTAGTTGTAAATTTTCAATAAATAACACTTTTAATGTTCAAAAACGATCCTTTAATGCAGCATCTATTAAATAATAACCGTAAAGGTAAAGGCATGTTTCTTAAAGCAAATTAAAGGTTTTAGAGAAAACGTTAAACAACACTTTTTTCTAATAGGCACATGTAAAAACCATCAAAACCATTTTTAGAGGCATAAATTTTCTTTTCTTTTGTCAGTTTAAAATTTTTTCCTTCGTCTGATTTTAGAAATGATTTTACTTGATCGTTATTTTCTTGAGGTAAAATAGAGCAGGTAGCATAAACCATTTTACCCCCTGGTTTTACAATTTTACTGTAGGATCGAATAATATCATGCTGAACTTTGGTTATTTTTTCTAAAAATTCTGGTTGCATTTTCCATTTAGTATCGGGGTTTCTTCTTAAAACCCCCAGTCCGGTGCACGGAGCATCAATAAGTACGCGATCTGCGCTGCTGTATAATTTTTTAAATACCTTCGTAGAAGTTATTTCTCTTGGTTCAATATTGTGTGCGCCATTTCGTTTAGCGCGGCGTTTTAATTCTTTTAACTTACTACCATAAATATCCATAGCAATTAATTGACCTTTATTTTTCATTAGTGCCGCTAAGTGTAGCGATTTTCCACCTGCTCCGGCACAAGTATCTACAACTCGTTGCCCTGGTTTTACGTCTAAAAGCTCTGCAACCAACTGAGAGGAAGCATCTTGCACTTCAAAATATCCTTTCTTAAAAGATTCTGTTTGAAAAACATTTGCGCGCTCTGGTAGTCTTAATGCAGCAGAATATCCTTTTATAGGCTCAACAACAATACCTTCTTCTAAAAGCGCCTTTCTAAGACTTTCTTTGTCTGTTTTTAGAGTATTTGTTCTAAGAATTACTTCTGCTTTTTGGTTGAGTGCAGCTAATTCTGCTGTCCATAATTTTTCTCCTAAAGCCTTTTCGCAAATTTCATCTATCCAATCGGGAACAGCTTCTCTAAATTTTCTAATTTTTGATAATTCATCGAACCTACCTTTGATACGGCGTTCAGGTGTTGGTTCAATTTGTTTCCAATCGGGTAGTGTTATACCTTTTAAAACCGCCCATACGGCCCACATTCTAAATAAGTCTGTTCTTTTAAAAGGGGCTTTTATATCTGCAATTTCGGTATACAATCTTTTATACCTTACCATTTCATAAATGGTTTCTGCAATGAACCCTCGATCTCTAGAACCCCAACGTTTGTCTATTTTTAAAACTTTCTGAACTACTTTGTCTGCATATTCGCCTTCATTGAAAATTAAATCAAGACCATCTATTACTGCGAATACTAAATTCCTATGTAGTTTCATGCTTATTATCTTTCGAAAAATTAAAATATCAAAGATACCATTTTGAAATTGTATAATTTGTGTAAATTACCCTACAAATTTTCTAATTGAGCGAACACGATTTTATTGAGCTCCTAAAGAAGGGAGATAACCAAGCTTTTGGGCAGCTGCTTGATAATTATCAAGCCAAAGTATTTGGATCATGTATTTCATTTGTACCTAATAAAGAAGATGCTGAAGATATTGCACAAGAGGTGTTTTTAGAGGTATTTAATTCTATTTCTAAATTTAATGAAAAATCTAAACTGTCTACCTGGATATATCGCATTGCTGTAAATAAAAGTTTAGAATTTATTAGAAAGAAAAACACCAAAAAACGTTTTGGATTTATGCTAAATTTTTTTGATAATGATATCGAAATAGATAGAAGTTCATACTTTACCGAATTTAACCATCCAGGTATTCAATTAGAACATAAAGAAAAAACGGAAGTCTTATTTGCCGCAATTAACAAGTTGCCTGAAGCACAACGAATTGTTTATACTTTAAGTAAAATTGAAGGTTTAAGCTATCAAGAAGTGAGTGCTGTTACGCAGAAAAGCATACCTTCAATTGAGTCTTTGTTGTTTAGATCCAAAAAAAAATTACGAATACTACTTAAAAATTATTATCAAAAAGCCCAGAATTAGCGCAAGTTTTTTTATTATAAAACATCTAAACCATAGTAAAAAAAATTAAAGAATTATGAATTCAAAAAAGGTAATTCAAAAAGAGGTAGAAGAAACTTTAAAGAGTACTTCTTATTTGCGTATGGTAAAGGCACCACCTTTTTTTAAAGATAAAGTGCTGTACCGGTTAGCACAGCAAAGCACTAATCAAAGAGAAGAAAATGCTTTTTTAAGTTGGTTTACTCCAAAATATCAGGCGGTAGCTTTACTCTTTTTTGTTTTTTTAAATGTTGCTGCAATACTGACATATTCATCAGAGCGTTATGGTGAAAATATTAGTGATTTTGTAGCTGCATATCAACTTTCAGAAACAGATACAAATAGCTATATCTATTAAAATTACACCTTATGAAGAAGAATAAACTGTTATATATTTTATTAGCCTTTTTGGTTTTGATGAATGGCTTTTTCTTGTTTCAGCATTTTAAATCGATTCGTCAAGACAGGTCTGTAGGCGATCGACATTCACATTTTATTGCAAAGCAACTGAATTTTGATGCTGAACAGTTGCAAGAATTCAAAGCGATGGATAAAGCACATCGTAGTAAAATACATTCCCTTGTAGATAATATTCGCGTTTCAAAGGAGACTCTTTTTAATAAATTGTATACTGATACTGTTGATGATTCAGAGCTAGAAGCAATTACCGATCAAATAGCTAAAAATGAAAAAGCTAAAGATTTGGAGACTTTTCGTTTTTTTAAAGCTTTAGGTGAAATGTGTAATGAGGATCAAAAAAAGCGTTTTAAGTCTATAGTAGAAGATGCATTGCATAGAAATGGTAGGCGAAATAAAAAAGGTTTGTCAAGACCACGCGACCAACATAGACCGCCACCTTTAAAATACTAATCAAATTTAAATTTGAAAAGGCTAGTTTTTTAAGACTAGCTTTTTTTATGCTTTATTTAACAATAGCAAGCACAAGTTAAAAAGAGTAAGTACATCTAAATTGTAGTAGACTACATTATTAATTGTCTTAAAAGTCTACATTTAATTAATTTAAATTTTTATGATTATGATCTTTTTAAGAATGGTATTTATGGTTTTAATTTTAGCGGTGTTTTCATCTTGTAGCGATGATGAAGAATATGCGGTAATTGAGTCTGATATGAATAGCCAAACAACAACAGACGCGGAAAATGATGTACTCAATCAATTTTTAAATTTACCCGATACGGCTTTAAACTATGATGTTTTTTTACCCAATCATTTTTTAGCCAACCAAACTGCTCAGCAAGATAATACACCTGTTAGCAACGCAATTACAAATAATGGTGCAACACTAGGTAGAGTTTTGTTTTACGATAAACAATTATCTGCAAATAATACAATATCGTGCGCATCTTGTCATATTCAAGAAAAAGGGTTTTCAGATTCCAATAGATTGAGTATTGGTTTTAATGGCGGCGAAACAGATCGAAACTCTATGGGATTAGTTAATGCTAAGTTCTATAGAAATGGGCGTTTCTTTTGGGATGAACGAGCAGCAAGCCTAGAAGAGCAAGTATTGTTACCAATACAAGATGAAACTGAAATGGGCTTAACCTTAAATGAGCTTTTGGTAAAAATTGAAGATGATGAGTATTATCGCATATTGTTTAACCAAGCTTTCGGAGACGAAGCAGTAACAGTAAACCGTATTTCTTTAGCATTATCTCAATTTGTGCGTTCTATGGTGTCTTTTGAATCAAAATACGATGATGGTTTGGCAGCAACTAATGATCCAAATTCAATTTTCCCAAATTTCACATCTTCAGAAAATTTGGGTAAAAATTTATTTTTTAGTAACCGAACGCGCTGTGCAGAATGTCATGTTAGCAATGCTTTTGTAGGAGATCAACCAAGAAATAATGGTTTAGATGCTTCAATAACTGATGCAGGATTAGGCGGTGTTACCGGCAATAACAATCAAATAGGTGCTTTTAAAGTGCCCTCTTTAAGAAATATAGAACTAACGGCTCCTTACATGCATGATGGACGATTTGAAACGCTTGAAGAGGTGGTAGAGCATTACAATTCTGGAGTGCAAAATAGCGCGACTTTAGACAACAGATTAAGGCAACGAAACGGTGTAAGAAGATTAAACCTTAGTGAAGAAGAGAAGCAAGGTTTAGTAGACTTTTTAATGACTTTAACCGATAACAGTATTAGTAACGATGAAAAATTTTCAAATCCATTTAAAAATATCGACTAGCTAAATTAAAATCATTCAAAACTTGTGAAAGCCTTATTATAAGAATCGCTTAATATTTAAAAGAAATAAAAATGAAAAATACCACTTTAATAATTGCAGTTTCCTTAATAACAATGAATACCATACTTGGCCAAGAAATGGAGCGTCAAAATAACCGGCATGACGGGCCTCCTCCTGTTGAAAAAATAATGAGAGATTTAGATACGAATAATGATGGAAAAATAGCGCTGTCTGAAGTAAAAGGTCCGTTAAAAAATGATTTTGAAAATATTGATGTTAATGAGGATGGTTTTCTCTCAAAAAAAGAATTAAAACAAGCTCCAAGACCAAAAAGGAATAAGAAATTTAAAAATTAAGGGATATTTTTTCTGTAAAAAAACTTTTACTCCATTTACAGTAGGTTATTACTTAGCAGGATATTTGGCACTCAATGGGAGTTAAACGTGAAGCAAAAATTGTTTCGAATGTGAACTGCTAAAAAGATGAAATATAAACCTCGCTTAGCTTATTCAGTTTTTTATTCAATTTTGAACTATTTGAAGACGAATGCCTCTACCAATATTATAGCTGTGTGCATTCCGCAGACTTAAAACTGCTTATGTAGGTAAGCAAATTGAAGGTATTTCTCGATAAGAGCATCATATTTTTTAGACTTTCATCTATATGTAATGAGTTTAATGTAATTATGGGACCAATAACAATTGTTTTAGCTTAAAGTTAAAATTTAGGCTTAAACAACGTATCAAGTTATAAAGGTGCTAATTATTTACTCAAAGGTTTGGTTTTTATTATTTTTGAAAATGCGTAAATTATATCTAATTCTTTTTTTATTAAGTGTTTTTTCTTGTGTTGAAAAGGAACTGGTAACTCCTTTTACTAAAGTAGAGATTAATAACATTTACGAAGATTCAATAAATATTCGCGCTATCGATATTGAAGATAATACCCTAAGATTTGCTGCAAATAAAGGTAGATTTGGTGCTATAGACTTACGCACAGGTAAAATTACGGAAGCTATTGAAAAATATCATACGGTTATTCCAGAGTTTAGAGCAATAGCCCATAATTCTACTGATTTTTTTATGATTTCGATAAATAGTCCTGCACTTTTATATAAAACAGGAAAAAACCGATCTATGGAATTGGTGTATAAGGAAGAGGGTAACGGTGTTTTTTACGACGCGATGAATTTTTGGAATGATAAGGAAGGGATTGCAATGGGCGATTCGGTCAACGGTTGTATTTCAATTATAATTACTAGAGATGGTGGTCAAAATTGGTCGAAATTAGGTTGCGAACAACTACCTGGCGGCATTAAAGATGAAGGTGCTTTTGCAGCAAGTAATACTAATATTGAAATAGTTGGAGATAAAGTTTGGATAGCCACAACGAAACGCATTCTGTTTTCTAATGATAAGGGACTCACATGGCAAGTTCAACAAACTCCGCTCTTAACAAAATTAGCATCACAAGGTATTTATTCTGTTGATTTTTACGATGAAAATTTAGGGGTTGTAATTGGGGGTGATTACATGAAACCTGATGCTAATAAAGCAAATGCAGCAATTACAAAAAATGGGGGTAAAACTTGGAAGTTGGTTGCAGATGGTAAAAATCCAAGTTACAAAAGTTGTGTGAAATTTGTACCCGAGTCCAATGGTAAAGAGTTGGTAGCTATAGGTTTAACAGGAATTTCATATTCTAGTGATACTGGTGAAACTTGGACAAATTTGTCTAATGAATCGTTTTATTCAATTCGGTTTTTAAATGATTCAATAGCATATGCCTCGGGTAAGAATCGAATTTCAAAATTAAGTTTTAAATAAAAAAGTAACTATTTCTTTGATTAAGGGTGCTGCACTAATAGTATCAATGCTTACCAGCATGATTTTTATGATGGTATTGCTTTATGAGTTTTCTTTTAAAACCCTCCTCAGCTTGCATTAAAAGAACTGTTTTTTTTGAAGAAATGATTTTACTCATTTCTTTATAATAGGTTAATTTTAATTTTAATTTTTCTCTTTCTAGGTCAAAAGCCAATAGTAGTAATTTATTTGCAGCTTCTTCAGAGAGTTCTTTAGCATTTTTTATTTTAGATTTTATGTTCAAATACTCTCTTTTTCGGATGGCTTTAATTTCTGCTTCATGTTCATTATAGATAGGCCAAAAAATTTCGGCTTCGTTACTGCTTAAATTAAGATGCTCAGTAATATATGCAATTTTAAGTGCTTTTATTTTATTATGATCGTGTTCCTTTTGACCATAAAAAAAGGTGCTGGTCAGTAAAAAGCTAACAAACAATAGAGATTTAATTTTTTTCATAATCTTCAAGATTAAGTATTTCAAAATCAGTTAAGTTTTCATTTAAATAGTTCCCAACTTTTACGGCATCAAGTGGGTCATCTAAAATATCGGTCATATGTAGTTCGTCTATAGGAAGTACCTCTACTATTTCGTAGGTGCTAAGGTTTATTTCATTGTTTTCAAAATAGATGTAAATATCATTATGTGTTAAATTATTCCATGTGACTTTAGATGTATTTCTTGTTTTTATCATAAAGAATATTAAAAATATAGCTGCAACAGAAGCAGCAGCAAAGTAATATGCTTTGTAAAAACGTAATTTTACTATTCTGGTTTTAGGTGCCTCTAATGAACGACTATCAATCGTTTCAAAATAGTTTTTAGGCACTATAAAGCCATTATTTTTTGGTAAAATTGACTTCTTGGCATTTAATCTATTTTGTAGCTTATCATTAAAATTATCGAAGTAATTTTCGGGTATTTTAAACGGTTTGTATTTGCTTTGCTCTTTCATTGCTATAATTAGACTTAGATTAGCTTAAAAGGTTTAGTTTTCTTTTAAATAGGCCTCGATCTTTTTAACGGCGAGGTGATATGAAGCTTTGAGTGCTCCAACCGAGGTTTCTACTATTTCTGAAATTTCGGTATATTTTAAGTCATCAAAATATTTCATATTAAAAACTAATTGTTGCTTTTCTGGCAGCAGTGCAATTGCTTTTTGTAGTTTTAATTGAATCTCATTACCTTCAAAATATACATCTGATTGTAAATTTTCTATAATTTGGTTTTTTAGCTCAATATTACTTATTCCTTGTTTTTTCGATTTCTGTTTTAAAAGGGTTAAGGCTTCGTTTGTGGCTATGCGGTACAACCAAGAATATAATTTACTATCACCTTTAAACCCGTCTATATTTTTATAAACTTTTATAAAGGTATTTTGTAATGCATCATCGGCATCATCATGATTAAGCACAATTCTACGAATATGCCAATATAGTTTTTGTTTATAGGTGTTTACCAAGACTTCAAAAGCCAATGATTGACTTTTTGAATCTTTTAATTGCGCTACTAAATCAATTTCAGTTATCAAATTTGGCTATTGAAATTTTAAGTAGGACTCCTAACCGTTAGAATGGTTTAATTGAAACATTGTTTTTTTAAAATAAAAATATCTTAATCACACCATTCTAGCGTTTTCGCTAATTTTATGTGTTATACTACAAGTAGTGTTTTAATTTTTAAAAAAAATTATACTAAAGACTGCATTTCAACAAGCTTTTTGTAGGTACCATTTTTTGCTAGTAATTGCTCATGCGAGCCTTGTTCTACAATTTCTCCTTTTTGCAATACAACAATAGTGTTTGCTGTTTGTATGGTAGATAAGCGATGTGCGATAACAATAGAAGTACGATTTCGCATCATTTTTTCTAATGCATCTTGTACCAAACGCTCACTTTCTGTATCTAGGGCAGAGGTTGCTTCGTCTAAAATCATTATTGGTGGGTTTTTTAAAACTGCTCTGGCAATAGACAAGCGCTGTTTTTGACCTCCACTTAATTTGTTGCCGCTATCTCCGATATTGGTTTCATAGCCATCAGG
This sequence comes from uncultured Flavobacteriaceae bacterium, assembly GCA_947486785.1. Taxonomy (GTDB): domain Bacteria; phylum Bacteroidota; class Bacteroidia; order Flavobacteriales; family Flavobacteriaceae; genus Maribacter_C. The sequence goes on along the minus strand of CANKUU010000004.1, from coordinate 69,091 downwards.
TAATTCGCTTATGAATTCGTGAGCATTAGCAATTTTGGCAGCTGCTATTATTTCTTCGTCACTAGCATTTTCTTTTCCTAATCCAATATTTTTCTTAACCGAATCATTAAAAAGTATCGAATCTTGAGTAACTAAACCCATCAAATTTCGAAGCGATTGTTTCGTGAGATCTTTGATATCGATTCCATCGATTTTTATTGTACCCTTATTTACATCATAAAAACGAGTTGCTAAATTGGCTATGGTACTTTTTCCGCTACCAGATTGCCCCACAAGAGCTACGCAATGACCTTTAGGAACTTTTAAATTAAATGACTTTAAAACATAGTCTTGGTCATATTTAAATGAAATGTTTTCTAAGGTGATTCCTTCTTCAAAAGAAGATTTATTAATGGCCTTTGCTTTTTCTTCTATTGGATTTTTAGTTTCTAATATTTCTAAGACGCGTTCCGCTGCGGCATTTCCTTTTTTAACACCATAGGAGGCTTTACTGATAGATTTTGCAGGAGTTAAAATATTATACGCCAAACCCATGTAAGCAATAAAAGAAGCTGCATCTAGCGTTTGTGGTTTATCTACTAAAACCATTTTTCCGCCAAACCATAGGAGTACTCCTATAACCAATATACCTAAGAATTCACCAGTTGGTGATGCTAGATTCTGACGATTTAATAGCTTATTACTAAAATCAAAAAAACGTCTTGTAGAATCTGAAAAAATTTCATAAAACTTTGATTCAGAATTAAAAGATTTTATAACACGGAGCCCCCCTAAAGTTTCTTCTACAATAGATAAAAAATGCCCTTGCTCTTTTTGAACATCATCTGATTGTCTTTTTAAAGATTTTCCAATCCATGAAATAATACCCCCAGCAATTGGAATAAAAATAAATACAAAGAGTGTTAATTTAGCACTAATACCAAACATAATCAATAAAGTAAACAATATGGTAAGAGGTTCTCGTACAATAAGTTCTAATACAGACAGAAAAGAGTGCTGAATTTCTAAAACATCAGAGGTGATTCGGGCAATAACATCACCCTTTCTTTTTTCCGAGTAAAAGGCGATTGGTAACTCAATAATCTTTTCATACATCTTGTTACGCATATCTTTTAAAACACCATTTCTTAAAAATGTTATGTTATACATAGCGAGATAATTAAAAAGATTTTTCAATAAAAAAAGAACTAAGACTAAGCTTATCACAAAAACTAATCCTTTCATTTTATCCCCATCAGCGTATTGGGTTAGGTGATACCCTAAATAATCTAATGCATATTCTTTTAAATTTTTAAAACCAGTATAAACAGGTAATTCGTTAATTGGCTCTTCTTTGTTAAATAAAACATTTAACATTGGTATAAGAGCAGCAAAAGACAAAGCACTAAATAGGGCGTATAAAATATTGAAGAAAATATTTAAATAGCCATATCTACTATATGGTTTTGCAAACCGAAGAATTTTTTTAAAATATTCCATTAACTCAGTTTGAGTTCGGCTAAAATGGTTTTAATTTTAGCATCTAATAATGAGTTAACGCGGTTATAATCTTCAGCAGAAGGTAATTTTGTGTTTGTGCTTATATAAAATTTCACCTTAGGCTCAGTTCCACTTGGTCTGGCTGCAACCCTTGTGCCATCTTCGGTTTCATATATTAAAACGTTAGATTTTGGTAAATGAATTACTTTTTCTTCATTAGTAAGTACATTTTTAGCTATTGAGGTGTTATAATCTTCAATCCATTTTACTTTAGATCCAGCTACTGTATTAACTGGGTTTTCTTTAAAATCAATTAACAATTGTTTAATTTCTTCCGCTCCACTAATACCTTTTTTGGTAAGTGCTACTAAATGTTCTTTATAAAATCCGTACGCAACGTAACAATCAATTAACTCTTTATAAAAAGAACTTCCATTAGCTTTAGCTTGACTTGCAATTTCGCAAGCCAATAGGGTAGAGGTAACGGCATCTTTATCTCTTACAAAGTCACCAACCATGTAACCAAAACTTTCTTCACCACCACCCAAAAATAATGATTCAGGGTAATCTTTTATCATTTTTCCAATCCATTTAAAGCCTGTTAGTGCGGTTTTAAATTCAACTCCATAAGCCTTTGCCATTGCTTCCATCATTGGAGTAGAAACTATTGTTGTTGCAATAAATTCATTTCCCTTAAAACCTTTTTCTTTTCGCTTTTCTAGAAGAAATTTTGTCATCAAAACCATGGCTTGATTTCCATTTACGATTTCCATCTTTCCTTCTAAGTTTCGAACGGCAATACCAAGTCGGTCACTATCAGGATCGGTACCAACTACCATATCTGCTCCAATTTTTTCGGCTTTTGCTACAGCCATAGAAAGCGCTTCAGGTTCTTCAGGATTTGGTGATTTTACGGTTGGGAAAGCACCATCTGGTTTGGCCTGCTCTTCAATTATAGTAACATTATTATATCCTGCTTGTTTTAAAACCTCTGGAATAGCGGTAATTGAGGTGCCATGTAAGGAGGTAAAAACTATCTTAAAGTCATCTTTTCCTGCTGCGTTAAAACTGCCTTTTGCAACTGATGCCTTTATAAAAGCATCATCTACTTCTTTATCAATTAATTCTATTAAACTGTTATTCGCAGAAAATTGAATGTCTTCAAAAGAAAGCGAGTTTATTTCAGCAATAATTTCTCCGTCTTGTGGCGGTACAATTTGGCACCCATCAGTCCAATATACTTTGTAGCCATTATATTCAGGTGGGTTATGAGAAGCTGTTAAGACTATACCGGCATGGCATTTTAAATGACGTACCGCGAATGAGAGCTCTGGTGTAGTTCTTAGTTCTGAAAAGAGATATACTTTTATTCCGTTTGCTGAAAATACTTCGGCAACCGTTCTAGCTAGGGTGTCACTATTGTGGCGACAATCATAAGCTATAACAACTTTTAGGTCCTCGCCAGCATAAGATTTTTTAAGGTAATTACTTAGTCCTTGTGTGCTTTTTCCTAAGGTATATTTATTAATTCTATTAGTTCCTGCCCCCATCATTCCGCGCATTCCACCTGTGCCAAATTCCATTTGTTTGTAGAAACGGTCTTTTAACTCCTCTTTGTCCGTGTCAATAAGGTGTTGTACTTCTTTTTTAGTAGCTGCATCAAAAAAATCGCTTAGCCAACTTTCTGCAGTTTTTAGAATTTTATCCATATTAATATATCTTATTTCAAAGCTCAAAATTACAAAGAATTTTGCTTTGTAGTTTTACTGTAAATTGATTTTGTCAGAAACAGAATACCTTGTTTCATTTTTTTTTGATCGCGTAATCATTTCTCCTAAAAAACCTGCTAAAAATAATTGTGAGCCAATGATCATAGCAGATAAGGCAATAAAGAACTGAGGTCTTGAAGTGATTAATCTACCCATTGGATTTAGAAATAATTTATCAAGGCCTAAGTAAAGCGCAAAGCCGAAACCAATCATGAACATGAGCACTCCAAGTGCCCCAAATAAGTGCATGGGTCGCTTACCAAATTTAGAAACAAACCAAATGGTAATTAAATCTAAAAAACCATTTATAAACCGATCTATACCAAACTTTGTTTTTCCGTACTTTCGAGCTTGATGCTGAACTATTTTTTCGCCGATTTGAGAAAAACCTGCATTTTTTGCTAAAACGGGTATATACCGGTGCATTTCTCCAGAAACTACAATGTTTTTAATTACATTTTTGTTGAAGGCTTTTAATCCACAATTAAAATCATTTAATTGAACACCCGAGGTTTTTCTAGCGGCCCAGTTAAAAAGTTTTGAGGGCATATTTTTGAGAAGCACAGAATCGTATCTTTTTTTCTTCCAACCAGAAACAAGATCATAGTTGTCTTCTGTAATCATGCGATATAACTCTGGTATTTCATTCGGGTTATCTTGCAAATCTGCATCCATAGTAATAACAACATCGCCTTTAGCCGCTTTAAATCCAGCGTGGAGCGCTTGTGATTTTCCAAAATTTCTTAAAAATCGAATACCCTTTACGGCAGTACTTTCTTGAGAGAGTTTGGTGATTACATTCCAAGAAGAATCAGTACTTCCATCATCAATAAATAAAATTTCATATGAATATTCATTCGCATTCATAACCGAAACAATCCAATCATGAAGTTCTTTAAGAGAATCTTCTTCGTTTAATAATGGAATTACAATAGATAAATTCATTTTGCTCTAAAGGTTGTAGATGCAATAATACAAATTAGTTGAGGTTTTCTTTAGTTTTAAATACACTTGATGCTATCATGCCTATAATAAGGCCTAAAAAGCTAAACTGAACCATCACATAAAAAATTCCGAAAGGAGAGTTTTGCGACTCGTTTTTAGCTATTTCTTGTCGAACTTCATCCCCGCGACCAAAAAGTTCTCCCCAAGCAATAGCGGTATTTGTTTGAAAACTTGGGTCAACATAATTATTGTAAGCAAAAGAATATACCGCATAAAGCAATCCAATTATAACCATAGTAGCCACAGCGATTTTGAGACCATCTTTTAGCTGTAAATAATTTTTATTTCTTCGTTTATATTCTTTGATAAGGTAAACAATTAGAAAAATTTCAAGAATAAAAGCTAAAAAAAATGTTGAATAATAAATTGCTGCTCCCGATGATGCTAATTTGGCAACTAAATCGATGGTTATTCTAACGAAACCAGCAGCAATAGCCGTTGGCACAATTAGCGTTTTTATAAGAAATGCGTGTTTTTGGGTCATTATTAAGGGTTAAATTAATAAAATTCAAAGAAACAATTTTTGAAGTAGGTTTGTATAAATCTTTTTTATTTTTTTTAGTATTATCAATTGATAATTAAATAAAAACAATTAAATTTGCAGGCTTAAAATGAGTGCCTGTTGGAATGGGTGCGTAAAATTTTTAAAAGAATGAAAAAAGACATACACCCAGAAAATTATAGATTAGTAGCTTTTAAAGACATGTCTAACGAAGAAGTGTTTTTAACAAAATCTACTGCAGATACTAAAGAAACCCTTGAGGTTGATGGCGTAGAGTATCCGTTAGTAAAATTAGAAATTTCTAGAACTTCGCATCCTTTTTATACAGGTAAAGCCAAATTTTTGGATACCGCTGGTAGAATTGATAAATTTAAAAGTAAATACGATAAATTTAAGAAGAAGAAACCAGTTGCAGCTCAAGATTCTAAAGAAGATAAGTCTTAAAAGGCGGAGAAAGTCTTCAATTAAAGATAATATTTACCTTACGCCTCTGATACCTAGTATCAGAGGCGTTTTTTGTTACTTTTGTTTTAAATATATCAATTAATGAACTATATACTTTTTGATGGACCCGCTAGAGATGCGCTTTTGCCATTTACCTATACGAGGCCTGTTGCAGATATTAGAATTGGAATTCTTACTATTCGAGAAAAATGGGAAAAATATCTTGGAAATACTACTTCTAGTATAACAGAAGAATATCTTACTGAAAAATACCCGATGGTAGAACTAGAAGAAAACGTTTTAATAAATGCTTCTTTCTTACCAAATAAAGCACTTGTTTCGCTTATAGAAAATCTTAAGGAAAATGAAGCTATTTTTCATGAAGAACATGTAATTGCCTTTTTTACGAAAGATGCTCAAGAGAAAATAGAACTGTCATCGTTTAAGCACATTGAGTTCGATGGTGATGTATTTCAAATTGAAAATACTTGGGATATTTTCTCTAAAAACGGTGAAGCTCTTCAGGCCGATTTTGATTTTATTACAGCTGGTCGTAAAAGCCAGCCTATTTCTAATACTAATCGTTTAATTAAAGAGGATAATATTTTCTTGGAAGAAGGGGCTAGTGTAGAATTTAGTATATTGAATGCCACCGATGGGCCAATTTATATTGGTAAAAATGCCCAAGTATGGGAAGGTGCTATGATACGTGGTGCTTTTGCTTTGTGCGAAAGTGCAACAGTAAAAATGGGGGGTAAAATGTATGGCCCTACAACAGTTGGCCCATTTTCTAAAGTGTGCGGAGAAGTAAGTAATGCTGTTCTTTTTGGATATTCTAGCAAAGGACATGAAGGATATTTAGGAAATTCGGTATTGGGCGAGTGGTGCAACATAGGGGCTGACTCCAACAATTCTAACCTTAAAAATAATTACGCAAAAGTGCGTATTTGGAACTATGCTACCGAAGGATTTGATCAAACTGGCTTGCAGTTTTGTGGACTAATGATGGGTGACCACAGTAAGACAGCTATAAACACTATGTTTAACACAGGTACGGTAATTGGGGTTAACTGTAATATTTACGTACCAGGTTTTCCCCGCAATTTTGTACCAAGTTTTAGCTGGGGTGGTGCAACTGGTTTTTCTAGTTATTTACCTAAAAAAGCCTTTGAGGCGGCAAAGGTTATGATGGCAAGAAGAGGCGTGGAATTTGATGCGACAGAGGCTCGAATTTTAGAGCATGTTTTTGAGCTTACTAAAAAATGGAGAAATTATTAATTTCTTGAGTTGTTAAATAATATGATTGTAAGTACCCCAAAAAAAAGAGTTGCTTTTTATACCTTAGGTTGTAAGCTTAACTTTTCTGAAACTTCTACAATTGCTAGAGGTTTTGAAGAGGAGGGCTTTAAACGTGTAGATTTTTCAGAACATGCAGATATGTATGTTATTAATACTTGTTCTGTTACCGAAAATGCTGATAAGCGCTTTAAAACAATTGTGAGGCAAGCCCAAAAGGTTAACCCACGGGCTTTTATAGCAGCAATTGGCTGCTATGCACAGCTAAAACCAGAACAATTAGCTGAAGTAGATGGAGTAGACTTGGTTTTAGGAGCTACAGAAAAGTTTAAAATTACAGATTATCTTAATGATTTAAGTAAGAATGAATTTGGTGAAATTCATTCTTGTGAAATTGAAGATGCCAATTTTTATGAGGGTAGTTATGCTATTGGTGACCGAACTCGTGCTTTTTTAAAAGTACAAGACGGTTGTGATTATAAATGTACGTATTGTACCATTCCTTTAGCTCGTGGTATTTCTAGAAGTGATACGCTTCAAAATGTGTTAAAAAATGCAAAGGAGATTTCTGAAACGGGAATTAAAGAAATTGTTTTAACAGGAGTGAATATCGGCGATTACGGAAAAGGTGAATTTGGCACTAAAAAACATGAGCATACTTTTTTAGATTTGATTAGAGCCCTTGATTTGGTGCAAGGTATCCACCGATTACGTATTTCTTCGATTGAACCTAATCTTTTAAGTGAAGAAACCATAAATTTTGTTGCAAACAGTAATGCATTTGTTCCTCATTTTCATATACCACTTCAAAGTGGCTCCGATAAGATTTTAAAGTTAATGAAAAGGCGTTATTTGAGTAATTTATATGTAGAAAGGGTAGGTCTAATTAAGAGAGTTATGCCCCATGCGTGTATAGGGGTAGATGTTATTGTTGGTTTTCCTGGCGAGACCGAGCAAAACTTTTTAGAAACGTATAATTTTTTAAATGAACTCGATATTTCGTACTTGCATGTTTTTACCTACTCGGAGCGAGATAACACGGTAGCAGCAAAAATGGAGGGTGCTGTACCAATGAATATAAGAAGTAAACGTAGTAAAATGCTTCGCGGGCTATCCGTTAAAAAAAGAAGAGCATTCTATGAAAGTCAATTAGGTTCTTTAAGAACTGTCTTGTTTGAAGGAGAAAATAAAGAAGGCTACATACACGGATTTACCGAAAATTATGTTAAAGTAAAATCACCTTGGAACCCAAAATTGGTAAATACATTACACGAAGTTAAGTTAACAGATATTAGTAAAGACGGTTTGGTTCGATTCGAATTTGTGCTACAAGACGTTAAGGGTATTTGATAAACTCATAAACAATATTAAAACTCATTTTGCTTAAATGCACCACAGGTATTAATGCTTAATTCTAATTAAGTTAAAACATGAATATTTTCTGTTTTACGGTAGCTATTGATAGTGAAGAATTATGCCGCAACCACTTTGGAGCTTATTAGAAAAAAAATGGTGTTTTCTGTAAAAGTGTTCTCATAAAGTGCATTTCTGGATAAAAAAAGCAAACGGAGCTATGAAATTAAAAAATGTAAAAAGCAGTACTTCTTTGAGAAGAGGAACCATAATGCAAAGTTCTAATCTTTTATGACCTGACACAAAACTATGTTCTTGTTAACGGCACCAAAAAGGCTTTTCTTCAAAATAATTTTAGCGCCAACTTGGCTTAAAGTAAAGTTCTTGTTGATATTGAAACAGGCAAAGTAGGGCTACAATGGCGATATTTTAAAGTGAAGGTTTTGAAAAGCAATGAGGCCGATGGATCAGATAAAACTTTGAAACAAGCATTAGAAGATGAGAAAATGATCGTCTTTACGTATAATGGTACCTAGTATGTAAATATTGCTGATTATTTAGAGTAACGTATCGGCGAAAAATCGAGCGAGACCACAAGAAAAGAATCCTTAAAAATGGATCCTTATAAGCATCATTAATGCATAACGGAATTTTGTGGGTATTCACCATAAAATCAAAAAGAAACATCTTCAATTGTGCTTAAATGAAGTTGTGTACAATCTTAAGCGAAGTTATTCAGGAGAAAAAATATTTGATGGCTACTTATAGCTAATATTGCAGGTTGTAACTAATGACGGACATGCACATTATCAAATCAATACCAAGCTAATAATTAACTGTAAAAAAGTAATATTTTAGTAGAGATTAAAAGTGAAACACGTTTTGTACTCAAATATTATTTTATCTTCAATTATTTCATTTATTTAAGGACCTACTTTTTTGTAAAATTGATAATGAGTCATCTAATAATTAGAATATCTTTTGCAAAGTCGCATTTGGCAATATAGTAACTTTAGATAGTTGTAGTTTTATATCTTAAGTTTTCTTCGGGTTTGGTTTAGTTGCAATTACGTCATCATAGTAATTATCTACTAAGCACTCATTTTTTATTGTTTTTTTTTGGATCACTTTTAAATTGCGTTGGAAACAGAAAAAAATTATACTTTTGTAATTCTTTAATAGGGATGATTTCTCTCCCACGCTGAATTTTCGAATCTTCGAAAGGAAAAAGGTATTGAAGGAATTACTGAAGTTTTATTTAAAGTAATTTTTATTATGTCAGTTTTACAAAAAATCACATCAGAAGATGCAATTGCATTAGAAGATCAACATGGCGCACACAATTATCACCCATTACCAGTTGTATTAAGTAGAGGTGAAGGAGTTTATGTATGGGATGTTGAAGGAAAAAAGTACTATGATTTTCTGTCTGCTTATTCCGCAGTAAATCAAGGTCATTGTCACCCAAAAATTGTAGAGGCAATGGTAAGTCAAGCTAAAACCTTAACACTCACCTCTCGCGCATTTTATAATGATGTTTTAGGTAGGTTTGAAAAATATGCTACTAACACCTTTAATTTCGATAAGCTTTTACCGATGAATACTGGAGCCGAAGCTGTTGAAACGGCTTTGAAGTTATGTAGAAAATGGGCTTACGAAAAAAAGGGTATTCCTGAAAACCAAGCTCAAATTGTTGTTTGTGAGAATAATTTTCACGGAAGAACAACAACGATCATTTCGTTTTCAAATGATCCAATAGCACGAACAAATTTTGGTCCTTTTACTGATGGTTTTATCAAAATAGAATATGATAATCTAAAAGCACTTGAAGAAGTACTAAAATCTAATACGAATATTGCCGGATTTTTAGTAGAGCCTATACAAGGTGAGGCTGGTGTTTACGTTCCGTCAGAAGGATATTTATCTGGAGCTAAAGACCTTTGTGAGAAATATGGAGTGTTGTTTATTGCAGATGAAGTTCAAACGGGTATAGCTCGTACCGGACGGCTTTTAGCAACTTGTGGTAATTGCTCATGTGCTGATAAGCATTGTAGTGGTACCCCAGAAGTGAAACCTGATATTTTAATTTTAGGAAAGGCTTTGTCTGGCGGTGCTTATCCTGTTTCTGCAGTTTTAGCAAATGACGCCATTATGGGGGTAATAAAGCCTGGTAACCACGGTAGTACTTTTGGAGGTAACCCCATAGCTGCAGCAGTAGGTATGGCTGCTTTAGATGTTATTAAAGATGAAGAATTGGCCCATAATGCTTTTGAATTAGGAACACTATTTAGAGCGGAGCTTAATAAATATATTGTTAACTCAAATATTGTAAATGCGGTACGTGGTAAAGGTTTGCTTAACGCAATCTTAATAAATGATACTGAAGAAAGTTCTACGGCGTGGGATATTTGTATGGCCTTAAAGGAAAATGGTTTATTGGCTAAACCAACGCATGGTAATATTATTCGCTTTGCACCGCCATTAGTAATGAATGAAGAGCAATTGCTTGATTGTGTTAACATTATTACAAAGACACTATCGCAGTTCGAAAGGTAATCTTAAGACTTACAAATAAAAAAAGTCCTGAATTCATTTTTTTGAAACAGGACTTTTAATTTTTAACCACTTAGTTTTTCCATTTATTTTAAACAAGTTTTTGATAAAAGAAAACCAATTTGTGTGTTTATTGTTTAATCATAATCTTTTTTGTTTTACATACACTACAACTAATAGCAATAGTCTTAAAAACATGCATGTTGCATTAATTCTTTAAACATACACCATGTTGTTTAACAGAAAAAGTATCATTTAGCACAATACTACCAAATGATACTTTTTTTATTATTCAAGCATATTCATAATTTGTTCTACTGCTTCTTTTTGTTTTTCTTGGTATGCACTCCATCCACCTGCATCATAAATGGTATAGATTGTATATAATAAGATAATTGAGCTCAAAACTAAGCCAATGATAGCTACTGTTTTGGCAGTTTTTAATTGACTGTAATTATGATAATTTTCTGGAGCTTCTTGATAAAGTTCTTCATCTTTTTTAGTTAAAAATAAAGCAATACCTGAAAGTATGAGTCCTCCAATACCCGAGGTGCAACAACATCCAATGAATGATAAAATAGCTAATACCAGTGAGGTGGTAACATTTGGTAACTTCTCTTGTTCCATAATAAAGGTTAGTTAAAATAATTTAAGTATAAAGTTTAATAAAATTAATGCTACGCTTAAAAAGGTGAGTAAAATGATTATTTTATTTGCAAATTTGATGCTAAAAAAATAGTTAAGTGTTAGCATCAGAAGTAACGGAATTAGGGTAAAAATAGCTGGATACATATCCCAACTAGCGGAAAATTCTCCTCTAAGTAGAAAAACAAAAGACCTTTGTATACCACAGCCTGGGCAGTCCAACCCAATTAATTGCTTGGTTAAGCATGGAAGCATAAAATCTTCCATTTTTGAGGATACGGATACAAGTGTTAAAACTGTATTCATTATGCAATTACGTTTATCTCTTGAAAAATACTATTATTTTTGTAGAAATAAAACTTATGTATGACTGTTTTTTATCTTGGCGATTTTGTAGAAACCATTGATGATACCATAAAAGGGGTAGTTACTGCAATAGAAAAGGATACCATTACGGTCGAAAGTGCTGATGGTTTTTCATTATTTTTTAAATCTAACGAGCTGGTTAAAATTGAGTCAGAATTTAAAGTAACAAATTATGAAGTTGCACAAATAAAGTCAGAAAAGGAGAAGCCAAAAAAAAGAAAATCTATCGTGGTAAAGGCGAAGGACAGAAATGCTCCAAAAATGGAAGTTGATTTACATATTCATCAACTTACCAATTCTTCACGTGGTATGTCTAATTATGAAATGCTCAACTTGCAATTAGAAACAGCCAAAAGACAGCTAGAATTTGCTATTAGAAAACGTATTCAGAAAGTTGTATTTATACATGGAGTAGGTACAGGCGTTCTTAAAGAAGAATTGAAATACCTATTTGGTCGTTATGATAATGTAACTTTTTATGATGCGGATTATCAAAAGTATGGTTTAGGAGCAACCGAAATATACATTTATCAGAATACTTAAGTCTTATTCCGCTACTTCCGCTACTGTGGTTACTGTGCCAAAATTATTAATTCTTAGATCGGTTATTCGCTTGCCATCAGAACTAACCAAAGAAATTCCGCTCAGTATTATTTCATGTTCATAGGTAATTCCATCTGCATTTAGTGTTGTTGAAACAATTAGGTTACCGCCTTGCGCTAAAATTTCTTCAACAACGGTGGGTGAAGTTAAAGGTATATCCGAACAGAAATAATTTTTTGTTACATCGTCAGAAAATGTTCTATAGCTTATTTTTGCAGGCCCTGAAGTCGATACAGAGAAAGTTAAAGCTTCTTCCGTAACCTCGTTTTTGATGCTACCTGCAGGTAGTTCTAAAATTATAGCTTCGCTATTATTAATTTTAAAAAGTAAATTAGAAACATCAATTGTAACTGCATTACAATTTTCAATTGATACACTATCGAAGTCTAAAGTTTCTATTTGTAAATCACCATCATCACAAGCAGATAAAATGAGTAATACTCCGTAAAATAAGATTTTTTTCATGCTCCAAATTTAAATGAAATATCCCATAAGTTTCTGTCCTATTAGCTAGAAATTAACTAAAATTCCTTTAATTTTGGATAGTTTTTAGATGATTTTATATTATGAAGAATATTTACCTAGATAATGCAGCCACAACGCAAGTGCGAGAAAGCGTGATAGTTAAAATGCAAGATGCCTTAGCTACCTTATATGGTAATCCTTCTTCAACGCACAGTTTTGGTAGATCTGCGAAAACAGTAGTTGAAAGTGCAAGAAAAACTATTGCAAAAGGTTTAAATGCTCACCCATCAGAAATAATTTTCACCTCTGGCGGTACTGAAGCAGATAATATGATTTTACGATGTGCCGTTCGTGATTTAGGAGTACGCACAATTATTACCTCAAAAATTGAACATCACGCTGTTTTGCATACTGTTGAAGAATTAGAAAAAGAATATGGAATTAAACTTCTTTATGTAGACCTAGATGTTTTTGGAAACCCAAATATGGGTCATTTAGAAAAATTATTGCAAAATGATGATTCTAAGAAATTAGTTAGTTTAATGCATGTAAATAATGAGATAGGCAATCTACTTGATATTGATGAAGTGCTTGTGTTGTGTAAAAAATATAGCGCTTATTTTCATTCAGATACGGTACAGTCCATCGGTCATTATAATTGGGATGTAAAAAAGACTCCTGTTGATTTTATGACTGCAGCGGCACATAAATTTCATGGCCCAAAAGGTATTGGTTTTGCGTTTATTAAAAAAAATTCTGGTCTGTGTCCTTTGATTTCTGGTGGATCACAAGAACGAGGTCTTAGAGCAGGAACAGAGGCTTTTCATAACATTGTAGGTTTAGAAGAAGCATTTATTAATGCCTATGATAAGTTAAATGAAGAGAAGGCGTTGGTAACCGAATTAAAACGTTATTTTATTGAGAAGTTAACTTCAGAAATACCTAAAGTTAAGTTTAATGGGTATTCTGGCGATTTAGATAAAAGTACTTATACATTAGTCAATGTTTGTTTGCCTATTGAGGCTCAAAAAGCGCTTATGTTATTATTTCATTTAGATATGAAAGGGGTTGCTTGCTCAAAAGGTAGTGCATGTCAATCGGGTAGTGGTATGGGTTCTCATGTGCTTGCAGAAATTTTGTCAGAAGAACAAATGGCGAGACCTTCGCTTAGATTTTCATTCTCTCATTACAACACTAAAGAAGAATTAGATTATACCATTGCGGTACTTAAGGAGTTTATTGAGCAATAATTTTTGATGGATTTACGAAGATAACTAAAAAGTTAAAGCACTATTTAGATAGGTTCAGACTTATTTTATTCTATTGACTTTTAGATATATAAATCCTGTTCTTAGATAAACGAAACTCCGAATATGAATCTAAAGTGCTAAAAACGATGTAGTATCTATTATATGTATATCTACAATACTAAGATTCAAAAATTTCCAGAACAGAATTTTTTTCATATCACAATCAGAAGATTTCAACCTTTTTTTAATTGTTTTTTAGAAGGTAATATGGTGAACGCCATTGGCGCGTTAAAACAGCTCTAGGGCACTATGATAATCGGGTCTTTTGAGAGAGCCATCTTGGTAATGTGCGTCTCAGTAACTAATACGCTTGTCAGCGAGACTGCGTGTGAACTTGCTAAAAAATTCATCCAAATTAAGTTTCAAATCCAAAGTATTGAAAAAAGCTCTGATAAACCTATAAAAAATGCGCCAAAAATAAATTCAAAGGCATTTTTAATACATCCTAATTTCTAAAAATTGGGTTGCTAATTAAAGTGCCTAATTAATGCCAATTGAATGAAGTTTTTATGAGAATAAGTTTTAACTAAGAATTACGATTTAAACTAGATATAAATTTAGTAATCGCTACATAAAAACAAGCGTTTTAAGAATAACAGCACGAACTAAAAATGAACTATTTTTTTATTTCTTTTGCAACTAGCTGTTTCAGATAAGCTACGGTGTTATTAAGATATTTATGATCTTGTGTGGTTGTGTACATCACCACAGCACCTTGGAGCATGGTAAAAAATTGTTTTGCAAATTGCAAGGCGGGTACAGGTAAACTTAATTCTCCTTTTTTTATGCCGTTTTCAAGAATTGATGCAATTTTACTTTCAACAGATTTAATAGTAGCTTTAACCGCATTATTTAATAATAAGTTGTTGTATTGAGCATCTACACCCACCTTAATAATTGGGCAACCCCCCATTTTTGTGGTGAATACATTATAATTTTTATAAAAATTGGTAAGGTTAAAAATTTTGTCTAACGCAGTACTGTCAATCGATAATACTTCATCAATTTTATCTAATAACTGTTTGCTGTTATATTCAAAAGCTGCTAAAGCTAGGGCTTCCTTGTTTTTAAAATTGCCATATAAGGCACCTTTTGTAAGACCTGTAGCTTCAGTTAAATCGCTCATACTTGTACCAATGTAGCCATGTTTATTAAAAACAGGAGCCACGGTCTCAATAATAAAAGCGGTAGTTCTTTCAGCTTTGGTAGCCATGTTTTGTCGGCAATTTTTTACAAATATAAATAAACTATATACTGTATGGTATATACAGATCTAAAAAAAGCATCTTTAGCCATCAAATGACTTCTAAAGATGCCTTAAAATAATTAAAAAAAATTAGTTTGCCAACTCGTTTTGGTTCCTAAATACTAATTTATTATCAAAAGAATCAATTAAAACAATGCTATCAGTCTTTATTTTGCCACTTAAAAGTACTTTAGATAAATTATTTAAAACCTCTTTTTGAATAACTCTTTTAATTGGTCTGGCTCCATATTGTGGGTCAAAACCTTTTTCGGCTAACAGCTCAATTACTTCTTCAGTTGCATCGATTGTTATGTTTTGTTTAGCAATCATTTTCTTTAGTTGATTTAACTGTAACCGAACTATTTTTATGATATCCTCTTTATTTAAGGGGGTAAACGTAATAATATCGTCAATACGATTTAAAAATTCAGGTCTAATACTCTTTTTAAGAAGATCTAATACGGCAACCCGAGCGGCTTCTGCTGCTGCTGCTAAATTAGAAGTGCCCTCAAACTTTTCTTGAATGATGTGGCCTCCCATGTTACTCGTCATAATAATAATAGCATTTTTAAAGTCTGCAGTTCTACCTTTATTATCTGTTAGTCTACCTTCGTCTAAAACCTGTAAAAGCACATTAAAAGTATCTGGATGGGCTTTTTCAATCTCATCTAAAAGGATAACGGAATAAGGGCGTCGTCGCACGGCCTCGGTTAACTGTCCGCCTTCATCGTAACCGATATATCCCGGAGGTGCTCCTACCAATCTGCTTACGGAATGTCTTTCTTGGTATTCACTCATATCAATTCGAGTCATTGCACTTTCATCATCAAAGAGGTAGGAGGCTAACGTTTTAGCTAGTTCTGTTTTGCCAACCCCAGTGGTGCCTAAAAAAAGAAAAGAGCCGATGGGGCGATTGGTGTCTTGAAGTCCAGCTCTGCTTCGGCGAATAGCATCTGAAACGGCTTCTATAGCTTCTTCTTGGCCTATTACTCTTTTGCGAAGCACTTGTTCTAATTGTAATAATTTTTCGCGCTCACTTTGCAGCATTTTAGTAACAGGTATTCCAGTCCATTTAGCCACCACTTCGGCAATATCTTCATTGGTAACTTCTTCCTTAATCAGGGTATCGGTTTTTTGTTGTTCTTGTAAAGCAACTTGTAAATTTTCTAAATTTTCTTGAGCTTCTTTAATTTTACCATAACGAAGCTCTGCAACTTTGCCATAATCTCCGTTGCGTTCTGCTCTTTCGGCTTCTATTTTAAACTGTTCAATATCTTGCTTTGTTTTTTGAATGCTATCTACTACGCTTTTTTCACTTTCCCATTTTGCATAAATTTCATTTCGCTCTTCCTTAAAATTGGCAAGATCTATATTTAAAGATTTTAATTTAGCGTTATCTTTTTCTCGTTTTATAGCTTCTATTTCTATTTCTAATTGCATTATTTTTCGGTCAAGAACATCGAGCTCTTCAGGTTTAGAGTTAATTTCCATACGAATTTTCGAAGCGGCCTCATCAATTAAATCAATTGCTTTATCAGGTAAGAACCGATTGGTAATATAGCGTTGAGAAAGTTCAACTGCAGCAATTATAGCCTCGTCTTTTATGCGAACTTTATGATGGGTTTCGTATTTTTCTTTAACTCCACGTAAAATAGAAATAGCACTTTCAGTATCAGGCTCCTGAACTACTACTTTTTGAAACCTGCGCTCTAAGGCTTTATCTTTTTCAAAATATTTTTGATATTCATCTAAAGTTGTTGCACCAATAGCTCTAAGCTCACCTCTAGCAAGTGCGGGTTTTAAAATGTTTGCTGCATCCATGGCCCCTTGGCCGCCGCCAGCACCTACCAGGGTATGTATTTCGTCAATAAATAATACAATATCACCATCAGAGTTTGTTACTTCTTTAATTACAGCTTTTAACCGTTCTTCAAATTCACCTTTAAATTTGGCGCCTGCAATAAGGGCACCCATATCTAAAGAATAAATAATTTTGTTTTTTAAATTTTCGGGTACATCGCCTTGTACAATTCTATGGGCTAAACCTTCAGCAATTGCTGTTTTTCCTGTGCCAGGTTCACCTACTAAAATGGGGTTGTTTTTGGTTCTACGAGATAATATTTGAAGTATACGCCGTATCTCTTCATCTCTACCAATAACGGGGTCTAGTTTGCCGCTATCGGCAAGTTGATTTAGGTTTTTGGCATATTTATCTAAAGAATTATAAGTGTCTTCCATGCTTTGAGATGTTACTTTGCCGCCTTTTCGAAGCTTTTCTATAGCTGCTTTTAAATTTTTTTCGGTAGCCCCTTGGTCTTTTAATATTTGTGCAATTTTACTTTTTGATTTAAATATTGCCAGTATAAGATGTTCTATGGCTACAAATTCGTCTTTAAGTTTTTTTGAGATAATACTTGCTTCATTTAAACTCTTACTTGCTTCTCTCGATAGCATTATTTCGCCTCCAGAAACTTTTGAAAAATTTTCTAACTCTTTGTCAAGAATTTGAAATAGTAGTTGGCTGTCAACATCTAGATTTTTTAAAATAAACGGCAGCACATTTTTATCTATTTCTGAGATAGCTTTAAAAATATGTTCATTTTCTATTTGCGGATGCTCTAAACTTTGAGCGAGCTGTTGTGCTCGCTGTATAGCCTCTTGTGATTTTATGGTGAAATTATTAAAGTTCATATCTTTGATATGTTATTGAGATTAGTACTTTTACGAGCAAAGGTCAATAACCTTACCAATGCATTTTTGCAGACAAAATGACATTTTTTAAGCATTATGAAATGACAATTAGGCAGTTTCGTGATAGGGTTTGGTAAAATCTTCGAATTAAAAACAAGTAATAATAATAGAATATACAAATGGGATTATTTAAAGGGCTATTTAATAAAAAAGAATCAGGGGAGAACAAAGAAGAAAATGTAATACCCTGGATTCCTCTTGATGTTTTAAGTCAAATTGATGAAATTAAAAGAAAATCTAGGACAAAAACGCAAGTTATTTTTAAACATTCTACGAGTTGCGGTGTAAGCCGAATGGTTTTAAATACCTTTAAGAGTAACTATACTTTTTCTACGGAACAATTAGATTTGTACTATTTAGACTTATTATCATATCGTGAAGTTTCTAACCAAATAGCTGCAGAATTTCAAGTGATTCATCAATCACCTCAATTACTTGTGATTAAAAACGATGTCGTAGTTTTTAATGCTTCGCATGGCGAAATTAATGAGGTTGATTTAGCTCAATTTATTTAAACATAATTTGCGTTATACTCTTAAAACTTCGAGAAAAGCTTTAAACTATTATTTTAAAAAAAAGTAAATTATTTTGCGTTTGCTAAAAGTGTTTTTATCGCTAATTTTTTTAAGCGCATATCAAAACATTAATTGTTAATTTGTATTTGATAAATATCGCGGCAAATGTTTAAAATTAAGCAAGATTATCTAAAGCAAGTTAGTATTTTTACAACCTAATTTTAATAGCTGTAGATATGCAACGTGACGAAACCATTTTTAACCTTATTGCTGAGGAAAACGAACGCCAACTTAATGGAATAGAACTTATAGCTTCTGAAAATTTTACCAGCCCACAAGTGATGGAAGCTTGTGGATCTGTTTTAACTAATAAGTATGCTGAAGGCTACCCCGGTAAGCGATATTATGGCGGTTGTGAAGTTGTAGACCAAATAGAGCAATTAGCAATTGATAGAGCAAAAGAATTATTTGGAGCAGCTTATGCAAATGTGCAGCCACATTCTGGTTCACAAGCAAACGCTTCGGTATACCATGCTTGCTTAAAACCTGGCGATACCATACTTGGTTTTGATTTATCTCATGGAGGACACTTGACCCATGGGTCACCAGTAAATTTTTCAGGTAGATTATATAAACCTGTTTTTTATGGTGTAGAGGAGGCTACTGGTGTTTTAAATTATGATAAAATTCAAGAAATTGCGAGTCGTGAAAAACCTAAAATGATCATCGCAGGGGCTTCAGCTTATTCTCGTGATATGGATTTTAAGAAGTTTAGAGAAATAGCAGATAGCGTTGGCGCTTTGTTATTAGCTGATATATCGCATCCAGCGGGGTTAATTGCTAAAGGAATTTTAAACGATCCATTACCTCATTGTCATATCGTAACCACCACAACACATAAAACATTAAGAGGGCCAAGAGGGGGACTTATTTTAATGGGAGAAGATTTCGATAATCCGTTCGGAATAAAATTGAAAAATGGTAAGCTAAGAAAGATGTCTGCATTATTAAATCTTGCAGTTTTTCCAGGTAATCAAGGAGGACCGTTAGAACATATTATTGCTGCCAAAGCAATAGCATTTGGAGAGGCATTAAAAGATGATTTTTTACACTACATGTTGCAAGTGAAAAAAAATGCGGAGGCGATGGCAGCTGCTTTTGTGGCTAAAAATTATCATATAATTTCTGGAGGCACTGATAACCATATGATGTTGATTGATTTAAGAAATAAAAATATTTCGGGTAAAGAAGCTGAAAATGTATTGGTAAAAGCTGATATTACTGCAAACAAAAATATGGTGCCTTTTGATGACAAATCACCGTTTGTTACTTCTGGCATTCGATTTGGAACAGCGGCTATCACCACAAGAGGTTTAGTAGAAAATGATATGGCTACAATAGTAGATTTGGTTGACGCTGTACTAAGTGATCATGAGAACGAAGCTAAAATAGCTGAAGTAAAATTAAAAGTTAACCAACTAATGAAGGGTAGAGCATTATTTAACTATTAATAAAATAGTTTTAATACCTAGTTAACATTTGTAAGTTGCTGTTAATAAGTAAGTGGTTTTTTAAGTCATATACAACGGCATCTTTCTCTGAAGAAAAGTAAAGGCCCCAATAACTAAAATAGTGAGTTGAACAATTGGGGCCTGCTTGTATATTTAATTCTTTTTGACTTTCATATGTCAAATACTTTTCTTCATAAACGGGGACGAAAATTTCATAAGGCACTTCTTCAAGGCCCCTGGTAAAATTGACATAAGAATTTTCTAGTTTACAAAAAATGCTGTTTAATTGCTCTGGTATACTTTCATGGTAAACACGATGTATGATAATAGAAGTATCGCTCAAAAAAACGGACAATTCTTCTACCTCAATAAATACCTCATTAGCATCTTTTAAACGCTTTAATTCCTTTTTAAAGGAGTATTTTTTTGATGAGAAGTTACCCCAGATTTCCTTTTTAAAATGAGTTAAAGCATCAACCAGCTTGTAATTACAAGTCAATTCAACTACGAGTTTTAGTTTAAAGGGGAGTAAAGATATATTTTTAATAGTCACTTTTGAGAAAAATTGCTTCTCAAGGCTGGTAGCAAAGCGATGAAGCCCTGCTATCTCAACATTTTTGTCGAACCCTTTAAGGCAATAACTATTGAAATTATTTTTACTGTTATGCATAAGTACAACTTTAGTAAGATTGGTAGATGATGTAAATTTAATTTTTACCAATGGTTTTTCGTTATACAAAAGCCTTATAAAAAATGAGGTTTTCGTTTTTTATAAGGCCGATAATTACTTTAAGTAGTTGGTTTATATTGACTTAAGTAAGAAAATACGTATTTGATCTCTAGATGAATCCTTTTTTACGTGCCTCTTCCACTAGGCTGATATCATTGCCGCTTTCAATGCCAAAAAGAGATTTTAATTGTCTTTTTCTCGATTCAACTGTAGTAGTCGCAGAAGATATTTTGGGAGCAATATCTTTAGTTCTTGTTCCAATAGATAAATAATAGAGTATTTTTTTGTCTAAATCGTCCACAACAAGGTCATTAGTCATGCGTCTTCTCATTGCGGCAAATGCTCCTGCGGTATAGTAGGGAGGTTTTTTTAGGACAGTTTCTACCATCATTCGAAGTGATTTTTCATCAATTTCTGACTTCACCATGTACCCATCTGGGTCAACAGATTTAAAAATACTGTTAATTCTTAAGTTGTCACTAAATGATGACATAAATACCACTTTTGTGTCTGGCACTAATTTTCTTGCAAGAATACCTAAGTCTTCACCGCTTCGTATTTCATTGGAGTGTGAAGGAAATAATTGAATATCTAATAATAAGATATCATATTTTAGTGCCCGAGCAGAAAATTCTATTTTTTCTTTACCCATGTCAAAACTAGTAGCTATTTCAACTTTAACCTTAAAATCATCAAATTCTTGCCCTTCTAAGATATACTTGTACCCCAATGTAGTCATTTCATGATCGTCAATTGCTAGTATTCTTATTACTTCCATTTCTTCCATCGCTGCGTTTTTAAATATTTTGTTGGTGGTCTTGTTCTAGTTTGTGATTTTTACTAACTATTTGAGTTAACAATAGGGATGCTAAGACTCACTTTTGTGCCTTTTCCTAAATTACTATCGATAATCCAGTTACCATTTATTTTTTTAATTCTTGATTTTATATTTCGAGTGCCAATACCTTTTTTAGTTCCTTTATTTAAAATAAAACCTTTGCCATCGTCAGAAATAGTTACTTTTAGTAGCCCTTTGATTTCCTTAAAAACTAATTTAATATTATTACATGCTGCATGTTTAACGGCATTTTGTATGATTTCTTGAATCATACGGTATAAATTTATTTTTATTTCTCCCTGTAGGCTATCGTAATCTAGCTCTGAAGAATATTCAAAATCAATATTTATGTTCGAAGCATTTTTTACCGTTTGTAATAAATCTTTAATCGATAAAATAAAGTTATCAATTTTTTGATAAGCCGCATGACTTAATTCATGAGAAATAGCTCTTACCTCGCCTTCGACTTCTTGCAAAATTGAAATGGCTCTTGCTCTTTCTGCTACGGCTGCGGGATCATTTTTTTTATTCAAACCCAAAAGCATCATTCTTGCACCCAACATTTTACCTAAAACACCATCATGTAGCTCTTCAGATATGCGCTTCTGCTCTAGTTTTTTGCCCTCTTGTACTTTTTCTTTTTGACTCAATAATAAATTAAAAATTTCTTGATTGCTCAGTTGTTGTTGTTCTTTAAACCGAAGGTTTTGGTTTTTAATTCGTTGGCTAACAATAATAAAAGTAGCTAAACCTAAAAGAAATAGAGCGATTGCAATACTAACCCACCATTTATTCTGACGTGACAAATACTCGTTCTTGGCAATAAACTCATCGGTTTCGAACTGAATACGTGCAAATTTGTTTCTAATTTTTCGTTCTTGCGTTAACAGGCTATCATTTAGGGTAAGATATTCTTGAGAATAGTGTACAACGTTGTCGGGGTCTACCCTAGGATACATTCTTAATATTTTCAACAAGGCTTTATTATCACTTGTTAATGAAGCCATTTTTTTTGCTTCAGATAAATATTTTGAAGCATTAACAGTGTCTTTATTTTCTAGAAAATATTCAGCTATTCTAAAGTTGCTAGAAACCTTCCCCCTGGAATCGTTGATATCATCTTGTAAGGCAGCAGCCTTAAAAAATAGCTCTGGAAGTTGAGATGTATTATCAATTTTTAAATAGCTGTAAGCTAAATTGCTTAAAGCTCTAGCATATAGTTTGGGGTTTTTGTAGCGAAGACTATCTACAGAAATAATACCTTTAAAATAATCGATGGCTGTTTTATGTTGCCCTTTTGATTGATAAACTAGAGCAATACTATTTGAAATAATCTGTTCTTTGATCTTGCCTGATTTTGATTTTTTTAAGTACTCAAGTGCTTGATTAAAGTAAATAAGAGATCGGTCGTAATCGTTGAGTAACTGCGCATTATCACCAAGCAATATATAGCACCTTTTTAGATCTATGTACTTATCGAACTTGTCGAGTGACTTTAATTTTTCTATAGCTTTGATTGCAGTAATATCGCTACCTGTGTAATCACCTATAAAATTTTGTATCCACGCCATTTCTAGAAGCATTCTGCCGCTAGAATAATGATCATTTAATGCATTAAAAAGGTTGTTGGCTAGTTTATAGTTATAGTAAGAACTGTCAGATTTAACAGAGTTTTCTCGATAAAAAATGCCTAAATCCCAATAAAGATTTGCTAAACTGTTAGAGTCTTTTATTTTTGCCGCAGCTAAGATGGCCTCTCGGTTTACTTTTTTAAAAATTCTGGTGTCTTTAGCCTTTAAGCACTCATAAGAAAGACGCTTAAGATAATCGCTTTTAAGTGTGTCGTTCTCTATTTTTAAAACTGCTTTTAGTATTTTTTGCAGCAAAAATAGTCTCCTCTCAGGTGAGGTGTTAACTTGTTTAGACTGAGAAATCCATATTTTTATGCTGTCTTTGGCTGTGTTGTAATTTGCGGTCTCAAATTCAGTTATCTTCTTTTGATCACAAGCACAAACAGCTAAAACAAAATGAATGCATAGCAGCAGTTTAAGAAATAGGCGAATACGAATGGGGGACGTTTTCAATTTTTTACTACAAGATAAAAAAAAAAGGTGCTAAATCTTAGATTTAACCCCTTTTTTATTTTAGTGTTGTGTATTAAGCCCACTTAAAACCACCATCTCTACCTCGATCACCTTCATCAGCACAGTTACCGCATGCCAACATAGATTCAAGATCAAAATTAGCATCTAAGGTATTCTCAATTTGAGTTGAGAACATTCCTAATGCGAACAACACTACTGCTAAAATGCTTGCTACTTTTTTCATGATAATGTAATTAATAAGAGTTAATATTTCGTTAGAATTTCGAAGTAAATGTAACTGTCGATGTAATTTTAAAATGGCTGCAAAATAATTTGGCGGTAAATAGTAGTTTTTTGCGAGTATCTGGCCTATGTTGACGAGAATTAACCTAATTTAAAGAAGAAATTGCATTTTTCGTAAGCAGTTTCTTTAGCTTATCGATGTTTTTTCGGTAAGATTTAGAGAATGGTAATTGTACTTTATGATGCTTTAACGTACAAATCGCTTTGCCATAACTAATTCGTGAAATATAGTTTATGTTTACCATGTAGCTTTGATGAATACGAATAAAATTCTTAGGCATCTGGTTTTCAAAGGTCTTAAGCGTTTTAAATGCATTGTTAATTGTTCCGTCTTTCATTATAAATTCTGTCGAATTATTATCGGCGCGTAAGTACAAAATGTCATTAGTGTTTAAGTATTGAAAATCACGGTATGACTTTAAGCATAAGGTATGCGGAATTTCTTCTTGGGGCATGCTCTTTTTTAACCGCATCATCGATTTGCGAATATCAAACTCATTGTAAGGAAAAAGCCAATAATCGAAAAAATTGCTTTTTAAGGCTTCGTAAGCATATTTTTTATTTTCTGATATACCGATAAAAATGGGAATGCAATTGCCATATTGGTGAAGCTCTGTTGTCATTTGAAAATAGGCACTTGAATTCTCATTTAAATTTATGAATACAATGTCTGGCGAATGCTTAAGTATTTCGTTTAAACCTTCAATGCTATTTTTTGCTATCGAACAACAGATGAATTCTCCGTATTCTTTCAAATACTGTTGTAATTTTAAATTAGAGCTCTCATTCGAATCAATTATGGTGTATTGGTAGGCCATGATCTTTGCATGTATTTATGCAAAATAACAATAGTCTTGAAATTTAAAACCAAGGTAAACCATATATTAATTGAGGTTTTTGTAGTAAATTTTAAATTTTTTAATGAAAAGGCGCCTGCTAAAAGTGTCAGCTAAGGTATATTTTCACTTTCACTTTTTTCTTGGTATGCGCCAATTGTGGGCATGTTTGTTCGGTCAATACCAAGGATGTCTAAAGGAACCTGTACGGCAGCAGCATTATTTGCAATACTATTAGAGGTTTCATTTTTTCCTATTCTAAAATCATTTTCAGCAACGTTTAAGAAATTTATATCTTCATTAAAAAATATTTGATCAAATTTATCGCGGTTTTCAAAATCATACAAGTCGCTATTGTTATTGCTATCAGCTATAAATTTCAATGAGCAATTGGTAAAAGAATACTCAAAACTATTTGATTGATTTGAAGCTAAACTTAGTTCAAAACTACTATTACCATCTATGATGCAATTTATAAAATTGGCTTGACTAAGGTTTGCTGCTTGTGTAGTGTTAAAATTATTAATTTCGAGCGCCGTACCAACTCGAAAACTAGTAGACCAATAATTGGCAATTGTACAATGTTTAAAAGAATATTTACCTCCTAAACTACAGAATAGTGATGTTTTTCCTGCACTTCCGAGGACAAGGTTTTGTCCATTTATAAACGCAGTTTTAGACCATAAACCTACACTAGAGCTGTTATATATTTGCGTGTTTTGTATTTCTAGAGTTGGTGTCTCAAGTCTCCCGTTACCTTCTACTACTAGCCCAATTGTTGCGTTTTTAATAGTTAAATGATTAATCTTATTTGCAGTACTACCAGATGCAATATAGGTGGAGCCCCATTGGCCAGACAAAGTTTTGTAGGTTTCATTTAATCGATCACCTTGAAAAATTACTTCATTTTCCAATGTTTCTTGATCTTCACTAAGTCTACCGTTAATTTCTATAGTTGCGCCTGATTCAACATAAATACCAGAGTCTTTGTGAAAGTATACCCGTGCGCCTGCGTCTATAACAAGTTTTTTGCTCCTTGGTACTTTGGCGTATCCATATATAACATAAGGTTTGTCTTTTGAGAATACTAGTTGATTCTCTTTTAAAGAAGATCCCATAACAGTAACTTCGTTACCTAATTCATCAACGCCAATAGAAAAAGTTTCTTTTGTACCATTAGAAAGCGTTCTAGGATAAATAAAAATGGCCTCTTTTACTAGGGTTACTAATTCTACTTGTTGTAAGAAGTCGCCAGCATCAAATTCAATTGCATCAGTATAAAGAAATTCTTTTTCTAAACTAGGGTTATCAATTGTTGTTTCTATAAAAATGAAAAGACTGTCTTGAGCGAAAATGGGTATATTTTTAAAATTTTTACCTGCAATACCGTCGACATTTAAACGATATTTACTGTTTTCACCTTTAGCCAATTGAATTGACGGAATTTCTATATCGTCTCTAGTTCTGTTATATACTTTTAGGGTATGAGTACTACTCGCAATATTTGTAAAAATAGTGTCTAAAAATACTGTGTCTTTTGAAAACTCTAAATTTCCTGCACTTGGGGCATATTCTAAATTTTTTCGGCAAGAATTACCTAAAATAATACTAAGAAGTAAAAGAATAATAAAAAAATAATAGCGCATTTTTAGTTTTAAAACAAAAGGGTTTTTAGTGTTGGTTACAATTTTAGTCAATCAATTATTTAAATTTTTTATTTTTAAAAATGTTCTTTGGAACGGAATAACTGTTCAATCTCTTTAGAAATTCGAATGGGCCTAAAGTTTTTAGCATTTAACAAACACCATTTTGTCTCTGAATATAATAACAGTTTATTTGTTTTTGTATTGTGAATTTCTACAACTCTAATACATGTAGGACCGTTGTTATCTTTAATATGGGTATGAATTTTAATTTTATCATTTAAAATAGCAGCACTTTTGTAGGTAATATTATGATTCATTACTACCCATACTACACTTTCTTGCATTTTTTTTGTTGCATAAGTTTGCCAGTGTTCTTTTGCTATGTCTTGAATCCATTGTACATACCTCACGTTGTTAACGTGATTTAGATCATCTAGGTCATTTATTGAAACCGTTATAATTTTTTCAAAGGTTTCCATTTGCTGCGTTGTTTATTTTTTCCGAATTGTTACTTCGAATAGTTTGTCCCAATCTTTTCCGGTTACAAAGAAAGTTTTTTTAGTTGGGTGATACGCTATGCCGTTTAAAACATTATTAACGGCATCCCAGTTTTCAGTTTTGGTCACTTTTTCTAAAAGACCACTAAAATTAACCACGCCTTCAATTGCACCGCTTGATGCATCAAGTATCATCATACTTGGTTTTTGATATACATTAGCGAAAAGCTTTCCGTTGACGTATTCAAGTTCATTTGCCTTGTTAAAAATGGCAGAATTTGTTACGATGTCAATATGGCCTTGCTCTACGAGGGTTTCGGGGTTTAAGAACCAAATTCGCTCTGTTCCGTCGCTTTTAAATAATTTAGTACCGTCATTTGCCAATCCCCAGCCTACTTTACTCTCTCCATATTGAAAATTATCTATTTTTTTAAAGTCTTTTAAATCATAAATGTATCCAATTTTGCTTTTCCAGGTAAGCTGGTAAATTTTTCCGTTTAAAATAGTCATACCTTCTCCGAAAACAGCATCATCAAGATCAATTTTCTTTAATATTTTTCCCGATTTATAATCAACTTTTCGTAAGGTAGAACGACCTAATTTACCTGTACTTTCATATAAGGTATCTTGATAAAATTCAAGACCTTGGGTATAGGCGTTGGTGTCATGTGGGTAGATGTTAACGATGTCGTAGGTGTATATTTCAGGTGCTTTTTCTGCAAGCACTTTTATTTTTTTATATACTTCAACCGAAGTATCTTCAAATTCAATAACCGCTTTTAAGGTTTTGTTACCTAAGGTTTTCATATCGAATACTACCGTATGGTCTTTAACAGGTAAAACTTTGTCATCAATATAGTACGTGACCGCTTCAATGCTCTTATTCTTTTTGTTGTTTATTTGAACTCGAACGGCTTCATTTTGTTGAAATTGTGTTTTATTTTCATCCAAAGAGATATCAAAAAGTAGCGCAGGGTCTGCTTGGTGACTACCGCACGCAATAATTAGGGTTAAAAAACTAAATAGTGCCAAAGATTTAATCATGAGCTAGCTGTTTTGTTTATAAAAGTATATAAGGCAATACCTTATTGTTAAATGTTTTTTACTAAAACTCTATAATTTAAGAGTTTGAGACAAAAATAGCACCAAAGAATAAATCAAGCACAATATTTGCAATTAATTTATGACGGTAAAATAGAAAAGATTGTATATTTGCACCTGGCAAGTCCTACACGACCAGCTCCTGTAGAATCCCCCAGGGTGGGAACGCAGCAAGGGTATATGGTTGTAGCGGTGCGATGTAGGTAGCTTGCCTTTTTTTGTACCCAAAATTGAGATGGTTTAATCTTTTCTTTTTGTGCTGTTTTCTAGAGCGATATTATTCTTTTTATTTTTCGAACCTTATTTTATTTGTTAATTTGCATCTTCTATGAAGACTAAAGTTGTTCTTATTACAGGAGGTTCGTCAGGCATTGGAAAATCAATTGGTGAATACTTAAAGTTGAAAGGTTATAGGGTTTACGGTACTACCCGAAAACTAGAAAATCACGCAAATTTCGAAGCATTTCAATTGTTAAAGATGGATGTAACAAATGTGCAGAGTATTCAAGAAGCATGTGAGCTTATTATTGAAAAAGAGGGGCGTATTGATGTTTTAATTAACAATGCTGGCATTGGAATTACAGGGCCTATTGAAGAAACCCCAAACGAAGAGGTTCGGAAGGTGTTTGATACAAATTTTAATGGACCAATATACCTTTTTAAAGCGATTTTGCCACAAATGCGTGCGCAAGGGGGTGGGCTAATTATTAATATTACATCTATCGCTGGTTTTATGGGTTTGCCTTATCGAGGTTTTTATTCGGCCACAAAAGGAGCTTTAGAGTTAGTTACAGAAGCTTTAAGGATTGAGGCTAAAGATTTCGGAATACATATTACAAGCATCGCCCCTGGTGATTTTAAAACAAATATAGCCGCGGGTCGTTATCATGCACCAGTTAATGAAACATCAGCCTATTATAAACCTTATGCAAAGACACTTGAACTCATTAATGAAGGAGTTAATGATGGCGAAGATCCGGTGCTAATGGCAAAAATGGTGTTTAAAATTATAAACACTAAAAATCCTAAGGTACGTTATGTAGTTGGTTCGTACATGCAAAAACTGTCCGTTTTTTTAAAGCGTTGGTTACCCAGTAATGTGTACGAGAAACTTTTGATAAATCATTATAAGTTGTAGTTTTATATTTAAGAATTATACGTTTACTAAACCAAAACAAATCACATGAAATTTTTTATTGATACAGCCAATTTAGATCAAATTAAAGAAGCTCAAGCACTGGGTGTTCTTGACGGAGTTACTACTAACCCCTCACTAATGGCTAAGGAAGGTATTAGTGGCAAAAATAATATCTTAAAACACTATGTAGATATATGTTCTATTGTTGAAGGAGATGTTTCGGCAGAAGTAATTGCCACAGATTTAGAAGGAATGATTAAAGAAGGGGAAGAGCTTGTAGAGTTGCATGAGCAGATTGTGGTAAAAGTACCGATGATAAAAGATGGTTTAAAGGCCTTAAAATATTTTTCAGACAAAGGTATTCGCACTAATTGTACCTTGGTTTTTTCTTTAGGTCAAGCATTATTGGCAGCTAAAGCTGGTGCAACTTATGTTTCACCGTTTATAGGTCGACTTGATGATATTTCAACAGACGGATTAAACCTTATTGCTGAAATACGGCATGTTTATGATAATTACGCTTTTGATACGCAAATATTAGCAGCTTCAGTACGTCACACAATGCATGTGATTGATTGTGCTAAGTTAGGTGCCGATGTTATGACGGGTCCTTTATCATCAATTGAAGGTCTTTTAAAGCACCCATTAACCGATATTGGTTTGGCCAAGTTTTTAGCCGATTATCAAAAAGGAAATTAACTAAAAGCAAATTTGCAGCTTTTTATAGCTTTTAAAACCCTTAATAGTAATTAATTAAGGGTTTTTTAATACTATTTAGTTTATAAATTGGCTGCCCAAAGTGTCGTGAAGCCATCATCAATCTTTCCGTTTTTAGTAACAATGCATTTATTCTTTTGGTAAATAAATAGAACCTTAGCAAGTTCTTCAAAATTATCGGTCTTAAATTGATAAGCTTTATCCAAGTTAGCTTTATCAATCATACCCTTCCAAATATGATCGTCTGTTCTGTAGTTAATTCCTACAAATTTATAATCTTTGTTTTTCGCGAAAAGTAGCGCTATTTTTTTGGTAGCATCTTTAAAATATCTTCGATTAGCCGCATTAGAACCTGACCAGAAATAAAAGACAACTTTCTTATTTTTGGCAATTTCTCGAAGGGATATTTTTTCACCCTCAAAGTCGGTCACTATTATATTCGGAATTTTTTTATTAGGCTGCATATTTCTAATGCCTTCATAAAGTTGATTTATTTCCTCTATATGCCTATTATTTGCCGATCGCTGATGAAAGTCAGTAATAAAAATCTCGTTATTTTTTTCGGTATCTTTTCCTCGTAAAAGATATTCAAAAGCAACATTTCTAAATAAGTTGTCTTTTAGTTCATCTTCATGCACTAAACTGTCAATTAAGCCCAGTTTATGCCTATTATAATGCAATTGATTTACAATTTTATCATTGTCAACTCCGCATTTTTTTTCGCAGCCACTCAATGAAATATTTTTGAAATATGACTTAACAAAGTTGTAATAGGGGGTAAGGTAGTTTAAGTTTTTGTTATTAAAAGTAAGGTTTTTTCGATAGTTGTAAAAGTCAGAAGGTAGCTTGTCGCTAACCCTATTACCCGTTTTTCTGCGATGCTCGAAGGGGTATATTTCTTTATAATTGTAGTAGGTATAATCGATACTTACTTGTGCCATTTT
This sequence comes from uncultured Flavobacteriaceae bacterium, assembly GCA_947486785.1. Lineage (GTDB taxonomy): Bacteria > Bacteroidota > Bacteroidia > Flavobacteriales > Flavobacteriaceae > Maribacter_C. The sequence continues at coordinate 38,444 of CANKUU010000004.1, read as the reverse complement.
TTTTGCACTTTTAGAAAGCTTTGTTTCAAGATTTAGTTGATTTAATGCTTTGTTTTTTTCGCCTTTTAATTGCCTTATCTTTTGGTTGAATTCTTTTGGATTTAATTCAAAATAAGACGTTCTAAATTTGCTTTCTTCTTCTTCGTTTGCTAAAAAAAGTTCTAATAAAAAATTATTGATATCTGATCCTTGTCCTGAAAAAACCAACGATTCATCAAAATCAATAGTATTTAATCGTACTTGAATACTATCACCTGGCTCAAGATATATATATTGATTTTCAGGGGCATGTTTAAAATGGTAGAGTCCTTTACTTATTGAGTCAAGCCTTAAGTTAAAGCGATTTTTGTCGTCTAACTTTGCTGAGTCAATTTTTTGGTCATCTTTAAGAAGAACAATGTATTTGGCTGTGGGATTTACTATTTCTCCACCGAAAAAAAGCCCTTGAGGTTCTTTATCAGTTTTATTGCAAGATGCAAGAACAAAAAGAAAGATGTAAAGTAAGTTTTTATTCATAAATGAAGTCTAACTATGTACATCACAAAGCTAATAAAGACTTGTATTCATTGCTGTTAAGAGGAGGTTAAAAATAAGTAAGACAATTTTGTCTTAAATCAGTTGCTTTGAGCGCTACAATATTGGTTTAGAGATTTTAATTTATCTATTTTTGCACCGAATTTAAAAGAAGTAACTATGTTATCCGTTTCTAATTTATCGGTTCAGTTTGGAAAAAGAGTTTTGTTTGATGAGGTAAATGTAGCATTTACTCAAGGTAACTGCTATGGTGTTATCGGAGCCAATGGGGCGGGTAAATCTACTTTCTTAAAAATACTTTCTGGACAACAAGACCCTACCTCGGGGCATGTGCACCTAGAGCCTTCTAAGCGAATGTCAATTTTAGAACAAAACCACAACGCTTATGATGATTCAACCGTTTTAGAGACCGTTGTAATGGGTAATAAACCTTTGTTTGCACTTAAGACAGAAATTGATGCGCTATATGCTGATTATACAGATGAAAATGCAGACAGAATTGGAGAGCTGCAAGTACAATTTGAAGAAATGGATGGATGGAACGCAGATAGCGCCGCCGCCGCTATGTTGTCAAATTTAGGTATTTCTGAAGATTTGCATTTTACGATCATGAGTGAAATTGACTCAAAACTAAAGGTGAGAGTGTTATTAGCCCAAGCCTTATTTGGTAATCCAGATGTTTTAATAATGGATGAGCCAACAAACGATTTAGATTATGAAACCATCAATTGGTTAGAGAATTTTTTGGCTAATTATGAAAATACAGTAATAGTTGTTTCACATGACAGGCACTTTTTAGACGCGGTATGCACACATATTTCTGATATAGATTTTGGAAAAATAAATCACTTTTCGGGCAACTATACATTTTGGTATGAAAGTAGTCAATTAGCTGCCAGGCAGAGAGCACAACAGAATAAAAAATCGGAAGAAAAGGCGAAGGAACTTCAAGAATTTATTGCTCGATTTAGTGCAAATGTTGCAAAAAGTAAGCAGGCAACCTCAAGAAAAAAAATGCTTTCTAAGTTACGAATTGAAGATATTAAACCTTCAAGCAGAAGGTATCCTGCTATAATTTTTGAACGCGAAAGAGAAGCGGGTGATCAAATCTTAAATATTGAAAATTTATCTGCAACTTCAGAAGACGGTGATTTACTCTTTCAGAAAGTAAATATTAATTTAAGCAAAGGAGATAAAGTAGCTATTATTTCACGAGACTCTAGAGCTACAACTGCTTTTTATGAGATTATAAACAATAATCGCAAGGCAGATGCTGGTGAGTTTAAATGGGGTATAACTACCAATCAATCTTATTTGCCTGCTGATAATTCAAGTTTTTTTACAGAGGATATTAGTTTAGTTGATTGGTTGCGTCAATGGGCAAAAACAGAAGAAGAGCGCGAAGAAGTTTTCATAAGAGGTTTTCTCGGAAAAATGCTTTTTAGTGGAGAAGAAGCGTTAAAAAAGTGTACAGTTTTATCTGGTGGCGAAAAAGTGAGATGTATGTTAAGCAGAATGATGATGCTCAGAGCAAACGTTTTAATGCTTGATGAACCAACAAACCACTTAGATTTAGAGAGTATTACTGCATTTAATAATTCATTAAAGAACTTTAAAGGTACAGTTTTGTTCACTACACATGATCATGAATTTGCTCAAACGGTTGCCGATAGAATCATAGAATTAACTCCAAAAGGCAATATTGACAGGTATTCAACGTTCGATGAGTTTATGTCTGATAAGACTATAAAAGAACAACGAAAAAAAATGTACGCAAGTTAACTAGTAAAAGACCTTGATTAACTGCGTCATTTGAGTAACCTAAAATACTTTTATGATGAAGTTTAAATTTGCCTTTTACTTACTTTCAACACTACTTATTGCTAGTTGTTCAAAATCTGAGAATGATGAATCGAATGGTGGTGACGGAAATATGCCCAGTATTGAAGCAGAATATGCCTTGCTTCTAAAGAAAGATAATAAGCTTTCGGTCCAATTTTTAAATGCAAATGCAAATACAATAACTTTAAACCCTAATGAAAGTTCACTAGCAGAAAAGATAGTTCCTAATTTGTACGATCTTGAAGGTGCTAATTTTTTACAATATCACAGAACTGGTAATTGCCAAGGTTCATTAACCAAATATAACTTTAGTAACGACAGTGCATCTGAAATGGTTGTTTTTAGCGATTTAGGTAATTGTAACATAAACGTGTTGGCCATAGCACAGTCAGCAAATACTATGTTTATTTCTTATGAAACAGCAGAGTCAAATTCACCTGATTATACGATACGAATAATAGATGCAACCTCTGCAGACTTTAGTTATGAAGATGTAATGGTAGAAAAAAAACCATTTGATTTGGCCACTACAAATAATAAGCTGTTTATTTTGACCCAAGATGAAGCCGAAGCTAATAAAAATAACGTTTTGGTTATTGATCTAAGTACAAACAACCTAATACATGAGGTACCTGCAGGTAATGATGCAAAACGTATTTTTAAAGATGGGAGTAATAATATTTTAATCAGTTATGAAGGCTTACATGGTATTTTAAATTCTACTACAATGGCGGTTAACTATGTAAGATATAGAGAAGATGCCAAGCCAAAATTTGCAAGCACTAATTCAAAACGTCTAGATGATACCGGTAGATTATATTACCCTTCAAATTCTGGCGACTTCAGCGACTATCCACAAATAGCCGCAGTATACGACTTTTCGCAAAATTTAGCCACTTTCTATGCTTACGAAAATTTCTTAACTGAACAAAAGCGCGATTTTGAACTTAAAATAGAAACTACAACAGCCGTTGGTTTTGATGAGGAAAATAATTTGCTTTTGATTGGTTACAAAAAAACAGGAGAAATAAATAAAGGTGGTTTGCTTCGAGTTCAAACAGCAACGGCTCCAAATTTAGTCGATAATATAAACCTAGACGGGGTGCCTTATGAGATTGTTGTAAAATAAATTATTCTTTAATTAAGAAAAAAGAGAACACTTATACATCCATTGTGCAAATGCATAGCTTTCGCAGCTTGTAATAAAGATGTTTTTTGATGCTTAAAACTATCGAAATAAAAAAATTGTAATTAGAGAATATCAGCTTTTAAAACCGCTAAAAAACATCAGCTTTTACGCTAACAAATAGTATTTTTTGATAAAGTAACAACTCGATAATTAAAGGTGTCTAAAGAAAAATACTACACGCTTTAGTTTAGTAAAACATTGTAGCTCAAATAATTTAGAAAACTTCTTTTTAGGCATTAAAATACTTGCTATTCCAAATTTCAGTATTAAAGTTTTTGCCTAATGCAAAACCGTAAAAAACAACTATGGCGGCAATTGATTTAAAAACAAAGAAGAACAAAATCATAAATTGTGAAGTTGTACTAGATTTTGAGAATAAACCATCTGGAATTAATAAAGTAATTACAAAACTTAAGACAAAAGTTAAAATGGCTAAATTCACAATGCTTTTAAACGGCCAGGCCATCATCTTTCGAAAGGGATGAAGATCATTACCCCATGTGTGAATTAAATAAAAATAATCATTACCAATGGGTGCAAATAACAAAGGATCATCTTTATCTTTTAACTTAAAAAGTTTAGAAGGAGCAATAATCTTAAAACCTACAAGTTCAATATTATGTATTTCCTCTAATCGTTTAATTTTAGAAATAGCTTCTTCAGGTATCTCATTTTTAAAATATTTTGAGTCCAAAAAGCGAAGACGATAATCAATACAAATTTGTTTTATTTGACTTAGGTGATAAATATTTTTAGTTTCTAATAACTCAAAATCAAAATTATTTAAAGCTGTGGGATGACCTTTTTTAATGGTTTTTGAAATGCGTTCTTTTGTTACATCTTCTTGCTGTAATATTTGGTAAACCTCTTGAAGGATTGTAGTACCTGAATGAAGATCATTATCTCTTATTTGTTTCAGTTTCTTTTCTATATTCGTTTTTTCTATCAACATCAATTTTTTTTTACCTGTTCTCCCTAAATTAAGAATTTTCTAATCAAAACGCTTTAGAGCTAAAAAAATATGTGTTAATGTTTTGTTAATAAAATGATATCCTAAATAAAAATAAGTTTCCAAGCGATGTAATGTTGTATTTTAGCGACGTTTTTATACCTTTTATAGAATTTTCACCTTAACATACCCTCAGTTTCTTAATATGAATCGTAATTTATGCTTGCTGCTTCTTGTTTTTTTAAATCTATCGGTTAATGTTTTTTCCCAAAGTAGTATAGTGTCTCCTCGATTAACGATGGATAAAAATAAGCATAAAACCATTCTTAGTAGTACCGAAGCTAGTGCCAACCATAAAACGCTATTACAGATTTTAAAGGCAACAGATCTTGATGATGCATTAAGTAAAGAAGGTCCGTTTACAGTATTTGCACCTTCTGACCTTGCTTTTGAAAAATTATCAAAGACAACTCTAGCCGAGTTATTAGAACCTAAAAATAAAAAAGAACTTCAGTCTTTTATCGGTTATCATATTATAGCAGGAAACTTTTCAGCTTCTAAAATTCTTTTAGAAATGTGCAGAGGTGCAGGTAAAGCCTTTTTTACGACTATACAAGGAGATATACTTACAGCAACAATGACCGGTGTTGACATTATACTCACTGATAGTTTAGGTAATTCAGCAAAAATTACTTCTGCTGATTTTAAACAAAGTAATGGGGTTATTCATGAAATTGATACCGTATTTAGGTCGGGCAACTAAAAATTTATTACCTAAGTTCTGCAGCTAATTCTTTTTCGAAGCGCATTTTCAATTTATTCATAGTTTTATCAATTCTTTTGTCAGTAAGGGTACTATTTTCATCTAGTAGAGTAAAACTTACTGCATATGATTTTTTCCCTTCAGGTAGATTCTTCCCCGTATAAACATCAAAAAGCTGCATACTTTTTAAGATTTTTTTCTCGGTTTGAAAAGCTAAATCATACACTTCTTTATAGGTGACATGGGTATCTAACAATAAAGCAAAATCTCGCTTTACTTCAGGATATTTAGGAATTTCTTTGTAAACGATATTAGTTTTACAAATTAAAGAAAGTATGTTGTTCCAGTTAAAATCGCTATAAAAAACCTCTTGTTTAATATCGAATGCTTTGCTAATACTCTTTTTTACGATACCTAAAACTGCAATTTCTTTTTTGTTTGATTTAAGAATTAGCCCTTCAGAAAAATCACCATCCGACGATTGTGGTATACTTTGAAAATTAGTAATTCCTAAACGAGACAAAACCATTTCGGACATGGTTTTTAGTAAATAGAAATCAGTTTTATGAGAAGGACTTTCCCAGTTTTCCTCATTTCTATTTCCTGTTAAAAACAAGCTTAGGTGTTTATTTTCAATATGTTTTTCACCATATTTATGATATGTTTTTCCGAATTCGAAAAGTTTAAGATTTTCTCTTTTTCGGTTAATATTATGAGATATGGCGGAAAGACCAGAAAACAACATTGATTGTCTAAGTACGGATAAATCGGTACTTAAGGGGTTCATCATTGTTACGTTTTCAGATTCTTTTAAATTTTTAGAAAGTGCAATGTAATTGGGATTTGAAAGGCTATTTGCCATTATTTCAAAAAAACCTTTTGCTGCTAAGAGATTACCTGCAATATTTTGTAATTTATAATCTTCAAATTTAGATGTTGTAGCGATAGAGGCATTAAGTTTTTGAGTGAACAAAACGTTATTGTACCCATATACCCGAAGCACTTCTTCGATTACATCAACATCGCGTTGTACATCTACACGGTAAGAAGGTATCATTAAACCTAAGCCAGATTCTGTTATGTTCATCACTTTTATATCAAGGGATGACAAAATAGCTTTAATTGTATCTTTAGGAATTTCTTGACCAATTAACTTATTTGTTTTTTCAAAACTTAAAAAAACATGCTTTTCAATCACTTTTTTTGGATACAGGTCAATAATGTCTGATGTAATGTCACCACCCGCAATTTCAGTAATAAGTATAGCAGTTCTTCGTAGGGCAAATTCTGTATTTTCTATGTCAATACCCCTCTCAAACCTAAATGAGGCATCGGTATTTAGACCGTGTCTTTTTGCGGTTTTTCTAATAGAGATGGGGTCAAAATAAGCACTTTCTAAAAATATTGATGTCGTTTGGTCAGATACGGCCGAGTGAATACCTCCAAAAACACCGGCAATACACATTGGCTTTTCTTTATCACAGATCATTAAATCTTCTTCATGCAATTCGCGCTCTACCCCGTCTAAAGTGATAAATTTTGTGCCTTTTGGTAGTGTTTTTACACTAATTTCCTTCCCTTTTATTTTATCCGCATCAAAGGCATGTAAGGGTTGCCCTAGTTCATGTAAAACATAATTAGTAGCATCAACTAAATTATTTTTCGGAGCAATACCAATTGCATTTAATCTATTTTGTAACCAAGTAGGCGAGGGTTTTACCACTAAATTACTAATCGTAACACCGCAATACCTTGGTGTTAAAGTGCTATCTGCTACCGAAACTGCAATTTTTAATGATCTATCACTAATATTAAAATTACTTAAAGGCGGAGTAATTAGCTCTTTTTCAACTTCTTTTTGTCTTAAACCGGCTCTAAGATCACGTGCTACTCCAAAATGACTCATTGCATCTGATCGGTTTGGAGTTAGTCCTATTTCAAAAACTTCGTCATTTTCAATGTCAAAAAGAGAGGAACAAGGGCTGCCTATTTCTGAAGCATCGTCGAGAACCAAAATACCGTCATGATCTGTACCTAAGCCTAACTCATCCTCTGCGCAAATCATACCAAAACTTTCTTCTCCTCTAATTTTACCTTTTTTTATGATCCAAGGCTCGCCGTCTTTGAATAAAGTAGTGCCAACGGTAGCCACAGGCACTTTTTGTCCGGTTGCAACATTGGGTGCTCCACAAACAATTTGAAGAGGTTCTTTAGTACCAATATCAACTTTCGTTAATTTTAAACGGTCTGCGTTTGGGTGTTGTATACAAGAAATTACTTCACCGACAACCACTCCTTTGAGGCCACCTTTAATAGATTCAAAAGCTGAGATTCCTTCCACCTCAAGACCAAGGTCAGTTAAAAGTTCGGCAGTTTGCCTAGCATCCCAATCAATATTTATAAATTGTTTTAACCAGTTGTAAGAAATGTTCATGAAATATATTTAGTGGGCACAAATATAAAACAATGTGTGTTGACATTCAATAACCATGTATCTGAATTATCTTTATTTTTTATTTGTAATTTTTTGTTGTTATTTCACAAAGCATAAGACATGGTTGTAGTCTTAATTAACCATAAATTAATTTAGGTATTTCATGAGAAAAATTATTTTTTTTGTAGTAATTATGATACTTAATTACTCTTGTACTTCGGATAATAAAGAGATGTTATCTGAAGGAATTTGGCTTGCCGAACTAGAAGTAATGGATCACCAAAAACTTCCCTTTAATTTTATGTTGATAAAGGACGACCAAGGCGATTATGATATGAAAATTTATAATGCCTCTGAAGTTATAGAGGTTGACGAAATCGAAATTATTAAAGATTCAATTATAGTTAAAACGCCAGTATTTGAAGGCTACATAGCAGGCCGTTTTACCAAAAACAAAATCAACGGTCATTTTATTAAAGAGAGTTTAAATAGGGTTGTACCATTTACTGCAAAATTTAATGAGGAAAATCGCTTTTCTACGAGTAAGAAGGCAGAACAAGATGTTAGTGGAATTTGGGAAGTTGAGTTTGAACCTAATACGGATGACGCCTATGCCGCAAAAGGTATTTTTAAACAGATGGGAGGTAAAGTTACAGGTACTTTTAGAACCACAACAGGTGATTATAGATATCTTGAAGGTGTTATGAGCGGAGATTCTTTAAAATTATCTGCTTTTGATGGTGCCCACGCCTTTCTTTTTACTGCTCAAGTAAAGGATAGTACTCTAAAAGGAACTTTTTATTCGGGTAATCATTATAAAGGAGCTTTTGTAGGTAAGCGAAATGAAGCTTTTGAATTGCCTAATGCAGATTCACTCACCTTTTTAAAGGAGGGTTATGATAAATTGGAATTTTCTTTTTTAGATACAGAAGAAAATTTAATCTCATTAACTGATGATCGTTTTAAAAATAAAGTGGTAATTGTTCAAATTATGGGTACTTGGTGCCCCAACTGTTTAGACGAAACTAAATATTATATTAATTATCTAAAAAAGAATACGAATATTGATTTAGAAATAGTTGCTCTAGCATTTGAATACGCTAAAACCAAAGAGGGTGCACTAAAAAGCATTAAAAGAATGAAAAATCGTCTCAAGATTCCATACCCTGTTTTACTCGCTCAGTTTGGCTCTTCCGATAAAGAATTAGCGCAGCAAAAACTACCTATGTTAAATCACGTGTTGTCTTATCCTACTTCAATTTTTATTGATAAAAGCGGAGCGGTTAGAAAAATACATACTGGTTTTAACGGGCCTGCAACTGGCGAAAAATATATAGAATTTCAAAGAGAATTTGATGATTTTGTAAAATTATTGGTGGCAGAATAATTTTTTTAAACTAGGCTATTGTAGGCGAAAAATGAGCCTTATTAAATGTTGAACGAAGTTTTGCAGTTTTCTAAGTTTTATACGTAAGGTTTTATTTAAATTGTAGCGTTTTTACCTTAAATAATCGTAGATCTTCCTAACCCAATGTTTTCATAATTAAGGCTTAAATTTTCATCAGAATCAACAATGTTCGCAGCGATGAAATCTCCAACAGCATTGGTGCCATATTTATTACTACCCAGTATATCAGTAGTAGTTATTCCTTTTTTAAATGATTTTTGAATAGCTCTTGACACTGCAATAGCCTCCTCATGAAGGTTAAAATGCTGTAAAAGTAAAACTGCACTAAAAATTGATGCTACTGGGTTTGCTATATTTTTTCCTGTCGCCTGAGGGTAAGAGCCATGAAAGGGAGCAAACATAGCGTTCTTATCACCTATTGATGCAGAAGGCAATAAACCTACAGAGCCAATGATAACACTACCTAAGCTTGTAATAATGTCACCAAACATATTATCCGTTAATATGACATCAAATTTAGAAGGGTTCATAGTCAATTGTATGATTGCGTTATCTATAAAAAGACATTCAAGCTGAACTTCTGGGTAGCTTTTTGCAATTTCTGTTACAATCTTTCTCCATAATCTAGAGGTTTCTAAAACATTAGCTTTATCTACAAGTGTGAGTTTTTGTTTTCTGCGTTTTGCAGATTTAAAAGCCATGTGTGCTATGCGTGTAATTTTTTCTTCAGAATATTCACAAAGGTCTGAAGCAACAGTACCATCTTTACTCAAGCTTTTTTTACCGAAATAAATTCCACCTGTTAATTCACGATATATAACTAAATCTGTACCAGTAATTATTTTTTTTGGCAGTAACGAATTTTCTACTAAGTCAGCAAAAACTTTAACGGGTCTTATATTTGCATACAAACCCAATTCTTTTCTTAGTTTTAGAAGAGCCTGCTCGGGTCTAACTTTTGCATCAGGGTTATTGTCAAATTCTAATTCACCGATAGCACCAAAAAGAATTGCATCAGAAGATTTACAAATGGTAATAGTTTTTTCGGTTAAAGGCACCCCAGAGTTGGCTATAGCTATAGCCCCAACTTCAGCCTCAGTAAATTTAAACTGATGATTAAATGTTTCTTCAACAGCTTTAAGGCATTTAATAGCTTGGTTTAAAACCTCTGGGCCGATTCCGTCACCTTTTAAAAGAGCAATGTTAAGTTGCATTAACCTTGTTTTTCTATGGCTACGTCAGTAGCGCTAATAATTGTATGAATATCGGCATCTAAGATTTCTTTATTCTTATCTGCAAATTTTAAAAACTCTTGATATACTTGATCTAGTTCAACTTTTGTTAATTCGTAACCTACTAATTTCGCTCTGTAAGCTAATGCTGCTCTACCACTTCTTGCGGTTAAAACGATAGAAGATTCATCTACCCCAACATCTGCAGGGTCAATAATCTCATAGGTCTCTCTATTTTTAATTACTCCGTCTTGATGAATGCCCGAACTATGTGCAAAAGCATTAGCGCCAACAATAGCTTTGTTTGGTTGTACCATCATTCCCATTTTTTGAGAAACCATTTGGCTGGTACTGTATAATAATTTACTATTTATTCGAGTATCTAAATTTAAATTTGGATGCTGGCGTAAAATCATAACCACCTCTTCGAGAGAGGTATTGCCAGCTCTTTCGCCAATTCCGTTTATGGTACACTCTATTTGTCGCGCTCCATTCATAACACCAGCAATAGAATTAGCAGTTGCTAAACCCAAATCATTATGGCAATGGCAAGAAAGTATGGCTTTATGTATGCCTTTAACATTTTCTTTTAGGTATTTCATTTTTTCGCCATATTCTTCTGGTAAACAATACCCTGTAGTATCAGGAATATTTAAAACAGTCGCGCCAGCGGCGACAACGGCTTCACAAACACGCGCAAGAAATTCGTTATCTGTTCTACCTGCATCTTCCGCATAAAACTCAACATCTTCAACAAAGGTCTTTGCATATTTAACAGCGGCTACAGCTCGTTCAATAATGGCATCTCTATTAGAGTTAAATTTGTACTTTATGTGAGAATCTGAAGTTCCTATTCCAGTATGAATTCTTGGTCTTATTGCCGGTTTTAAGGCTTCAGCAGCAGTTTTGATATCATTTTTTACCGCTCTGGTTAATCCACAAACCGTAGCATTTTTAACAAGTTTAGCTATTTCATATACAGAATTGAAGTCTCCTGGGCTCGATATAGGAAAGCCTGCCTCTATAGTGTCAACACCCAAATTGTCTAAACGTTCGGCAATAACAAGTTTTTGATTCGCATCTAGTTTGCACCCCGGTACTTGTTCGCCATCTCGAAGGGTGGTATCAAATATTTGAACTTTATCTTTACTCATCACATTATTTGTGTAGTTTTATGAACACATTACGAATATATGACCAATAGCGCAAACCTCCTAAAAAAGTATACAGGATTTACAACACTTAAGAGCTTTGTAAGACATTAAAATTTTGAATAACACTTACTTAAACTTTTTTTTTTACGATGACAACAGTCAATAAAGACGCCCTTTTTGTACTGGTAAAATCACTTTCGAAATCTGAAAAGCGGCAATTTAAGCTCTATGCAGGGCGTTTGGGAGTTAATACCAATGCAAAATTTATTGCTTTGTTCAATATAATGGACAAAATGAAAAACTATAGCGAGAAGGTTATTTTAGCAAGTGGTATCGTTAAAAAATCACAGTTATCTAACCTTAAAGCTCACTTATATAAACAAATTTTAATTAGCTTAAGACTAAATCCAGTAAATCAAAATATTCGAGTTCAATTACGAGAACAGCTAGATTTTGCTACCATTTTGTATCAAAAAGGTTTGTATAAACAGAGCCTAAAAATACTGGATAAGGCAAAAAATACGGCCATTGAAAATGAAGAAAAAAATGTAGCCTATGAGATTGTTGAACTCGAAAAAATTATTGAAACACAATATATTACACGTAGTATTCCCCACAGGGCAGATGAATTAGCCATTCAAGCAAAAGAACTCTCTGCTCAAAATTTAATGACCAGCAAACTTTCTAACCTCTCTTTACAGCTTTATGGCTGGATGTTAAAAGTAGGTTACGCAAGAAGTGATGATGATATAAAAAGGGTTAGAAATTATTTCGAGAAACAATTACCGGTATACGACATTAAGAAACTTGGCTTTAGAGAAAAGTTATGGTTGTACAAAGCTCATTTATGGTATAGCTTTCTAATTCAAGATTTTTTGTCTTGTTATAAATACGCACACAAGTGGGTTTCCTTGTTTTATGAGCATAAAGAGATGATTTATTTAAACCCGGTATTTTTTTTAAAAGGAAACCATTATTTATTAGAGTCGCTTTTTTATGTAAAATACAGTTCTCAGTTTAAAGAAGTTTTAGAACGTATGGAGGCTATGGTAAGCAGTAAAATTTTCCCAAATAATGATAATATTACTTCTCTTGCTTTTGTTTATACAAATTCAAATAAGCTTAATTTACATTTTTTAGAGGGTACTTTTAAACAAGGCGAGTACTTAGTGCGTATCATAGAATATGGTATTGAAAAACATAAAGACCGTATTGATGCACATCATATAATGTTATTGTACTACAAAATTGCATGTTTGTATTTTGGTATGGGGGAAAATAAAATTTGTATTCAATATTTAAAACGAATTATTGAAAACAAAAACCTAAAAATGCGTGAAGATCTTTTATGCTTTGCTAGAGTATTAAGTTTAGTTGCACATTATGAGGCAGGAATGGATTATCACTTAGAAATTCAACTTAAAAGCACTTATAAATTTTTGCTTAAAATGGATGACTTGCATGAAGTGCAAAAAGAGATGATAAAATTTTTACGAAACTTGGGTAATATATACCCAACAGATCTTCATAAAGAGTTTGAAAAACTACATAAAGAGTTAAAGAAATATGAAGATCACCCTTATGAAAAAAGAGCGTTTCTTTACTTAGATGTCATTTCTTGGTTAGAAAGTCATTTACAAAAAAAACCTGTTTCTGAAATTATTAGAGAAAAATCAAAATTACTCACCCGTTAAATGTGGTAGTTCAGCTAGATAGTTCGCCTAGGTATACTTTGTACATTACGAGTATGTGCTGCGTTTTTTTGTTAGGATAGGGACAAAAAAAGCTAAAAAATTATTTACCAGAAAAGAGCATTCCTAATCTGTTTAAAATTCTCACATTATAAATGTACAAGGGCTATTTTTTGGATGTGAGAACCATAATAATAAGGTAGCGCTGAGTTTAGGATAATATTAAATTGAACTGGGATACTGCTTAGCAATATCCCAGTTCAATTTATGAAGCTATTTCCAATATCAAGAATCTAACTCTTTTAACAATGTATTTGCCGCTAGTTTTCCTAATTCGTTAGATGCTAGGGGACTTGCGCCAGTAATTAATTTTCGATCTACACATACGGTTTTATCTGATTTAGTATTCATTAACTTGGCACCAAGTTTTTCTAATTTTTCTGATAAACCAAAAGGCATATGTCCGGGGAGGTAACCAATCATTGGGGTTTGTTTATCTACAGCATCTGGAAAAACAGCCATATTATATCCTTTGTATAAGAAGGGTTGTCCGTCTAAAGTTGTTGATAATAATGAACCCGGACCATGACATAAGGTAATGGTATATAAATTTTTATTGTAAGCCCAGTTTAAGGTTTTTTGAACGTTTTTGTCTTCAGGTATTCCTAGCATAGCACCATGACCACCTGGTATAAATACGGCTGCATATGAAGCGCTATTTTCAAACTCATTTTCAATAAAACTAGCTAGGGCTTTTGGTTTCTCAAATTCAGCTTTGTATTGATTGTAGATGGCATTAACATGTTTATCTTTTTTAGGAAAAGCCCACATTTCAAAAACAACTGGTTTTCCGGTGGGTGTTACAATCTCAAAATCGAAACCTGCGTTTTTTAAATGTAGTAATGGTACTAAAGCTTCAATAGGATGGTTTCCAGTTGAAAATAGCTTTCCATTTTTCATTTTCATATTTTTTTGCTCAGTGAAAATGACTACAATTTTAGACTTTTTTCCTTGGTATTTTGAATAGGATACATTCTCATAATCGGAAGTGTCTGAGGTTGATAATTTCAATGCTACTTTGGAAGGGCTATAAGACCCATCAGCCTCTAATTTTGGTGCGATACCTAATAATTTTTTCAACATATTATTAATTTATTTTTATTACTATTTTTCCTTTTGCTCTGCCTGATGCCAAGTGGGTAAATGCCGAAATACTATCCGAAAACGGATATACTCTGTCAATGATAGGTTGTATTTTCTCATCTTCGACCATGGTTTTTATTTCGTTTAAATGCGCTCCATTTGGATGCATGAATATAAATTTATACTGAGCCTCTTTGGAAGCTATTTGCTTTGTTAACTCTGGGGGTAATTTGTAATCATGAAAACCAAACAATTTCGCACTATCCTCATCTAAAGGGCCAGCTACACTTACAACTTTTCCGCCTTTTTTAATTACGTTAAAAGCTTCTACGGAATAATCCTTACCAAGAGTGTCAAATACAATATCTACATTTTTTACAATAGCTTTATAATCTTCTGTTTTGTAATCAATAACTGTATCTGCACCAAGATTTTTTACCCACTCAACGTTTGTTGTACTTGTTGTGGTATAAACATAAGCTCCCTTAGCTTTTGCATATTGTATGGCAAAGCTGCCTACACCACCCGAACCCGCATGAATTAATATAGTATCGTTTTTTTTGATTTTCGCATAATCTAAAGATTGCATAGCTGTAAGCCCTGCCAAAGGTAGGCTTGCTGCTTCTTCAAAAGAGAGATTACCTGGTTTTTTAGCAACTGCATTACTAGCCACGGTAACAAATTCAGCAATGGTTCCCATTTGTTCTTGCGGTACTCTAGCGTATATCAAATCTCCAACTTTGAAATCAACGACATTTGCGCCTTTTTCGATAACTACACCGCTTACATCATAAGCTAAAGTGCTTGGTAAAGCAATAGGCAACATATTTTGTAAGTTTCCTAAAATTATGCTTTTGTCGATGGGGTTAATTGCTGCAGCTTTAACCTCTACTAAAAGATCTTTTGCAGCTGGTTTAGGTTTATTTACTTCATTAAAAACCAAACTTTCTTCAATTTCCCCATATTTTATTAATTGTAAAGCTTTCATTTTCATATCTGTTAAATCTTATTTGACACAAAAATAGAAGTATAGGTTTTAGTAAAAATTGACCTATGGTAAAAAAGTTATTTTTTTGTTTTTTCAGCTCGAATACGGCTCAAGCTCTCTTGAGTTATTCCTAAATAGGAGGCAATATGATAATTTCTTGTAAACTGCTCAGTATTTGGATATTCTTCTAAAAATAGAAGGTATCGTTCTGAAGCTGTCAATTGAAGCTGATTTAAAATTCTTCGATGTAGGCTAACCACATGACGCTCTAAAATAAACCTTTGAAAAGGTTCGTATTCAGGAAAAAGCGTGAGTACACCACTTAATTCCTTAGCTTTAAACTCAATAATTTTCGATTCGGAAAGACATTCAATAGTGAGTGTTGCAACCTCATTATTATGAATAGCTATATAATCACTAATCCACCAGTTTTTAATTGCAAATTGAAGGGTATGTTCTTTTCCGTTTTTATCAACACAGTATGATCGTAAACAACCTTCAGTTACATAGAATATCTTTTTAACTGGCTGCCCTTGCCGAATTAATATCGATTCTTTGGCAACAGTTTTCTTTTTTGAAATTGAATAAAGATATTTCTCAGCAGCTTGGCTTAAATCTATCTTACTTCTTATTTTTTTAATTAATTCTTTCAACTTGTTAAATAGATTAAAAGGTTAGCTATTCTTTTTTTATGATTAAATATAAAAAAAAACACTTTTGAAAAATCGCTTTATACGAAGCAGTTCTTAGCTGCTCATTCTGTATTTAAATTACCATTGTAAATTAATCTTTGGTAAACTTAGGGGCTAGTTTATTAGCCGAAAAAAGACAGAAATAACATTTTTAAAAGTTGTTGTCTTTTAGTCGATTAGTTTACAAAAGACAAAATTGGGATTAAGCTTGGTAGTTCAATATTTTGAACTTTATTTTTTGTACGCTCTATAAACTAGGATAAACCTTTAAAATATGTTCATCATTAATTGGAATTTTAATGTTAAACGAATTAACCGCACTAAACTATTTTACTAAATTGAAAACATGTGTATTTTTGTTTTTATTGAATAAACAGTTAATTTATATCCGTTTTTTAGTGATTAAAGTATTTAATTATAAGTACGAATTTAAGTATACTTATATTTAAAATTCATCTAGTTTTTATTCTCTACTTTGTTTGGATAGATACCGGGTGTACCACTCATGTTAAATTGATTGATAATACCATTACTGAGTTTTGTAAAATCTTGATTTTTTGAAATTTGCCTTACTTTCTCAGGGTCAAAATTACCATTGAAGTACAAAAAAGAACCTTGGACGGAGTTATTGTTATAAATTAAAATTTCTTTTACAGCGTCTCTTTTTTCGCGAATAGCGACCACATTTCTTTTTTCATTATCATTTTTTCTAAATACTTCTTTAAAAGAGCTACCCGTCATTAAATTCATTTGATCATTTAACAATTTAGTGCGTTGAGCGGTAGTACTCGAAAATTGCATAAAGCGCAGATCTTTGGTGTTTCCTATAATTGAGCTCATCTCAGGGGAGATATTTCCAAGCATAGAAAGCATAAAACGAGGAACTCTTACAGCAGTTACTTCGTTATCATTTTTATGTTTTTCATAAAAAGAATCGATAGAATTATAAGAGCTGCAACCAGATAGGATAAAGAGGCAAAGAAGAGCAACTATTTTTTTAATCATGGTTTAAGGTTTAAATGATTTTACTGATAAACTAAATTAGCAACAAGCGTTCCAAAGCGCATCATGCGGCGGACTAGCCAATAAATCTAGTGCTATTTTTTTTACAGGATGAATGAAAGATAGGTTACGGGCATGCAAGTGTATACTACCATCTTTATTGCTTCTGTCAAAACCATATTTTAAGTCTCCTTTAATTGGACAGCCTATTGCCGATAATTGCGAACGTATTTGATGATGTCTTCCTGTTTTTAAATTAACCTCTAGTAAATAAAAATTATCTAGTTTTTTTATTATTTGGTACTCTAATATGGCTTTTTTACTTTCAGGTACTTCTTTCCTATGTGCATAAGACTTGTTTTGCTTGGTGTTTCGCTTCATCCAATGCGATAAAGTGTCTTGTTGTTTTTCCGGCATATGCTTTACAACCGCCCAATATGTTTTTTTTGCAGCTTTTTCAGCAAATAATTTATTAAGTCTTGGTAGGGCTTTTGATGTTTTAGCAAATACTACGATACCAGAGGTGGGCCTATCTAAACGATGTGCAACGCCTAAGTATACGTTACCTGGCTTGTTGTATTTTTTTTTTAGGTAAGCCTTAACCAATTCACTAAGTGGGGTGTCACCTGTTTTATCGCCTTGTACGAGGTCACCAGGCCTTTTGTTAATAGCTATGAGGTGATTGTCTTCATAAATAATTTGAAGGTTCTCTGTTGTAGAAATAATTTTATTTGCCACTACATTTCTAATTGTCGGTTACGTAGATTTAAGAAGAGAATTAAAAGTACACCCATGGTTACTGATACATCAGCCATATTAAAAACGCCAGTTTTAAAAAATCCGCCAAAGTCAATATGAAAAAAATCGGTCACTTGACCGTATGCGATTCTATCAATTAAATTTCCAATTCCTCCACCAATAACGCAAGCAAAGGCAAATACGAGCCACTTATTCATCATTGAATTATTTAGAATCCTGTAGAGTAAAATAAGTAAAACAGCAATAGGTAAAATTTGTAAAAATATTAGCTTTAGTAGGGGAGAGAGATCAGCGCCAAAACCTAACATAGCGCCACTGTTTTCTACTTTCGTTAAAATAAAGTTTTCGCCAATTAGTTCAATGGTCTCACGATCAGCTATATGCTTACGAACTATGCGCTTTGATAGTTGGTCGCAACTAATATTGAGAAGAACCAGCAATACGATTATAATTTTATTCATCCTATTTTTTTCAATTTCAAGTACTTAATTAGTACTGTTCATCATCATTGGGGAAATCTCTACTTTTTACATCGTTAACATATTGTGAAATTGCATTGCCCATTTCTTCATATAAATTCATGTATCTACGCAAAAACCTTGGATTAAACTCGTGTGTCATTCCTAATAAATCATGAATTACCAGTACTTGCCCATCTGCGTGCTTACCACCACCAATTCCTATGGTAGGTATCGAAATACGCTCTGAAACCTCTTTGGTTAAATTTGCAGGTATTTTTTCAAGTACAACACCAAAACACCCTAGTTTCTCTAACATTTGTGCATCTTCGATTAACTTTGATGCTTCTTCTTCTTCTTTCGCTCGAACTGTATAGGTGCCAAATTTATAAATAGATTGAGGCGTAAGTCCTAAATGCCCCATAACGGGTATGCCCGCATTTAAAATACGTTTAACCGATTCTTTAATTTCAGAACCTCCCTCAAGTTTTACAGCATGAGCGCCACTTTCTTTCATAATACGTATTGCAGACCGAAGTGCTTCTTTTGGATCACTTTGGTAGCTACCAAAAGGAAGGTCTACTACAACTAAAGCTCGGTCAATTGCTCTAATTACAGAAGAAGCATGATAAATCATCTGATCTAAAGTTATTGGCAGAGTAGTTTCATGACCAGCCATAACGTTACTTGCAGAATCTCCAACCAAAATAACGTCAACTTTTGCAGCATCTACAATTTTTGCCATCGAATAGTCATAGGCGGTAAGCATAGAAATTTTTTCGCCATTTTTTTTCATATCCACTAGGGATTTTACAGTAACTCTTTTGTATTCTTTTTTAGCGGTAGACATGTATTTTTTTTAGAAAGATAAAAGTAAGGAGATTTGATTAAAAAATTACTGTATTCGTAAATAGGCTTGTAAGATACCTAGATGATTCAATTTTTTTAAAATTTAATTATAAAATTGATGAACTTAAACGTATTTAAACACAAAAAAAAATAAACCGTTTTTAGAATGAAGAAAACTAAAGACGGTTTATTTTTATTAAGCTTCGAAACAACAACAGTTAGAATTCTCGGTATGGAGCATCTAAAAACGCATTAGCTTCTTCTTCAGCAAACTTTGCTGTTTTGCTATCCCAATGCAATGTTTTGTTTGGAAAACGCCCAGCAATAACTCCTAAAAGTATAGTTTCTGTAAGTCGTGATGCGTAAGAGAAAGGTGCAGAGGTTTGCCCTTCACCTAAGCATGCGTCTACAAACTGATGATAATGCTTTTTTCCTTCAGATTCATAATCGCGAACTGGCTCACCTAAATTTTGAGCTGATATTTCTTTGCTAATATCAACATATTCACCATCCACTATAAGCATCGGTAGTTTTTGAAAATGAGGTAAATAGAGTCTTCCTTTTTCTCCGATAAACATGGCACCTTGGTCATGCAATGTGTCTGCATTGGGTAACATTAAATCTTCACGTTGCTTATCGGCATCAACACCATCGTACCAAACCCATTTTAAAGTATCTGTGGTATATTTTGTTCCAGGAAATTCATACGTAACCATATTTTGTTCTGGGTAGCCAAAGCCATTTGGTTTCCTACAATTGGTGGTGATCGTTCTTGGCACATCTAGTTGTAAGGCGTTATAAGGAGTATCAAAAATATGAACGCCCATATCACCTAGTGTACCACAGCCATAATCTACTAATTTCCTCCAGTTACCAGGATGGTATACGCCTTCTTTGTAAGGCCTTTCGGCAGAAGTGCCTAGCCATAAATTCCAATCTAAATATTCAGGTACTGGATCACTACCGGTAGGAGGGGCACCATCATAGCCCCAATTTTTTGGAGACCATGCGCGTACGGTGCTTACTTTACCAATTATGCCTGATTGAATGAGTAAAGTGGCTAATTTGTAATCATAAAAAGAATGTACCTGAATCCCCATTTGCGTTACTAATCCTTTATCTGAAGCCAATTTTTTCATAGCTCGTGCTTCTGTCACATGGTGAGTAAGGGGTTTTTGACAATAGACGGGTTTATTCATATTCATGGCCATCATAGATGCTGGTGCATGGGTATGATCTGGGGTAGAGACTACAACAGCATCTATTTTTTTTCCCATTTCTTTGAGCATCACTCGATAATCAGAAAATATTTTTGCTTTTGGATGCAATTTGTGTGCCTCTGCCAAATGATTTGAATCAACATCACAAAGCGCAACTACGTCCACTTTTGCATGAGAAGATATAGCTTTTAAATCTTCACCACCCATATTGCTCACTCCGATATGAGCAGTTCTTAAACGCTTGTCTTTAGATAGGGCCCAACTCATTGATGGCAGCACGGCAAACGAAGATGCGGCAGCCGTTTTTTTTAAAAATTCTCTTTTATCCATTTTCGTTAATATCAGTTATAGTTTTTTAATTTTAATGTTTCGTAACCAAAGCGGACTATCATGGTCTTGAATACAGATATAGCCTGTTTTAAAAGCTCCATAGTTTGGA
Source organism: uncultured Flavobacteriaceae bacterium (assembly GCA_947486785.1). Classification (GTDB taxonomy): domain Bacteria; phylum Bacteroidota; class Bacteroidia; order Flavobacteriales; family Flavobacteriaceae; genus Maribacter_C. The sequence goes on along the minus strand of CANKUU010000004.1, from coordinate 17,698 downwards.
GCGTTTTTCCATTTACTTGCCATTTTTTTAGCCTCCCATTCTTTCGTCCAAGGTTCAAAAGATAATAATTTTTTTCCGTTCAACCAATGCTCTACATGGTCTGGTGTAAAGATAATTCGAGAAGTGTTCCATTCCATGGCAGGTTTAACTATTTTCTGACTAATGTCTGGTAAATGCATGGCGTAATCAGCTCCGGTTTTTTGCCACTCTTCTAGATGTGCGTTGTTGATTTCCTCCCATTTTAAATCATCGAGCATTTGATATTCTGGGGCTACCTCTGGTGGTCCCCAGTCTCCTTCTTGAACATGATAAAACATTCCACTATTGCCACCTTCAGGAATCTTCCATTCCCAATATAATTCAAAGTTTTCAAATTTTTCTTTAGCAAAAATAATATCGTTTCCTCCCTTACGGTCAGCTTCTGATCTAATTTCTGTATCAAACGTTAACTCTCCATTTTTAATAACCCATTGTGGTGGCAAATCTTCACCATTATAAGCCCGCCAGCCATCTACAGAGGTTCCGTCAAATAAATAAATCCATTCGTCATTCTCAGCTGACGCCTCAGTTTTTGTGATACTATTATCTGTCTTTTTTTTCTCGTTTTTACAAGATAAAAATGGGAGTAGTAGAAATGCAAAAAGCAATGTTTTTTTCATTTAGTTTAAAATTAGTGATTTAAAAAGGTTTTATTTTAAAGTTTTCGATAGAAAAATACGATATAAAGTTGATATCACCTTTTTTTTAAGTTTTTTGCTTTTACACTAATTTAACGCAATAATTTGGGTTAAGGGGTAGTTGGTTAGCGTTGTAGTAAGTAGTAAAGATTCTTTTTTTTACGACCGGTTAATAGCTTTAGATGCGTGTTAGCCTAGTTAATTTTAAGCAAGTTTAATAGGACTTATTTATCGCAATATTTACTACTTTGTTTGTTACGAAATTTAAGCAATAAGTAAATAATTCCTCTTCTTTACATTTTAAATTTTAGAAAAATAAGATAAAAATAAAAAGTACACACCTGTTATCTTAAAAGAACTAAAAATATGGTGTAAGAGTTGGAATTAATCAATTAGGTTTTGTAAAAACTAACAATCACTTAAAAATACACCAACGGCCAATCCGCCTTGTGAAGTTTCTTTGTATTTCGAGTTCATATCTTTAGCAGTTTCCCACATGGTTTGCACCACTTTGTCTAGTGGAACTTTAGCATCTTTGGGGTTTGAGTCTAAAGCCAGCTCTGCAGCATTAATCGCTTTTATTGCACCCATTGAGTTTCGCTCAATACATGGAATTTGTACCAAACCACCTATAGGATCGCAGGTTAAACCTAAATGATGCTCCATTGCAATTTCTGCTGCCATTAAAACTTGTTCAGGAGAGCCTCCTAAAAGTTCTGTTAGCGCACCTGCTGCCATAGCTGAAGAAACACCAATCTCTGCCTGACATCCCCCCATAGCTGCCGAAATGGTAGCTCCTTTTTTAAAAATACTACCAATCTCGCCTGCAACAAGTAAAAACTTTTTTACATGTTCAAAATTGGCATTGTGATTTTCAATTACCAGATAATATAGTAGTACGCTAGGTATTACACCGGCACTACCATTGGTAGGTGCTGTAACTACTCTACCTAAAGAAGCATTAACTTCATTTACTGATAAAGCAAAACAACTTACCCATTTTAAAATTTGACGAAATTTAACTTTTGTTTTACGAATCGCCTGAAGCCATTTTTCCGGAGTATCATAGTCTTCAGCATTAGACATTAAACTTTTATGGATTTCGAAAGCGCGACGCCGAACGTTTAGACCTCCAGGAAGATGACCTTCAGTATGGCAACCGATATAAATACACTCGAGCATGGTGTCCCAAACTTTTTTTAATTGAGTGTCAATTTCAGCAGCACTTCTAAGCGAAAGTTCATTTTGAAGTACAATGTCAGAAATCGATTTTTGTTCTAGATTACAATAATTTAATAATTGCTGGCCTTTTTGAATAGGGTAAGGAAAAGTGTTAAATGTGGCTATTTTTTTCTTTGCGTTTTTTCTTTTTTTAGAAATAACAAATCCACCGCCTATAGAATAATAGGTTTTTGACTTTTTGCGTCCATCTTTTAAAAAGGCTTCAAACTTGAGACCGTTCGCATGAAATGGTAAAAACTCTCTATTAAAGATAATATTTTCTTTGTAGTGAAAGGGTAGTGGTCTTTCTCCTCCAAAAATTAAAACATTATTTTCTTTAATTTCAGCAACAATATTGTGAATGTTTTCAATAGGAATGTTAACGGGGTCAGCACCTGAAAGACCTAGCATTATGGCATAATCTGTAGCATGACCCTTGCCAGTTAAAGATAGCGACCCGTATACTTGAACTTGAATTTTTTCTATCGCGTTAAAACGCCCTTTAGCTTTTAATTCTAAAATCCACCGCTCTGCTGCGCGCCACGGACCTAGGGTATGTGAGCTTGATGGACCGACTCCTATTTTCAGCATATCAAAAATACTGATACATTCCATTTTAAAATATTTTAAGTAAAGGTAGTTTTAATATTTAAGATATTTAGGCTGATTTTATGTCTAAATAATGCGCTTTTTTAAATTGTTATGCCCTTTGCGAGGTGTAGTTTAATTATAGATTTATACGTTATTTACTCAAAAAATAAGTATGCTTTTTATCGCTTAAAAGAAATAATAACAACACTTTTAAGGGGTTTGCAGTAATTGTTTAGCAAGGGTCATGTTCAATAGATAAAACTAAAGTTGTCTTAACAGGCTTCTAAAATTTAAACACCAATGCTAATAATTACAACATAATCTCTTGCTAAATTAGAAAATATTTATGTTAAAATCTGTATATCCATTAGTTAAATAAAGGTCTATTTGATAAAATAAATTACGGTAATAGCAAAAGTATAAAAGCTGTTATCCTTTTAAGATTTTTGGTCAGATGCTGCGCATGGGACGCTGTTCTTTTTGGTGTAAATCATTGTGTTTAAATGGGTAGAGGTGCAGCAAATATAGTCTAACTGCACTTTTTTAAGTTGTCAACTTAAACCTCACTCGAAACACAACAATAGCTATTTGAAAGAGAATAATTATTTCGCTACCGATTAATCGCACTAAAGATTTACATATAATGTAGGGGCTACCCAAAACTAGTATTTCCTAAAAATAATAAGTAAGCAAAGTTGAACAAGGGTGTTCAAAATTAAAGTCATTAAGAGTGTCTTTTAAAATCATCTTAAAAGTAAAAAAGCACCTGTTTTTTAGATTTAATGACATCCTGTCAGGTTTTAGGTCTTGGCATATTGTTTGTCAATAGGTATAATGTTTACAAAAATAAATACGCACTAATAAATACATATAGTAATGAGTAAAATAATAGGAATAGATTTAGGTACTACCAATTCATGTGTTTCTGTAATGGAAGGTAACGAGCCCGTAGTTATACCTAATGCTGAAGGTAAAAGAACTACACCGTCGGTAATCGCATTTGTTGAAGGTGGTGAAATTAAAGTTGGAGATCCAGCGAAAAGGCAAGCGGTGACTAATCCACACAATACCATTTATTCAATCAAAAGATTTATGGGTAATAAATACTCAGAGTCTACGAAAGAAGCTGAAAGAGTACCTTATAAAGTGGTTAAAGGAGATAACGATACGCCGAGAGTAGATATTAATGGTCGTTTATATTCACCACAAGAGTTATCTGCAATGATTCTTCAAAAAATGAAGAAAACTGCAGAGGATTATTTAGGTCAAGATGTTACTAGAGCTGTTATTACAGTTCCAGCATATTTTAACGATGCACAACGTCAGGCAACTAAAGAAGCAGGTGAAATTGCAGGTCTTACTGTAGAACGTATTATCAACGAACCAACATCAGCATCTTTGGCTTATGGTATGGATAAGAAAGATACTGATCAAAAAATAGTTGTTTTTGATTTTGGAGGTGGTACGCACGATGTATCAATTTTAGAATTAGGTGATGGTGTTTTTGAGGTATTATCTACAGACGGAGATACACATTTAGGAGGTGACGATGTAGATCAAAAAATTATTGATTGGTTGGCTGATGAATTTAAAGCAGAGGAAAGTATTGACTTGCGAGACGATGCCATGGCATTGCAACGTTTACGTGAATCTGCAGAAAAGGCTAAGATTGAATTATCATCTTCTGCGCAGACCGAAATAAACCTGCCATATGTTACTGCTACTGCAACTGGGCCAAAGCACTTGGTACGTACGTTAACAAGAGCAAAGTTTGAGCAATTAATTGCGGATTTAGTGGCAAGAACTATTGAGCCTTGTCAAACTGCCTTAAAAGCTGCAGGTTTATCTAAGAGCGACATTGATCAAATTATTTTAGTAGGTGGTTCAACACGAATTCCTGCAGTGCAAGAAGCGGTTGAAAAGTTCTTCGGAAAAGCTCCTTCAAAAGGTGTAAATCCAGATGAGGTTGTGGCTGTAGGTGCTGCAATTCAAGGAGGTGTTTTAACCGGTGATGTTAAAGATGTACTTCTTTTAGATGTTACCCCACTTTCTTTAGGAATAGAAACAATGGGTAATGTTTTTACTAAATTAATAGAGGCTAATACAACCATACCAACTAAAAAGTCGCAAGTATTCTCAACAGCTGCAGACAACCAGCCTTCAGTAGAAATTCATGTTTTACAAGGAGAACGCCAAATGGCAGCAGACAATAAAACTATTGGTCGTTTTCATTTAGACGGAATTCCACCTGCACAGCGAGGAGTACCTCAAATTGAAGTTACTTTTGATATTGATGCAAACGGAATAATTAAGGTTTCAGCAACGGATAAAGCAACAAACAAAACTCAAGATATTAGAATTGAAGCATCATCAGGTTTAACAGAAGAAGAAATTCAAAAGATGAAAGCTGATGCTGAAGCAAACGCTGAAGCTGACAAAGCTGCAAGAGAAACTGCCGATAAGCTAAACGAAGCTGATGGTATGATTTTTCAAACCGAAAAACAATTGAAAGAATTCGGAGATAAGCTTTCTGATGATAAGAAAAAACCGATTGAAGCAGCTTTAGAAGAGCTTAAGAAGGCTTATGCAAGTAAAGACTTAGCTTTAGTTACACCAGCTTTAGAAAAAATTAATGAAGCTTGGAAAGTCGCATCTGAAGAAATGTATAAAGCACAAGCTGAAGCTCAGCAAGCAGGAGGTGAAGCTCCAAAAGGTGAGCCAACAGCTGAAGCTGAAGGAGATAACGTAGAAGACGTTGATTTTGAAGAAGTGAAGTAATTTTTATATTACATCAAATAAGAACAACCCGTAAGGCATTAGCTTTACGGGTTTTTTATACTAAATGACTTTAAAAATAGTTATTAGGTTTATTCATTAAGTAATTAAGTACTACTAAAAGTACTTTGTTGTGATAATATCAAGTATTTTTATAATATGGTAAAGAAAAGCCTTGTTCCCGTTTTCTTATTTATCCTTCTTTTCTCAAAGCTAATAACCGCTCAAGAAATTCAACTTTTCACAATAGAAGATTTTGATTTAGTTGGTCCTGTTAAATCTTGTTTGGTAAGCACCAGTTATGGAAAAGAGCAATATGATTTTAACGAAAATGGTTTGCTCACAAAATCAGTAACCCGTTTTAGCGATCATGATTATAATCTTACCAATTATAAATATGCTAATGGTAAATTGATAGAAAAAAGGATCGAAAATTATAGTGAAAATACCTTAGATAGCACAACCTCTATTGCGCATTTTTATACCATTGATTCTACTTCAAATTTAAAAATAACAGAAAAAATATTAAGCTACAATAAAGATTTTTTAGAGCAGTACGAACACTATTATAAAAACAATAAATTAGTGCGAATCGTAAGAACTAATAATGAAGGTATTGATGAAACTTTGGTTTCTTACAGTGATGTAAAGGGAGAGAAAACAATGGTTTTTAAACTAAATGGCGTTCTAAAAAAGTCGGAACGAGTTTCATTTAAAAAGAAAAAAGACAGCATTATAAAAAAGAACTTACTGGTTAAAAAGTATATTAAAGGTAAGCGTGTATCTGCCTTAGAACAAGAATTTGACGGTAATAATAAGCTAATTTCTAAAGCTCAATTCCTCTTTAACGAGAAAACCAAACAATTTGCACTCCACGAAATGTCAACGTACACTTACGATAACAACGGAGTTTTAAAATCTTCAAATTCTACGGTAGATGAGGTTGTTTCGAAAAAAGAGTACATCTATCAGTTTGATAAACAAGGTAACTGGGTTAAAGAAATCATTACGCCGGATAACACCTATAAAACTAGGAAAATTGACTACTATGCCGTTATAGAAGAGGAGTAAATTAGATTTTTCCGCCTCTTTTTTAATTTGTTTAGTGTTTATTAAATTCTCGTCTTATTAGAAACGTTTGAAGTATTACGCTTATTTATTTAGTGCAAACTAACCGAGTAATTTTAGATTTCAAAACCCTATTCAAAGGTTGATCTTAATTAGGCGCTTGTTTTTTGTTTTTTTTTTCGATTTTTATGATCAAAAGCAATGAGTAATACGCTCTAACGTTTAATCCTTTTTTTCTTTAACTAAAGATCGCAATAATACATATACTCCAAAATGTCAAAGTTTTAAAAAAAAAAGGGAGTTATGCGGATTGGATTATTATAAATGCAAAAAATTACAAATGTTTAGATGTTGCTAATGATATTTACTTCTTGGTTCTTAAGTATATTGAGATCACGTTATAGGCTTTATGAATATTTAGTATTTTTTCTTCATTTTAAGGTACTTAACTTTACAAAATGATCGCATGAACATGAGCTTTTTAAGTTGCTTATTTACAACCGATTTATAATTGCTTTTTTTACTTCGTGTTTTCCATCAAAAATATGAATCGCCGCGTTTTCTTGAAATAATTGAGTTATTCTTTCTGTTTCCGATTTAAGCACATTTGCTGTTAAATAGGGGTCTTTATTACCTACAACAAAAGTTATTTTAGTTTGTTTGTAATCTATGAAACTAAAATCTTTACTCGTTAATTCTTTAGGCAAACTACCCGCATAAAGTATTAAATGCTTGCAATTTATTTTACGCGAGACAAACCATCTAGCCGCAATAGATACACCTTGAGAAAAGCCAAAAAGGATTAAATTTTTGCTAGTATATAAGCTTTCAGCAGCAAAAATAGCATCTAAATAGGCTAAAACATTTTTGGTCTCTAAAACGGTATCCTCCTTCGTTAACCAGCTTGCTCCTACATATTTATATTCATCTTTTAAATAGTATTTTGAAGGGGCTTGTGGGGCAATAATATAATTTTCGTCTTTGTTTAACTCATCAAAATAACGAATAAAATATTTGCTTAAATAACCAATACCATGCAGAACTATCCAAATATTTATAGTCTTATCACTAAGTGTATTTAAAGTACGATAGGTATTTGTAGTTTTATAACTCGTTTGTTTTATCTTCATATTCTTAAATTCAAATATCTAGCAAACTCTTTTTTTGCTTTAGATATCCTTAATTTTACAAAAAAAAATGTGATGAACGAGTATAAAGAGAAAATTTTAAAGGTGTGCAATGGATCTGTAAAAAATACACTTATGGAAACGTTGAATATTGAATTTATTGATGTTGGAGAAAATTTTTTGGTAGCGAAAATGCCAGTTAGCCCAAAGGTTCATCAGCCAGATGGTGTGCTTCATGGTGGCGCTACTGTGGCATTGGCGGAGACTGTAGGCAGTACGGCAGCTTATATTTTTTTAGACGGACAACAATTTTTTATTAGGGGCTTAGAGATTGCCGCAAATCATGTAAAGAGTATTCGAGAAGGTGATGTATTTGCCAAGGCTATTATTGTTCATAAAGGGCGCACAACTCAACTGTGGGATATTAAAGTTACAGACGTTGATAATAATCTAATTTCGCTTTGCAAATTAACCACCATCTCATTACCCCGAAAATAGAATGTTTTTAGACCTTTTAAATAAAGTTGTAGATCAACACGCAAATAAATTGCCTTTTGTAATTTATCGTAAACCAAATGAAGAAACAGTTCGTGCTATTTTTCAAAATGATACTCAGTTACATCTTGCCACTAATTTTAATGAATCTGGTTTTGTTTTCGCTCCGTTTGACGACCAAAAGTCAACCCTATTAATTCCAGAAAATGACCGTATAGAGGCAGAATATAAAGTAAAAAAAGCTAATAAGACAAATGAAGTTGATGCTTTTCGAAACGATGATGTTGCAAAACAAGCTTATCTTGATAAAGTTAGTAAAGCTATTAAGGAGATACAATCTGGTTCGTTTAAGAAGGTTGTACTTTCTCGGTTATTAACCGTTGATTGCAAAACTAAACCTGTAGATTTATTTCTAAAGATACTAGATTATTATAGTACAGCTTTTTGTTATTTATGGTACCACCCGAAGGTAGGTGCTTGGTTAGGAGCTACCCCAGAAATTTTACTAAAAACTGATAATTTTCGAATTACTTCTATGTCTTTGGCAGGTACTCAAAAACAAATTCAAAATATGCACCCTGTTTGGGGTTCTAAAGAAGTTGAAGAGCAGCAATTGGTAACAGATTATATTTTTAATACCCTTAACAATCTGGTATTTAATTTAAATGTTTTAGAAAAAAAATCGGTTAAAGCAGGTAACCTTTGGCATTTAAGAACGAAACTTACCGGTACGTTTATTACCGACAATTTTGCTAAAATAGTTAAGGCTTTGCATCCTACACCCGCGGTTTGCGGTTTACCCCTCGAAAGAACTAAGAAATTTATTTTAGAGAATGAAGGATATAACAGGTCATTTTACACCGGTTATTTGGGCGAGTTAAATCTGAAAGAAAAAAAACAGCGTTCATCAAATAAAAGAAATCAAGAACAACAGGCTTATTCAGTTCTAAAAAATACATCAACACTTTTCGTAAACTTGCGCTGTATGCAATTAATGCACGACCATGCTCATATTTATATTGGAGGGGGTATTACAGAAAGTTCTGATCCTAATAAAGAGTGGCAAGAGACGGTTTCAAAAAGCGCTACGATGTTGCAAATTTTAAACAGTATCTAGTATTTTGTACTAACATTGGTAAAAGACCACTTTGCTTTGTATTTTTGTTTTACATGAAGTATTCTAGCATTCCCGTGGCACAAACTGTTATACAGCATTGTAAGTCGAAGGGTATTCAAAATATTATTATATCTCCGGGTTCACGCAATGCGCCTTTAACGATTGGTTTTACTGAAGATGTTTTTTTTAAATGTTTTAGCATCGTAGATGAACGATCTGCAGCCTTTTTTGCTTTAGGTATTGCACAGCAATTGCGAGTTCCTGTCGCCGTGGTATGTACTTCGGGTAGTGCACTATTAAATTACTATCCAGCGGTAAGTGAGGCTTTTTACAGCAATATACCACTTGTAGTTATTTCTGCCGATAGACCAGCGTATAAAATAGATGTCGGAGACGGGCAAACCATTCGTCAAGACAATGTTTTTCATAGGCATATTGGATATTCTGCCAATTTAAAGCAAGACCTTATTCATGCATACGAAAAGGTGCTGCGATATGCCCCAGAATATCTGAAATATGATGCCATTAGCGTTCAGCAAAAGATTCAAGCCTACAATGATAAACAGCTAAATAAGGCCTTTAAAATTGCAATTACTAAAGGTTTGCCCATTCATATAAATGTTCGTTTTGAAGAACCCTTATATGAAACCCTCAGCGAACCAACTGTTTCTGCTAATTGTAGACCAATTATTGCTAGTAAAAATAACACAAGTACTACTTTAAAAGCGCCTTCGCAGCTTTGGAATACGAGTTGCAGGAAAATGGTACTAGTAGGTGTAAATGATCCGAATACGATAAATCTAGCCTTTTTAACTAGCTTAGCAACAGATCCCTCTGTTTTGGTTCTCACAGAAACCACATCAAACATACAGCATACCAATTTTTTTCCGAGTATAGATAGTCTTTTAGCGCCAATTGAAAAGTCAGACGAAAAGGACTATTTATTTTCAAAATTGCAACCAGAGCTATTACTAACCTTCGGTGGTTTAATTGTTTCAAAAAAAATAAAAGCTTTTTTGCGGCAGTATCAACCCAAACATCATTGGCATATAGACCCTGTTAAAGCGAACAATACATTTTTTTCTTTATCGCATCACTTTAAAATGAGTGTAAATAATTTTTATAAAGAGATTTACACCGACTTTAAACCTATAGCGAGTGAGTATTTCAGTTATTGGAACAAGGTTAAGTTAAATTATGAAAGTAAACGAAAAGCTTATTTAAACAAAATACCATTCTCTGATATGTTGGCATTTCATATCATTAACGAACAAATTCCAGAAAAATATCAATTGCAGCTAGCAAATAGTTCAACAGTAAGGTATGCCCAACTTTTTAATATAAAGCCATCTTTAAGCGTTTTTTGCAATAGAGGAACGAGCGGTATAGATGGTAGCACGTCAACAGCAGTAGGGGCGTCAATATATAGTACATCACCTACGGTTTTAATTACTGGCGATTTAAGTTTCTTATATGATAGTAACGGTTTGTGGAATAATTATTTAAGATCAGATTTTAGAATAATTGTGATTAATAATTCGGGAGGAGGTATTTTTAGAATATTACCAGGAAAAGAAGAAAGTAAGAATTTTGAATATTTTTTTGAAACCAAACACACGTTAAAGGTAAAAAAAATCTGTGAAATGTATTCCATCAACTATATGTATTCAGAAACTGAAAAAAGTTTAAAGTCAGCCATGTATAGCTTTTTCGCACCTTCGGCTCATCCTAAGTTGTTAGAGGTTTCAACTGAAAGATTATTGAATGATAAAATTTTGCTCGGTTATTTCGATTTCATATCTTAGGGGAAAATTAACCATTTATATTGACACACTAACTATTATGAGTAAAAGAGACGATTTAATTACAAAGTACGCTGCTGACATTAAAGATAAATTTGGTGAAAACGCAGATATGGATTTATTAACCAAAGTAACCGTAGGTTTAGGTCCATCAATTTATAATATTGATGCTTCAAAAGTTTCTGGTTCTGACGAAAAGGAATTAGAGACCGTTAAAAAGAACTATTTAATGAAAAAACTCGGAATGAGTGATAGTCCTAAACTAATGGAAGGTATTCAGGCTGTAATGGAGAAATACGGTTCTTCAAACAGAAATAAGCATAGAGCTGTTGTGTATTACATGTTATGTAAGCATTTTGATAAACAGTCTATCTATAACTAGGCGCTATCTAGTAAGTGTTATAAAATTTAAAAGCCGTTCTTTTAGAACGGCTTTTTTTATGAACCTGAATCAACGTACTTTTGTGGTATGATAGCATTAGGACAGTTTAATACTTTAGAAATTTTAAGACATACAAGTGTGGGTCTCTTTTTAGGAGATGAGGATGGTAATGATATATTATTGCCAAATAAATATGTTCCGGAAACCTATGAAATTGGAGATAAATTGGAGGTTTTTTGTTATCTCGATTATGACGAAAGACCGGTAGCTACCAATTTAGAACCTGGCATCGTGGTAAACGAATTTCAACTATTGCAGGTGGCAGAAGTAAACGAATATGGAGCGTTCTTAGACTGGGGTTTAGAAAAACATTTATTAGTGCCCTTTAGAGAACAAAGAAGTAAAATGCAAGAAGGACAATGGTATGTAGTTTTTTGTTATTTAGATGAGAAAAGTAATCGATTAGTTGCATCAAATAAATTAGATAAGTTTATAAGTAACGATGTGTTAACCGTTAGGGTTAGAGAAAAAGTAGAGCTGATTATTACTCGACAAACAGATCTTGGGTGGGAAGTAATTATAAACAACAGGCATAAAGGCTTGGTGTATAATAATGAAGTATTTAAAACCATTCGTATTGGTGATTTAATGGCTGGAGTTATTAAATCAATCAGGAGCGATAACAAAATTGATGTTTCATTACAACCCTTAGGCGAAAAAATTCTTGAGCCAGCTGCCAATAAAATATATGAAACCCTGTCTGCACATGGTGGTTTTTTACCCTTAAATGATAAATCAGATCCAGAGTTAATTCGCGAAGAACTTCAAATGAGCAAAAAAACCTTTAAAAAAGGAGTAGGCACCTTATACAAAGCACGTAAAATTGAGATTAATTCAGACGGAATTCAGCTTATCTAATGCCAAAAATAGATTTAAGGAAGCCTTTCATCGATAAGCGGATGAAAATCAATTGAATGTACGTACTTTTACCAATAGAGATTAGTGAAAAGTTACTTTTTTTTTATTTTTGATTTATTCAAAAATTAAATACTTTTAAAGCGATTCTTAGAGTAATAAAAAAACCTCCTTAAAACCAACAATATGCCATTTATCGAAGAAAGTGATTTATTAGAATTACACAAAGATATTGACAAGGCACAAATTATTAATGAACGTCTTTTAGATCAAATTAAAATTAAAAATAAAGAACTTAGATCTAGTAAAATACAAAGAAATGTATTTGCTGTTATTACATCACTATTTTTAATTGGAGCACTATCATTTACCGCATTTACAGCTGGTCTTACTACAGGTGGGGCTAGCAAAATGGATAGTAAAAGAAACTTGTTGGTTTCAATTGATAGTCTTGATGCTATTAAATCACGTATCGATAATCTTAAAGAGCAAAATGAAGAGTTGAGCTTGGTGAATGAGTTTTATTTAGCTAAAAAATTCTTACAAAAAGAAAAGGTGTACTCAGTTCAAATTAAATCGTTTGTTGATAATAACATTATATTATCATCAGAAGCTTTATCAAACACGATGTTTGTTAAAACAAATCCGTTTTACTCTTATTCCTTAGGTAATTTTGAAACTTTAGAAGAAGCTAGAAAATTTAGATTACAGCTTGTAAATATAGGTTTTGAAGACGCTTTTGTAGCTTCTTTTAAGGAGGGCAAAAGAATACAAATCGAGGATCCTTACTAGCCTTTATGAAGATATTAGATTGGCTAAATGCTGCGAGATTAAGAACCTTGCCTCTGTCTGTCTCCGGTATTATATTAGGTGCTGCCCTGGCAAAATTCTATGGAAAAAGTGACGTGTTAATTTTTATTTTAGCGCTGTTCACAACTATTGCATTTCAAGTAACTTCTAATTTTGCAAATGACTACGGCGATGGGGTTAAAGGTACTGATAATGAAGATAGAGTAGGGCCTAAAAGAGCATTACAAAGTGGTTTGTTAACCAGAAAAGAACTCAAAAACGGTATTAAAGTATCGGTGTTCATTTGCATTTTATTGGTGTTATTTTTATTATATTTTGCATTTGATACATATCAAATAGAATATTTTGTAATTTTTAGCGTTCTAGGATTTCTTAGCATTTGGGCGGCGATTAAATATACCGTAGGTTCATCGGCATACGGTTATAAAGGTTTAGGCGATATTTTTGTTTTTATTTTTTTTGGTTTAGTTGCTGTACTTGGTTCTTTATTTTTGTTTACAAAATTTATAACTGCCTTTGCTTGGTTACCTGCAATAGCAAACGGTGCACTTTGTACCGGAGTGCTAAACTTGAATAATTTAAGAGACGTTGAATCGGATAAAAAGGCAGGAAAAAATACGTTAATAGTTAAAATGGGATTTAAAAACGGTAAAATTTATCACTTAATATTAGTTTTAATTGCGTTTTTTAGCTTTTTTAGTTTTATTGTTTATAACTTTAATGTTTGGTACCAGTTTATACCGCTGTTGGCTTTTATACCAATAGCAATTCATATAATAAAAGTTTTGAGAGTTGACGTGCCTCAGCATTTAGATGCTGAATTAAAGAAACTAGCGTTAAGTACATTCCTATTATCATTTTTGTTTTACTTAACCTTTAATTAATCGTATTTTTGAAATATAATCACCAAAAAAACCATAATCTTGGAAAGACCTATTAGAATACTTATAGTGGAAGACAATGTCATTATTGCAGATGACATGCAATCAATGCTAGAGGAGATTGGTTACGAGATTGTAGACAATGTAATTGTTTACGAACAAGCTGAAGAAGTCTTAAAATCGCAACAGGTAGATCTTGTACTTATTGACATCATTTTAGCCTCAGATAAAACTGGAATTGATTTAGGTAGGCATATTCGAGAAGAATATGACATTCCTTTCATATTCGTGACTTCAAATTCGGACAGAGCCACAGTAGAAAATGCCAAATTAGTGAAGCCAAATGGATATCTTGTTAAACCCTTTGAACAGCAAGATTTATATACCTCAATCGAAATTGCCCTAGCAAATTTCACCTATAATGCCGGAGATGATAAAGCAGCAGAGATGCCAGGACAAGAAGATGTTCCAATGTCTAATTCGGTATTAAAAGACTCTATTTTTGTAAAGAAGCAACATTTGTATTATCGGATTCAGTTTGGTGATATCCAATTTATAAAAGCAGACAATGTTTACCTAGAAGTAAATACGGTAGATAAAAAATTCTTAGTTCGATCACCTTTAAAAGATTATTTAGAAAAATTACCTAAAAATAAATTTTATCGGGCGCATAAATCTTACATCGTTAATGTAGATCATATTGATGCAATTAATTCGAAAGATATTATGATCAATAATAACTTGATTCCAATTTCTAAAGATTTTAAAGAGTTTATTATTTCTGCAATGAATTCTTAAATCTGATACTAAAAATCGATATAAAATATGGATGCCGTTCGGTGTCCATTTTTTATTTAGAAAATTGCTAGGTTTTATTCGCTATCTCGTTTCACTACATAAATTGTGGTTTACACAACAATAAACTGTTTTATTAAATTCAATATGATAATTTTGAAGGATTAATTAAATGAGTTTTTGTCTTATCAATTATAATCTTAAATTCGTTTTTTTGTGGGTGAAAATCTTAGCATTTTTTTGCGGTTCTGTGTTCGTTATTGAAGAGCTCAGTCTAAAGGATTATTTTTTTTGTTAAGAGCTTTGATTTAGGTAATTTCGACTAAAGAGAGCCTTAGCAAGAATATTCTCCTTATTATTTCGTTTTCAAAAAACACAAGCCTAAGTTATAAGGTGAACTGTTCAAGTATTTAATTTTAATATGAAAAAATTGTCTAGCAAAGTCTTAGGCTTAGTTTTAATTTTCTTTCTTGGCTTGAGTTCCTCAATAGCACAAGACAGTATACCTGTAGGCACTAATTACTTTGTTGAATTTCAAAATATTAAGAAGTCAAAAGAACGATTATTATACTTTTTTAATACAGAAAATCCGTACAATAAAAATTCTGGATTTGATTGGTTAGATAAAGTAAATGATTATTTGCATGAGGCCGAAAAGAATAATGATGATGAGAGTGTAGATTATTACAAAATAATAAGAGCACAGATTTATTTTGACATTGGTTCTTATGAGAAAAGTTTATCTAACTCAAAAGAGTTATACTACAAAAAAGACGCTTGGGATTTAGAAACAAAAGCTATTCTTCTTGATTTAATGGATAGAACCTATTCCGAATTACAACTTTACCCAGAACAAATAGAAATTCGAAAAGAAAGAAACAAGCTAGAGATAACGGATAATGTTACATTTCATGATATATACTCCAAATTAGGTCTTCATAGAAAAGCTATGAACTATTATATTTTGGAAGAGAAAAAGAGTATTGATGACAATGACTATTACGGTAAAGCAGTTTATGAGCATAATATTGGTAATTACCTTAGACTCGATAATTCTTGCCCAGTTGCGTTAAATTTATACAATAAGGCAAACAATTGGATTAACTTATATGAAATGGATGTTACTAAAGTTAAGACCGAAAAAGAATTAGCTAAAATTGAAGTCTTAAAAGCAGTAATTGAAGGAAATATTGGTAAATGTTATGCGCAGTTAGACCAGTATGAAGAAGCTATTCCGTATTTAGAAAGAAGTATTGAGAAAATTAAGAAACTTAAAAAAGACAAGTTTTCATCAGATTTAGTAGAAAATAAATTAACGTTAGCAGAGTGCTTTCTTAAATTAGGCAATTTTAAAAAGACGACAGATTATTTAACAGATAACCTAAAACCTAGAACGGAAGAAAATCTGCAAAAGATGAACATGATTTTTGCTTCTTATTATGATAAAATTGGTGATCATAAAAGCCAGGCTAAATATCTATTAAAAAACCTCAGAATAATTGATTCTATACAAACCAATTTCACCAAACTAAGAAATGAGCAACAGGCGATTTTAATAGCTGAAGATCAAAAATACACCAAAACCAGATTAGCAGAACAGAAAGAAGAGCTGGCACAATCGAGAGATAAAATGGTAGAGAAAGAAGATCAGATTCAGCTGGTATTTATTTCTTTGATTTTTACTCTTCTTGGTTTTGCAGGCTTAGTTTATGCCTATCTAAAGAGTATTAAAAATCAGCGTTTAATCGCAGAGCAAAAAAATATCATTGAAAATGCACTTGTTGAAAAAGATTCTTTGTTAAAAGAAATTCACCACCGTGTTAAAAATAACCTTCAGATGGTTTCTAGTTTGTTGAGTTTACAAACTAAAAATACGCGAAGTAAGGCAGCTATTGAAGCCTTAGAGGAAGGTAAAAGTAGGGTGAAAGCCATGGCGTTAATTCATCAAAAACTATATCAAAATGAAGATCTTTCGGTTATAGAAATGCAAGGGTATATTGAAAGCTTAATAAATAGTGTGCAATCGGTATTTAAAAAAGGTGGACACAACATTAACATTACCATCGATGCTGAGGGTGTAGAACTTGATATCGATAGAGCAATTCCGTTTGGTCTTATTTTAAACGAATTGGTATCTAATTCATTTAAATATGCTTTTCCAAATGATGATAAAGGTAAAATATATATTCACCTTCGTAAAGAACTTGGTCAGCCAGGCTTTTTTGAATATACTGATAATGGTGTTGGTTTACCTGAAGATACAGATGAACGCACAAAATCATCTATGGGAATTCGATTAATGAATCGTTTGGTAAATCAACTACAATCTAATTTGAATATTGATAAAACTTCTGAAGGAGTTCGTTTCTGGTTCGATTTTAAATAGCTGTTTTCTCTATTCTTATTGTTATCCACATTTAAAGCTGCTGGGTTAATCTCAAAATTATTCTAAGTGGGGTGCCAAAAATTTAATTATCTCGCCCAATAGACCTCAAATATCCTTGTGCTATCGCAAGAATCATTTTTAGCCTAACAAACAATATTTAAGCCTTTTTTTGTTTCATCTTATCTTTTAAACAAAGTCTTATAAGCAAAAATCGAATTTTAACTACCGTTTTGTTTCATTTAAAAATTTGAAGTATTTCGCCCACCAGAATGCTTTTTTCTGAGGGTGTACTAATACATTTTTAAGAAGACTATGTAAGGTACTGCACTACCAATACTAATATTTTGAACTATATTTTCACCAAAGATTGGATGAATTAATTTTAAAGTGTACCGCTATAGCTTAAAAATATGTAAGCTAAAAAAGCCATGGTTCAGACAATTACACCTTAATTATTAAGGACTATAATTTTTTCGCACTATCTAATTGTATTACTGTATTTCGTACACCTCCACAAAATGAAATGTAATTAGTTTCTAAATTTGACAACATTTTCTATAAAACCAGATAATACCCTTATAACCTGAGTTCGACATAAGGAATTAGTAAAAAAGAGTTAACTGCGTGGTATTTGTTGTTTCAAATTTGATTGAAGG
>CANKUU010000003.1 GCA_947486785.1 uncultured Flavobacteriaceae bacterium | reverse complement strand
CTTTAGAAATCATAAGTAGAATATTTTTATAATATATTGAAAGTCATTACTTTAATATACTAAATATTCTACTTTTTTTATGTTAAAAAAACAAATTTCTTAAGTCGAACTCAGGTTAATAAGTCTATACAATTTCTGCACTCAAACCTGCTTGTAACAATTTTGAGCAACGTGGCTCTAGATCATTATAATCTCCAGTTTTTACAGTACACTTTCCCTTGTAATGAACAATCAAGGCGCACTGTTCTGCTTGTTCGGGTGCATGATCGCAAACCTTAACTAATGTATCAATGACGTGATCAAAAGTATTTACCTCATCATTAAAAAGAATAATTTCGTTTTTATTTAAGGCTTCTTCCTCTAACAGTAATTCTTCCCATATTTTTTCTTTAACACTCATAATTTAATGTGTTTAAAAATATACAACTATTCTAAAATACATATTTTACAGCAACCCAATTATTTTTTTCTAATCTTTTTTCAAATCTTAACGCAACTTCTTCACACTTCGCCGTAATTAGCGGTATGTCTTCTACATAAAACCCACTAAGCAAAAGAATACCATTCGGGTTTAAACAGTTCGCATATCGTGGAATATCAGCAAGTAAAATATTTCGATTAATATTAGCAATAATTAGATCATATTTTTGATCAATTAACAGGCTTGAATCTCCTTCATATATCATAATATGATTGCAATTATTTCGAACTATATTTTCTTTTGCATTCAAATAGCACCAATGATCAATATCTATGGCATCGATAGTTTTTGCGCCCTTCATAGCTGCTAAAATGGCAAGAACACCTGTTCCACTGCCCATATCAAGCACAGATTTTTCCTTAAAATCATGATCTAAAATATATTCGAGCATCATGTGCGTAGTCTCATGATGCCCTGTACCAAAACTCATTTTTGGCTCAATAACAATATCATAATCTACATTGGTCTTGTCATGAAAAGGAGCTCTTACAGCACATTTATTACCTACTTGAATAGGGTTAAAATTAGCCTCCCAAGTAGCATTCCAATTTTCTTGTTCTATTTTTTTAATTTCATATGAAATTTGAAACCGATTATTTTTTAAAACACTAACTGTTTCGATAATAGGCTCTGACCAATTTTCTTCTTGAATGTAAGCCAAAATACCGTCTTCATTTTCTACAAAACTTTCAAAACCTGCTGCTCCTAATTCAGCTATCAAAATATCAGAGGCAGGCTGTAGTGGCTTTATTGAAAAGCTGTATTCTATGTAGGTAGTATTAGACATATTGCGTTGTAGAAATTTATAGTGGCTACTTTATACAGGTATTGTTACTTAACTAATGGCATATATGAATACTGCCAAAAAGGCCTTAATAATAAATAAACTATTAAAATGCTTTAGATTGCTTTTATAATCGCAACAAAATCATCTGCAGCCAAAGCAGCGCCACCAATAAGCCCGCCATCTACATCTGGTTTTGAAAAAATTTCTTTTGCATTCGCAGGTTTTACACTACCTCCATATAATATAGATACATTGGCAGCTATATCATCGTTATAGGCTTCGGCTATAGTTTTACGAACAAAAGCGTGCATTTCTTGTGCCTGTTCTGGTGAAGCAGTCTCGCCAGTACCAATTGCCCAAACAGGTTCATAAGCCAATACTATTTTAGACCAATCATTCGCATTTAAGCTAAAAAGAGCGTTTTTAAGTTGTTTTTCAACAACATTAAAATGTGTATCTGCCTTTCGATCTTCAAGCTCTTCACCAAAACAAAATATGCTGCGCATACTTTTAGATAAAGCCGTTTTTACTTTTTTAGCTAAAATAGCATCGGTTTCACCAAAATAGGCTCTTCGCTCTGAATGACCAATAATTACCGTTTCTACACCAATATTTAATAACATATCTGCAGATATTTCACCGGTATATGCACCATTTTGTGCAAAATGCATGTTCTGTGCTATTACCTCGATTGCAGAAGATTCTAAATGGCGTACTGCCTCCATAAGATTAATATATGTTGGCGCCACCATTACTTCAGCTGAAGTATCTGGTAATTTAGCTGAAAGCTCTGTTAATAACGATTCAGTTTCTGCTAAATTTTTGTTCATTTTCCAGTTTCCTGCAACAATCTTACTTCTCATGTTTTACTAATTTGGAGTTCTTAATAGTATTCTATGCTTTAATAAGCTAATTCAATTTTATTCAAATTCGAGTTTATCAAAATCGCTATAGTGTACTTTTTGCGTTATGGTGCCTTTGTTTAACACTAATATGCCCGGGTTTGATCTAACGATGGTTTTTAAAGTAGTTTCATCGGTAAAATAAAAGTCGAAGTCTAACGAATTATCTTTAATTAATTTGGAGGTCCGCTCGTTATTTGAGGCAGACATACCTATCACTTTATATCCTTTTTTAATAGCATCATCCGTAACTTTTTTTACTTGAGCGTATACCTCTTTTTGTACTGCTAACAATGCCTCTTCATTATTTGAACTAGGTTTTTCACCACCAGTTTTGAGTAAATCATATGCAATAACCATTACCAATTTGGGCTCTTGCAACAAAGATGCAGCAAAATCTTCATCATTTTTCTCGATGGTAAAGTCATGTACTGGAGGCTCATAACCTTCTTGAATTTCAGTTGTTTCTACAGCTATAAATTCTCCATCTACCGTTGGATAGTTACCGTTAGTGACAATTATTTCTTCTTTACCATTCACCTTAAATTTCCAAGCATATTCAAAAATACTTTCTGAAGCTCCTTCTGGCACCTTCATTCCGTCTTCAATGTTTTTACCTATTTCGTAAGGTCTAAAATCAATAACGGGAAGATGATTTAGTACGTGATTTACGTAAAAACCTGAAAGCACTAGGGTGAAAAATAGTATGAGGCGATTTGTTCTATTTGTAAAAAAAGGCTGAATGTATTTTTGACCAAGAAACAGAATAATAATTAAAAACAGTAGAACGACATCTTTGGTAAAAGACTGCCATGGCGTTAGTTTTATTGCATCACCAAAACAGCCACAATCTGTTACCTTATTAAAATAGGCCGAATAAAAGGTTAAAAAGGTAAAGCCTACTATCATAAGTAGCAAACTCCAAACTGTAAATTTTACGCGATAACCCACTAATAGCATAACACCAACAAGTACTTCAAAAACTACAACTAATATTGAAATTGTAAGTGCATGAGGTTCAAGAAAGGGTAAATCTAAAACTCCTGAACTAAAATATTCTTCTAATTTAAAAGAAAAACCAACAGGATCATTAAGTTTTATAAAACCACTAATTACAAATAGTATACCGACAAATATTCTTGAAAAACCTACAATATATTTCATGTTAGTCTTTAATGCTTTGGTTAAGGTGAATCATAGCAAATATCGCATAATTTATAATGTCTTGATAGTTAGCACTAATACCTTCACTAACTAACGTTTTACCGTGGTTATTTTCTATTTGCTTTACACGTAATAACTTCTGCAAGATTAAATCAGTCAACGAACTTACCCGCATTTCTCGCCAGGCTTCTCCGTAATCATGATTTTTATTTTCCATTAGAGCTTTTGTTTCTGCGGTATGCTTGTCAAAAAGTATGAGTGTTTGCTCTAAAGATAAATCTGGCTGTACAGCAACACCCTTTTCTAATTGAATTAGAGCCATTAATGCGTAGTTTATAATTCCAATAAACTCGGATCGCTCTCCTTCTTCTACTTTACGCACCTCATTTTCTTGAAGTCCTCTAATACGCTGTGCCTTAATAAAAATCTGATCTGTTAACGATGGCAAACGTAAAATACGCCAAGCGCTACCATAGTCTTTCATTTTTTTCTCAAACAGGTCACGGCATATTGTAACAACCTGATCATATTGAATGGAAGTATTCTGCATGAATATTAATGTAATTTGTGTAAATTTCGTTTAAAATTCTGTGAATGTCAAAGTTCAGGGTGAATTCTTACAAAACGTTGAACAACAAATAAATAATAGATAGAATTTACAACGCATGACAATTAACTGCAAAGGCGAACTTATAAATTTAAACGTACCCAAAGTAATGGGTATACTTAACGTTACCCCGGACTCATTTTACGACGGCGGAAAATATAAAGATGAAAAGGGCATTATTAAACAAGTAGCAAAGATGCTTACTGAAGGTGCAAGTTTTATTGATGTTGGGGCCTACAGCTCAAAACCAGGTGCAATTCATGTATCTGAAGAAGAAGAGTTAGGGCGAATTTTGCCGATCATAGAACTATTGATTCGCGAATTTCCAGACATATTACTATCTATTGACACATTTAGGAGTCGTATTGCAAAAACATGTATTTTAGCAGGAGCAGCAATAATTAATGACATTTCTGCAGGAAAACTTGATGAAAAAATGCTACCTACTATTGCTGAAAACAAAGTACCTTACATTATGATGCATATGAAAGGTAACCCGCAAACAATGCAATCTTTAGCAAATTATCAAAATTTACTAGTAGAGCTACAATATTACTTTTCAGAACGTATTGCCGCTGCAACCTCTTTAGGCATTAGTGATTTGATCATAGATGCAGGCTTCGGTTTTTCAAAAACGATTGAACAAAATTTTGAAGTGCTAAAAAATTTAGAGCTTTTTCATAATTTAAATAGGCCTTTACTCGTTGGATTAAGTAGAAAATCTATGATCTACAAAACTTTAGAGCAAAATGCTAAAAATGCATTAAACGGAACCACAGCATTACACATGTACGCTTTAACCAAAGGGGCACATATACTAAGAGTACATGATGTAAAAGAAGCAGTAGAATGTGTAAAACTCGCTGAAAACTTAATGTAATAGCACTTATTTTTGTCTATCAATTTTTTATATTTTTACCTAAACACCACTACCTTGGATTTCTTTAATAATATCGACCTAAAAATTACCGACTTCATCGATATTATCTTGGTGGCCCTTTTACTATATTATGTTTACAAACTAGTACGGGGCTCGGTTGCTATTAATATTTTTATTGGTATGGTCATTGTCTGGGGGTTTTGGAAATTGACCGATCTTTTAGGGATGAATATGATTAGTAGTATTGTAGGTCCTTTTCTTCAAGTAGGTTTAGTGGCTTTAATTGTTGTGTTTCAGCAAGAAATTCGGAAATTTTTACTTTTAATAGGCTCAACCAATTTCGCCAATAAACGTAATTTTTTCAAATATTTTAATTTTTTAGGACAAGAAAATTTAGCTAGCAGCATAAATATTGAGGCAATTTTAAAGGCTTGTGAAAATATGTCCAAAACCCGAACTGGGGCTTTATTCGTTATCGAGCGCTCGCATTCACTCGATTTTATAAAGTCTTCAGGAGATAAAATGTACATCGAAATTACCCAACCGATCATAGAGAGTATATTCTACAAGAACAGCCCCTTACACGATGGAGCAGTTGTAATTGTAAACAACTATATTGTTGCCACGCGTGTTATTCTGCCTGTAAGTAACGAAAGAAATATTCCATTACACTACGGATTACGACATAGAGCAGCCGTGGGTATTACTGAAAAAACAGATGCACTAGCCCTTGTACTAAGTGAAGAAACTGGAGCTATTTCTTATCTTAAAAATGGAACGTTTGTTCCCTTTAAAGGTAATTATGAACTATCGATTTTGTTAAAGAATGATTTAACCTGATGGTATTAGCTGGTTGCAATAGAAAGCTATTTTAGACTTTTAAAAGACCTATATACACCTAAGTATAAATTAGAAATAGCAATCGTTAATTTTAATAAAAGTAGTTGCAAAAAATATGCGTAGATCAAAAAAGTTATTCAATTTTTAAGGATGCGTATTATACTTCAATTGTGGTTAATGGCAACACACCTTGTTTAACTAGTACCTGCAGCTTAAATACAAAAACACCGCAACTAGTGATCTTAAAATGAATACAAAGACTGCTAAAAATGATGCTACACTTTAATTTCTAAATCCTATCCTTTTAAAAATATGTTATTTGTTCTAATATAAAATATATACCCTCGTATTTTTAAATAAAACATAGGACTAGGCAGGCTCTTTTTTTTTTGCAATTAACTATATAAAACTCTCAAAATCATATTAAAATTCAAAAGAATTAGCCGTGCTCTTCGGCCATAAATTGAGCCTCATACAAATTACTGTAATACCCCTTTTTAGTAAGTAGTTCTTTGTGCGTACCTGATTCTACTATTTTACCTGCATCCATTACAATAATTTTATCTGCTTTTTTAATGGTGGCTAAACGGTGCGCAATAATAATTGAGGTTCGACCTTCTGTAATTTTTTCGGTAGCACGTTGAATAAGCTGCTCTGAATAGGTATCAATGGAGGAGGTTGCTTCATCTAAAACCAAAACACTTGGGTTACTAATGTATGCTCGTAAAAAAGCTATTAGTTGTCGTTGACCACTAGACAACATAGTACCGCGCTCTTTTACATTATATTCATAAGCTTTGGGCAAACTACTAATAAACTCATCTACTCCAATTTGCTTAGCTGCATTAGCGATCATTTGAGGGCTTATATTCGGGTCTTTTAATGAAATGTTGTTTGCTATAGAATCTGCAAAAAGAAATACATCTTGTAAAACCACAGCAATTTGACGTCGTAAAAAAGAAAGCTTATACTGTTTTATATCCACACCATCAATAAAAATATGACCCGAGTTTATTTCATAAAAACGATTTAATAAATTAATAATTGTAGATTTTCCTGCGCCTGTAGCCCCAACAATAGCTACTGTTTCTCCAGCTTTTACTTCAAAAGAAATTCCATGCAATACCTCTTCGTCTGCCACATAACCAAAAGTTACCTCATCAAATTTAATATTACCCTTAATAGTTGTTTTATCTAATACACCAACATCTGATATGTTACTTTCTGTATCTAAAATTTTAAAAACCCTATTTGCAGCCACCATGCCCATTTGCAAAGTGTTAAATTTATCTGCAATCTGACGCAATGGCCTAAATAGCATATCAATTAAAAGAATAAAAGCGAAGATAGTGCCAAAATCTTCTGTTCCTAAATTAGAGACATTTTGCAGGCCACCATACCAAACAATGAGACCCACAGCAATTGAAGAGACAATTTCAGCTACGGGAAAAAAGATTGAGTTATACCAAACTGTTTTTACCCAAGCATCTTTATGCTTCATATTAATTTTTCTAAACTTTTCACTTTCAATATCTTCTCGTGTAAACAAATGCACTATTTTCATGCCTGTTAAACGTTCTTGCACAAATGAGTTAAGCTCAGATACCTGGGCGCGTACTTCAGTAAATGCAACTTTCATTGCCTTTTGAAACAATCGAGTAGCATATAAGATTACGGGTAATATTGCAAAAACTAGGAGTGATAAGCGCCAATTGATTACGACCATAACTATTGCAGCAATAGACATTTTTAATAAATCTGCAACTATCACAAAAAAACCTTGACTAAAAATTTCACCTATACGTTGCATATCAGCAACCGCGCGAGTAACCAAAACACCCAAAGAAGAGGTGTCAAAATACTTCATGCGAAAACCAAGCATGTGATTAAAAAGGCTAATTCTAATATCTTTAATAACAGATTCACCTAACCAGTTAGCGTAATAATTAAACAAGACTTGACATGTAACCTGCGCTATCAAAACCACAAGCATTCCAATGGTAAGCCAATATAATTTTTGGGCATCACTATGCGCTATTGCATCATTAATAATCTCTCTAAGAAAAAGAGGCGTCATAACTGCAAAAACAGATAATAAAATAGCCGCTAAAGCCACACCGAAGAAAGTAAGTACGTAAGGCCGAGTATGCATCATCAATCGCTTAAACAAATGCGTATCAAATGCCTTTCCAGAATCTTCATTCATGCTTTAGAGAATCGTGTTAGGGTAGCTAATTTCGTTCAAATATAGCGCTTTTGCCGGTACTGAAGTGCCTGCCTTGCTTCTGTCTTTACTATTTATGATTGCTTTAACATCCTCTAAACTAGACTTACCTACGCCAACATCTAAAAGAGTACCTACTATTGCTCTTACCATATTACGTAGAAAACGATCTGCCTTTATGGTAAATACAAAAACATCTTTCTGCCTCGACCATTTCGCCATTTTTATATCACACAAATAGGTAGATACATCGGTATTACTTTTTGAAAAACATTTAAAGTCTTTATAATTAAGCAAAAGTGCAGCTGCATCATTCATTTTTTCGAAATCTAATTTATGCCTTATGTAGTGCGCGTAATTTATATAGAAAGGGTTTTTCTCTTGAGTTACCCAATACTCATACGTGCGTGCCGTTGCACTAAACCGAGCATGGGCGTCATGACCAACCGGAATAATTTGCTGGACTGCTATATCATCTGGAAGCAAAGCATTTAATCGATAAATCATATTTTTAATATCGAAAACGTTAAGCACCTCAAAATGTGCAAACATTTGCCTGGCATGCACACCAGCATCTGTACGGCCAGCTGCGGTTAGCGAAACCTTACAAGGCATTAAAACAGTAAAGGCAGCTTCTAAAACCTCTTGAACGCTAATTGCATTTGGTTGATATTGCCACCCATGATAAGCGGCACCGTTATATGAAAATTGAAGAAAATATCTCAATGGTATTCTATAGATTTGCTGCAAATATAAAACCTTTATCAATTCTGCAACCTTTTGCACTTAGCTATAAAAAATGAAAAAAATATTACTTCTTTCAGATACGCATTCGCATATAGATGATGCCATTATAAAATATGCGCGTGCAGCTGATGAAATATGGCACGCAGGAGATATAGGTAAACTTACAGTAACCGACACATTAGCAGCTATAAAACCTATTAATGCCGTACATGGCAATATAGATGACCATATCGTTAAAAGAGAGTTTCCAGAAAATAAACGCTTTTTGTGCGAAGGTGTGGATGTTTTTATGACTCACATAGGCGGCTATCCACCAAAATATAATAGCAGAACTCGAAGTATTATAAAAACAAATCCACCAAAATTATTTATCTGCGGCCATTCTCATATCTTAAAGGTAATGTGGGATAAACCATTGGGTGTATTACATATGAACCCTGGCGCATGCGGCAAACATGGTTTTCATCAAATACGTACTATGCTACGTTTTGTAATTGACAATAAAGATATTAAAGACTTAGAAGTTATTGAACTAGGCAAAAGATAAAATAAAAAACCCGGGAACAACCCCGGGTTTCACGCACTAATACTACTAAGATGTTAGGTTTAACGCAAACGATCAACAGATTTTACAAGATCTTCATCCTTTTTTATAGCCCTGTTTGCCAGAAATAAAAAAACGATAGAAAATACAGGAATGAGCATCCCAATACCCTTCTCAGAAACAAGAGTTTCTCCGGATAAGTTTAGCGATCGGTAAACGAAAAATCCTAGTAAAAAAAGATTTAATATGATGTTTAACCTATTTAATACAAATTGGTTTTGTCGATTTTTAAATAAAAAAACAGAAATTAACGCCATAGCAGCAATTCCTACAAAAATTGCTGTTATCCAAAGTTCATCTTTAGCAAAAAAGGCCGAACCTTCAGCATCTACCCACAAATATGCATAAAACGGAGCTACTGCCGCCAATAGACAAGTAACCATTAAATATATGCTCTGTATTCTTTGAATCATTGAATTTTACCAACTTTGGATTGCAAAAATACGTGTTTTTTAAAAAAAGACACGTATTACTAAAAATAATTTGTAATATTGTTACGTTAACAAATAAAGACTTACCAAAAAGGGACTCTATCCTTTTTATTATCAATTAATAATTACTCCTTGTTCCATTACAAAAGACGTATAATTTACACAATACTTAATGTTTGAGATTTCAGATTTAAAATCAAAAAAGCTTCCTGAACTTCAGGAAATAGCAAAAGGTTTAAACGTACCTAAGTACAAGAGCCAAAAAAAATTAGATTTAGTTTATCAAATTCTAGATGTACAGGCAGCAAATCCAAAAGCAACTGCAGCGGCAACCCCAGCACCTGTTGAAGCTGACAAAAGCAATGTAAAACCTCGTCCAAGACCGCGGGCTAGGGTAGCTAAGGAAGTTAAATCAGAAGGTTCGAAAAAAGAAGTTTTAACCAAAGATGATGCTAAGAAAAACCCTAGTGGTTTTCAAAAAACTGAAGTAGTTTCAGAATCTAAAGTTGAAACCGAAAAAACACCAAGACCCAGACCTCGTCCGAGACCGCAAAACGCGAACAATCAAAAAAATAACTCGCAGAAAAATCAAAATGGGCAGCATAAAAAACCGCAACACCAAAAAGGGCGAGAAGACAAAAATAATTTCGACAAAGACCTAAAAAACAGGTATAAAGAACCAGAATTTGAGTTCGATAGCATTATTGCAAGCGAAGGTGTGCTAGACATTATGCAAGATGGATATGGCTTTTTGCGATCATCTGATTATAACTATTTATCTTCACCAGATGATATTTATGTTTCACAATCACAAATTCGTTTATTTGGATTAAAAACAGGCGATACTGTATTAGGTAATGTTCGCCCTCCGAAAGAAGGTGAAAAATATTTTCCATTAATCAAGGTAAACAGAATAAATGGAATAGATCCAAAAATTGTTCGAGATCGTGTTTCTTTTGAGCATCTTACTCCTTTATTTCCGAATGAAAGATTTAGGTTAGCAGATCGTCAAGCTTCAATTTCTACGCGTATTATTGATTTGTTCTCTCCAATAGGAAAAGGTCAAAGAGGTATGATTGTATCGCAGCCAAAAACAGGTAAAACAATGTTATTAAAAGACATTGCCAATGGTATTGCGGCCAATCATCCTGAGGTTTATCAAATTATCTTATTAATTGACGAAAGACCAGAAGAGGTTACCGATATGCAGCGAAATGTGCGCGGTGAAGTGGTGGCATCTACATTTGACAAAGAACCAACAGAACACGTTCGTGTAGCCAACATTGTATTAGAAAAAGCAAAAAGGTTAGTAGAATGCGGCCACGATGTTGTAATTTTATTAGACTCAATAACCAGATTAGCAAGAGCTTACAATACGGTGCAACCAGCTTCTGGTAAAGTTTTAAGTGGTGGTGTAGATGCTAATGCTTTACACAAACCTAAAAGATTTTTCGGCGCTGCACGTAATATTGAAAATGGTGGTTCACTTTCGATAATTGCAACAGCACTGACAGAGACCGGATCTAAAATGGATGAAGTAATCTTTGAAGAATTCAAAGGAACAGGTAATATGGAGCTTCAATTAGATCGTAAAATATCTAACCGAAGAATATTTCCAGCAATTGATCTTACCTCTTCTAGCACGCGTCGAGAAGATCTGCTGTTAGACAAAGACACTATACAGCGTATGTGGATTATGCGTAAATACCTAGCAGACATGAACCCCGTAGAAGCTATGGAATTTATAGAGCAACGTTTTAAACAAACTAAAAATAATGAAGAATTTTTGCTGACTATGAATCAGTAGATTATTTTTCAAATTAAAAAACCTTAACTGCCATATTACAATGTAGTAGTTAGGGTTTTTTTTATGAAATTATATTACACGATTATATAATACTAGAACTTTACTTATCTTGTAAAAAAGAAGCTTGTCCTACTACCTTTATAATTTTACGTGAATCAAAATTCGACAACCATGGTAAAAGGTCAAAAGTAAAGCGCTTTTCGTGTTAGTGTACACTAAAAACATATTATTTTTTAAAACTATTTGGAGTTAACGCAATAGGAGTATAATAAAAACACTTGAGATTAAAATTAATTACAATTTTTAAAAAGATATTGCATCTTTAAAATAGGTGAAATAAAGATTCTTAACAATAGAAACAGTTCATAAAATAAATATTAAGCAACGATGTTATTTAAAAAGCGGCTAAAACAAGAAGATTAAAAAACACACAGGCACAAACCTCATGACACAATTAACTTAAAATTTGCTAGGTATTTTGGAATTTATTAACGATTATTTAGTAATTACTCTTAATATTATCGCCTTAATATTCAGCATTTTAACATATTCAAAATATTTCGACACACCACTGAAGCAGCTTCCTATCTTATTGCTATATGCTTCTTTAACCGAAATTTTAGGGATGCTAATTAAAACAAATGAAAATTTTAGCATTGTCTTCGCAAAGGGCTTTACACATTATAACATTGCAATTTATAATGTTTATGACATTTGTATATATCTCTGCTATTTATTTATTTATTTTCAAATACTAAAAAAACATAAAAAAATTGCCAAGCAAGGAGCCATTCTTTTTGCCGTTGTCAGTATTTTTAATTTATGGGCTCAAGATTTTCTGTTATCTCCCCAAATATTTGCGATGTTTACAGGATCTTTTTTTCTTTCATTATGCGCCATTTTGTATTTAAAACAATTAATTAAATCTAAGCACAAAAGAACTCTTTATTATAATCTTTCATTTTGGTTTAGTATAGGCATCTTAGTATTTTACCCGATATATCCAATTATGGCTTTTATTGACGTATTCTTTGGAAGATCTGTATTTCTAAGTTTAAAACTAATAGAGGTTTTTCATATATCACTTTGCTCTATGCACTTGCTTTTGATTATAGGATTTATAAAAATGAGACACTTAAAAGCTTTTCTAACATAGATAAACCACAAAAAAAAGGCTAATATCTTTCGATAAAAGCCTTAATAAATAGTATAAGATAGCTTGTACTAAACTATAATGCAGCTACATGCTTTGCCAACTTACTTTTCAAGTTAGCCGCTTTATTATTGTGTATAATATTTCGCTTAGCTAAACGATCAATCATACTAACAACACTTGGCAATAATGCTTCAGCATCTTCTTTCTTCTCTTCAGAACGCAACTTTTTCAACGCATTACGCATTGTTTTATGCTGGTATCTATTTCGTAGACGTACGGCTTCATTTCTTCTGATTCTTTTTAATGCTGACTTGTGATTTGCCATTAGTTATCTCTTTAATTATTTTTTATTAACCTCTTCACCAACCTACTCAAACTTCTTGTAGTCCGTAGGGGAATCGAACCCCTGTTACCAGGATGAAAACCTGGCGTCCTAACCCCTAGACGAACGGACCGTTATTCTAAAAAAATCATCAAAATAAAAATTGAACTTTTAAATTCCATATTTTAAGTTGATAAATTTACAAAAAAATTAGTAGTCCGTAGGGGAATCGAACCCCTGTTACCAGGATGAAAACCTGGCGTCCTAACCCCTAGACGAACGGACCATACTTTACGCAATTGCGGATGCAAAAATACAATTATTTTTTACTATCACAACACCTACATATTATTTTTTAAAATTTTTAATATGCTTTCGCAAAAAGCACTCGACGTGGAGATGGTTTTCCTGTAACCATACAGCTACCTTCTTCTGCTTCAGCACCTAAAGGTATACACCGAATTGTTGCTTTTGTTTCTTCTTTTATTTTGTCTTCTGTGGCGATAGTACCATCCCAATGAGCAGAAATAAAACCACCCTTTTTTTCCAAAACATTTTTAAACTCCTCATAAGAATCAACAGTTGTAATATGACTCTTTCTATAGTCTAGCGCCTTCTTGAATATGTTCTGCTGAATATCCTCCATCAAAAATTCAATTTTAGCAACAACATCAACTGCCAAAACAGTCTCTTTTTCTAAGGTATCTCTTCGGGCCACCTCATAAGTACCATTTTCTAAGTCTCTTTGACCAATAGCCAGACGAACAGGAACTCCTTTTAATTCATATTCATTAAATTTAAAACCTGGTTTATGTGTATCACGATTATCAAATTTAACCGAGATACCCTTAGCTCGCAGCTCAGTTATTAACGGCTTAATCTTCTCCGAGATCAAATCAAGCTGATCTAAACCTTTGTAGATAGGAACAATAACAACTTGAATGGGCGCTAACATTGGAGGCAAAACCAGTCCGTTATCATCACTATGAGTCATAACCAACGCACCCATCAATCGGGTTGAAACCCCCCAAGAAGTTGCCCAAACATATTCTTTCTTTCCTTCTTTATTAGCAAATTTAACATCAAATGCTTTAGCGAAATTTTGACCTAAGAAATGGGATGTTCCAGCCTGCAAAGCTTTACCATCTTGCATTAATGCCTCTATACAATACGTTTCCAGAGCACCTGCAAATCTTTCACTTTCTGTTTTTACGCCTCTAATTACAGGCACACCCATATGATTCTCAACAAATTCTGCATATACATTCATCATCTGCTCCGCCTCATTCAACGCTTCTTTCTCTGTTGCGTGAGCTGTATGACCTTCTTGCCACAAAAACTCCGCAGTTCGAAGAAAAAGTCGTGTCCGCATTTCCCATCTTACCACATTAGCCCATTGATTTATTAACAAGGGTAAATCTCGATAAGACTGAATCCATCTTCTGTAAGTGTCCCAAATGATAGTTTCAGAGGTAGGTCTAACGATGAGTTCTTCTTCTAATTTTGCATCCGGATCTACAATAATACCACTTCCATCTTCCGAATTTTTAAGTCTATAATGCGTAACAACAGCACATTCTTTTGCAAAACCTTCTACATGGCTAGCCTCTTTACTTAAGTATGACTTTGGTATAAATAATGGAAAATATGCATTTTCATGACCGGTTTCTTTAAACATCTTGTCTAAAGCTGCCTGCATTTTCTCCCAAATAGCAAAACCATATGGTTTTATTACCATACAGCCCCTAACTCCCGAGTTCTCGGCTAAATCTGCCTTTACAACGAGTTCGTTATACCATTTAGAATAATCTTCACTTCGCTTCGTTAATTTTTTACCCATTTTTATAGTTTGGCATAAATATTGATTTATGCTAGATGACACAAATTAAAATTTAGTAAAACTAACTATTTTTATACTTTTCAACAATTTAAATCATAACGGATGATACAACATACACCCCTCTCAAAAATTAGAACTACCACCCTGGTGGTGACATTAGCAGGTTTATTTGTGGCTTCTTGCGGCACATATCAATCGTCATCCTATTATGACAATGATGGAATTTATAATAGCGGTACTACTGAGGTTGCTGCCAATAGAACCCAAACACAAGTAAAACGTAATGAGACAAACACTCATGCTGATTATTTTGCTCAAAAAGCAGATCAATATTCAGAAATAATTGACAACGAAGTTTTTACAGATATTGATTCTTATTCTAGTGGCGAAAAACAAGACCGTAATGACGATCAAGATTTAACATCATACTACTCATCGGACAATGATTACGCTGGCAACGCGGGATGGGGAGAAAATTCAACTCGAATCAATATTAATATATATGATAATGGGTTTAATAATTTTGGCTACAACAATTGGGGCTGGTATGATTATAGCTTTTTTCCCTATTCAAGATCGTATTGGAGACGCGGTGGTTGGGCCTTCGGAGGTTATTACAGCTACGGATGGGCTAATCCTTGGAACAGATGGAATAATTGGGGATATAACGGGTTCGGATATGGCTGGTGTCCACCATACAGATTTAGATATGCTAACAGATATTACAACAATAGATTTTATTATGGCAACAGAGGTTATGGATATGCCTATAATTCAGGTAGGCGAGGCTATTATAACCGAAACGCAAGAATAAGAAATAGTTCTTTAGCTTTTTCAAGTAGAAGATCAAGCTTAAACACCTCGAGGGCTTCTTCTGTGCAACGAAGATCAAACAGAAGCTCTTCATCTGCTACTTATTCGAGAAATGGAAGAGGTTATGGAAGAAGTTCTAACAATATTGCAAGCAGAAGAAGCGTAGGTGTAGATCAAAACAGATTATACCGTAATAGTAGAAGTACAAGGGCAATACCTAGATCAAATAGCTCTTCAAGATCAAATCAATATTACAGAAGTGGAACTCCTAGCAGAGGCGCTTACACTAGACAACGTTCTGGTGCGCAAAGTACAACAAGATCGACAGCTCCAAGATCTTCAACATACCGTAGTTCTGGCAATAGAGTAAGAAGCAGTAGCAGTACTAGAAGTGCTTCCCCAAGAAGTAATACATACTACAGTCGTTCTAGAAGTGCTACGTCAAGAAGTAGCGGCAATTATAGAAGCTCTGCACCTAGATCGAGCTATAGATCTTCAGGAAGTAGTAGCAGTAGAAGTTATAGAAGCAGTTCAAGCTCATCAAGATCTTCTTCAGGTAGTTCAAGGTCATCTGGGCGATCTTCAAGAGGAAGACAATAAACCCTGTTCTAAAATATATAAAACTTAAAATTTACGTTTAATGAAACTATTTTCATCCTTTATATTTCTATTTTTCGGTATTACTGCAAGTGCTCAAAACATTTCAGATGTGCTACACTTTAGCAGCGAAAACACGCAGGGAACAGCACGTTTTCAAGCTATGAGTGGTGCTTTTGGCTCACTTGGAGGAGATTTATCGGCATTAAATATTAACCCGGCAGGCTCTGCCATATTTAGCAATCATCAAGCTACCTTTACCGGAGCTCTATACAATAATAAAAATAACGTAACATTTAATAATTCACCAACGAATTCTGGAATTACCGATGTAGACATAAATCAAGCAGGAGGTGTTTTAGTTTTTAATAGCAGCGTACCAGAGTCAGATTGGAATAAATTTTCACTCGCCATAAATTATGACATTACGCAAAAATATGATGATGAAATATATGCCGCTGGATCTTCAAATGAAGGTATTGATCAATATTTTCTAGATTTCGCTGATGGGGTTGCATTTAGAAATATCAGATTAAATGAAGGTGAATTTATTGAAGACGCATATTTAGATATTGGTTCTAATGTCGGTTTCAGGGCCCAACAAGCCTTTTTAGGCTTTCAAGCAGCTATTATTGACCCTGTAAACGTAAATAACGAAAACAATACAACTTACATTTACAACCCAGATGCATCTTACAATAATCTCAACCAAGATTTTATTCGAACAAGAACAGGATTCAACAGTAAGTTTACAATAAACGGCGCTACCGCTTATAAAGAAAAATTATTTTTAGGAGCTTCTCTTAATTTTCATAGTATTGTACAGACTAAATATGATGAATATACTGAAACAGGTTACAATAGTAACTCTGACATACAGCGTATTACTTTTGATAATCTATTGTCAACCCAAGGAAGAGGCTTTTCATTTAGTTTAGGCGCAATTGCAAAAGTAAATAATCTTGTTAGATTTGGAGCAAGTTACCAATCTCCAACATGGTATCGAATTGAAGATGAGTTATCGCAGCGAATTTCATCAGATGCGAGTAACGCCAATGGCGCTCTCAATTTTATAAACTTCAATCTCACTAATATTTTTCCTCGATATACACTTAAAACTCCTGGTAAGCTAACAGGAAGTCTTGCGTTTGTCTTTGGCAAAGATGGTTTATTGAGCTTTGATTACAGCTACCAAGATATGTCTCAATCAAAATTAGGCCCTTCAAACGATGCTAACTTTAGCGCAGTAAATTCAACAATTCCAAATCAATTAGTGGCAGTAAATTCATTTCGAATTGGGGGCGAGTATCGCATTGAACGATTTAGCCTAAGAGCTGGCTACCGTTTTGAAGGAAGTCCTTATAAAAACGGTGATACCATCGGAGACTTAAAAAGTATTTCTACCGGCCTAGGGTATAATTTTGGAAGTAGTCGCTTAGACTTCGGAATTAACCGAACTGAAAGAGATTTTACTGAACGTTTATTTGATACTGGGATAAATACGGGTGCAATTATAGAGGGTGTTCACACCAACGCTACACTTAGTTATACCGTTAATTTTTAATCTGATCGAAAAGCCACCATAGCTTTTTGATGCAGATGAATAAAAAATGCTTAAAACTTAATACGCATTGATGTAAACTTTAAAACAAAAATTATCTTATCTGATAGTTCGTTCAGTTGCAAAACAAACTATTATTTTATCGCTTTAGCGTAAAATGTGATTGCCGTATCTGAGCCACTAAAATGCTATTCTTTTGCTCTTCATATTCTAAGCGAAACCAGTAATCAGAAGAAGGCATTGGCTGACCTTTAAAGTTGCCATCCCATCCGCTGTTAGTATTTAATTGAGCTATTAATTTGCCGTAGCGATCAAAAATTTTAACCGTAGGATTTTTTAAGGTTTCTATGCCTAAAATATGCCATGTTTCATGCACTCCATCTCCATTAGGCGTAAAAAATTTTGGGTAAGCAACCACTAAAAACTCGATAGAATTTGTGATCCCACATCCATTTTTATCATTAACAATTATGGTATTTAGGCCAGGTGCTACATCGTAAAAAATAGCTTCATCTTGAAAATCACCATTATTAATCGCGTATTCATAATCACTATCACCAGCAACTAAAATCTCTATATCATTCTGATTAGGATTGGCTGATAAATTGGTGTTTAAAATATCGATACGATCCAAAACAGGATCACTATAAAAAGTAACAAGAATTCCGCCTTCATCAGAAAGCGTTGCAGGTGAACCAGATACGGTAGTAATTTCAGCAAAATAACGCCCAGATTTTGGACTAGCGATTGAAAGCTCTGCCCCAAAAGGTCCAGAACCTGTTAAAGTTTCATCTACCACCCCATCGTCTTCATAATCGACGAACCAACGCACACTTTCAATATCTGATCCAGCGGACGAGTTCAAAGACGTTAACAATACATCAGGGCCTCCAACACATGCCGAAACATCAAGTCCTAAAAACTCATCTCTGAATAAACAATCTAGAGCAGCATTTTTATCAGACGCTACAGCGCTGCCAGTAAAAGTCATTTTAAATGGCTCAGGGTCTCCATCAAAATTAGTATTGTAATTATTAATAAAAATATAGTAAATTTCACCAGGCTGCACTTCCAACCATTCGTCATAGGTATTATCACTATCGCTAACAGATGGCGCACCTACTTGGCCACTTATAGGATTTATACCTAAACCAGTAAAATTAGTATCATTTACCTTAAAATTACAACGTATTGGTTGTGCAACACCACTACTGATTGCTCCACAATCTACATTGGGTCCAAAGACCGCAAAATCCCATTCAGCCGAGGGCGCACTATTTTCATGTACCGTTTGAGCCTCGATATCAAATCCTATTTGCCCGCCTTTGTCTGCACGAAAAACATACCAAGCACTATTATGTTCAATATTTGCAGAGTCGTTACTTCCTTTTTCTAAACAACCGCTTTGCAAAACAATTTCAGGGTCAAAATCAACAATAGCACCACCACCATTTGCAAATGACATAATTGGCGAATCTGCACATATAGGAACCGCCGTTCTGCAATCTGCAGAATTAAATGCTTGCGCATTAATCGTTAGCACATGAAATAAAAAGCTAATTAGTACACAAAAAATTATGCGCATAGGAAGATAGTGGAATGTTGGAACGATAAAATAATAACTCCACCTTAACAAATTTAGTATATTCTACCTTTTGTATATAAAGTTTAAAAACTATTTTAAAGCATACTACAATTAACGAATTAAAGAGAAGTGATTACTAACCTCTTTAACTGTTTCTTTATCACCCGTGTGATCAATATATGTAAGCTGAAACCAATAATCATCGGAAGGTAGTGGATTTCCTTTAAAGGTACCATCCCAACCTATATGATCTTGATTTAGCTGATAAACTAACATACCATAGCGATCATATATATTGACATTAGGGGTATCTAAACTAGAAACAGAAACGATATGCCAATAATCATTAATACCATCACCATTAGGAGTAAAAAATTTAGGAAAACCAACCACAACAATCTCTCTTGAAACAAGGCCACACCCTTTAAGATCATTTATGGCAACCGTATGATAACCAGGGGCAACGTCTAAAAATTTATTTTCTGATTGAAATTCACCATCATCAATTCGGTACTCCCAATCGCCATCAAAATCAGCATTAACCGTTACACTATTATTAATTTGTAAACCTTCAATTTTAACCGAAGCTATAACTGGAGGCTTAGCTTCTACCACAGTAACTGTTCTTGAATTTACACAGCTCAAACCCATTGAATTGTTTGTCACCGTAAGGGTGTAGGAGCCCTCCTGAGACACTAAAATATTAGGTGTAGTTTCCCCAGTATTCCAGCTATAACTATAATTTGCTTCTGACATCATAGCTCCTATTAAAACACCTGCACTACCTTTGCAGTAAATTGCTTCTTCGGAGAATGTAAATTCGGGGGTAGACACACCCACAAATTCAAAATCTTGACCAGCATCAAAACAATTTGGGTTCGTTGTTGATGTAACTCTTACATAAATAATTTTAGATCCTGATTGTGGGGTATAATTTTTGGGTAGACTATTTGCGCCCGTAGTGGCATCTTCTTCAGTATTATGATAACTTACCACAAAGTCATTTGGAGATTGATCTCCAAGCACCTCACTATCTTTTGCTGACAAATCAAAAACTGTTTCCGAACAAAAAATCTCATCCATCAAAGGATATGAAACTGGCTGTTTAGAAAAACCAACTCGCACATCACTAGAAATTTTATTACCTGTCCGTGTTGGTATTTCTACCCTATAAAGTGCAGAGCTTGTTACTTTTAAAGTAGGGTCATGAGCATCAACTATTTCTACAAAACCAGAACCAAGGTCTTGAAACCAATTATATTCAACAGCATCGGCTGTGGTTGCATCTAAAGTTATTTCGTCTCCTTCACATGCAGCAATAGGACTACCCAATAGGTTTGTGACAATAGCACAATCTAAAGCTGTATAAGGGTCGGTAACAAAAATATGACCTGAAAACTGAATTGAAAAGCCCGAATTAGTATTACTAAAATTATTAATGAGTAGGTAATAATCTTCACCAGGACTAACTTGAAGCCAATCTTCAAATTGAATATTATCAGCGACACCTGTAGGATCTTCACCAACTCCGAGAAAAGAATTTTTATCTGAATTATCTAAAAAATTACAACGAACAGGCTCACCTAAATCTGAACAGTCGGCGGTCTTGTAAAGCGCAAAATCCCAATCTTCGTTTGTGCTTGTAGAAATATTAAAGCCTAATTGCCCTGAAGCACCAGTTCGAAAACGATACCAAGCAGAATTTGATTCTATCGACCCAGAAATTGTTCGCTCTAAACATCCACTCTCTGAAACTCCAACAAAATCATCTTCACCAAAGCCAGTTGTACCCGAATTAATTGGTGTATTATTACAGATTTTAATTGCAGTCTTACAATCAAGAGATACCTGAGCATAAGCACTACTGAGGCTAACAAAAAAAGTAAAATATAAAGCAGCTCTTAACAGGTTCATTAAATGACTAAATAATTAAGTTTAATCAAAAATAACAGTAGGCCTTAAATGTCACTAATTTATGTTGTGTAACACGCTAAATGAGACGTAAAGTGCCATATAATGTATATCTTTGCCGTTAGACTTAGTCTTAAATAGCATAAAATTGATAGCACATTGAAAAAGCAATTTGAAGAGATGGGAAACGATCATGTTTACACTTCTGAAGACACCCCGTTACGTAAGGATGCATTTATCTTAAAAGATGATGAAAAAATAGAAAAGATAAAGGCAAATGTAAAAGAGATAATGATTACTTTAGGTCTTGACCTTAATGATGATAGTTTAAAAGGAACGCCCGACCGGGTTTCTAAAATGTTTGTAAACGAAATATTTGGGGGGTTAAATCCAGATAAGAAACCGAAGGCTTCAACTTTTGATAATAAATACAAATATGGCGAAATGTTGGTAGAAAAGAATATCACGCTTTATTCTACATGCGAGCATCATCTACTTCCTATTGTTGGAAG
Source organism: uncultured Flavobacteriaceae bacterium (assembly GCA_947486785.1). GTDB lineage: Bacteria > Bacteroidota > Bacteroidia > Flavobacteriales > Flavobacteriaceae > Maribacter_C. The sequence continues at coordinate 195,014 of CANKUU010000003.1, read as the reverse complement.
AGCACATGTAGCTTACATTTCGAATGGCACCGTAGTGGGCCTCTCAAAAATGAATAGAATTGTAGACTATTATGCAAAACGCCCGCAGGTACAAGAACGCCTCAACATTCAAATTGTAAAAGAACTACAAAAGGTTTTAGGCACAGAAGATGTAGCTTGTATAATTGATGCCAAACACCTTTGTGTTAATTCAAGAGGAATAAGAGATATTGAAAGCAGTACCGTAACCGCTGAATACGGTGGCAAATTTAAAGCAAAAGCCACACGTCGTGAATTTTTAAATTATCTTAATTTAGATACCAATTTTTAACGGCTAGCCTACTATGCAATTATACAAAAAGCAACATATTAAAATTTATAATTCTCTTTCTGGAAAAAAAGAAAGATTAAAACCTATAAACGAAGGTCATATAGGCATGTATGTTTGTGGACCAACTGTTTACAGTAACGTGCATTTAGGTAATTGTAGAACTTTCATGTCTTTTGATATGATTTTCCGCTATTTTAAACATTTAGGTTATAAAGTTCGGTACGTTAGAAACATTACTGACGCAGGCCATTTAGTCGACGACGCTGATGACGGAGAAGATAAGATTGCAAAAAAGGCTCGATTAGAACAGTTAGAACCTATGGAAGTGGTACAACGCTATACTATTGACTTTCATAATATTCTTCAAAAATTTAACTTTCTACCACCAAGTATAGAGCCAACAGCTACCGGACACATTATCGAGCAAATAGAAATCATTAAGGATATTCTCAAAAAAGGTTTTGGGTATGAAACAAACGGTTCTATTTACTTTGATGTAGCCAAATTTAACGAAACTAACGAGTATGGTAAATTAAGCGGTAGAAAGTTAGAAGATATGATTGCCAATACCCGAGAACTGGCCGCTCAAAACGAAAAAAAGAATCCGCAAGATTTTGCCCTCTGGAAAAGAGCAGAACCAGAACATATTATGCGCTGGCCTTCCCCATGGGGTGATGGTTTTCCTGGATGGCATTTAGAGTGTACTGCAATGAGCACCAAATATTTAGGAGAAACTTTCGATATTCATGGTGGCGGAATGGATTTAAAATTTCCACATCATGAGTGTGAAATAGCTCAAGCAGAAGCTAGCAATGGCCATTCACCTGTAAACTATTGGCTTCATGCGAATATGCTTACCATGAATGGTAAAAAAATGGCAAAATCAACAGGGAACAATATTCTTCCAGGAGAAATATTTACAGGTGATAATGAAATACTCAGTAAAGCCTTTTCCCCATCTGTAGTTCGTTTTTTTATGATGCAAGCGCACTACACGAGCATCTTAGATTTAAGTAATGATGCGCTTTTAGCTTCAGAAAAAGGCTATTATCGCTTAATGGAAGCTTTAAAAACATTAAAAAAAATAGAACCCAATGAAACTTCTAATTTTGATGTTTCTGTATGGCGGCAAGAGTGCTATGATGCGATGAATGACGATTTCAACACGCCAATACTAATCGCTAAAATGTTTGATGCAGTAAAACGCATTAATTTGTTAAAAGAAAATATAGAAACAATCACTAGTGCGGATAAAGAAACATTACTATCAACCTTAAAAGGTTTCATTTTTGATGTTCTGGGACTAGAAGAAAAGATAGAGAATGTGTCCAATTCAGACAAACTATCTGGTGTTGTTGAACTATTGATTCAACTTCGAAAAGACGCTAGAGACAATAGAGATTTTGACACCTCTGATAAAATAAGAGATCAATTATCTGCAATGGGTATACAATTAAAAGACGGTAAAGAGGGTACAACTTTTAGCATTTCATAAATTAAAAGAGTGAAAAAATTTTGGATCGCCCCGTTTGTTTTGCTGATAAAAATCTATCAGTATACTTTCTCTGCATACACCCCGGCAACCTGTCGATACTCGCCTACCTGTTCAAATTACACCTTACAAGCACTTAAGAAATACGGGGTTTTTAAAGGCGGTTGGCTGGCATTAAAACGTATCATAAGTTGTAACCCATGGGGAGGAAAAGGCTATGACCCTGTACCATAGTTAAAAAACAATAGACCTACATAAAAAATTTAAAAAAATTCTCGAATTAATAAATTACCTAAAATAAATATTTCATTCTCCTCTTCATACTCTCTTTGACCATCCTATTTTCTTATCTTAGCCACTAAAATTAACACACATGTATTTTTTAGGTATTACTTGGAATCCGAATGAAACACTTTTTTCACTTGGGCCATTGCAAATAAAGTATTATAATTTACTCTGGATTACTGCTTTTGGCTTGGGCTGGTTCATCATGAAACGCATCTTTACCAACGAAAAAAAAACCTTAGAACAACTAGACTCGCTCTTTATTTATACTGTTCTAGCAACGATGCTAGGTGCTCGCTTAGGTCACGTTTTCTTCTACGACTGGGCTTATTATTCTGAAAATTTACTCGAAATATTACTACCAATAAAAGCCAATCCTGAAGGCAGCTTATTATGGTTTATCAAGGGGTATCAATTTACGGGCTTTACGGGTTTAGCAAGTCATGGTGCAGCTATCGGTATCATCATTGGCATGTTTTTATATGTTCGAAAGTTTAAGGAATTTAAAATTCTTTGGATTTTAGATCGTATTGTAATACCTGTTGCCATAGGAGCATTTTGTGTTCGACTGGGAAACTTTTTCAATTCAGAGATTATCGGCAAAAAGGTGGAAGAATCATTCATATTTGCCACTCGATTTATTCGTGACAGTATAAGGCCTTCCGAAGCACTTGCTGCAACCAAAGCGAGAACCGTAAATGCAGCGTATGACATGATTGAAACAAACCCAAAGTTTTTAAAATTATTAGAAAGTGTAGATTATCGACATCCAGCGCAGCTTTACGAGGGCGTAGCCTATATATTTGTCTTCGCTATACTTCACTACATCTATTGGAAAACTGACAAGAAAAATAAGGCTGGTTTCTTATTTGGCACATTCTTGGTTTTACTTTGGGGCATTCGCTTTTTTGTTGAATTTGTGAAAGAACGACAAAACGCTTTAGACGAAGCTGCAGGCTTTCTATCTATTGGCCAAATGCTAAGTATTCCTTTTATAATAATTGGTTTATACTTTATGTTTAGACCATCAGCAAGTTTAGGACCCAAGCAATAAATATTAGGATAAGTCATAAAAAAATGATGAACATATTTAGGGCATTTTTAATATTGGGGCTTGCAAGTATTCTATTCAATTCTTGTAAAGAAAGACCTAAAAACATAATTAAAAAAGTGCCTATTGTATTTACTAAAGAGGGAGAGTTATCTATTTACAAACAAAAAGAAGATACCTTAATTACTACATTTGATATCGAATTTGCTGAAAATGCATATGAAACGGAAACGGGGCTGATGTACCGAAAAAATATGAAAGACAATCAAGGCATGTTTTTTATTTTTCCCGACGAACAGCTTCATTCTTTTTATATGAAGAATACTGAATTTTCACTAGATATTATTTACATAGATTCAAATTTAAAAATTGCTAGTTTTCAAAAAAATACTGAACCATACAATGAAATGGGACTTTCTTCTCAAGTACCCGTACAATATGTTCTTGAGATTAAGGCAGGTTTAGCAGACAAATGGCTTTTAAAGGTAGGAGATAAGATTAGGTATACTAAAAATTAGTTTCTAGAATAGCCAATAGGTAAAATTCTAAAAACTTATTGCGTTCTTTTTAAAAGAAAAAACAGTTCTTAAAATTTCGAAAACTAAAGCGCCGTTTTTTAAACCACATCCGCCGGTTAAAAATTATGACTCAAATTTGCTATTTAACTTTAGCTGAAAAAACTTAAGCCTTTACACTTATAAACCAAAAAGAGGGGTGTTAAAGATTTTAGTACCTGTTCATAAGAAACAGCCTAATATTCACATAAACTGGAAACTCGCGAAGCTAATTAAATAGGCATAGTCTAAGCTTTGGCAAAAAATCTATATAAATAATCACATTATCCCAAACAAATTAATAATATTGCTTTACAGTTGAGGTGCTATCCAACAGAATATATTTTAAAAAACTAAAACGATAATCTGCATCAATTTCATTTATTTAGGGTCATATTATGAAACAACATTGGGCTATTTTTATACAAAATGATTCCAACAAGGAAAAGCTTATTGACCAAATTTTAAATAGCTCACTACCGCAGGAACTTTCTTATTTTAAAGGTTTAAAGGGCGTATTATTCTCTAAAATATCTGTAGACAAGTATATCGATAAAGAAGAGCGACATGGTGCTAAAATAATTGCAAAGGATAAAGAACAACCCTTGCAAACCATGTCTAGCGGTGAACAAAAGAAGGCCTTGCTTAAAAATTTGCTAAAAGCCAAAGTAGATTATATAATTCTCGACAATCCTTTTGACAACCTAGATAGTGATGCTCAACAGGCACTTAAAACCACCTTAACAAAACGCGCTAACCAAACGGCATTTATACAATTAATAAGTCGCAAAAGCGATCTGCTACCCTTTATAAGCAACTTTTCTAGTTTAGATAAAAACAAACTTCAGTTTCATAAAGATTTAAAAAGTATTTCTGCTTCAACATACCCGGTACTATTTAAAGGCAAAATACCTCTGCCTTTAGATACTGTAACAAAAACGGATGATGTTCTTGTTCACTTTAAAGATGTACAAGTTAGCTTTGGTAAAAAAAAGGTACTTAAGTACATTAATTGGCAAATAAAACAAGGTGAATTTTGGCAGTTAATTGGTAAAAATGGCAGCGGAAAAACAACTTTGCTTTCTATGATTACTGGCGAAAATTCGAAAGGATTTGGACAAGAACTTTTTTTCTTTGGAAAAAAGAAAGGTAGCGGAGAAACTATTTGGGATATCAAAAAACATATTGGTTATTTTACCCCATCAATGACGAATAAGTTTACTGGCCATCATAGTATTGAAGCTATGATTATTTCGGGCTTCAACGATTCTGTTGGCCTTTATATAAAACCTACTGAATCACAAATACGAATTACCAAAGAATGGCTGGAATTGATTGATTTATGGAAAGATAAAGACACCCAATTTCATGAACTTTCAATGGGGCAAAAACGCTTAGTAATGACTATAAGAGCCATGATAAAACATCCAAAACTGCTTATATTAGATGAACCAACAGCAGGACTTGATGACTCTTCTGCAAAACTGCTAGTAGCTCTAGTAAACAAAATAGCTAAAGAAAGTAATACAGCAACAATTTTTGTTTCGCACCGTAAAGAGGAAGGCTTAAAGCCACAATACGTTTACAAACTTCAAAGGACCAATGAAGGATCTATAGGTAAAGTACTATAACTCTTTCGAAAGTCTAGCCCTACTTTAAATTAGAGATCTTAGTTATTTACAATAGCTTCCATTCATTACCAATTTCAAACAGAAACGTATGACAACAAAAAAGAGTCGCTCTTTTAGAACGACTCTTTTTTGTGATATCATTAAATATCTACTTATTAATTCATTTATTTTACATCGTCTTTGACACTTTTCTTTAAAAAGTCGAACATCACTGGTGTTGCAATGAATAAAGATGAGTAAGTACCTACTACAATACCAATAATCATAGCAAACATAAATCCTCTGAGCGATTCACCGCCAAAAACGAATATGGCCAACAATACAACCAAAGTGGTTAAAGACGTATTTAGAGTTCTACTCAACGTGCTATTTAATGCAAAATTGACGTTTTCACCGTTACGCCATCCTTTTTCACCTATAATTTCTCTAATACGGTCAAAAACTACTACGGTATCGTTTAATGAATACCCAATTACAGTAAGTATCGCAGCAATAAATGCTTGATCAATTTCCATGTTAAACGGCATAATTTTACCAAAAATTGAGAATATACCTAAAACAATTAATACGTCATGGAAAACTGCAGTAACCGCCCCCAAAGAGAACTGCCACTTGCGAAAACGTAATAAAATGTATAAGAACACAACGGCTAATGATCCAATAATTGCTAAAAACGCGTTGTTCTTAATATCATCTGCAATGGTTGGCCCAACCTTAACAGATGACATTATACCAATTGCTTTTGTATCGCTGCCTACTATAAAATCTTCTTTAGTTGTTTCTGCAGGAAGATATTTTTGAAGCGATTCATAAAGTTTATCCTGTATTTCATTATCTACTTCAATTCCTTCAACATCTACCTTATAAGGTGTTGTAATTTTTATCTGGTTTGTTTCTCCAAAAGTTTTAACATTAGTGCCACTACCAAAAACATCATTTAACTCTGATGCAATTTCAGATGGGTTAACTTGCTTTTCAAAACGAACTTGATACGACCGTCCTCCTACAAAATCTACTCCTTGCTGTAAACCATTAGTTATTAAAGAGAATAAGCCAACACCTACCAATATAGCAGAAAAAATGTAAGCGATTTTACGCTTAGCTAAGAAATTTATATTGATATTTTGGAAAAGATTTTTAGTCAATCCTGTTGAAAAATCTAATCTTCTTTCTCTACCTTCTAAATACCAATCTACTAGTAGCCTTGTTATAAAAATCGCCGTAAACAAAGAGGTTAAAATACCTATTAATAAGGTAGTCGCGAACCCTTTAATGGGCCCAGAACCAAATACAAAAAGAATTAAAGCAGTAAGTCCGGTTGTAATGTTGGCATCTAAAATAGAAGAAAGTGCATTGCTAAATCCGTCTGCGACTGCTTTACTTTTTCCTTTACCTTTTTTAAGCTCTTCTTTAATTCGTTCAAAAATAAGTACATTGGCATCAACCGACATACCTATTGTCAAAACAATACCTGCAATGCCAGGAAGTGTTAAAACGGCGTCAATACTTGTAAGAACACCAAAAATGAGTAAAATATTTAAGAGCAATGCTATATCAGCAAAGATACCAGCTGTACCATAATAGAAAAACATCCACACTAAAACAATTAACATGGCAATAATAAAAGACATTAAACCGCTATCAATCGCCTCTTGACCTAGCGATGGACCTACAATCTCCGACTGTATAATTTCTGCTCGAGCTGGCAACTTACCCGCTCTTAAAACATTTGCAATATCTTTAGTTTCAGCAATTGTAAATGTACCTGTAATAGAAGTTCCACCTCCAGAAATACCACCTACAACAGAACATCCTGGAGCAGTATAAACTTTGTTATCTAAAACAACTGCAATACCTGTGTTATTTAAATTGGCATCGCTAGTTAATTTTTGCCATTCTTTAGAGCCTCTTGTATTCATGCTCATACTTATCGCTGGCTTTCCGTTCTCGAAAGTATCTCTAGCATCGCTAACTACATCACCACTAATTCTTGGCTCGTTTAATCTGTTAGACTTTAGGGCATATAAGTCGATTACCTCTACATCTTCTGATGATGGACGTTCCCAAGCAAATTTAGTAAATTGAACATCTGCTGGAAGTAAACGCAGAATTTCAGGCATTTTTAAATAACTATTAATCGCAGCAGTATCTTTTACTGAAGCTCTAAACAAAGCATTACCGTTTGGATTTGGTGGTAATAATTTATCGAATAGTGGATTTATCTGAGCCGCTACATCTAAAGAATCGGCAGTTACATCAGAAAGTAACGAATCTAATTCAGTAGCCTCTTTTACTGGCTTTTCAACTTCCTTTGAAGTATCAACTAAGGTTTTTAATTTCTCATTTGCTTGAACAATGAAAGTTTGAAAGCTGGGGTTATTTTGTTCCCAAGTTTCCCAAAATTCCAACTGTGCCGTTTTCGAAACCAATTCTAAAGCACGTTTAACATCTTTTGCACCAGGCAGCTCAATTAGCACACGACCTGAATTTCCTAAACGCTGAATGTTTGGCTGTGTAACTCCGAAACCATCAATACGTTCACGTAAAACTTCAAAAGCTGAAACGATGGCTTCATCGATTTTTGTACGAAGGATAGGTTTCACCTGATCATCCGTCATCTCGAAATTAATTTCCTCGCTTAGTCCTTTATTTGCAAAAATATCTGGGGATGCTAATTTTTGATCTCCTTTAACCTTATCAAAAGCCTCAAAAAACAAATCTAAATAGGTATCATCACTATTTTTTGAGAGTTCATCGGCATCCGCTAAAGCTTTCTCGAAAACCGGATTTTTTGATTTATCTGCTAGACCTCTTAAAATATCCTTTATTGATATTTGAAGCGTTACGTTAATACCGCCTTCAAGGTCAAGCCCTTTATTTAGTTGTTTTTTCTTAGCCTCATTATAGGTTGTGTAACCAAACTGAGAGACTTTACCTATGGAGTCTAGGTACCTTACTATTAGCTCATCTTTATCGGCCGTAGCTCTAAGCTCTTCAGAGGAAGAAAGTAAATTAGAAACATGTTTTTCTGCCTCTTTTTCAACCTTATTAGTAATAAACGTGAAGGATAGTTGATAGATACTAACTAGTCCAAACAAGAAAGCAAAAAGCTTTATAAGTCCTTTATTTTGCATCGATTATGAAATTTCTTTGATGGTTTTTCTAACAGCCTGCAAATATATGATTTTCCTGTAGGAATTAGCAATAATATTACACAGAAATACTCCTCTTAAGATAAAAACAGACTTAAAAAGCACTAATAATTACTATTTTAAACATAAAAACCCCTTTGAAAATGCTCACAAAGGGGTATTTAGTAAAAAAACTATAATTCTAATAAGTCATTAGTTTTAGATACGCCTACTGCACTTTCTTGCATTTTTTCTTTCTCAGCAGCACTTAAAGGAATATCAACTATTTGCTCAATACCATTCTTACCTAAAATTACAGGCACCCCAATACATATGTCATTTAAACCATATTCGCCCTCTAAAAATGTTGAGCATGGAAACATTTTTTTCTGATCACATGCTATAGCCTGAACTAACGCAGACACAGCAGCCCCTGGCGCATACCAAGCACTTGTACCTAGCAAACCAGTTAAGGTAGCACCACCAACTTTGGTATCAGCAGCAACTTGCTCTAATCGTTCTGGCGATAAAAATTCTGAAACACGAATACTATTTCTAGTGGCATGCGATGTTAAAGGCACCATACCTTTATCACTATGCCCGCCAATAACCATACCATCAACATCAGAGATGGGAGCTTCCATAGCTTCTGCTAAACGATATTTAAAGCGCGCACTATCTAATGCACCTCCCATACCAATTATTCTATTTTTTGCTAAGCCTGTAGTTTTGTGAATTAAGTAAGTCATGGTATCCATTGGATTACTCACTACAATTAAAATTACATTTGGCGAATGCTCAATTAAACTAGAAGAAACCGTTTTAACAATTCCGGCATTAATACCGATTAGCTCATCACGAGTCATACCAGGTTTTCTTGGTATACCTGATGTGATTACCGCAATATCACTACCTGCGGTCTTAGAATAATCATTTGTTGCACCCGTTATTTTTGTATCAAAACCATTCAACGAAGCCGTTTGCATAAGGTCCATGGCCTTACCTTCAGCATAGCCTTCTTTAATATCAACCAAAACTACTTCGGAAGCGAAATTTTTTATAGCAATGTATTCTGCACAGCTGGCGCCAACTGCACCTGCCCCTACTACGGTAACCTTCATATGTTTTATTTTTAGTTTAAAAGTGTCACAAAAATACGAATTCTTAAAATAAAAATATCGATGAATTGAACTTTAATCATCATAAAAATGATCGTTAAAATACCACTTTTAGCAAAAACCAATACAGTTCATCGAACAAAACAAAATTATTAAGTCGTTTGTCGAATTTTAACAATACCGGTTTAAAAATGAGCGTTATAGCCTCAGTAATGTCCTAAATCTTAAAACATTAGCCATATGAAAAAGATGTATTCTTTTTTAGCAATTGTAGCTATCCTACTAGTTAGCAATTGCTCAGAAATACCAGAAAACAATGATCCAGTTATCGGAATATGGTCACATGAAGAAGTTCAATATACTGGTAAAAGTTCAGAAACGCATGTACGAACAGAATGGATCTTTAACGATGCTTATTTAGGAAGACATCATAGATATCAAAATGACGAATTAGAGGTAATAACAGATTTTAGTTGGAAAACTGTTAACGGCGACTATATAATATCCTATCCTGGTTTAGAAAATAAGCCAGACGACATTGTTCATATTGCGAAGCATGACAAAATGGAACTGCTTGAAGACAACAGCGGAAATTCGTTAGCGGAAAGAGAGTAAAATTATGAAAGCCAAATAGATTTTATTTTAAACCCGTCTTTAAATTTATAAAATAATAAAAAACGCCTTCGAAATTCGAAGGCGTTTTTTATTATTATGATATAGCTCTTAAGAAAATTTAATGGCTAAACGTCGATATTAGCGTAAACTGCATTTTTCTCTATAAAATCTCTCCTTGGTGGCACCTCATCACCCATCAACATTGAAAATACGCGATCTGCTTCAGTTGCATTATCAATAGTGATTTGCCTTAAGGTTCTAAAATCTGGATTCATGGTAGTATCCCATAATTGTTCAGCGTTCATTTCACCTAAACCTTTGTAACGTTGAATACTCACTCCGCCGCTATAGCTGTTTGCAATTTCATCTCGCTCCTCATCGCTCCACGCGTATCGCTTTTTCTGCCCTTTTTTAACCAAGTAAAGCGGAGGAGTTGCGATATAAATATGACCGCTATCAATCAATTCTCGCATGTATCGAAAAAAGAAAGTTAAAATTAAAGTTTCAATGTGACTACCATCTACGTCGGCATCACACATGATTACTACTTTATGATACCGAAGCTTATCGAGATTTAGTGCTTTGCTATCTTCGTCGGTACCAATAGTAACGCCAAGTGCTGTGTAAATATTTTTAATTTCTTCATTATCAAAAACACGATGTGGCATTGCTTTTTCAACATTCAATATCTTACCGCGCAAGGGCAAAATGGCTTGAAATTTTCTATCACGCCCCATCTTAGCAGTACCACCTGCCGAATCACCCTCTACTAAAAATACTTCACAATTTACCGGATCTTGATCAGAACAATCTGATAATTTACCTGGCAAACCACCTATACTCATTACAGTCTTACGTTGCACCATTTCACGTGCTTTAGTAGCTGCATGACGGGCCTGTGCTGCCAGTATTACTTTTTGAACAATTACCTTAGCATCATCTGGATTCTCCTCTAAATAATTGGTTAGCATCTCAGAAACAGATTGACTAACTGCCGATGAAACTTCGCGATTACCTAATTTTGTCTTTGTCTGACCTTCAAACTGCGGCTCAGCAACCTTTACAGAAATAATTGCAGTTAATCCTTCACGAAAATCATCGCCTTGCACGTCAAACTTCAATTTATCTAACATACCTGAAGATTCGGCATATTTTTTTAAAGTACCCGTCAATCCTCGACGAAAACCTGATAAATGAGTACCTCCTTCGTGCGTATTAATATTATTCACATACGAATGCAGGTTTTCAGTATAGGTAGTGTTGTAAACCATGGCGACCTCTACAGGAATACCATTTTTTTCACCTTCCATCGAAATTACATTCTGAATTAGCTGCTCTCGGTTTCCATCTAAAAACTTTACAAACTCTTTAAGCCCTTCATTCGAATAAAATGTTTCGGTTAAATAACCAGATTCGCTTTCTTCATCCTTCTGACGCTTATCAGTAATACTAATAGTAACCCCTTTATTTAAATAAGAAAGCTCACGCATTCTGTTTGAAAGCGTTTCATAACTATATTCTACAGTCTGTTTAAAAATACTTGTATCTGGCAAAAAAGTAACTTCTGTACCTCTCTCTGTAGTTTCGCCTATAGTTTTTACAGGATACAAGGCTTTACCTTTGGAGTATTCTTGCTCCCAAATTTTACCATCTTTATATACAGTAGCCCTTAAATGCTGAGATAGTGCATTAACACAAGAAACACCTACACCATGCAAGCCCCCAGAAACTTTGTAAGAATCTTTGTCAAATTTACCACCTGCCCCAATCTTAGTCATTACTACCTGCAGCGCAGAAACACCTTCTTTTTTGTGTAATCCGACAGGAATACCTCTACCGTTATCTCGAGTAGTAACTGAATTGTCTTCGTTTATTGTAACGCTAATTGCATCACAATGACCACCCATAGCCTCATCAATAGAGTTATCAACCACTTCATAAACCAAATGATGCAGTCCTCGAACACCAACATCACCAATATACATTGATGGACGCATTCTAACGTGCTCCATACCTTCTAGGGCCTGAATACTATCGGCAGAATACTCCTTCATTGGAGCACTCTCACTACGAACATCTTCTGAATTTTTTCTATTCTCTTCAGCCTCTTTATTTGCTTCTTCGCTCATAAATAAATTAGTTGTGTTTAACTCAATTTTGCAATCCTACAAATATAGTCAATAGCCTATGAAATATGACTTCTTCATCCTTTCTAAACTTCGAAGTTATTAACATTCTTTGTGGAAAAAAGTGGCCTTCGATAAAAAAATACTTGTTTTAATTTTAGAGAACTGTTACCCCTATCATAGATGGCTACAATCCTATTGTAAAAAATAAAAAAGCCCTGACTCTAGGTCAAGGCTATAAATTAATTTCTAATACAAAATAAGATGGTTTATGGTTCTTTGTTGGTACGTAACAAACAAACGAAACCACTATGGACTAAAGTACCATAGGTTTTTAAACCCAACTAAAGTTAGCACTACTCAACAACTACTCTAATATAAACTTATCAGTATCGTTACATGATTTGCGATGATGTTCCAAATACTCGTTAACTATTTTATCTGTTATATTGCCCGTACTCCAACAACCAAAACCTATTGCCCAGAAATGTCTGCCCCAATATTTTTTCTTCAGTTCTGGAAATTCTTGCTGAAGTTTTCTCGAGCTTCTCCCTTTTAACTTTTTAACAAAACCACTAATATCCTCTGAAGGGCGATACTCTAAATGCATATGAACATGGTCCTTGCTTACAACTCCCTTCATAATATTAACACCCTCGGCATCGCACACTTCGATTAGAACTGAACGACAACGTTTTTGAATATCTCCTGTTAATACAGAATAACGATATTTTGTACTCCATACAATATGAACCGTCAATCGAGATACTGTATGTCCATTTACCCTTTGTTCTGACATAATAGCAAAAGTAGGTCTTTTTAGAAGCTAAAGCGAGATGCACTAAAGTGCATAGTTTTAACTATCTTTTGAGACCAATAAAATCATCTAATTTTATTCAGCAAACTCCTTTATTAATCGAAAAAGGCTTTTAATACGCTTCTGTATGCACATTAGCAACAGCTCTACCTGAAGGGTCATTCATGTTTTTAAAGGCCTCGTCCCAATCTAATGCGATTTGGGTACTGCAAGCAACTGATGCTTCTTGGGGTACACATAAGGCCGCAGCATCAGATGGAAAATGTTGCTCAAAAATTGAACGATAATAAAACTCTTCTTTTGATGTAGGCGTTTGTAATGAGAATCTAAACTTTGCATTTGCCAGTTGCTCATCTGACACCTCTGACTCTACTACTTCTTTTAAGGTGTCAATCCAACTGTAACCTACACCATCTGAAAATTGTTCTTTTTGGCGCCAGGCAACACTTTCAGGCAACATTTCTTCAAAAGCTTTACGAACTACCCATTTCTCCATGCGCTCTCCGTTAATCATTTTATCTTTTGGATTGATACGCATAGCAACATCTATAAATTCTTTATCTAAGAATGGTACGCGCCCTTCTATACCCCATGCTGCGAGTGATTTATTCGCACGTAAACAATCATACATATGAAGTTTACTTAATTTACGAACGGTTTCTTCATGAAACTCTTGATCGTTAGGCGCCTTGTGAAAATACAAATATCCACCAAACAACTCGTCTGCTCCTTCGCCAGACAAAACCATTTTTATCCCCATAGACTTAATTACTCTTGCCATCAAATACATAGGGGTAGATGCACGTATAGTGGTTATATCATAGGTCTCTAAATTATAGATGACATCTTTAATCGCATCTAAACCTTCTTGAATTGTAAATTTAATTTCGTGATGTACGGTACCAATATGATCTGCTACTTTTTTTGCTGCAGCTAAATCAGGCGAACCTTCTAAACCTACTGAAAATGAATGTAATTGAGGATACCAAGCATCGGCTGTATCACCTGATTCTATTCTTTTGGTAGCATACTTTTTTGCAATTGCAGATGTTACAGACGAATCTAAACCGCCAGATAATAATACACCATAAGGTACATCAGACATTAATTGCCTGTGAACAGCAGCCTCGAGCGCTTCCTTAATTTCTTGTATACTTGTTTCATTTTCTTTTACGGCATCATACTCCATCCAATCACGAGAATACCATTTTTTTAATTCTCCATCTGAACTATGTAAATAATGCCCCGGAGGAAACAACTCTATTTTGGTGCAAATGCCTTCTAAAGCTTTTAATTCTGATGCTACATAAAAGGTTCCGTTTTGATCCCAACCCATGTATAATGGAATTATCCCCATATGATCACGAGCAATAAAATATTCATCTTTTTCTGCATCATAAATACTAAAACCAAAAATGCCATTCATCTCATCTAAGAAAGAAGTTCCTTTTTTTTGATATAAGGCTAAAATAACTTCACAGTCAGATTCTGTTTGAAAATCATATAATCCTTCAAATTGCTTTCTTAGCGCTCTATGATTATATATCTCACCGTTTGCTGCTAAAATTAATTTTCCATCAGGACTCAACAAAGGCTGTTTGCCTGAAGCTGGATCAACAATAGCTAGGCGCTCATGGGCTAAAATTGCCTTATCATTTGAATAAACACCACTCCAATCTGGCCCTCTATGCCTAATTTTCTTTGACATTTCAAGCAACTGAGGCCGCAATACGTCAGTACTTTCCTTGACATCAAACGCACAAACAATTCCACACATAACAATTCTGTTTAAATATTTAGATTACAAATATTAGGTTAAAGTTTCACTTATAAAACTTTAAGACACATTTTAATTACATTATATAATATTTATATATATTTTGATTAAGAAAATAAATCATTTGAAACAAAAACATAATACTTAATGTAATTCTGTAAGAATTTAAAATTTTAACGACTTTTTACTAGATTTATAACAATTTACCTAATATTTTTGATCACAAATTTAACAAACACAATTATGAAAAATGTTTTTACTATCGCGTTAATAGCGATGACAATGGTTTTTTCGATGGAAGCCAATGCACAAGATTTTAGTGGATTAGACAAAAGCCCAATGGATGGCGCATCATTTCCGTCTGACTATAAAATAGCAGACAAAGCAGTTAAAATTATCTATAGCCGTCCTCAACTAAAAGGACGATCTGTTTCAGATTTAGCAAAAACGGGTGAAGTTTGGCGAACAGGAGCAAATGAGGCCGCAGAAATTACATTTTACAAAGATGTAACTTTTGGAAATACTGCTGTTAAAGCAGGAACATATTCACTTTTCACCATACCAGGCAAAACGGAATGGACTGTTATTTTAAATAGTAATTTAAATCAATGGGGAGCCTATTCTTATGATAAGGATGCAGATGTTGCACGAGCGAAAGCAGCGGTTAGTTCTGGTAAGAAGGCTTTAGAAGCTTTTTCAATTGCCTTTAAAGAGGTTGAAGGCGGAGCGCATATGGTTATGGGCTGGGATACCATAAGAGTAGCGGTACCAGTTATGATAGGCATGTAAAAACAACACCTTACAAAGGTATTGTTAACCAACAAAACCGAAGCCATTTAATTATGGTCTTCGGTTTTTTTATTCGTTAAATTATTAAAATGCTCTATTTCTAATCTAAAAACTCGCTTCCTTGTCTTCAATAGCAAAAAAAGCATCGAGCAGAAATGGATAGTATCGACTTATGTTTGCTACCTTTTCACATAATCCTGATTGTAAAAAAACGTCAAGCTCGTTGTACGGTAAGTTAACACGAACTGGTTCTGCAAATTCGTCTACATTCTCTAAATCAAATGATTCATACTCAGACAAAACATTCATAGACAATCTTTTAAGATCATAGTATATGGTTACATCGGCAGCGTTGTATGACATTCGAATTAACATCTTATGAAATAATTCGAAACGATTTAGTTGATTTAAATCTTCACAACTTAGCCTAATCAAAATCTCTATATGTTTTATTAGTAGTTTTTTTGGTATTTTCATTATCTACACCATTTAGACTCATAAAATTATTTTTACTAGAAGTAGCAAATACGAATTTTAAGAATATTTAATTTACGTAAGATAAATCTTACGCGCTTAAAATGAAACCTTTATGGCAAAAACTTTTAAAATACCCGATTAAATCACCTAACTACACCATCAATATAGGTCTTTTTTACGGTAGTTGTAACAATCTTTGACGCTGGTATGGTCATAATATCTTCATTATAAATGGTAAAGTCTGCAAATTTACCTACCTCAATGCTTCCTTTTTCATGATCTTCGAAATTAGAATAAGCTGCCCATATCGTCATTCCCTTTAATGTTTCTTCCCGCGTTAAAACATCTTGCATTTGAAAACCATTTGTTGGGTAACCTTCTGTATCTTTTCTAGCTATTGCCGCATAAAAGGTTAAAAATGGATTAACCTGTTCTACCGGAAAATCAGTACCTAGTGCAAGCCTACCTGCTTTATCAAGAAGTTTTTTAAATGCATAAGCACTTTTTACTCGTTCTGGACCTAAGCGATCTTCTGCCCAATACATGTCGCTTGTTGCATGAGTTGGCTGTATCGATGGAATGATACCATTTTTAAAGTAATCAAAATCCGTTTCTTCTATTACTTGTGCATGTTCTACTCGCCAACGTCTATCTTTTTGTCCTTTTAAAACTTCATTATATGTTTGTAACACAAATGAGTTTGCAGAATCACCGATAGCATGAGTGTTCATTTGGTATTCAGAAATAGCAATGCGCCTAGCTAAATCAACAATTTCATTAGTTGGGGTTACCATTGCACCGTAATGCCCTATTTTATCACTATACGGTTTTTTTAAAGCTGCCCCTCTAGAACCTAAAGCACCATCACCATAAACTTTAACTGATCTAACATTTAATTTTTCAGTCTTAAAAGGGCCTCGATTCAAATAATAGGATAAATTTTCGGGTGTATTACTAACCATTGCATAAACCCGTATGGACAACGCTCCATTTTGCTGCAAACTATCAATCAATTCGATAGTTGACCGATCAAGTCCTGCATCACTGACCGTGGTTAAGCCATAACTTAAACAGATGCGCTCAGCATCTTTCAATGCCTGTACTTTTTCTTGCAAACTTGGTGCAGGTATGATTGCATCAATAAGCTGCATCGGATTATCTACAAGAATACCCGTGTTACCAAATTCATTTTTAAAAATTTCACCGCCAGTAACCTTGGTATCCCATTTAATATTAGCTTTATCTAGTGCTGCTTGATTTACAAGGTAAGCATGACCATCTATTCGCTCTAAAGCAACCGGTGTTTTTGGAAAAAGAGCATCGAGCTCTTTTTTGGTAGGAAACTTTTTTATCTCCCAATCGTTTTGGTCCCATCCTCGACCTAGAATAAATTCTTTTTGATGCTTATTTTGAAATTGCTTTACTCGCTCTAATACTTCATCATAG
This sequence comes from uncultured Flavobacteriaceae bacterium, assembly GCA_947486785.1. Classification (GTDB taxonomy): domain Bacteria; phylum Bacteroidota; class Bacteroidia; order Flavobacteriales; family Flavobacteriaceae; genus Maribacter_C. The sequence goes on along the minus strand of CANKUU010000003.1, from coordinate 177,395 downwards.
CTTTTTGTTCCTACTAAATCTACCACTTGCTGCGTAAGCCCTAAACGATAAAAATGACAATGTGCATCAATAAGACCTGGTGAAATGGTCATCTTCTTTGCATTTACAATTTGATCAGAGGTATACCTTTTTTGTATTTCTTCGGAGGAACCAACGGCAACAAACTTTCCATCAGTCACGGCAAAAGCTTCGGCCTTTGAAAAGTCTTCATCTACCGTATAAATATTTGCATTTATGACTAGCAGATCTACTTCTTCTTTAAAATAATCACAGCTCGTAATTAACAATAACAACAACAGGGTTAAACTCTTCATTTCTATTCTATTTATAGCTATAAAAATAGACAAATAATGCATTTAAAGATTAAGGGAAACAGATAAACCATAAATAGCAATGAAAAGGCTACATGCTTTAAATTGACTTTATGAATAAATTGTAAACTAAAAATAATTGCATAGTGTTAAGTCCACTCACTATGTATTTGCACAATTAGTGTAAATACAGTTATTGGAGTGCGCTGTTAGAAGCTGATGCGTATGAGCTTATAAGCTTGCTATACATGACTTTTAACAGTGCCTTACAACTTCTCTTTTAGCCGAAAAGCCTAAACTAATTTTAGTGCCGTTTTTAACTCTTAAGCCTTTATTGAAAAGCACTACAAATTTATGATAAGATGTAATGTAGTAAGGCATGTCGACAAGCGCTTTGATAAAATTAACCTCTACTAAGAAAAGGTTTGCTAGTTTTGTTGTATAACATATAAGCATGACCACAGAACAAGATTTTACTTTAATTGGGGCCGGAATTATGAGCGCTACCCTAGGCGTCTTAATAAAACAGTTGATGCCAAATGCTAAAATTGCAATTTATGAACGCTTAGATCAAGTGGCTGCTGAAAGCTCTGATGCCTGGAATAATGCTGGAACAGGTCATTCTGCATTTTGTGAATTAAACTATACTCCTGAGGATAAAAATGGAACTATTGACCTCTCAAAAGCTCTTAAAATTAGTGAGCAATTTGAAATATCAAAGCAACTTTGGGCATACTTGGTAAAAAAAGGATTAGTGCAACCTAAAGTGCCATTTATCAACGATATCGATCATATGAGTTTTGTCTTTGGAGAAAAAAATCAAACTTTTCTTAAAAATCGCTTTAAAGCCCTAACGGCCTATCCGATGTTTAAAGATATGAAACACACCGAAGAATTTGATGAAATTTCTTCTTGGGTACCCCTTATGATGGAAGGTAGAGGAAGAAACGAAAAAATAGCAGCTACAAGAATGTCTATTGGTACCGACGTAAATTTCGGTTCAATAACACGAAATATGATATCCTATTTAAAGTCTTGCGATGAGGTAGCGATTCACTTAGGTCATCAAGTTGAAAATATCACTAAAAGAAGTAGCGGTAGTTGGGAGGTTGAACTCACAGATTTAACTACTTCTAAGGAAAAAACGATTACTAGCAAATTTGTATTCATTGGTGCCGGTGGTGGCGCATTGAAACTTTTAGAGAAATCAGATATACCAGAAGGTGAAGGTTATGGTGGTTTTCCAGTTAGCGGAGAGTTTTTAAAATGTAATAATGCCGATGTAATTGCCCAGCATGAAGCCAAGGTATATGGCAAGGCAGAAGAAGGAGCACCGCCAATGTCGGTTCCTCATTTAGATACTAGAATGTTAAACGGAAAACGTTCGTTGCTTTTTGGCCCCTATGCAGGGTTTTCAACCAAATTTCTTAAAAATGGATCTTATTTAGATTTACCCCTTTCTTTAGATGCTCATAATATATTTCCTATGATTTCTGCGGGAATGCATAATGTTTCTTTAACAAAATACTTGATTCAACAAGTAATGCAATCACCCGAAGAGCGGTTTAATGCCTTGACAAAATATTACCCTCTGGCCAAATTTGAAGATTGGGAATTGATAAAAGCGGGCCAGCGCGTTCAAATCATAAAAAAAGATAAAGAAGTAGGTGGAAAACTACAATTTGGAACTGAAATTATATCAAGCAAAGACAAAACATTAGCCGCACTCTTGGGCGCATCACCTGGAGCATCAACAGCTGTTTCTATTATGCTTAACCTATTAACAGAATGTTTTCCGGAGCAAATTAAATCGAAAGAATGGATAACTAAGCTCACAGAAATAATTCCGAGTTTCGGAAAATCATTAATTTCAGACGGAGTTTTGTGCGAAAAAACAAGAGCTTACACTACTACTATTTTAAAATTAGAAGATTATTAATGAGACGAGCTAATTCATTTACTGCTGAGCCGTAATCCATCTATTTATTTTTTCTTCAAGTAAGACCAATGCCAAACTTCCAGAATTTAGTATTTGATTGTGAAACTCCTTGATATCAAAAGCGGAACCCAATTCATTTTCTGCCCTGGTACGAAGCGATCTTATTTTCAGTTGTCCAATCTTATAGGACAAAGCTTGTCCAGGGGTGGCCATATAGCGTTCAATTTCTGCAATAATATTCTCTTCTGATTCTGCTTCGTGCTCTAGTGAATATTGAACAGCTTCTTCACGACTCCATCCTTTGGCATGAATACCTGTATCTACGACCAAACGAATAGCACGGTGCATTTCCATACTTAACATGCCAAAATATTGAAAAGGGTCTTTATATAAACCCAATTCTTTTCCTAAAGATTCGGCATATAATGCCCAACCTTCTACAAAAACACCCATACTCTCAGGATGTAAAAATTCAGGAAGGTTTGTATTTTCTTGTTGGAGCGAAAGCTGAAAGTGATGACCAGGAATTGCTTCATGTAAAAACAAGGCCTCATCTGAAAACTTATTATAGGCTTTTACATTTGGAATGGGAATATAAAAAATGCCTGATCTAGAGGCATCCTTCGACCCCGGAATATACTCAGCACTTGCAGAAGCTTCGCGAAATGACTCTGTTCGCCTAACCTCAAAACCTGCTTTAGGAACAATACCAAATAAAACCTTTAACTGTGGCGCTATTCGTTTTTGAATGGCATTAAAATTCGCAATAACCTCTTCTGGTTTCGCAAAAGGCATTTGATCTTTACGGTGACGAACATGATTAAAAAAAGCCTTTAAATCTCCTTTAAAACCAATCTTATTTTTAACCAATTCCATTTCTTCCGAAATACGCTGAACCTCACTTAAGCCCAGTTTATGAATCTCGTCTGCAGTCATATTGGTGGTAGTATGCAGTTTTACAAGATAGTCGTATGTTTCTTTGCCATTTCGCAAAGCCCACAAACCTGCTGTTTCACGCGCCTCCTTCAAGTAGGTTTCTCGTAAAAACAAATCTAGTTTTTTATACTTTGGAATTAACCGATTAGTTACAAACGAATAATATGCTCTTTGTAGCTTTGCGCTACTTTCGGCATCAAAATTTTTAGAAAAATTACGCACTGGCTTTGTAAACAAATGTGTGTCTACTGGGGTATGTATGAACTCTTGTAATTGAGGTATCATTTTTGAAACAATTGCTTTAGGAAGTACAACATCTTTAGCAATTCCCTCTTTCATTTTTTCTATAGAGGTATCTAAAAACAACAAATAATCTTCAAGTCGTTTCAACCAGTTTTCGTAATCTTTAGCAGTTTTAAAGGGATGAACACTACCGCCGCTTCCTAGTTGAGCCACGTATAAATGAAGTGATTGTATCTGTAACAATGGCATTAATTCAAAACTCGGCAAGTCATATATCGGCGAAGCAATTGTAACTAGCTCGTTTTCTAACCCTTGTAATTTTATCGTGCAGTCCCAACGCATAACCCTTAAACTGAGCCATTGTTCTTTGCTCATCATAGTTTCATCATATGCGTCTAGCTCTTTTAGAAAAGCACTATAGTTCTCTTTTAGCACTTCTTGATATTCGTCAGACACGTAATTAGCAATAGTATCGTTATACTGATGAAAACCTGCTTTGGTTGCTTCTAAAGGATTTACCGATTTTTTAAAATTATAATACGATTCAAAAACAGTATCAATGGGTTGTAGTATTTGCTTTTTGTTCTTTTTCTCATCCTTACAAGCAACTAATAAACATAAGATTGAAACTACGACGAATACTTTTTTCTTAACTACTAATTGTACCATATGTTATCGAAATTATCTACACTATAATTCTATTGTTTTGCTCTAGACCTTTTTTGTTCTTTCATCTTTACGTACACTAGCTTTTTATGTCCTTTTGAATCTTCGCGACGCTCTACTTCGATGGCTTTTAAAGATTGAAATAGCGGCGTAAGCTTTTGAAAACCATAATTTCTTGAGTCAAAATTAGGTTGTTTCTTTTGCAGCAAACTACCTACATCGCCTAAAAAAGCCCATCCATCATCATCTGCCACATCGCTAATAGTAGTAGCGATTAGTCGCAATTGCTTCGGCGTAATTTTATCAAACTCATTGTTCGCCTTTATTTTTTTCTCTGTAGAATCGGCCGTGTCATCTTGTGTTTGATTTTTTAAAATTTCGATATAAATAAATTTATCACAAGCAACAATAAAAGGATTAGGTGTTTTCTTTTCTCCTATACCAAAGACCTGCATACCTGCTTCTCGAAGACGTGTTGCTAGCCTTGTAAAGTCGCTATCGCTACTCACCAGACAAAACCCATTTACCTTAGCTGAGTAAAGAATATCCATCGCATCAATAATCATAGCAGAATCCGTAGCATTTTTTCCTTGGGTATAACCATACTGTTGAATAGGGGTAATGGCATTTTCAAGCAATACCGTTTTCCATTTGTTTAAACGAGGGTTTGTCCAATCCCCATAAATACGTTTTATAGTGGGATTCCCATATTTGGCAATTTCTTCCATCATCTCTTTTACATAAGCCGATGGTATATTATCGCCGTCAATTAATACTGCTAAGTTAAGATCCATAAAAAACAATTAAAATTTATCTGCAAGTTACAAGAATATTACAATGATTTTCAACATACAGCAAATGTTCATTTGAATTATCTGATGGCTTCTGGCACTTAATTCTTTTGAGCTAACCCAAATCAACTTTTATTCAAGGCTTTTTTCATCTCAAAATACGCTGCAAAAAAGCAAACACTCGAGCTTAGCTCAATCTTGCTCATCAATCACAACAAACTAGCTTCTTCTAAAAGATGATCTTCTATTTTATCGCTTTAAAAAAAGCGCTTACCCTATATAGCAGCCACAGAAAATATTTTTGTTTTTAACTTTAAAATGATGAGAAAAAATGCATCACAAACCTTACGAATTATTAGCCTGCCGTACCGCTAAAAAGAGCTAAAGTTTAAAGCCAATACCCACCAAGTGTTTATACTTAAACTATTTAAGACTAAAAAACATAAACTAAAAAGCCTCGACCAAATGGTCGAGGCTTTTTTCTTAAAAAACTAAGAAGTATATATTAAATTACTTTAACGTTTACTGCGTTTAATCCTTTATTACCTTCTTGTAGATCAAATTCAACTTCATCGCCTTCACGAATTTCATCTACTAATCCTGATACGTGTACAAAATGATCTTTGTCGACACCTTCTTCAGTTATAAAACCAAAACCTTTGGTGTCATTGAAGAACTTTACTGTTCCTTTGTTCATTACTTAAATTTTAAAAATTAATTACTTATAAAGTTCAAAGATAGTTCCAATATTTTCAAAAACACTGTTTATTTGTTTTTAAATTCTATTTAATACTTAATCTGTTTTGTAAGACTGTTTTAATTATACTTCTACTGGTGTATTTTTCAATTTATGTTTTTAGTAATCATAAAGGTTACGCGTCTATTCTGTTGCCTACCTTCTTCTGTCTCATTGGTGGCTATTGGATTTTCTCCTCCAAAACCACGACAGATAATGCGTTCATTTGATAAGCCCAAGGTTTCAAGATAATTCGCAACCTCTTTAGCCCTCTTAAGAGATAACGAATGGTTATATAAATCTGGACCGATGCCGTCGGTGTGTCCATCAATATAAATATGGAGTGATTCATCTTTAGCGATATAGTTGAACAAGCGAAGCATCTCATCTTTGCCTGCCTGATGTAAACGGAATGTGTCAAAATCAAAAAGAAGGTTTTTAAACACATAAGTTTCTTCAAGATCATAAATTTCTGCAATAGCATCGGTATCTTCTTTTTCAGCAGCATTAAAACTTGGATCCTCTACTGCTACTACACTAAACATATCTACATAATAGTAGGCCCCATCTTTGGCACCTCTTCTTGACTTATTTAGTCTGGTTCGCTTGTTATTTTTAAAATTACCAATGGTCAGGTAATTTTCATATCCATTGGCTACAAACTGAGTTGAAACCAAGATCCAATTTTCGGTATCGGCATAAAAATTAGAATAGCCTAGATCTAAAAAATTATATTTATAATCGGATCTGCTAAATAATATTCTTTTAGAAAGCTCTCGCTTTGTTGATACCTGAATCTTATTTTTCGAAAATAAGATTCCGAACTGCCGAACTGCAATATGAGACCGTTCTGCTAAGCTAATATAAAATGAACATTGGTATTTTTTACCTTTTTCTAAGGTTTTAGTTAAAGGAACTTGTAGGTATTCTCTATAGTTGTTTGGAGCATATAAATATAAACCTGCGTAGCCCCTACCAAAATCTGACGGCTGCTTTCCCTTAAAATTAGAGGGAGTGCCCATTTTTTCACTACAAGCGTTAAAATAATCGGTGGAGCCTTCGGTTGGTGTAGACCAATGCGCTACGTCTGCATCGAGATTACCAAGACGTTCTGGACAATTTATGTGATCCTCAAAACTAGGATTTAATACATAATTTTGAGCAGCACTTAAATTAGCCACTAAAACACAGCACACTAATAATCTAAATTTAATAATAGCTAAGGACAAGGTTAAACAGATCTTACATACACCCTAAGATAAGAATTTAATATTATTTTGGTGTATTCAAAGCTTTTATTGATATCAAAAATCAATTTTAACGAAAAGCCCTGTTTACTGCTATAGCAGTAAACAGGGCTTTAAACTTATATACTGAAGGATTTTATTTGTCATCTTCAAATACACCCGCTGCATAAGCGCCTTTGGTTATTTTTTTGTTAGACAGGATAAACTCTACCCTATGATTTTTATCACGACCCGCTTTGGTATGATTTTTAACCAGTGGGTTATTGTCACCAAGACCTACCCAAGTAATACGGTCTGCAGACAATCCATTTTCTACCAAATTTAAACCAATGGTCATAGCTCTATTGTGAGATAAATCTCTATTAAATCGCTCCGACCCTTCACTATCGGTATGTCCAAAAATAGACACATGTAAAGAAGGGTTATCTTTTAAATGAGCAATTAATGACTCTAATTGTAATTTTCCTCGACCTTCAATCGTATATCCTTTTTCTTTAAACAATAAATTTTCTAAAACATAAATTTCTTCCAAATCAAATTGTTGCTCTGCTTCTTCCACAGCTACATCATCTATATAATAGTATGCTACTTTCTTTAAATTACTACCTACTTTAACATGCTTTGATCTCTTATTATCTTTAAAATTACCTATCACAATAAATTGCTCGGTGCCATTAGCCAAATATTCGCCCTTAAGCTCTACCCAGTCATCCTTTTCTTTATGATAGGTGTGATCATTTAATGGAACATAATTGTGAATTCCATTGGTGCTTACAATATTGGAAGGCACATTTCTTTTGGTATAGAGATCTAATTTAGTACTTGTAAAAAGTGCGCCAAACTCTTTAATAGCATACTCCGATTTATCAGCTAAACTTACTCTAAAAGAAAAATTATACTTTTTCCCTTTTTTTAATTTTTGCTTGAGCTCACCAGATATATATTCACGATAATCGTTTGCCGCATAAACATAAATACCAGCATACGCATTACCTTCAAAAGCATCTTGTTGACCAATGAAATTATGGTTAACCGCCATTTTATCACTACATTGATTGAAGTAATCAGATTTTCCTTGAGTCGCATTAGACCAAGAAAAACTATACTCTGAAAGCATTCCAGTGTCTTTTGGACATTGGTCGTATTCTTCAAAGCCAGGATTTTTTACCAAGTTTTGAGCAACTGCCTGCCCACAAAAAATACTAGACATTGAAAAAAGAAAAATAGAACAAAAGGTATTGTTGTGTAGTTTACAGGCCATATGATTTCGGTTTGATTAACTTATGATTAGAAAACCATAACGTTATCGTCCGATAAAAAGTATTTTTATTCGTTGAACTACAACATAAATTACTTAAAACATAGACAATCAGCAATTTAAAAAGAACAAAAAGAAAACATCCTAAGAAATTTACGGATAATTTTACTACGTTTATTCACACAAAATACGACTAATTTAAAGAGTCAATATAATCTTGAATTAATTGAACTCCTTCTTCATGAAGCACATTTCTACCAATTAAAGGCATAGAAGGGCCAAATGCAGGCGAAGTTGCAACCCGACTTCTAATATCGGCCTTAAAATCTTCTATGTTAGAGTTACTGAAACTTGTTTCGAACCTAAAATCGGGCCGTGTACCTGTAGTTGAATTATGAAAACCTCCAGGTTGGTGGCAATGTGCACAATTGACATCTATGTACGCTCGTGCCCGCTCTTCAAGTGTAAAAGAGGTGTTTGACCATTCTGGCAATGCTTCAATTTGAGAAAGATTTGGCGCACCATCCAACAAGTCGTTAACAATAAAGCTTTGGAGTATATTAACACCGTTTTTTTCAACGTTTAAGTTTCTTGCTTTTGGACCAATAGGAATAGAATTACCACTTTTATTATGACATTGTGTACAATTTACCGGCAGTGGTACTTGATAATTTAATGACCGGCTTGTGCCGTTAAGATCTATCCAATTTACATTAACTAAAGGTGCACTTGTGCTAAGTTCTGCATCAGTTTGGGCATTGTTCCATAAATAATTACCCATTTGCCAACTTCCATTTTGCTTTATCAAGAGACGTGTTTCAATTAATTTCTTACCCGCCGAAGGATCTCTCTCATCATTTAAATAGTAAAATGTTTTGGTGATTATTGTACCATCAGGGAAACCTAACAAACCTTCGCCTTGATAGGTCATTTTAGTATCTTTTGGAATTGATATGGAGCGCAACTTATAGGCATAATCTGTATATAATGGGGTCGCTAAATCATATTCATAAACCGTACTATTAAACTCTAGGTTACCTGGATTGCCATTAAATATATTTAGTTCTGAAAGGTTTTGTCGGAATTCAGCGATGGGATAAACAACATCATCAAAATATGGATCTGTTGCGTTCGTTAGCTCTTCACCATTTAATACCCCGTCTGAATCACAATCAGACATTAACCACAAAGTACTAGATCCATTATAACCCATATAACCAGGGTCTTGCTGCGGATCGCAAGGATTATTGATATTGGTACCATTAGCTATTTCTTCACTATCAACAACACCATCACCATCTGAATCTGTAATTTGGTCTACATAAGGATCAGTTGATGCTGACAGCTCATCGCCATTAGAAATACCATCACTATCGCAATCAGATGCTAGCCAAATACTATTGGTATCATCATAGCCCGTATACCCTGAGTTTTGAATAGGATCGCAAGCATTATTTCTATTGGTGCCGTTTGCTAGTTCTTCATCATCAAGAATACCATCACCATCTGAGTCTATTGAAGCCTCAGGTCGGTCAGAAGAATCGTCAGATTTACAGCTTATCAGCAAAAATCCGAAACACAAAAGCACCACAAAGCTGTTTAATAGATATTTTAACATAATATTATTTTTCTTTTCTAGCATTACAAAAATAGGTAAGCAAATTTTAGTTTAAGTTAAAAAATCGATAAATAGCTGCATTAGCTACTAAAAGGTTAAAGAAAACTTAAAAATCTCACACAAGTAACAACTGCTGCTAAAATGTCTTACTCATAAATAAGATTAGTACCCCAAAAAATTACAAATTTAAAAAAAAATAGTCTTCAGTTGCTTTAGCTTTAAAGCTGGTAATCAACACCCTATAGCCCTTAAGATTACAAACTTTATATTTTTTGTTGCTTATTGCAGCTAGTACTTCAATGCGTTTAAACTCAAAAACCATTAGTTTGGCTAAAAAAGTTCTACTTGGTTAAAATTGAAGCTAATTACAAATCAAATTTATAGGTAGCGCCAGCCAACACTTGCAAGCCCTGAACCCTAAAATTAGCCCATCGTTGATAGTTGCTACTTGTTAAATTGGCGCCTTTTACAAAAACAGAAAGTTGATCGTTAACTCGGTAGCCTAAATTCATATTTAAGTCGATATAGCTATCTAAATTAATAATTGTTGCTGGAAAGTTCTGCTGTTCTAAATTAGGTCTTGCAATTGTAGAAAAATCTTTTCGCTCGCCAACAAAAAACAAATTAGCTCCTGCATACCACTTTTTACCGATTTGATAATCTAAAAACATGGACGCCTCTAAATTAGGAAGGTTCCAGGCATGATTACCTGTTTCGGTGGTATAACTATGATACGCTGCATTTGCACTTAGCGTAAAGTTGCGATTAATATCTACATTAACTTCGCCAAAAAATGAGATGGTTTTTACATCATCACCCAAGCTTACTCCATCAAAAGAAAAAAGCTCATAGGAATTACCTAAATTATAATTTTTTTCATCATTTCTGCTCGTATTTAAAGGGTTTAACTTAAACAGCGCTTTTCTGTCTTCTGCTTTGTAAGCACCTCGAAGGTTATAACTTAAATTTGGCAATAATTGCCCTCTTAAACCTAAATAGGCATCATACTTTTTATCTGTTGGCGCAATAGTAAGAGTTGGTGATACGAAAGGATTTTCTTGAACAAAATCATAATAAGAATTTTGTTTCAAGTTACCTTCAATACCCCCATAAGCAATAGCAAAATCATCCAATAATCTGTAAGATGCTGTTATCGCTGGATAGATATAAAAGTTATTTCTACTTTGCTCACCCTCTAATCCATAAACTAATTTTAAACCCAAGTTTAAGCTAAGATCATCGCGCAGAATAGTAAAACTGGGGTTAACCCCTATTTGCAAATTACTGTAAGATATGCCAGCTATATTTTCGGTTTTATTTAAGCTTGCGTTTTTAAAACTTCCTCCAACATAATCTACTTCAAATTTAACGGCTACAGTTTCATCTGCAATGTTAAACTCAAAATTAGGCTTAAAAATAGCTCTGTTTTCACCTGATTCTACCGCATCCCAAAAACGACGATATTTTAGTTCTGCACTTTTAAAGAATGAATTTTCGATATGAACATGACCGCCCAATTCGCCCGTAAAATAACTTTGACTGGTATCAAGACTATTGCGATTGATACTTGGGGGCGCAGTTGTAAAAAAATCTTGTGGTGTTCCGTACCAATTATAGGCTAGATGTTGAAAACCAAAATCAGCACCCCATCTTAAGTCACGTTCACTTTTTGTGTATGATGCTTCTATTTTTGTATCAGAATAGGTGTTATTTAAATCTATTTCATCAATATTAGCAAAAGAAGAATGATGATCTAGACCTATAGTGTAACCGGACTCACGATTTATTTTTCGACTAGTATAAAATTTAGCCATCAGATTAGCTGGGTTACCCCCGCCAGCTGATGCAAAAGAATTATATAATACTGGTGGCGGTATTTTTTTCACTTGAGAGGCTTTACCTTTTGAAGGCGAAAATGTTGATGCAACCGGTACCGAAAAAATACGGTACTCAATCTTCTTTTTTTGAAGCACAATAGAATCGTTCACATTAGGTATAGATTTAATTTTAAACGCATCTGAAATGGTTGGAGTATAGGCTTTAGTTACGGTTACCGTTTCTGTGCCTATATCATCTTTTTCTTGCTCATCTTGAGACCAGCCCATAAGGGTGAAACCTAAAATAAAAAGTACTATTATAAACTGTTTTTGCATGCCGTGTTCTTAATTAGCGATGTCACTCCTCTTTAAAGGAATTTACTCTGATATTTATTACTAATTCGGGTTTACCGAAGAATTACTTTTAGCTTCTTTTGCTTTTATTATCGCAAGCTCACCTTTTGCTTTTGATACAATTTCTGGATATTGACTAAAATTAGAAATTACACTTTCTAAAATATAGGTCGCTTGATAAGCATCACCCAGAGCATAAAAATTGTTGGCCATAATTACCAATCCTTTACCACCCCATTCTTTATAGCTAGAATAGTCTTTCGCCAAGCGTTGTATAGCAACACTTGAGTTCTCATAATCTTGTTCTTTGTTTTTAAAATAAGCATCGTAGTAGAGCGCTTCAGCAGCTAAAGAACCGGAGGCAATCTTCAAAACTTCTGCATAAGCAATTTTTGCTATTGACTCATCACCAGTTTCGATGGCAGAACGGGCAATCATAGTTTGCGCATCACTCTTAATTCTATCATCAATTGTTGGAGTTGCTAAAACTTTTTTAGCGTATGAAATAGTTTTGTCGTAATCTTTTAATTCAAAATATGCCTTCATCAAATTAGATTGGGCAAAGGTTCTATTTTGTTTAATGTCTGCTTGCTCTTCTAAACGTTCTAAATAAGGTAATACTGACACGTAATCATTAGTACCCAAATACACCTCGCAAACACGAGTTAAGGCTTGCTCAGTATATTCGCTTGCGCTCCTATCCGCAACATATTTAAAATACGGTAAAGCTTTGTCTTTTTGTTCTTTAATAAAATATAACTGTCCTAAGCTAAAATTAGCTTTTACCGCATGCAAACCGTTCGGAAATTGTTTAATATAATTTTCATAGCCTCGTATTGCAGCTTCCTTTTTCCCCTCTAAATTTTGCTTGTCAGCCGATTCAAAAGTAGCGTTATCCAATTCGGCATCTGTAACCTCAACAAAATCTAAATCTCGCACCCATTCTGCATATTCATTGACACGACCCATATCCACATATACTAATTTTGCCGTCGCTACTGCCTGAATTGCTTCTTGAGTTTTTGGGTAATCTCGTACAACAGTCTTAAACTTAGCTAAGGCTTGTTCATTTCTACTTGCATTGTAATGCACTAAGCCCTGGCGCATTATCGCTTGCGGAACTAGCGAACTTGTTTTGTACGCTTTAACGAGTTTATCGTAGGTTTGCAAGCCTCTATTCTCTTGTCCTCCACTTATTAAAGTATTTGCTAATTCAAATAAAGCATCATCTTTTAAGCTAGATCTTGGATACTTTGAAACAAAGTTGCTCAAATTTTCAATTTTCTCTTCTGCCTTACCCACAAAACCATAACATAAGGCTTTCTGAAAAGCCGCATAATCTTTCTCTGGCCCTACTAATGCTAAAGACTTATTATATGTTTCTATTGCTGGCCAATACGTACTCGATACAAAGTAACAATCACCTAATCTTAAGTAGCCATCGTTCAATTTTTCTTTATCAGCAGTAGTAGAATTGGTGAAGTTTTTGAAAAACGTAATGGCATTTTTGTAATCTTTCTTTTTAAAGTAAGTATAGGCTATACTGTAATCGAAACCCTTATTTTCTTCGGTTGACTTTGCGCTGGGGTTATTCTTAAAAGCAATAAAACTACTTAAAGCTTCATCATACCTATTTAATAAATACAATGATTCGCCCAACCAATAGTGCGCTCTTGCCTTAAAAAAATTATCTTCGGCACTAGATATTGATTTGGTAAAACTCTCTGAAGCTGCGGCATAGTCTCCATCCAAAAATTGTTCTATTCCCCTATAAAATGCCACCTTTTGGTATACTACTTTACTAGCAAAACCATCGCTATTCTCTAAAATTTGCATTGCCCCTTCAAAATTTTTAGAGGTGATATAAGAATCTACCAAAAGCTCTTGCATTTTAGTTGCATGCTTATCATTCGGGTATTGTTCTAAATATGAAGAAATTACCTCAGGTACTGGTTCGTATGGATTACCTACTTCATAGCTAAGTTGTGCATAATTTAAATAGGCATCTTTTTTTATTTCAGCAGAAAAATCCATTTGAGAAGCGTTTCGAAAAGCGTTCAGAGCTTCTTGCTTTTTCTCTACTTTTAAATAACATTCGGCTAGGTGATAATACGCATTTTGCGAAACGCTATTGGTACCACCTATTATCTTATTAAATTGCTGAATGGCGCGTTCATAATCACTTTGTTTGTAATAAGAATATCCTAGCAGATAGTAGTCTGTATTATTCCATTTTCCTCTTTTTCCTTTGTAATCTTCTAAAAACGGTATGGCATTTGAATACTGTTTTAAATTAAAATAGCTTTCACCAATAATTTTACTGAGTTCTGATTTTTCTTTGCGATCACCGAGCGCCATTTGTTTTTTGGCAAGTGCGATAGCTTTTTCAAATTTACCCAGCTTAAAATTCATGTCAGCTTGGTAATAGTTCATCTTAGATTCTAAAATATCTGGATCTGTAATTTGATCGAAACGTTGATTCGCCGTATCGTAATCATCTTGCTGATAAGAGATGTAGCCTAAATAATATTTAGCCTGAGAGGCATACGTAGGTGAATCGGTGACCTTATTTAAATATTTCTCCGCTTCTTTTGATTTCTTTGAAGCAAAAAGTGAATAGCCGTAGTTAAAGTTAAATTTCTCACGCTCGCCTCGCGACAGCGCATTTTGATCTACTTTGTTGTACCATTTTAAGGCATACGGGTATTTTCCTGTTTCAAAATAATATTCGGCAACGTCTACAAAGGCCGAATTTCTTTTGGTTGAAGTGGGATATTGTTTCACGAAGTCTTCCATGAGACGATCGGCACCTTTCTCATTTAGTCTTATAGCAGCATTAGCCTCGTAATAGGCACTGTTTGCTTTTACTTCAAGATTTTCTGTGGTTTTCTTAACCTTTCTAAAAATGGCTTGAGCAGCTTGGTACTGGTCATTATTATAAAGTACAAGTGCGTCTTGATACTCTTTATTTTTGTGGGTATATATTTTGGTTTCTTGCGCGTTTCCAAAAAAAATTGCTCCAAAAAAAAGTAAACTAACTGTATTTTTTAACATAGTGTTCTAACTATTTACTACTTGGAATAACGTTAATTATTGCTTCAAAGTATATCAGATTTAAAAGTTAAACCTTAAGCTGTAAATACTTTCGCAAAAAATATCTTTTTAAATCAAAAAAATTAATGAAACAAAGTTAATAGGTCTAGAAAACAACCTTTTAACTAAGAACTGTTAAAACCTGGTTAATATTTAAGAATCAATTGCTTTTAATCTTAATTAAACTCCTTTAAAAAAAATATTTTTATAAAAATATTTTAGGTTACTTTAATTTATTATTCCGTCGAACGTATTACTTTTATCAACCTTTAAGAAGCAAATTAAATGTTAAAAGTCGAAGAGCATAAAAAAACAGATTCAGAAATAATTTTAGAGCTTAAAAACGTTTCTATTTTTCAAAAAGAAACTTTAGTTCTAAACGATGTTAGTCTTGATGTAAGAAAAGGAGAATTTGTCTATTTAATTGGTAAAACTGGCAGTGGAAAAAGCAGTTTTATGAAAACGCTTTATGGTGATTTACCTTTACGGAAAGGAGATGGAAAAATTGTCGATTTTAATCTGAACAAACTACGTGAAAAAGACATTCCTTTTTTAAGAAGAAAGCTCGGCGTAGTCTTTCAAGATTTTAAGCTTTTACCAGACCGAACGATCAATAAAAATATGCGCTTTGTTTTAAAAGCAACGGGCTGGAAAGACGAAAACAAAATAAAGGCTCAAATAGAAAGTGTACTCGAAAAAGTAGGTATGAAAACTAAAGGCTTTAAATTTCCACATGAGCTGTCGGGCGGCGAACAGCAGCGTATTGCCATTGCTAGAGCTTTACTAAACGACCCAGAATTAATCATCGCGGACGAGCCTACTGGTAATTTAGATCCGCAAACTAGTGTAGAAGTGATGAAAGTACTACAAGCAATTAACAAAGCAGGGCGTACTATTTTAATGGCTACTCATGACTACGCCCTGATTTTAAAATTTCCATCAAAAACCTTAAAATGTGATGGTAATAAAATTTTTGAAGTAGTACAGCGAGCCGTTTAAAGTGGTAAAAAGTCGCTTAATGCATGTACATTTAGGGTTATTCATAGTTGACTTTTGTCGAAACAATAGTGTCTATAATAAAAGACAAAAAAACTATTTACTTACACAGAATTCATTAGAAAATACTGTTGCGAAATGTTTACTGAGTTTACAGCTATTTTTGTGGTAGCTTCTACGCCAATACCTATTTGCAAATATGCAAGAACTACACATTAAAATAGATGTTCTACTTTTCATATTCATTCTACATTTCCACTTCGTACTTCCCATAAAAGCAAGTATTTTGGATCTAAATTTCATGTCATTTGTGACAAAAATATTGGGTATCATTCTTTTGATTTAGCTCCTGCACCTATTCAGAATACTAAGTATTTGAAAGATATAAAACACCCTTTAAAAATCGCACATAAATCGGTGATACATATTAAAAAAGCGCTGATAATCAGATAGATATTCATACACATTCAAATATTAATTGGTTTATTCGAATGCTAAAAAAAAACAATATAGGTAGGTGCCTTTTAAAAAGACGAAAGGAAATATAAGAAAGAGGATTGAAACTAATTTCTCTCCATTAGAGGGTCATTTCTTATGAACAACCCATCATGCTCAATTTTTCTGAGGTTTAACTACAAGATTACGCTCTCAAAAAACCTCTTTTACAATGATCCAATACTTAAATTTCTTCGTTTTTAATAAACCGATGAACAAAAGAAAAACTAACTGCGGTTAATAAATGAGTAACAGGTATTTATACTAAAAATATCTTCAATACGTTTTTACACTTTAAATAACCTCAACATGAAAAGAAAACTACTATTAACATTATTTCTAGGCTATTTAGCAACAACATCTTTAATTGCACAGCGAGCTAATTTAGATAAAGAATACTTTAAGGTCTCTTATGTACGTTTACCTAGCAATCCTATACTTGATAATGCAAAAAGAACCTACAGTTCTAACGAACGAGGTATTAATCTTTCAGGGTTTTCACGATTGAATTCGAATGCCACCTTAGATTTTCGGTTTGATTTTCATGGCACTAAAATTAGAGAGGTAGATATACGAAAAAGAAAAAGGGAAGAAAAAGACAAAGATGGAAACGTCATTAAAACCTACTTTCTCTATTCAGCAGTGGTTGACTATAAATCTACAGCTACATTAACAACCACAAATACGGAAACTGGTGATACTTTTTCATCTAATTTTTCAACAAGTTCGAAGTATCATAGTAAAGATTTTAACAGTAGTTATGCCGCAAGTAAGTATTATAACAACAACCGCCACAATATTCGTGACAATTATCGTGTTGACCATCGTAACTATTTTATAAATAGTGCCAATAATGGGGTTAACCGTATGTATGGGTATGTACCAAGAACTACCGAAAGATCAGAGAAGTTCTGGATAATTGCCACACAAAAACACCCCGAATTTAGCAAACATCAAGAAGCAAGTTCTGCCTTAAAAACAATTTTTAACAAAATGCAATATGATTTACCTCTTGATGAAATTGCACAAGAAGTTCAACCATGGATTGAATATTTTGATAACGTAGCCGCTCGTTACACAAAAGAAGATAAAAAACACAGAAAAGTTCGCTACGCTTCTTACTACAACAACGCACAAATTTACTATCATTTGGAGCAGTTTGACAAATCAAAAGCGTATGCTGAAAAGCTTATAGCCAATGGTTATGACACAAAAGATGGTAAACGTTTTATTTCTGAAATCAACCAATTAAAAGAAAGATTAAAAATCAATGAACTAAAAACAAGACATTTTGAAGTAATTACTGAAGATCTTAGTGCAGAGCCCGAGGTTCAAATACAACAAGTTATAATGGCCGGAACACCAAAAGAAGAATCAGAAAAATTAATTGCATTTCTTATTAACGCTTCAAATGACACCTTACAAACCGCTATTAATGCAGATAGACTAAAAAATATGAGTGCCAATGCCATGATAGATGACACCGCAGGAAATCTATCAGAAATTTTAGCCAAAGACCACAAAAAAATGGTTTTAACTACGGGTGATACTTATGATGTAATCACATTTGTTTCAATTATAGCAAATACAAAAGATGCTTCTCCAAAATTCGCAAAAAGTGTTTACGATGGTAAAAACGTTAGTCTATATGAGCACATGGGTAAAGAATATGTAATATTTTTAAAAAGTGAAACAGAAGGCATTTCTACTATGAACAAAGAATTTGTTTTCGGCTTCAACAAAAAACTAGCAAGTTTCTGTGTCAATTGTGATTCTCTAAAAGCTAAAGTAGAAGCTGGCGAATATAAAAACACAAAGGAAAGTCTTTCAGCTTTTTGCAAAGCATTAGATGAATGTATTATGGCTAAATAAAATAGCTTTACGGAAGTAATACTAAAACGATCATTCTTTTGTAATGATCGTTTTTTTTTTAATTTAAAACCGATTTACAGAATTTACTAATTGCTGCATATTTCCTATCGCTCCTTTATATAGGCCGTGCTGCGAGCTGTTTAGCAATAATCTCTTTATGCTCCCGTATTAAAACCAAAATAAAAGAGGCTGAAAAGATAGAGGATGTTGAGAGGGTGGTAGAAGTACCCACAAAAGATGATTTAAATTACTTTTTAGTATTCGATTATATTTAAAAATTACTCTAAAAATAAAAAACTAAACCCTGGTTCTATTTCACCTTGGTATTAGTAAAAACAAAAAGCTTCTAAAATTATCAAAACAAAATCGTTCGAATGTGTTGATTAATTTAATGATATATAAAATTAGTAACGCAATGCGGCGAAACTAAAAATCAATGCAATTTAATTTACTGCTAACCCAATTACAGATACAAATGCAACCATGTGTTGTTAAAAAAGTATTTTTATACCGTTTATTAGCATCTGTACTGCCATCATCACTAAAATCATACCCATTAACCTTTCTATCGCGTGCAAACCCCTTTCTCGTAATATTTTATAAAAGAAAGGTGCACATAATAATATGATAGCGACAGTACCCCAAGCTAACAAAAGGGCAAAAAGCCAATTTTGAATTGGATCATCACTATTCTGAGTTAACAACATTAACATTGCTAAAACTGATGGGCCAGCAATCATTGGTATTGCAATTGGCACAATAAATGGCTCTCCACCTGGTTGTTTTCCCATAACTCCATCTTGGTTTGGAAAAATTAATCGTAAACCAATTATCAAAAGTATTATGCCACCAGCAATTGTTACAGACTCTTTTTGTAGATGCAAGAAATTAAGTATTCGCTCACCTGCGAAAAGAAAAATTATTAATATGACAAGTGCTATCAGTAAATCGCGTATAATAATGAATCGTTGCCGTTTTGGCGGAATACCTTTTAAAACAGATAACAAAACGGGTATATTACCCAAGGGGTCCATCAAAAAAAATAACAACAAAGCTGTCGACAATATAGAACTACCTAAATCATTCAAATTATTATGATTTTTAAGTCAAAATTAGACTAATTAAACAAAAATTAAAACTAACGTTTTAAAATTTAGCTTTAAAGTAAGACTTTAGTAAAATTTAAAGCATCCTTGTAAATTATGTCAATAAAAACACAACGCTATCCTGCTACAAAAAAAGGGCACCCAGCAATTGGTATTCTACTTTTCGTTATCTCTATAATTCTTTTAATCATTACCGCTCCTCTTGGTTTTATCTTTGGCCTATGCAAATCGATACTCAAAAAGGGTATTGGGGGACTTAGCACATACCTACTTCAAATTGCCATTTCAATAGACCAATTAGGCAATGTACTTATGGCTCAATTACTAAATACGATCTGGATAAATAAAATGGGGTATAAATTCGGTAACCGAGATGAAACTATCTCTAGTGCATTAGGCAGAAATAAACAGTTGAACACTCTTAATTCTTTTGGAAGATTTATTGATGCTATTTTAGATCGTATCGATCCTAATCACTCCTTAAACTCAATCGACTATTACGTTGAGCCCTCGGAACAGATTATTGATAAAATTGCATGGATTCATTTAGTTGACGGAAAACTACTAAGTACAAGAAGCAAAGGTAGAAGTTGCTTCTATATTCCTGGAGGAAAGAGAGAAGACGGAGAAACCGACGCAGAAACACTCTCTCGTGAAATAAAAGAGGAGTTAAGCGTACAAATTCAATTATCCTCTTTACAATTTATGGGTGTTTTTGAAGCTCAGGCAGACCATCATAAAAAAGGAATTTTAGTTAGAATGCGCTGCTACAAAGCAAATTATATTGGTGATTTAAACCCAAATTCAGAAATTGAAGAAATGGTTTGGCTAAATTATAGCGACAAAGAAAAAGTATCTGAAGTGGATAAAATAATTTTTGATTTTTTAAAAGAAAAGGGAGAATTAAATTAAGTATCGCTAATTTTAAAACAAGAAAATAAGTTCAATAACGATTAGGTAAACAGCTCACAAAAGATTTTGTTACTTTTACTATCGAATTGTTAAAACAGCTCATGGAAGTATTAGGAATAGATATAGGTGGATCTGGTATAAAAGGTGCTTTAGTAAACTCCAAAACTGGAGAAATGACCACAAAAAGACATAGGATACCAACCCCCGAAGGACGAAAGCCCAAAGATATGGCCGAGGTAGTCGCTAAAATTGTAAAACACTTTGACCACAAAGGTCCAGTAGGTATAGGTTTCCCTACAGTTATAAAAAACGGCATCTGCAAATCTCCCGGTAATCTACATAAAAAATGGCTCGGTTTAAACGTAGTAGAGCTCTTTAGTAAAGCAACAGGATTGCCTACTACCGTTGTAAACGATGCTGATGCTGCTGGCTATGCAAGCATGAATTATGGTATAGGAAAAGGCAAAAAAGGTTTTGTCGTAATGATTACTATTGGTACCGGGCTTGGAAGTAGTGCTTTTTTAAATGGCGAATTAATTCCAAATTTTGAGCTTGGGCAAATACCTTATAAGAAATTTAAGAAAATTGAGCTATGGGCTGCAGATTCTGCTAAAACTCGAGACAACCTCTCGTATTTAGAATGGGGAAAACGCTTTAATAAATTTCTAAAATATGTTGAACTTATTATCGCACCAAATTTAATTATTTTGGGGGGGTGGCGCTTCTAAAGATTTTGATAAATTTAAAGAATGTATTACCATAGAAACCCCAGTAATTGCGGCTGAATTGAGAAATCACGCTGGTATTGTGGGTGCTGCCGCGGCAGCATTACAATAGCGAAATACTACTTAATAGGCACCTTAAAGAGTAACCCAATTTTTAAAAATAGAATTTATTAAAAATGCCTCTGGATTTATTTTTTGGGGCATTTTTTATGTTTATGCAAGACCATTTTTCAGTACTATGGATTTGAAACTTGATTTTGGTGAGGTTTGAAGCCTATTATCCCCTGTTGCTGTTTTTAATTTTTGTTTAGGCCACCTACTGTAGGCCCCTTGTCATTCTCCTTCCAATCTCGATGATTCCGCAAGAGAACCTGCTGCTCACATGGCCGTTTATATGGCATCTGCCCCTGCCAATCTGGCTTTTGTATCGTGGTGCATTTTGCTAAAGGATATATTGTGCCTTTTCCATTTCAAAATACTTGCTACGAGGTGTTTTATACCCAAGACATTGCAAATGATCTTTAGTTGACGGTAGCTTCAACCACACATTCTCATGAAAGCTTTTCGTTGGTAGGGTATGAAAGTTGACTCTAGTAACAGGTGACATCTATCACCATACTATGCTTCTCCGGTATGTGAAGCTACCAAGAATAGAACAAAACTTACTGTAGGTTGTCGATATCGCGAGTTTTGGCATGTTAGCAGCGAGTCTTACTGTCATCCCTATAGCTACCAAGACGCTCATTACCATGATGAATCGGGCTAAAGAACTGATAATCTATATTACCGTTGAGCTGTTCTACCAAACCAAAGGCATTTACCATAGTTCCATGATATGTCACTTCTCTTTAGCCCAAATCACCTTGTATAAAACGAATGAAAAAAGGTTAAAATCTTCTGTTTGTAATATGAAAGAAAATCTGTGCTATAAATTGTTGAATCTTGGTATCATAGCTAAACACATACTACCTCACTTGTTGAACTATAGATCTATATTTGGTGTGGTTTATTCAAAAAAAAATGCCTGTAAATCAATAGATTAAACTACCTAAATAAAAACAAAAAAGCCCCAAACTGAAATTAAGTTTGGGGCTTTTTTTTATGAATTAAATCTATTTAAGCAATTTTGTTACGCTTTCGATCTACTTCTGTCAAGTGAATTTTACGTAATCTCAGATGATTAGGAGTTACCTCAACATACTCATCTTTTTGAATATATTCTAAGGCTTCTTCTAAAGAGAATTTAATCGCTGGTACAATTTTCGCTTTATCATCTGCACCTGAAGAACGAACGTTTGAAAGTTTTTTAGTTTTAGTGATATTGATGGTCATATCATCACCTCTTGAATTTTCACCAATTACCTGACCTTCATAAATATCTTCTCCTGGATCTACAAAAAACTTTCCTCTGTCTTGTAATTTATCAATAGAATAAGGAATTGCTTTACCTTTTTCCATTGAAACTAAAGAACCGTTCTGTCTTTGTGGAATTTCCCCTTTCATAGGTTGATACTCTAAAAATCGATGAGCCATAATTGCTTCACCAGCTGTAGCAGTTAACAATTGATTACGTAAACCAATAATACCTCTTGAAGGAATTAAAAATTCACAAACCATTCGATCTCCTTTTGCTTCCATACTGGTCATCTCTCCTTTTCGAATAGATACCATTTCAACCGCTCTACCAGAAACTGTTTCTGGTAAATCTATAGTTAAGCTTTCAATAGGCTCACATTTAACACCATCAATCTCTTTGATAATTACCTGTGGTTGTCCTATTTGTAACTCATAGCCTTCGCGACGCATTGTTTCGATTAAAACAGAAAGGTGTAATACCCCACGGCCGAATACTAAAAATTTATCTGCGCTATCCGTTTCATTTACACGTAAAGCCAAATTCTTTTCTAACTCACGCTCTAAACGCTCTTTAATATGACGCGATGTTACAAATTTACCATCTTGACCAAAAAACGGACTATCATTAATAGTAAAAAGCATACTCATAGTAGGCTCATCAATAGCAATTGTTTTTAAGCCCTCGGGGTTTTCTAAATCTGCAACCGTATCGCCAATCTCAAAACCTTCTACCCCTACTAGGGCACAAATATCACCAGTAATTACCTCTTGTACTTTTTTACGCCCTAAACCTTCAAAAACAAAAAGCTCTTTAATTTTAGATTTTACAATACTTCCATCTCTTTTTACTAAAGAAATTTGCTGTCCTTCTTTAAGACCTCCTCGTATTAATCTACCTATAGCTATTCTGCCTGTAAAAGATGAAAAATCTAAAGAGGTAATTAGCAATTGAGTATTTCCTTCCTTTGGTTCAAAAGTTGGTATATGCTCAACCACCATATCTAATAGTGGCTCAATATTTTCAGTTTCGTCTTTCCAATCATTGCTCATCCAATTGTTCTTAGCGGAGCCGTAAACCGTCGGAAAATCTAGCTGCCACTCCTCAGCACCTAACTCAAACATCAAGTCAAAAACCTTTTCATGTACTTCATCTGGAGTACAATTCTCTTTGTCTACCTTGTTAATAACCACACAAGGTTTTAAACCAAGGTCTATTGCTTTTTGAAGCACAAAACGCGTTTGAGGCATAGGTCCTTCAAAAGCATCAACCAATAACAAAACACCATCAGCCATGTTTAAAACACGCTCTACTTCACCACCAAAATCTGCGTGACCAGGTGTATCAATAATGTTAATTTTAGTTTC
The DNA here is from genome assembly GCA_947486785.1 of uncultured Flavobacteriaceae bacterium. Classification (GTDB taxonomy): domain Bacteria; phylum Bacteroidota; class Bacteroidia; order Flavobacteriales; family Flavobacteriaceae; genus Maribacter_C. Next base: position 153,559 of record CANKUU010000003.1, on the reverse strand, counting down.
TTTGTAAACTACAGAAACGTTTTTTGAAGTAATCGTAATTCCTCTCTCACGTTCTAAATCATTATTATCAAGAATAAGATCACCTGTATTCTGATTCTCGCGAAAAAGTTGGCAATGATACATAATCTTATCAACCAAGGTTGTTTTTCCGTGATCGACGTGGGCAATAATGGCAATGTTTTTTGTAACTGGCATAATTCTTAATTTTAAATAGCAAAATAAACACTATTTTCAGCGCGCAAAGATACTGCTATTTTTCTGTTGATTCGACAAAGTTATATTATTTTAATATTACTGATTTTAAGGCACTTATATTCATTTGAAAATTAGACAAGCGATTCGAGTAGACGAAATAAATCTGATTTCTTTACCAAAATTAACCTCCAAAAAACCATTTTACCTTTCAAGCAAACAAAAACATCTTTATGGTTTATGACTGCTAGAAACTAGCCTTTAGAAACAAAGATATATCCAATAATTTGCTTCTTATTACACTTAGTTAAGAGAAATAAGCTCTTTAAAGTAGTGATCTCTTTATATTACGATCTGGTTTGGCAAATAAATTAAATTGTAAAAATTAAATACTATGGTTTAAATTAATGAAATACCGGCTTTCTTGACTTTCGCTTAGTGGCGACCCAGCCTATGTTAATATTTACCAGCGGGCCAAACCCAGAAAAAACTCCATCTCCTTTGTAATACCCTGCTCCTATTTCAGCAGTAAAATTAAATCCTTTTGGGTAAGTACGTTGAATGCCATGAACCAAACCATAAAATCCCAAATTAAAATCACTCGCCCCTTTAATATTAGTTGCTAGTCTTACCTGAGAAAAAAAAATAGCTTGAGCGAAGGCTATATAGTTTCCAGAATTGCCTGCTACAATTTTATCTTTCTTTAGACGAGAACCTAAATTATAGTAGTATCGCATACGGTTGTTCATAACCAAACCTAAAGCATAACCCTCATTATAAGTTGCAGCACCAAAGCCAAGGCTTGTTGAAGCGGTTAGGTCCTTAAATATTGCAAATTCATAAGTAAAACCAGGACTTAAAAAATTGAATTTGAACTGATGCCTCTCAAGATTAATTAGTGCAAAAGGATCACCAGAATTAGTTTCGGTTCTGCCTTGCGCAAAACCCAAACATCCGAAAACGATTAAAAATATGACGATCAAACATGCTAATTTTTTCATTTAAGACAACAATTACAATCTAAAGCTAACAAGTTTACCCCACAACTTAAATCATTTTAAACTAAATTTATGATAAAAGTCTTTAAACACTAAAGAACAGCTATCAAACTTTAAATTATCTTTGTGTAAAATTTAAACTATGACGTTAAGGCAAATTCCACAAATAAAACATACCCATTCAAATAATTTTTTCCTTCTTTCTGGCCCTTGTGCAATTGAAGGTGAGGATATGGCCTTACGCATAGCAGAAAACATTGTAACGATTACAGACAAACTTGAAATTCCTTATGTTTTTAAGGGTAGTTTTAAAAAAGCAAACCGCAGTAGAGTAGACTCTTTTACTGGAATTGGAGATGAAAAAGCGCTTAAAATATTGCGCAAAGTATCCGAAACTTTTCAGGTACCCACCATAACAGATATTCATACTGAGCAAGATGCAGCCATAGCTGCCGAATATGTGGATATATTGCAAATTCCTGCGTTTTTAGTTCGTCAAACCGATTTAGTTGTTGCCGCTGCAAAAACAGGAAAGGTAGTCAACCTAAAAAAAGGACAATTTATGAGTCCAGAAAGCATGCAACATGCGGTAAAAAAAGTAACCGATTTTCAAAATAGTAAGGTATGGATTACTGACCGTGGAACCATGTTTGGATATCAAGACATGGTGGTTGATTTTAGAGGTATTCCGACAATGAAAAATTACGCTCCTGTAGTCTTAGATGTTACCCATTCTTTACAACAACCTAACCAATCATCTGGCGTAACTGGTGGCCGACCAGATATGATTGAAACCATTGCAAGAGCTGGAATTGCAACTGGCGTAGATGGTCTTTTTATGGAAACACATTTTGACCCTAGTAGCGCAAAAAGTGACGGAGCTAACATGCTTCATTTAAAGCACTTAGATCGCATATTAAATAATTTAGTAGCGCTGCGTAAAACCGTTAACGACTTAATTTAAAAGTGGGTTGATCTGACGAAATTAAATCATTTTAAACCATAAATAGGCTAATTTATTCAACAAAAAACCATTATATTGCTTCGTGAGAAATCACTATATTATTTTTCTAAATTTAACCTACTTTAAAAATTAGGACCAAGTACATGAAAAGCCTTAGCCGAAATACTCAAAATAAAATTTAAAAGAAATACTTTTAAATTTTACAGAAAAGTATTTTTTAAAAATGTTTTCGTGTGCAATAAAAAAGTAGAAAAAGCGTTTCAAAATAACCTAAATATACGTAATGACACTTAAAAACCTACAATTCCCCTTTAAATTACTCTTAGTCTTAGCGCTATTAAACATAGGATGCTCACAAGATTCCGACATTTTTTCACCCGATTCATCTACTGAAGAAGGTAATAGTAATGGAAATGAGAATGAAAACGGAAACGGAAACGGAAACGAAAATAATGTAGAAATTGAAGAGGGATCATTCTATGCCGTTTATTTTGCTCAATCACATATATTATCTCCAGAAAGTGAATTCTTTAGACTAGTGAGCAATAGAGACGCATTGCTTAAGGTTAACATACTTACTAATGAACAAAAAACTTTGGATTCTGTAACCGTTGAATTATCTCTTAATTCTGAAAAAAATACGATTACATTAAATCCACCAACAGGAGATTTAGAGCCATTTGATGCCGAGGCCGGATTACTTGCTCATTCTTTTGACGATAGTTTTACAGCCGTTATACCTAAAGAATGGGTACAACCAGGTTTGAAGGTTTCAATAACCGGAGGATCTCAACGGATGAAATTAAATGACCTAAACATTGGAGCGCCTTCTAAGATAATAATGAACATGTTTGATGTTCATTATTTTAGATCATCGCCTGGTGATTACACTGCTGGGTGGAAAGAAGAAATGCAAGAAAAAATACCAACTTCTAATATTGAATTAAACAGAGTACCCAATATTATTTTTGAAGAATTAACTATTCCACCAAGATCTGATGTTAATGCAATAGCTGCTCGCGTTAGCACTAAACAAGAATATAAGGATATTACTGGAGTCAATTTTGATGGAGAACAGGCTGCTGCATTGCAGTGGTCACACGCTTTATCGACAGCAGCTGGTTTCAAAAGAAATGGCAAAGACGCTTTATATTACATAAATATTTACGGAGTTTTTGCAGGAGGGCAAGCAGGAGGCTTTGCGGGTGTAGGCAATGGAAACAGTCTTGGTATATTGCATCACGAACTAGGTCACGCATATAGCCTAGCTCATTTAAACAATGAAAGAGGTTATCCTTATCAAAATGAAATGTTCGGTTTTCCGCCACCTGATTCACATTTAGGTTTTCATATAGGACCTTCTTGGGGTTTCGATCGTGCTAAAATGAAATTTTTATCGCCTATTGTTCAAGAAAATTCGGTGGGTGGTACAGCAGGCACCTTTAAAAAAGATCCTATGATGGGAGGTGGCGTAGGAGACCAAGAAACAGATTTTTTGATGAGACATTTTTCGCAATTCAGTAAAAGAAAAATGCAAAATTACCTTGAAAATACGATCGTAGTTTGGAATGAAGAACTCAATAACTATGCAAAATGGGATGAGACTACAGGTGATTATAGTGCAATTGTAGAAAATAATGGCGTGCAGTATCCGGTGCAGCGAAATGTTGAAATTATAAGTGTAATGGCTGGGGTGAGTACTACAACACCACAGGCTAATATTGTATACAAACCAATAGGACCCTACATTGGCGGTCTGATAGACATCTTTGACCCGCAAAATGAAAGCGATAAAACAAGAGCAGATGAAATTTATTGTCCCTCTGGTGGTTGTGATGTTACTTTAAAAGTAACACAAGGTGGTGAAATCAAATACATGATGCTACCCCTAGAGCTAAATCCAGATAACGACAATCCAACACACCGCAGCAGTTATCAAACTAAAGCTGTTAACTTACCTGCATCAGATGGTATGGTTACTAAAATTGAGCTTTTAGCCACCCCAGATGTTGAAAAAAATGGCTTGCCTAGCAATCCAGAAGTATTACGTGTTTGGAATAACTAAAGATTAACAATTTAACAATAAGCTCCCTTACATAAGTGAAATGCATAAGCATTCATTTTTAAAGGTTTAAAAATTCGGAGTAATACGAACGTATTATCATATCAAATTATGATAATACGTTTTATTACTTTTAGGTTTTATTAGATAATGGTTATGGTTTTAGCCTTGTGCATTTTAAAACAAAACATATTCTCCTAAACTATTTCAAACCACTTAGCGCGAGAAAAACACTTTGTAGTAGACTTTTTTTTTACAAAAAAAAAGCAACTATATAGACAAAAAACCTTAAAAAAGTACTCTTAATTATCCTACTCTTTATGGTCTACAAAATCTTGAAGGTAACTATAACGCTCTGTTAATTTACCGTCTTGGGTAATTAGAGCTCGTTTTAAGACACCGTCTTTATCTTGGTTAAAAAAAGCTGGAATCACATGTTTTATAAAAGCATTTCCAAAGCCTAAACTGGCATCTCTTGGCAGCTCACATGGTAAATTATCAACTGCCATTACCGCAATTGCTTCATCATCTTTAAAATTGACTTCTTTTTCAGTTTGTGGATTATATCCGTAAATGGGATCTGCAATTGTTGATGGACGAATGGTTGTGGCTACAGGACCATCGATATCGCAGCTAATATCAGCTACCACTTTTATATTAAAATCTTCATGTTTGGCGTCTTCACGAGTAAACAAATATGGAGCACCATCACCATAGAAATGACCCGCAATGTAAAGATCGCTACATTTTGCAAAACGAATAAAATTGGTTTCATATGCCTCTGGGTTTGCAAAAAAATCAGTCTTACTGCCTCGTTTACCATCTTTGCGTTTATTGTAATGAGATGCATCAATTTGACAATAAACGGGCACATCAAATTCTTTTTCTAAATAGTCTGATACCGCAACTTTTCTTATTTTCATAGCATCGAGCATCTCTTTTGCCCCATTACCCACCCTACCATTGCCAGTAAGCAAAATTTTAAGATTAGGTAACTTAATTTTGTTTAACTCTTCGATAAGCGCCAGCTGATCTTCTAAAGTTTCTGCCTTTGGCAAATTAAACAGATCAAATTTGAGTCCATAGGCCCTAAAACCATTGTAAGCCCCTACAATGCCAGCATATCTACCAAAAGCTACTAAACGTTGTTCTTTTGCATTAACTACTACTTCATGATCAAAAAGTTCAATATGTTTTTTTAAGACTTCCTGCAAAAGCTTTCTATTGTAGGGTTGCTTTTTAATAGTGTGTGAAAAGAAAAAATATTTTTTATGAGGTATTAGGGCCTCTTTAGGCACTTCTTTTACCCCTAAAAGCACATCACATTCCTCCATTTTTGAAGCTACCTCTATACCCGCTGAGCGATATTCATTGTCTGTAAATACTCTAATGGGTGAAGGCTCAACAATGATTTCTGCTTTAGGATGCTTTTTAAGTACTTCTTTGCACGCTTCTGGAGATAATACTACCCTGCGATCTGGTGGATTTTTACGCTCTCTAATAATTCCGAACTTCATATGCGATGAATCTATATCTTTATAAATTGATATTCTTCCAAATTTAACTGTTGACAAGCCTTTAGCAAAACTTTTTTAGGAATACTTTTTAGGGTATCTTTGTATCTTGCGTTTAAGACAGTAGCTCTAAGCTCGTTAACCTTCTAAGCTTTTAATTAGAAATCTTAAGGCTTTGCGTTTACAGCCTAACTTAATGAGCCCAGCGCTAAATAGGGTAACGCCAAATGTTCTTTTATGTACTGGGGCCGACTGGTTTTGACAGCGAGACCAATGGCAATGTAAGCATGTCGAGCGCTGGTAAATAGCTCGTAAATCTCATTTTCTACACTTTTAATAGGCGATAATAACTACGCTCTTGCCGCTTAATCTGAATTATAGTAAGATTAGCCTCGTCGCTACCAGGTAGCGAAGCGAGATGTTCCTGAATAGCCTCTGTCGACGGCGATTCAATTAGGAGCACCATAAATGTCGATATAAGGCTACTAGCGCTTCGATAGTAGCACAAAAACTAAAGAAGCTAAGCGTCTGTTAGGCTGTTTTTGGTCAGACTTGCGTCGAAAATTAATCAAAAACTAAACATGTAGAAAGCATTTTCATTGCTTGTTTGGACGGGAGTTCGATTCTCCCCGGCTCCACTATTATATTCTAAAAGTACTCTGCTTAAAGCTTACTATTATTCATTTGATTTAGAAATCGCACCTTGTGTTTGATAGTTGCTGTACTTGAAAATGTAATTAGCAACTATCAATTTTTCGGTAAAGCTAACGACCCTGATACTGCAAAATATTATGAGCAATTTTTTAAAATTATCAAAAAGGAAACTAAATCCGTTAGTCATACGCACCGACTTACCTTTGATGCAAGGGTAACTAAAGGAGAAAAAGAACAATCAAAAGTTAGAGCAGAGGTGTTTTTTGAATTAAAACAAGGTGAATTTGTAGTTTATTCTGATGGAAAAGAAAAACGTGTACAATTCAAAAAAAACAATATCAAAAAAGAATTACCTAAACGAAACAATCAACCTACAGATACAGAGCTTCAAGGCCAATTTTGATAGAATATATAAAGAAGCGCAATCTATTTTTACAGGGGAAATCGTTTAAATATTATATCGACATAAAAGCAACTATAAGTAGGTGCTTTAAAAAAATACTTTAAAGTCTAATGTTTAGAGATTTTCAATAAACTATTTTTTTAAACTTGTATGCACCGGTAGACTTTCTATTTCCTTTATTTGCTGCTCTAAATTTCCTTTGTCGTTGTTTAATTTTATAAATATTCTTTGATCCCACCTTAAAGTATTATCATCTTCTATATATCTCAATTTAGACATTGGACCAAATTCAATATAACCATCTGATAAGGGAGCGACATACGTTTTAAATGATCCCTCTTTCATTTTATAATTTTTTACTGAATATCTATTTATTTCGTATAAATCCCCTTTTCTTTTTATTTCAAATACAGTAGGCAAAAACATATCCGGCTTATAGTTAGTATACCATGTTCCGATATATGCTTCCCCTTTCTTTTCTGATGAAGCGCAAGACATCATTAATACTAGAATAACAATATTTAGTTTTACTATATTTTTCATGTTTTATAAATTAGGGTCTTGTTGTTCCATTTAAATCAACTTCATCTTTTAAATTACCTGTGAATAATCCTTAAAATTAAAGAACTGAAAGCAATTAATAATCATCCCTAGTAACATTTCAGGTTGCACCTCATAAAAAATTCTGCTCAGCTCACGACTAATGCTTAATTTTAAAACTTTAACTAGACTGTGGCAGGTTTATCTTATAGGTTTAGTAATTCTTTCATAACATCAGCACAACGCTCACCAATTACAATTTGCGAACCTGAATCGTAGTGTATACAGGCAGTTAAGTTTTCTGTTGACACAAAACCAGCATTGGCATCTTCAGAAACAATCTGCTTTTGAGCATCTTCTATTTTTTTTCTTCCGCCTACAGGTGTTGGACCAACAATAACAAATGGCAATTGTGGGGTGTTTAAATCAGATCGAACCTTACCTAAGAAATTCCTTAAATTTGTTTCATAAAGGTCAACTGCAGGTTCGCAATAAGGACCTACCCTAGTATATTGATCATTCCATCCTTGAAACCATATAAAACCGCCTAGCCTTGCATTTTGTGAGGCAAGTGCTTCTTGAACTTTTGAGATCAGTGTTGAATATAAGGGAGATGTTTCACTCCAGTCAATCAACAAAGAACTACCACCAGCTACCACTTTAACAATAATAGGTTCTGACACCGATTTTGCTATTTCCATTCCAAAACCTAACTCAGGGCCATAATTTTTTGATTCATGATTGTATCTAGATCCATATCCAGGACCTAGCGGAAAAATACCTTCTGGGGTATATTGTGCACCTAGTTCTTCAAATTGCAACGTAGTGTTCTCTTTAGAGGGTACTATTGCTTGTCCACAATTTGTTTCCACTGCTTCTCCATTAGAATCAGCCGCATAAGCCATTGGTACTCTATAATTGTGTGCGATAATTTTTGCCGTTGGATGCGTATAGTTTTCGCTAATATTATGCCAATCAACCTTAGATTGAAGTAAGGCAGCTATGGTTACATCAGCAGTTTCTACGGTATATTCATCAAGAGGAGAACAATTTGCAGGGTCAGTTGTACAATTTTCAGGAATGCTACAAAAAAGACCTAAGGCACGTCCTACGGCTACTCTAGCCTTATCTTGTTGGTCTGCCGTTAAAGTTTCAGCGTTCTCCGGTATCGCCTCTTGAAGTTTTAATAGACCATCAAACGGAATGGTTCCTTCAGCATTCGACTGGCCTGCTAAAATGAAAACAACGCGTCCATTTAGCATGGTGCCTCCTTCGCCTTCACCCTCTCCTTCGCCTTCTCCTTCACCTTCGCCTTCACCCTCTCCTTCGCCTTCGCCTTCTCCTTCTCCTTCACCTTCTCCTTCACCTTCTTCTTCCTCTTCTTCTTCCTCCTCTTCTTCCTCTTCTTCTCCCTCCTCTTCTTCCTGTTCAGTAATTTGCTCCTCGATTTCGTTATCAAATATATTGCTATCTGCATTGCAACTAAAGCAAAGTGTGAGCACTAGCAAATAAATCAGCGTTTTAGGTATTTTCATAATTTATTTTTTTGGGTATCGAAAGTTTAAATTTACAACGTTTGAAGTACCATTTTAGTACTCTTATTGTGTTAATTCGTGTAATTTAAGTGATTTCTAGCTATAGGAACAAAAGAATGATCTTAATTTATTTGAAATACAATGTTTGTTTAACAACCATCATTTTAAAACGTAAAAAAATTGGGTCTTAAAAAGCCTTAAAAAATAAGACCTGTTCTAAATTGAATCTGACATTATCGAAATTTAAAAGATCTTGAGCTATTTTCATTAAAACCTAAGGTTTACGTTGCATATTTAATACGTAGCTCTACCCTTTATTAGCCTAAATCTAATAACCTTAATTTATACGAAATAGTTTTAGTGATAAAATTAGTGCCTTGTTTAATTATTTTTCATTTCTAAATTCACTTTCTCTAAATTTAGCTTTGTTTAAACTTTCTCTATTTTAAGAAATATAGCTAACAAAGCATACTCAGATAAAATTTATCCTGTTTTACATTCTTCTACAATACCTGCACTAAACTTTAATACGATCCTAGATATGAGTTTTTGTAAACTATTTTGCTAAAAGACCCCATATTTCTACTATCCAATTTAAAGGATTAAATACACTAGCTAAAATAAAGAACGAAAGCTAAGAACAAAATACTTGAAAACTACAAATCTTTATTAAATTATGTATTTTCCTACAAAAAAAAGTAAGGCATTTCAAAGTGTAACGCCCCTATAATCAGTTAGTTTATGCTGTTTTTACATAAAAGTCTTATTAAGCATCGTTATTTCTCTAATATACAACAAAAACTATTTTAAGCTTCACTTAACATGTAATTTTGCACCAGAGCAATGTAAGAAATGCTCTGAGTTTCACCTTTCAACAACGTTACTTCATTTGGCTGTCCCTTTTCTAAATATTAAATTAGAAATGCCAAATGAAGTTTTTTTTTAAACGTTTTTAGCAGTTACTATTGCGCCCGTAAATTTCAATAAATAAAAATTTAACCAGCTATTGTGCCTGCTTGATACTTCATAAGATAAATTAGTACGAGTTCTTATGAGCTAATTTTTAGTAAAACAAAAATCAAATCTAAAAATTAAACCCCATTTTAAAACGAATTTTAAAGTAGTAGCTCTCGTATAAAGCAGCTAGCTATTTGGTGATTACAAAATTACACTAGTACAAACTAGCTCTAATTTGCCGTTATTCAATTGCACCTAAAGCCGACAGCTAAAATGAAGGAATTGAACTCAAAAAAATTATCATTTTTTTATAAAAAATGGGGTGCTTTAAAATAAAGCACCCCATTTAACAACAACTATTAATAAATCTTACCTGTTAAGGCTATTCGTTTTTCTTTACTACTTTAATGAAAATAACCTTATTGCTGTTTGTTACTAATTCTAAAATATAAACCCCACCATTTAATGCGGATAGATTAATATCTTCTGTAGCTAAATCAAATTGTTCTAGAACACTACCTCCTAAACTATAGATCTTTGCCTGTTTCATTTGATTTGAATTAATATGCAAAACACCAGAACTTGGGTTCGGGTAAACCCGTACATTAATATTCGACAACTCCTCAAAAACATTAAAAGAAACTTCCTTTTCTGCTGGCAAATAATGTTCGTTTCCTGCTTGTTCTACTGTAAGGGTAACCAAGCCTGCTTCACCAGTTAAACTTATCGTTTGGTTTTCAATTGAAGCAACACCTGCAACTTCATAACTAAGTGTTAAACCAGAATCTACCGAGGCTTCAATATCAAAAGAATCATCAGAAATATGCATATCTGCAATATCCTCTATCTGTATTAGCTGTGGTGCTTTTAAAATATCGAACTCTTGCCGTACTTCAACCGCTGCGTTATATTCTGCATTGCCACCTTGATTTGCTGCAAGAACCACATGACCAACACCGATAATATGTATTTTGCCATTTAAAATTTCAACAGGACCCGATATTACTGAAAATGTTACGGGTAAACCAGAGCTCGAAATAGCTGATACGTCAAAATCTGCATCGCTATAAATCTTATCAGAAATAGCAGTAAAATTAATTGTTTGATTTTCTTTTGACGAATCGCTTACATTAAAATTAATTTGTGCAGCAGCCTCTTTGTAATTGGCATTACCCGCCTGGCTTGCGGTAACCCTTACTACGCCCGATGTACCATTTAAACTAATGGTTCTGCCAGATATACTTGCTGGGCCAGCGACGCTAAAAGTTAAATCTAGATTGCTATCTACACTAGCAACAAGATCAAAAGATGGGTCGTTTACATGTTTGTCTTCTATTTCATTAATAGTAATAATTTGATAGGCCTTAGTAATCGTAAAGCTGCGTACAACTTCTGCAGCTGCATTATAATTTGCATTACCGCTTTGATTTGCTGCTACACGTGCTTCCCCCGTTCCGGTGATATGTATTTTTCCATTTACAATCTCGATAGGACCAGATTTTACTGAAAACGTTACGGGCAAATCAGAACTTGAACTAGCGGATAGCATAAAATCTGCATCGTTATAAATTTTATTAGGTATCGCCGTAAAATTGATAGTTTGATTTTCTTTTGATACAGCAACACCATCTGAGAAATCAAAAGAAATAAGTCCATTTACCTCTTGAATATTAGTAAGTGCCATATCCACTACTTGACCAGAATTAGTAGTTGAACTTGGAGTTGAGGTAGTATTAAAAGTAGTATTACCACTAGTGCCAGGATAAGGATCACCTGCGTCACCAATATTACCTTGCGTACCGTCATGTCTATATTGTAGGTGCTGTAGACCATCTGCTTGTTCTGGCACAGCGTGCATGTGCGCGGTATCGGCATTGGAGTATAAATTCCTTTCATCAATATGCCAAATCATTAAACCTGTATTGGGTATAGACCTGTGCCATTTACTACGCTGCATATTGCTAAGCATATAAAACTCCTTTGGATCGGGCGTTTCTATTTTATAAAATGTAGCACCATTTCCTGTATTATCCATATTTACTACAGAACCAGAATTTTGTAAAACGGTAGCCGTACCCCAGCCCAACTTTTCTTTAAAATATGGATTAAATTCTACAGGTGAACCTGTATCCACCAACCATGACATAACATCCCAAAATCCTGCCCCATTATTTGCATTGTTACCCACATACAGATCGGGCAAACCTAAGGCATGGCCAAACTCATGAACATAAACGCCAATATCAGAAATTATATTTTGAGAACCATTATATGCCAATTCAGGATTTATATTATACTTATTAATTGAAACTCCGTCATATTGTACTCTTTTATCATTTAAATGCGATTTATGCGACCAGATGTACTCGGTGTCTAGTCCTATATATTCAGCACCAGGTCCTGCATGAGTAATAGTTACAAGATCACACTCACCATCATTATTGTTATCAAATTGACTAAAATCAATTCCTTCCGCTTCCGCTGCATCAACCGCCTCTCTTACTAAATAGCGTGCTTTTCCAATTCCACCGTCGTCCGGATCGTTAGCATAATACGCCATATTGTGCTGTGCCCTATACCAACCAACTACGGTCGTTTGCACATCGAGCTTACCATACGAATTATCAAGATAGTAGTCTCTAAACGAACCCACTTGGTTATTTACGCTGTACCCATTCTTATTCATCAAATCAATAAATTCATTCTCACCCTTCGCAAAATGTCTATCAGGAAAATCAATTAATATTAAAAGATTTTTAAATCTACCTATTGCCGCCACATTAACAGCTTCAACGCCTGTAGGTGACTTTAAAACACTTGGGCTAGTTTCAGATTGTTGATTGGCAAGAAAAAACTGCTCTCTTTCTTTTTTTCGTTCTTCTAATGCTTTCCCTGAATATCTTATATGAGGCTTAGCATCTTTGGCACCAGTTGAAGATTTACCAGACACCATTTGACTGTTTGTTACTATATTACCATTTGAAACTAAGCTACCGTCTTGAGCTTCTTTGGCATACTTATAGTAGCCATCTTGTACATCTTTTATTACGGTGTAGCCATCAGATGTTTCAAAATAAGAAGCAAAAGCATCTCCTACTAATTTTAGTTGAATAAGATCGCCGTTGGGTTGTTGAAAATCTGAAAGAACATTTGCCGCAGGTACTGCACAAACCTCCTGTGCTTGTATAGTTAAAATTGGAATAAAAAATGAGATAAATAATATGTAAACAATTACAAATTGCTTACTAAAAGTAGTTTTTTTAATCATGGGACAAATAGGTTACGTAATGGGACATTTCAAGACTTGGGATCTTGAATCTTTTTAATAAAACAACCTTCACCTAAAAACTCCTGAATAATGGTGTTGTTTTTTAACAATAAAAAATAACACCAAAAACAGAATAGATTTTTAAGCTTGTTTAGGTGAAAACGCTAGAGTCATCTAAAAAGTATAACAGATTGAAAATCATTAGTCTATTTCGATGAAATCACCCCAATTTCTCCAAAAGAGGCTTGCATGGTATCGCCGGAAACACGAACTGCCTTTAGTTTGATAAAACGTGCTTTTGTTTTTTTAAAATTAATACGCTGTTCTAGCCGACTATTTACAATATTTGAAAATTCACCTTTTGAAGCTTGGGTCCAATTTTTACCATCGCTACTAACTAAAAACTCATAGTTAGTAATGATACCAAAAGGATATCTTTCTTGAATTGGCCAATAGGTAAAACCGACTAAGTTTAATGATTCACCCAAATCTATAGTTATAGCTTGAGGATCTGTTATATCCTTTTCTGAAGCCCAAAATGTTTGTGGATCTTCATCAATTGCAAGTACAGCCTCTGCTAATTTACCTGAGCTTACCTGGCTTACCTTCCAATTCTTTTTAGAAACATCAATAGGCGTGCTACTAACCGCAGTACTCTTCTTAAGTTTACTGTCGTAACTTATTGTCTTTAAAACAACGGGATGCTCAATTAAAAATGCTTGCTCATATTTTGTACTTGCAGAGGTGGGTTCGCTTCCATCAAGAGTATAATAAATTTCAACATCATTATTTGGCACAGTAAGGGTTACAAAACCATCTTTATTTCTAGAGACCTTTGGTTCCACTAAAAAATTAGGCGCTCGGTACAGCTCAACATTAGATATGGCTAAAGGACCTTTTGAGTCTAAAAATTTAATACGTATTTGTGTAGCACTTAGTGTTTCAAATTTTAAAATACGTTTGTAGCCAATTGTTGTTTGCGTATCAATCACCACCCATTTATCATCTACATTAGCTTCTAAAGAAAATCTTTTAACCCTTTGCCCTAGAGGTATATACTCTTGTAAAAGTAAACGATTTACCTCTGTAGGACGTTTAAACGAAATTGTGAGTGATGCTTTAGTAACATTATCATTGGTAGCCCAATACGTCGCTGGGTCTCCATCGATAACCTTATTAGCGCTATACATTTTATCACCACCGCGAGTATCAGATGCAACTATTTGTTTACCACCCGCTAATTCTGTTTTAAAATCAGCATCAATATGACTTTTAAACGCTTTTAGTGCGGCTACATCTCTCTCATGCACCAGACCTCTGGTATCTACTGGAAGGTTTAATAAAAAACTACCATTTCTACCTATCGACTCATAATAGGTTTTTACCAAACGAGGTACACTTTTTACTTGATGATCTTCTCGCGCATGATAATACCATCCCGGCCGAATAGAAGTATTTACTTCTGCAGGTAACCAATGAGTTCCGTCTTCATGACCCGATCGCAATTCAACATAGCGTGGCCAGCCAGGATATATTTCATCTCTTCTCATAATACTCCAATTGGTTTCATTCGCCCATCCATCTTCATTACCAACCCAACGAATATCAGGCCCGCCATCGCTAAATATAACTGCATTCGGTTGTAATTCTCGAACTATTTCGGTGGTTTTATCCCATTCGTAATAGGTTTTATTATCAATTTTTCGAATCTCATTAGTACCGCCATAATAGCCAGAACCCCCATTTGCACCGTCAAACCAAACCTCAAAAATAGGCCCGTAATTCGTCAATAATTCTCTTAATTGTTCATGAAAATCGGCAACATATTCTGGGGATCCATAATTAGCAGCATTCCTGTCCCATGGAGATAAATAAACCCCTAATTTTAAATCATAGGCTTTGCAAGCCTGAGACAAATCTTTAATTAAATCTCCTTTACCCCCTTTCCACGGTGAATTTTTTACAGTGTGCTCTGTCGTTTTTGACGGCCATAAACAAAAACCATCATGATGTTTTGCTGTAATGATAATTCCTTTCATTCCAGCTTCTTTAGCCACCTTTGCCCATTGTTTAGTATCTAATGCGGAAGGATTAAATTGAGACGGTTTTTCTCCACCTGTACCCCATTCCATATCTGTAAAAGTGTTCATATTAAAATGAACAAAAGCATAATATTCAACATCATGCCATGCAAGATGTCTGTCTGAAGGAATAGGACCAACGGGTTTAGGCGGAGCTACCTTAGTACAAGATGAAGCAACACTTAAAATGAAGAAAAGAAGGGTATATATTTTCATATCTCTAAGATATAAAATTACAGACTATTCAGCTGAATATTTGTTAAAGATGATGCTTTTAGCCTAGCATTTTCTAGAAAACAAGTATGCTGCACTTCGTATTAATCTAAAGCAACAAACTATTTAAAAAAGGCTATCGGATATTCAACTACCCTACCCGTTTTAATATCTGTTGGCATTTGAGCCTTAGTTTCGATAAGATGATTTGTTAAAACTACTGCTAATTCTTTAGCTTTTTCTAGGTTTTCAGCATATCTGTTTGTTATTTCACTAATATCATCTTTTAAATTAAACAACTCCATTCGCCTATCTACATGGTAATAAATTAATTTCCAATCGCCTTGTCGCACTGCACTAGCAGCTCCAATACCCGGACCAATAGGGCCCCACTCGTTTGGATAATGCCAAAACAAAGGCCTAAGCTCATCGCAAACCTCTCCTTTTAATACCGAGACAAAGCTTTTACCATCTATCTTTTGTACCGTTTCTAAACTATCAACACCAGCCATCTCTAATATGGTGGGATAAAAATCTTCTATTATCACGTGATGCTTAGAGGTTGATGCGGGAACGGTTACTTGGGGCCATTTTACCAACATGGGCTCACGTATGCCGCCTTCTCTCATAGAACCCTTACCACTTGATAAGGGTGCATTATGAGTATTTGGTTCGCCACCTCTTGTGTGTACGCTAAGACCGCCATTATCTGACATAAAAAGAATGATGGTATTATCTGAAATTTTCTTGCGCTCTAAATAGTTCATAATATCGCCCAAACTTTTGTCCATACCTTCTATCATAGAAGCATATTTGGCCTCGGTAGAATCGACACCCTTTTCTAAGTATTTTTGTAGGTATTGGTGATCACCCATAATTGGCGTGTGAACTGCATAGTGAGCCATATACAAGAAAAAAGGTTTTTCAGAACTCACGGCAGAGTCTAAAGCTATCATCGCTTCTTTAGTAATTGCCTCGGTTAAAAAAATATCTTTCCCGAAGTATTTCTCTAGTCCGGGTACCGCCCATGTTTCTTTACCCTCTATGTGATTTCCAAAATTCTCAGTACCTAAATAACTACCCGGAGCACCTGCTGCATGACCCGCAATATTAATATCAAATCCTAATTTTTTTGGATCTTCTCCAGGGGTACCATCAGCCCCTAAGTGTGCTTTTCCCGAATGAATGGTAAAATATCCAACATCTTGAAGTACTTGTGCCAAGGGCGTGGCATGTACTGCATTTGGATCGCCACCAACCGGGCTCATCCCGTTTACATTCCATTTAGGAAAAAGCAATGATGGATGGTTTTTTTCCATAGGCTGAATCGCATCTTTTTTAAGCGTCCAATTAGTAACCCTGTGGCGGGCAGCGTTCATACCTGTCATTAAGCTAACCCTTGTAGGTGAGCAAACAGGGGTTGCATAAGCTTGTGTAAACTTAACACCCTCTTCTGCCAAACGCTGCATATTTGGCGTGTGATACAAATTATTAAAAGGGGTGGGCTCTTTCCAAAAAGGAACAGCGGTATCTTGCCATCCCATATCGTCTACTAAAAACAAGACAATATTAGGTGGTGTTTCTGTTAGTTCTTCTGATTCGCATCCACTAAAAATTAACCCAAAAAATAAACAGGATAAGATTGTGATATTTTTCATAAAATCATCTTACTAATTCATATCATTTGTTTTCAATTCACTTGCTTCTTTAGGCTGAAGCCGATTTTTAACTATGCGGTTATGCGCTGCAAAAGCTCCTAATTGTTTCCAGACTTTAGTATCATCGCCTTCAAAAGCATTCGTTTGGTTTTGCCCCGAGGTACTTCTACCGTTTCTTATAATAGCTTCCATTTCTGAAGTTAATTCAGCTACAATTTTTGGAAATTTAAAGTATAAATTTAATTGCTCTGATGGGTCTTTATACAGATCATACAATTGAAATTTGGGCAACTGAGTCATATCATCCTTTCCTGGCGCAGGAAAACTCCAACCACCTGATCCGGGTGTAAATATGAGTTTATATTGATTCTTTCGAATAGCAAAACTTCCGTCTATAGAGTGATGTATAGTTGCCTTTCTCAAATAAGAAGTTTGTGCATCATCACTAAACAAAGGAAGTAAGGTAAAACTATCTTCAGCTTCATCATCATTCAAAGCTACATTTACTATATCAGCACATGTTGCCATGAAATCGGTAAGTGAAATGGTGACATCTGACCTAGTACCTTTCTTTATTTTGTTAGGCCATTTAACAATAAAAGGTACCCGATGACCGCCCTCAAAAATATCTGCCTTATGCCCTCTAAAATTTCCATTCGGATGATGTCCTTTTGAAGCCAAAAGTTCATAATCAGCTTCGGGAGAACATCCATTATCACTCGTAAAAATAACCATAGTATTGGCTGCAATTCCATTGGATTCAATAGTATTTAAAAGCGTACCTACATAATGATCAATCATCATGACAAAATCACCATAGGGGTTTAATTTACTTTTTCCTTGCCACTCTTTTAAAGGTAAAATAGGGGTATGCGGTGAGGGTAATGCTAAATACATAAAAAACGGATTCTCCTTATTTGCATATTCTCTTATAAATTGATTTGCCTTTGCAAAAAAGTTAGGGGTAACTTCTTCATGAATAAAATCTGCTGCTGTGGGGCCCTTACGCCACCAACTGTACTTTTGTGTATTTTCAGTAACATGTGTAACTGGTGCGGTTACTTTCCCATTTAGCACATAAACATAAGGTGCCATATCTAGAGAACCTGAATGCCCATAAGCGTAGTCAAAACCCAAATCATTTGGCGTTTGAGTTACTGGCTGTGTAAAATCTACAGCATTAAAATCTTCAAAATTCCAACCTTCGCCGTCAAAATTAGCCTTGTCTTTTAATGACCAGTTCCAACCTAAATGCCACTTTCCAATAAAACCCGTGGTGTAGCCCGATTTCTTTAATAACGATGCTACAGTAGTTCTATCAGGTGGTATAAGGGCTTTGGATTTACCTGTTAAAACACCACTTTTTAACTCACTACGCCAACTGTAGCGCCCCGTGATAATGCCATATCTGGTTGGCGTGCAAACCGCAGAAGGGCTATGTGCATCAGTGAAAATCATACCCTCTTTTGCGAGTTGATCTAAATAGGGCGTTTTAATTTTTCCATGCTCATTAAAAGCGTTTACATCACCATAACCCAAATCATCGGCTAATATATAAATGATATTTGGACCTTGTTGCTCTTTTACGAACTCGATCTTTTGGTCTTTACAAGAAAGAAAAATAACCGCAATAAAAAAAGCTGCGTATTTCTGAAATAATATGGTGTTCACAAGAGCGCTGTTAAAATTAGTTCTAAAAATACACAATTTGATTTAGTATACTCAAGCACTAAAAAAAAGGAACTATCTTTATAACTAGCAAAAAATTATAGTTTATTCTTGTATACCATTGTCGACATAGAAACCACCGGAAATGGTGTTAAAGGAAATAAGATTACCGAAATATCTATTTTCAAGTATAATGGTCATGAAATTATAGATGAGTACACCTCTCTTGTGAACCCTGAATGTGAAATTCCGTACTTTATAACTGGATTAACGGGTATTGACAATGACATGGTGCGCAATGCACCTACTATTAGCGAAATAGCCGATGTTATTTTAGAATTTACAAAAGATAGCATTTTTGTTGCGCATAGCGTAAATTTCGACTACAACGTAATTAAAAATGAATTCAAGAATATTAATCGAGAATTTGTTCGTAAAAAGCTCTGTACGGTTCGGCTTTCTCGCAAATTGTTACCAGGCTATAATTCTTACAGCCTAGGCAAACTATGCTCTGCAATGGGTATACCCCTTACAGATCGGCATCGTGCAAGAGGTGATGCACATGCGACTACCTTGCTCTTTCATAAACTGTTACGAACCGATGGTGCTGCTAAAGTTTTTAAACTTTTTTTAAATGCACGTTCACAAGAACTCACCCTGCCGCCAAAACTACCAAAAGCTATTTTTGAAAAAATACCTGCAACACCTGGTATATATTATTTTAAAAATTCGAAAGGCAAAATCATTTACATTGGCAAAGCTATTAATCTTAAAAAGCGTGTCTTAGGACATTTCTATGATAAATCAACAAAAGAAATACAACTCTGTAATGAAATTGCAGATATTGATTTTGAACTATCTGGGAGTGATCTCATTGCGCTTTTAATGGAATCAGAAGCTATTAAACATTACTATCCAAAATACAATCGGGCGCAAAAAAGAAAAGTTCAACAATATGGCATATTCAGTTTTGAAGACCGCAATAACATTCGACATTTAGCTTACAATAAACTAAAAATGGCGCCAAATTCTATTTACACTTTCTATAACATTGCTGACTGTAGGTTATTTCTAGAAAAAATATGCAAAACCTATAAACTATGCCCTAAGTACTGTCATCTTCAAGAAAACGTTGAATCATGCTCTCATTATAAAATAAAAGCATGTGATGGTATTTGCCGGGAGGATGAGGATATTTCTGCCTACAATAAAAAAGTATTAGCTGCTATTAATTATATTAAATCGACATCTAAAAATTTTATAATCAAAGAAAAAGGGAGATCCGCAGAAGAAGATGCTTTTGTACTTGTTAATGAGGACACTTATGTAGGGTATGGATTTGTTAATAAGGATGTTATAATAAATACCTCCGAAGATTTGTCAGCTTTTTTAGTAGCTCAAAAAAACACCTTAGAAGTACAAGTAATTATTAAATCTTTCGTAGAAAAAAATCCTGAAAAATGTTTTGAAATAACAGGCTCAATTTTAAACAGTAATTCTCAAAACAAAGACGCCCTATTTTTTTAATTCCAAAGTTTAAAAAAAGAGAAAGCCTTATAATTCTAAAAGAAAAAATTCCTTTACGTTCTTTTACTATTATTCCGTAGGAATAATAGTAACAAAACAAATATTACAGCAAAGACAGAAAAAACGCTAATTATAAGTCTCGCATTGTTCCAATTGACCAAAGTTAAGTTGAGCTGGGGCATGTTCAAATTTAATTTGGATTTGAATTTAGTTATTTTTTTTTGATTTTCATCAACCAAATACAGAAAAATAAGTCAAATATTGAATTAAAACACCCCTTTTAAACTGTAAGCATAAAAAATGCTCTCTTACGAATTAGAACAAGTATAGTTAGTTACTTCAGCACCATGTTTTTTTAAGGCACCATATCCGCCTGCTATATCTATAAAATTGTGAATACCTCTACTTTTCAAAATAGATGCTGCAATAACAGATCGATAACCACCAGCACAATGCACATAAAATGTATCTTTAATAGGAAATTCTTTCAAGTATTTATTTAATCTACTTAAAGGCGTATGATTTGAAGCGCTTAAATGCTCTGACTTAAATTCACCCTCTTTACGAACGTCAAAAACTTGAAGTTTTCTTTCATTTACAGCTTGGATAACTGTTTCTGCTGGTACTGAAGTTATGGTATCATATTCTTTGCCTGCTTTTACCCATGATTCAAAGCTTTCAGACAAATATCCAATAGTACCATCAAAACCTACTCTCGACAACCTTGTAATTGCTTCTTCTTCTTTTCCTTTAGGTGACACCAATAAAATTGGCTGCTTTGTATCTGCTATTAGTGCTCCTACCCAAGGAGCAAAATCACCATTCAATCCTATAAATATAGATCTAGGTATATGCCCCTTTACAAATTCGTTTTGATGACGAACATCTAAGACAACCGCACCAGTTTCATTAGCCACCTTTTCAAAAGTATCTGGTGTAAGTGCAGTTGTACCGCGATCTAAAACGTCGGCAATATCTTCATAGCCCTCCTTATTCATCTTCACATTTAACGGAAAATATTTTGGCGGAGGCAGAAGACCATCTGTTACTTCATTTATAAATTCTTGCTTTGTCATATCTGCCCTTAAGGCATAGTTCACCTTCTTTTGATTACCCAAAGTATCAACAGTTTCTTTCATCATATTTTTACCGCAAGCAGAACCTGCACCATGCGCTGGATACACAATAACGTCATCAGATAATGGCATAATTTTATCCCTAAGACTATCAAATAAAATACCTGCTAAATCTTCTTGAGTCATCTCAGCTGCCTTTTGCGCTAAATCGGGCCTACCCACATCACCTAAAAACAGAGTGTCACCAGAGAAAATCGCAAAATCTTTTCTTTTAGCATCTTTTAATAAATAGGTGGTACTTTCCATAGTGTGACCCGGTGTATGTAGGGCTGTAATGGTTACGTTACCCAACTTAAACTCTTGTTCATCTACAGCAACCAAAGCATCAAAACTAGGGTTTGCATTAGGGCCAAATACTATTGGTGCCCCAGTTTGCTTGGATAGGGTTACATGACCACTTACAAAATCTGCATGAAAATGAGTTTCAAAAATATATTTGATTTTAGCATTATTATCTTCTGCGCGTTGTAGGTATGGCCGCACTTCTCTTAATGGGTCGATTATTGCAACTTCGCCCGCACTCTCTATATAATAGGCGCCTTGAGCGAGGCAACCTGTGTAAATCTGTTCTATTTTCATATTTCAATATTTACGTCAACAAAGAATATAATAATTCTTTTTTATACACTTCTGATTTATTTATCGCATTTCAATCGATTTTGATGCGCTACTTTTTCTTGCACCAAAGAAACTGTACTAGGATCATCAAAATAAGCTACCGCTTCTTTTGTTTTAACAAAAAGAAATTCAGAGCTCAATTCGGTAATAATGCCGCTTGAAAAAATAATATCTCTAGTAGGGCCAATAGCACCAGCAATATAAAACTGCAAGTTTCTACAATGTATTTCATTAATAATCTTTGTTAGCATATATGCTGCACTACTATCAATATAGCTAATAGCCTCTGCATTTATGATAACACCTTTTAACGCTTTTCCTTTTTTATCAATTTGTTTAAACAATTCTCGTTTAAAAAAAGCTGCATTTGCAAAATACAATTGTGCATCGAAACGAACAATAAGCAGGTCTTCTCGTACCACTACCTCATCATCAAATCGATTGATATTTTTATAATATTCTGATCCTTTAATATTACCTAAAACCGCAAAATGTGGATTAGACGTACGATAAACCATTAATAATAAAGAATATAAGACCCCTAGTAAAACCCCCTGAGGTATGCCCACAAACAAGGTAGTTAAAAAAGTAATTAGTAAAATAAAAAACTCGTCTTTACGATTTACCCATAGATTTTTAGCGTAGCCAATTTCAATTAATCCAAAAACAGAAACCATAATAATACTAGCCAAAACAGCATTTGGCAGATAAAAAAACAATGGTGTTAAAAATAATAAGGTAAGTACTACTAAGCTTACAGAAAATAAGGCTGCCAAATTTGTTTTAGCTCCTGATTCATAATTAATTGCAGAACGAGAAAAACTAGCAGTTGCGGGGTACGATTGAAAAAAAGAACCTATCATATTTGAAGCGCCTAAGGCTACAAGCTCTTGATTTGAATCTATGGTATCTAAGCCTGTCTTTTCTTGAATAGCTTTGCCTATAGAAATCGCCTCCAAATACCCAACCAAAGCTAATGTCACCGCTATTGGCCAAATATCAATTATATTTTGAATAGTAATACTTGGCGTTTGAAACTCGGGTAGGCCTGTAGGAATAGCACCAACAATTTTTACTCCAAAAGCTTCTAAATTTAAAAAATAAACGGCTAGTATACCCAATACGACGACAATGAGTATAGATGGTATTTTCTTGCTCCATTTCTTTAAAACAACGATTACGAGAATACTGACTAGCCCTAATGCCAAATCGTAGCTATTTGTTTCTGCTATTTTGTTAAAAGCATTGCTAATTAATTGGTGAAACCTGTTGCTCTTTTCAACATCTACCCCAAGTAAATGTTTTAATTGACTAAAAACAATAATTAATGCCGCAGCAGATGTAAAACCACTTATTACAGGCTTTGATAAAAAATTGACTAAAAACCCCATACGACACAAGCCTAAAAAAAACTGAATAGCCCCTACCATAAAAGCTAAAAATATAGCCAAGGCTATATAATTCTCGAGACTAGAAATTGTTAGGCTTGCTAAACCCGCAGCTACTAAAAGCGAATCCATAGCGACCGGTCCAATTGACAATTGCCTAGAGGTGCCTAAAAACAAATACACTAGTAATGGAAATATGGCTGCGTATAAGCCGTAAACTGGTGGCAAACCCGCAATCATAGCATAGGCCATACCTTGCGGAACTAAAATAATTCCTACGCTTAAACCTGCTAGCAAATCGCTAAAAAAATCAGCTTTGTTGTACGTGCGTAGCCATTGCAGAAATGGAAAAAATTTTTGCATTAATCAAATTTACGTTTTAAATAATAAAATTAAAGCAACCAGAGTTACAAAGGTCTTACGATAAGCGTGAAAACTAATTATTTTGGCAACATAAAAGGCGAAAAATAGCTAAAATTTAACGACAATAACCGTTGATTACATGCCTAGGCTGTTAACCAAAAAAGATCATAGAAGCACTTGATGACAGCGTGATTTGTTTGGGCTAACGGCACAAAAACCCTTTACAACTGCGGCCTTACACTATTTATGAGGACAGCAAAAGAGACTTTAATCGTTTAGTCTTCCTAAAAAAACATTCACTTTTGAGTTTATCGGATTGCCTGCAGATCTGCGCATTACTACCAACTGGCCGGCATGCCATAAAGCATCTTCGATGGGGCCATTTATACCGTTCCAAAATGGGTAGCTGGCAGTGCCATCTTTGGACTTAAAAACAACAGCATGAGAACTTAAATCGATACTTTCTGCAAAGAGCTCGCTGGCAAGTTTTAAATTTTCTAAAGTTTTCTTACGCTGCTGAATACTAGTCATTACTTCTGGTTTAGCAGATCTATCATTTGGGAGTTTTTTAGCAGCATTTAAAATAACTGTAGAAAGCTCGTATATATGGGTTAAATTTTCACTCATACTTCGACCATTATTACCCGGAGCATAAGCCAAATCATCTTCTGTTAAACCTTCAGATGCCCAATAGTATCGAAACCCAAGTCCGTCGATCACTCTTGATATTACGGTGCCTGGCGTATAGCTTTCAGGAGCATCGGGTATATTCATATAAGGTAAAGCATCATTCATTTGTGCCTGGATAGAAAGGTTTATAAACAGGCTTAAAATTAGGCTTAAAAAGATAGTTTTCATACGTTGACATTTTAAGTTTAATAATAAATTAAGGTCTTTTTTTTCGTTCTAAAAAACAAGAATCTTAATATGGTTACGATTCATTAAAATTTTACCTTCTTTCTCTAGTTTTTTTAGCAATCTAGAAATTACAACTCTTGATGTATGCAAGTCGTAAGCAATATCTTGATGGGTACTATAAATGCTATCATCATTTGTAACTTTAGCTTTATCTTTCAAATGCCTTAGTAGTCTTTCATCTAAGCGCATAAAAGCTAAAGTATCTACGGTTTCTAAAAGTTCGATCATAATGTTGTGATAGCTATCTAATATAAACTGCTGCCATGATTTGTAATGCTGCATCCAGGTTTCTATTTGCCGAATAGGTATCATAATTATCTCGGTATCATTTTCTGTAACAGCCCTAATTTTACTTTTACTGTTACTATTGCCAAAACAACCTGAGAAGGTCATGGCGCAAGCATCACCTTTTTCTAAAAAGTAAAGGAGCAATTCATCTCCTTCTTCGTCTTCTCTAAGTATTTTTATAGCTCCGTTTAACAATAAAGGCATATGGGTAATCGGTGCTCCAATATCGAGTATAGTAGTACCTTTTTTAATTTTTTTATACACCCCATTTGTGCTTATCTCGGTTAATAATTTTTCTTCAAAAAGATACCCATATTCTTGCTCTAAGTTTTTCATGAATTTCATAAAATTTAACTATTGACAGCTAAATGTACAGAAAATACCGCTTTAGTATCCTTTAAAAAAGTAAAGCCTTCATCTAAATTTTGCTGTTTTACATTGTATGGATAAAAGGTAATTGGCTCGATACAAATCATATTTGAAACCTCGGTCCACAACATAAAGTTATCAAATCCAGAAGTTACAACTACCAATTCGTTTTTATCCTGAAGAACAAGAGTGTTGCAGTTTGAAACTTGCAATGCCTTGCTGCCGGTTTCTAATACTTGATGTAGTGTAATTACTTTATTATTTGCAATTACCGTTGGGTTTTTGGTGATTAACCTAAAAGCAGGATGATAACCGAACATAAAAGGAGAATCTTTTTCTCCTGAAATGGTAAAGGTAATATGTAAGCCTGATGGTTTTAGTTCAAATTTCTTTTCAAATTTGAAATTATAGGGCCAAAGCAATAATTTTTGGGTTGATTTCTTAGGGTATTTCGAATTTTTTATTGGTGTTCTTTGCTGGTAAGATTTGCTATATGTAGCACTCAAATTTGTTTGTTGCTCTAATTGATATTCCAATTCGCGCAATAGCCCGTGCTGATCTTGAATAGCTATCTCTCTCGGGGTTTGCACCTGAAAACCCGCATCCGCTGTTGGGCCAATAATCGGAAACATTTCAGTATCAACATTTCGCCAACCAGGACTTCCTTTTTGATGCATATACTCAGTTTCTTTTACCCGATAACTTACTAACTCTCCCTTATCAATAGTTACACTTTGGTCTTTTAAATACAGTCTCATATATGGGTACTAAAGATTATTTATGGCATTATCTAACCATTGCGTTCTGTTGGTTATCCATTCTTTTACATAGCGTATTTCTTGGCTATAATTTTGACCCACAAACGCATTTGGCCAAACATAAGTGCCTAAAATCGGCCATTTCGCAAAATTAGATTCTAAAGCACCTGATTCGTCTAAAAGAACAACATACTCGTCTATTCGAGCAAAAATTACTGCATCTGCTAATTGCTCTGCTCTTAAGGTATTCCATCTTGTTTTTAAACGATCAACAAAAGCTCGGTCTTCAAGTAAACGTGACCACCAAAAGGGAACCAAAAAAACATCATTTGGGCACCTTTCATTAAATTTATACGCCCATACATCTGTATGGCTTCCATTGCAATAATCTGCATTACCGAAGCCCAAATTAAAATCCCAAATAGGGCCTATTTTCAGTTTTTCATTTTTATCCTTCGTCAGGTAGGTGCTTATACGGTAAGCATCAACATTGTTTGAAATTTCGTTTAGAATAAAAAAATCTATGAAACTATCTATATCTATATATGCCTGGTACCCTTGGTCTACATCCGTAAAGTTATCGGAGGCTAGTGCCGTTTCAAAATCTGCTAGGTAGGCTGAAATATAGTCTTTTTGTGTTGAGGTAATAGTATTAGCATCAGGGTAATCGTATAAGAAATGAATATCACCACCCGTTTGATCTAATGAAGACCCAAACTCAGAATCAAAAGAATTTTGATCGGTAAAACCCTCATTATTGTTTTTATCTATTTTTAGAATGTAACCACCGGTTAAATCTTCACCTTCATTTTCATCATCTTTTAACTTGTTAATTGCTATACGGTTGTTATCTCGTTTTAATTTTTCCATAAACACGTAAACTCCTTGATACTGTTCATTGATATTTAATTGAACAAATTTTGTTCTACTCGCATACCGATTCATACTTCGAGCTAGGTCATAAATTAGCACATTTCTTATGAGCGACTTATCGCTATAAGGGGCATACAAAATCCAATCTTCCTCTTCTGGAAAACCTAGTAAAGAAACATCAATATCGTTACCGTCTGCATCCCATGTTTCAAAACCAAAAGACTTTTTAGGAAACATTTGCGAGGAAGACCCTCTTATTTCAATACCCATTTTTCCTGAATATAGGGTTTCATCACCTTCTGTAAGTGTAAAATCTGCACTAACTTTAGGCTCATCTACAATAGATTGTCCATTGGTCTGAATAGAAAATAATGGCAAGGGGTTTTCAATTGTTTCTACAGGATCTATTGGCGGAGTAATTGAATTAGCAGCACTACTATCATCACTACCGCAGCCGCAAAGAAACAGGGCAACAAACAAAAAATACAAATACGTAGCGGTCATAAATGCATTGCGAGTTTCTACTTTACTCATAAGATATGCTTTAGTTAAAACTGAATTATAGCTAACAAAAAATAAATTTTCGCACCCTATATTTCAACTTTTTTCACTCTAGTCCTTATAAAAATTATCACCTACCACATACAACTCCGGAAATTGAGCTTCAAAGGCAACTAAAATTTAGGAACTAATTTAAAAAAAATGATAAAATTAAACTAAAACACCTACAGACCTGATGCTAATTAAGAACAAATAACTTTTACTATTCAGGGCTATTTTAAGCCGCTAATAATATCATATTTTGTAATAATGTGATGTCGTCCATCTCCTAAATCTATTAAAACTGCCTGAACCTCTTTATCAATTAATTTAGCAACCTCAGCAATAGCCATATTTCTATTTACAACGGGAAAAGGTTTTTGCATAACTTCTTTTACTGGTTTTGAAGTTACACTAGTATCATCCATTATTGCTCGAAATAAAATAGACTCATCAATAGAACCTACAAAACCATTAACATCTTCTACAGGAATTTGCGAGATGTTATAGTTCTTCATTCGCTCTATCGCATGCATTACCAATTCTTCTGTTTTTACGGTAACCAAAGGTTCATCGACATGGCTTTTTACCAAATCGATAGCTTTTGTCACTTTATCATCTAAAAAACCGCGATTACGCATCCATTCATCATTAAACATTTTACCTACATAACGACTACCATGATCATGAAACAAAACAACCACTACATCATCTTTGGTGAAATGCTCTTTAAGTTGCAACAGCCCTTTTATAGCTGCACCCGCAGAATTTCCTAAAAACATACCTTCTTCTTTCGCTAGGCGTTGTGTGTAAACCGCGGCATCTTTATCGGTAACTTTTGTAAAACCATCAATTATTTCAAAATTTACATTTTTGGGCAAAATATCTTCTCCAATCCCCTCTGTGATGTAAGGATAAATTTCATTTTTATCAAAAATACCTGTTTCGTGATACTTCTTAAAAACAGAGCCGTAGGT
The DNA here is from genome assembly GCA_947486785.1 of uncultured Flavobacteriaceae bacterium. Taxonomy (GTDB): domain Bacteria; phylum Bacteroidota; class Bacteroidia; order Flavobacteriales; family Flavobacteriaceae; genus Maribacter_C. The sequence continues at coordinate 125,097 of CANKUU010000003.1, read as the reverse complement.
ATCAATTCCCCAAATTTTTATGTTTGGATTTTGTTCTTTTAAAAAAGATCCTACTCCTGAAATTGTTCCTCCTGTTCCAACTCCTACTACAAAGTGAGTGACCTTTCCATCTGTCTGCTCCCATATTTCAGGACCAGTACTTAAGTAATGTGCTTTTGTATTTGATGGATTATCGTACTGATTTACATACCATGAGTTCGGTATCTCTTCTGCTAATCTTTTTGCTGTAGAATAATAGCTTCTAGGGTCTTCAGGAGCAACATCGGTAGGACATACATGAACTTCACTACCTACAGCCTTTAAAATATCTACTTTCTCTTTAGATTGTTTATCACTAATAACACATATCATCTTATAGCCTTTGACAACAGCACCTAATGCCAAGCCCATTCCTGTATTACCAGAAGTGCCCTCTATTATTGTACCGCCTGGCTTTAATATTCCCTCTTGTTCGGCATCTTCAATCATTTGAATTGCCATTCGGTCTTTAACAGAATTACCCGGATTAAAAGTTTCGTACTTTGACAAGACCAAACAAGGCAGCTCAGAAGTAAGCTTATTTAGTTTTACCAAAGGGGTATTACCAATGGTTTTTAATATATTTTCTGCATAGTTCATAGTATTCAAAGTTATGATAAATTAGATGCCAAGTTTAAAACTAAATACACTAAAAAATGTTAGAAGTTTAATGATATAATTGAGATTTATTCAAATTTAATTGCTTTTACTGGAGTTATCTTGGTGATAATATATGAAGGAAGCAATAACATTAACAAGCAGAGCAACAAGACCCCTAGGTTAAGTAGAAATACGGTTAAAACGTCAATACTGACAGGAATGTATTCTACATAATACTCCTTAGGATTTGGAAACTTAAATAACTTAAATTGGCTTTGAAGCCAAATAATTAACAAACCAATACCATTGCCCCATAACAAGCCAACGCCGATTAAATAAGTAGCATTATATAAAAACACTTTTCGAATACTCCAATTAGAAGAACCTAAAGCTTTTAATACCCCAATCATTTGGGTGCGCTCTAATATAAGAACCAACAAAGCGGTGATCATATTTATACCCCCAACGATAATCATAATACCAATTATTAAGGCAATGTTAAAATCAAAAAGAGGAATCCACTCGAAAATTTGCCGGTATTTATTTTTAACATTCTGCGTATCTAGAGTGGCAACAGTATTTCCGTGAATTTCAAATGTCTTCTTTTCTAAATCATCGAAATCATTTAGAAATACTTCAAAATTACCTACCTCATTAGGTTTCCATTTATTCATACGTTGAATATGACGAATGTCTGTAAAAAGATAGCGCTCATCTATTTCTTCTAAACCACTATCATAGATGCCCACAATTTTAAACCGCCTTTGATTGGGTGTTTTACCGGTGTCTTCTTTCATGAAAAGGGTTAAAAAAGAATCGCTTACTTTAAGCTGCAAACGATTTGCCATTATGCGAGACATTAACACTTCTTCATTAAGCTCGGCCCCATAATTTGGCAAACGACCCTCAACAATATATTCACTAAAAATTTTCCAATTGAAATCTGTACCAACACCCTTAGCAATGGCTAACTCAAAAGTCTCTTCTGTTCTAATTACACCAGCTTTTGTTGCCACGGTTTGCACATGTGTAATTCCATCTACGCTTCTAAATTCAGGATAGAAATCTTGCTCTATTGAAACCGGAACCACAGAGATATCAGACCGATTGTTGTCGTAATTATAAATTTGTACATGGCCACTAAAAGCAGTTATTTTTTCGCGAATCTTATGCTTAAGTCCTGCACCTGTTGCAATAGCAATCAGCATCATTACAACACCAATAGCGATTGCAGTAATTGCTATTTTTATTATTGGCGCAGAAATACTAATTTTATGGTCAGCCCCAGTTATAAGTCGCTTTGCGATAAAATATTCTAAATTCAATCTATGCGTCTTTTATACGTCATCAAAAGTACAGTTTTCATTTGGCTTTTGACACTTTCTACTTGCAAAAACCAAATAAAGGATGACTTTTTAAATCAAGATTCTAAAATTGCAAAAGCAAGTTATACTGCTCCGAAACCTATTATCGTTGGTGCCAACAGGACCGAAAAATACCTAGCACTTTTAAAAGGAAAATCTATAGCTGTTGTTGCCAACCAAACTAGTGTTATTTTTAAAAAAGAAGGCCATACACATTTAGTTGACTCACTTCTTCAGCTAGACGTAAAAATTAAAAAGGTATTTGCGCCAGAGCATGGTTTTCGTGGAAAAGTAGATGCTGGAGAAAAAGTAAAAGATGGTATTGACACCAAAACACAAATACCTCTTATTTCGCTCTATGGAAAAAACAGAAAACCTACCTCAGCACAATTAAAAGATGTAGATCTTGTAGTTTTTGACATTCAAGATGTAGGCGTTCGTTTTTATACGTATATCGCTACGCTGCAATTGGTGATGGAATCTTGCGCAGACCATAATATTCCTGTACTTATTTTAGACCGTCCAAATCCGAATGCAAATTATATAGACGGCCCAACCATGGAAGCTGAACATACGAGTTTTTTAGGAATGACAAAAATACCCTTAGTGTACGGTATGACTATTGGCGAATATGCAACTATGATTAATGAAGAAGGTTGGCTAACAAACCAAAAAAAAGCAGCAATAACCATCATACCCCTTAAAAACTGGAACCATAATTTAACCTACCATTTACCTCTTAGACCCTCACCAAACTTACCTAATGATGTAGCAATAAACCTTTACCCTAGTTTGGGTTTGTTTGAGGGTACCAATATCAACGCTGGTCGTGGTACCGAATATCAATTTCAGCGCTTTGGCGCCTCTTTTTTAGATAGCACTCAATATAACTTTTACTACACTCCAAAACCTAATTTTGGATCGAAACACCCCAAGCAAGAAGGAAGCGTTTGTTTTGGAATGGACTTATCAAAAACAGCTAGACTAAAAGAAGTAAGCTTAATCTGGCTACTAAATGCTTACAAAAACGCAACGGACAAAAGTTTAGTTTTTAACACCGAAGGATTTACGAAACATGCAGGTACCGAAAAATTACAAAAACAAATAATTGCAGGCCTTTCAGAAAAAGAAATAAAAACTACTTGGCAATCTGATCTTCAAAAATTCAAGAAAATACGCGCTAAGTATTTAATATATTAAACTAATCGATCGCAGCCTTACGACACTTTTGTTGTGTTTGTATTTGTAGGCTTGCGATATGTATGAAAAGGTTGTTTTAATAGCGCTTTAATTTTACCGTTCTCTTCTTTATTAGAAAAAGTGTCTAATCCAAATATAATTTGGTCTCTATTTAGCTTCATAAACGTTCCAAAAAAACGATCCCAAATAGAAAAGATATTTCCATAATTCGAATCTGTATAGGGTAATACATGATGATGGTGTACTTTATGCATATCCGGAGACACTAGCACCCAGCTTATCGCATAGTCTAAACCTTTTGGCAACCTAATATTGGCATGGGTAAATTGCGCAAAAACTAAAGATATTGATTGATATAGCATAATTAAACCAATAGGCGCACCAACCAAAAAAACCCCTAAAACCGTAAAACCAAAACGTATTACACTTTCTAAAGGGTGATGCCTGTTTGCCGTAGTTGCATCTACATTATGATCTGTATGATGCACTAAATGCACCATCCATAACATTTTTACATTATGCTCTACCCGATGCGCTGTGTACGCCCCAATTAAATCAAGCAGTAAAATTCCAAATAAAACATAGGTCCAAAGCGGTATTTCTGGCAACCAATTAAGTATTCCAAAATTATGAGCCACAACCCAATCAGAAGTTTGCAGTAAAAAGAAAGCGAAAGCAAAATTTATAATTATTGTGGTAAGGGTAAAAAATAGATTCGGCAAGGCATGATTCCATTTTTTGTATTTAAAGTTCTTTAATGGCAAAATACCCTCTAAAACCCAAAAAAAGGTAATGCCCCCTATCAGAAGTAAAGTTCGGTGTGTAGATGGTATATTTTCGAAATATTGTAGCATTAATTCCATAACACTTTAAAGGTACTAAAAGTTTATTTCAAATTATTTGAGCCACATGGCGCAATTAAAAATCGGTTTAACTAATACATAGTGGCAAAAAATAGCAACTTAAAAACCAAAGTTAAAAACATCTCATTTAGAAGTACACAAGTACTTACTAGCAAGTTACCGAGTATAAAAGGGGGTTAAAACATCTACTTAAAAGCAACACTCTTCTTCATCGCCTCAACAATATTATAGGCGGCAGGACAAATTGCTACATTCTTTAAGGTATGACTACTAATTTGTTGAAATTTCTTTCGATTGGTATGCGGAAACTCTTTGCAGGCTTTTGGTCTTACCTCATAAATAGAACAGTAATTGTCTGCTGCTAAAAAAGTGCATGGCACTTGCTGCAGCACATAATCATTGTCTTCATCTATCTTTAAATATTTTTTAATAAATATTTGAGGCTTACACCTTAAATGTTTAGCTATTCGCTCAATATCTGAATTAGTGAATAGTGGGCCAGTAGTTTTGCAACAATTTGCACAGCTTAAGCAATCAGTATTGGCAAACTCAGCCTCATGTAGATCTTGCATCACATAATCGATATTTTTTGGGGTTCTTTTTCGAAGTTTTGCAAAATATTTTTTGTTCTCGCTATGCTTTTCTTTTGCTTTTTTAGGAAGATCTTTTAAAAACTGATTCATAGTTACTACTTTACAAGATGTACTGCAATTTTGCATAAATCTCGACTCTAATTTAACACAACAGCTATTTCTATGATGAACAACTGCCTAAAGCGTTTCCATTTATCACCCTAAGCTTAACTTAAAAAATATATCTACTACGGTTGGCATCTCGTGTATTAAATTATCTATACAAACGCTTAATCACCACATATGCTGTACTGCTATTAAAGTTGTATTTATTGCCGCTTTACTATTTATTGAAAATAATATGGATAAAAAAATATCTTTAAAGTAACCAATAAACACCTATTCTCAAGTAAAAATTGTGACTTTTGCACAAAATACAAATTATATTTTTATGGATATTTTTGGGGATGCCCTTTTAGACTACCAAGCTGGTAATTATAGTGAAGATATTATAACCTTTTCTTCATTAGATGAAACAGATATAATGCCACTACCCTACCTATTCAGAGAATTTAGTAGGATGCCTAAATTAGAACAAAAAGCATTACAATTATGCAATGGCAAAGTTCTTGACATTGGTGCGGGCACAGGCAGTCATAGTTTATGGCTACAAGATAAAAACATAAGTGTTGTAGCACTAGACCATTCTAAAGGAGCCATAAAAACTTGTGAACTACGTGGTGTTAAAAATTGTATTTGTTCTGATATTTACAGTACAAAAAATCAAAAATTCGACACCTTATTACTGCTAATGAATGGCATTGGTATTGCTGGTAGTCTTAACCGACTAGATCAATTTCTTAAACACTTGAAAGAATTGCTTCGCCCAGGCGGTCAAATTCTTTTAGATTCCAGCGATATTATTTATATGTTTGATGAAGACGAAGACGGCGGTAGGTGGATGCCTGCAAGCCCTAATTACTATGGCGAAGTAATTTTTACTATGTCGTATAAAGGTATCAAAAGCATGCCTTTTTCTTGGTTATATCTTGATGAAAACACATTAAAAAACGCTACCCGTGCGAATAACCTAAATTGCGAAATTGTAAGTCGAGGAGATCATTACGACTATTTAGCTAGATTAACACTAGAAAAATACTAAGTGAAGTTTATTTTGCGTTAACTTTAATAACAGAAGCAAATTTTAAAAGAATGAATTTTTTCAAAATAGGTATTACTCTTTTTGCATTATTTTTTGTGGTTGGATGTTCAAAAAACACAACTGCTACTGATGAACCTGCTGGAGGGGTTGACAAAACACCAAATCTTAGGGCTGCAGGTCTTTCTGCCAAAGATTTACTTTCAAATGAAGATTTTACAAAACTGAAGGTAGAAATCGCTTTTGTAAATGGTTTTAAACCTACCCAACGTGCACTAAATGAATTTGCAAACTATATTAGAACCAATACATTTAAAGAAATTGTTGAAATTAGTTTTCTTGAATTAGATTCTCCTGAAAAAGAAAATCTCTCTATTCAAGAAGTTGCTGACTTAGAAGAAGCAAACAGAACCGTTTATAATAATGGAGAAACACTAGGTGTTTATATTTACTTTTCAGATGCCCCGGCCGAAGGTGATGATGAAGATAGTGGTTTAGTAACACTTGGTGCCGTGTATCGCAATACATCAATGGTAATTTATGAAACTACTGTACGAAGACTAGCTAATTCAAGTGCATCTATTTCTAATTCTGATATAGAAATCGCAACTATTAATCATGAATTTGGTCATCTTTTTGGATTGGTAAATTTAGGAACTGAAATGGTAAATAACCATGAAGATGAAAATGCCCAAAATCATTGTAACGTAAGCGGCTGTTTAATGCGGGCAGAATTAGAGTTTAGAGGTGCTAGCAACAAATCTTCTACCTTAAAAAATAGCCTCCAATCGAGTTGTTCATTAAGCGGTAAAAGTGTACTTCAAATGCTAAAAAATAGAACTTCAACAACTGGTCGCTTTAACTCGGTTCCTCTTGGTGTGGCGTGCAAGGCAGATTTACAAGCAAAAGGGGGTAGATAATACCTATTTAAATCCGCTACTCATAAAAAGAAGTTACCCACCTTTAAGGGATATTTAAGTATTTATGTGTTTGCAAAGACACTTTCCATTTCGGATTTTTCATTACGTAATCAACAATAAGCGGTGTAACCTTATCACTAACGCTCCATTCTGGTTGCAAATACAAAATACACTCTGAATTGGTTTTCGAAGCTTGTTCTTCTGCGAAAATAAAATCGTGTTTATTATAAATAATCACCTTTAATTCGTTAGCTACATCGTACACTTTTCCAAAAGGAAGCTTATTCTTTTTAGGCGAGAGGCAAATCCAGTTCCAATGACCAGATAAAGCGTAGGCTCCAGAAGTTTCAATATGGGTTTTTAAACCTTTTGCCTGCAAAGCTTTTGTTAAAGGTTCCATATCCCAAGTAAGGGGTTCACCTCCAGTAACTACAATAGTATCAGAATAAGTGGCAGCGTTGTTTACAATGTGTTCTATTGCCGTTGGCGGATGCAACTCTGCATTCCAACTTTCTTTAACGTCACACCAATGGCATCCTACATCACAACCACCAACTCGTATAAAATAAGCCGCTGTGCCTTTGTAAAACCCTTCGCCCTGAATAGTATAAAATTCTTCCATTAAAGGAAGCATCAAACCCTTATCCACTAGCGCCAAAACATCCTCTTTTACCATTTTGCAAATATAAGGTGGATAAAGTCTAAATACTAAAATAACTTGCTTAAGCTACAAGCTATTTAAAACTTTGATTGTTCTTACTGCCATTCTCTAAGGTACCTCATTACTTTAAAAAAAACTTATTCACCCGAAATCGCCCAAAAACAAAAATTCACGTATTTTTATACCAAATTTAAAGAGATGGGTAATACCGATAAATTCTTTGCTCATATTGAAAAGGGCTATAGTACAAAAGGTGATTTTATCACCATGGGAGCAGCAATGTTAAACGGAGAAGCACTTACAAATGCGCACGTTAAAATTCCATTAAAAACATTAAATCGTCACGGCCTCATTGCAGGAGCCACAGGAACTGGAAAAACAAAAACACTACAAGTACTTGCTGAAAATCTTTCTGAAAAAGGAATTCCTGTATTATTGATGGATTTAAAAGGAGATTTAAGTGGTATTGCCCAACCTAGCCCAGGGCATGCTAAAATTAACGAACGCCATGAAAAGATTGGACTTCCGTTTGAAGCCAAAGGTTTTCCTGTAGAAATTTTATCGCTTTCAGAGCAAGATGGAGTAAAACTAAGAGCTACTGTTTCAGAATTCGGTCCTACTTTACTTTCCCGTATTCTTGATCTTACAGAAACACAAGAAAGTATTGTTTCTGTTATTTTTAAATTTTGCGATGACAATAAACTACCCTTATTAGATTTAAAAGATTTTAAAAAAGTTCTTCAATATTCTACAGAAACTGGCAAAGCCGAATTTACGAAAGAATATGGTAGAATTTCAAAAAGCTCCACAGGTACTATTTTAAGAAAAATAATAGAGCTTGAACAGCAGGGTGCAGATCTTTTCTTTGGAGAAAAATCTTTTGATGTTGAAGACCTAACTCGTATTGATAAAAATGGGAAAGGATATATTAATATTCTTCGCCTTACCGATATTCAAGACCGACCCAAATTATTTTCTACGTTTATGTTGAGCATGTTGGCAGAAATTTATTCCACTTTTCCTGAACAGGGTGATAGTAATCAACCCGAGCTCATCTTATTTATTGACGAAGCTCACCTTATTTTTAAAGAAGCTTCAAAAGCTTTATTAGACCAAATTGAAAGTATTGTAAAATTAATTAGATCTAAAGGTATAGGGCTGTATTTTGTAACCCAAAACCCTACCGATGTGCCTAATGAAGTTCTTGCCCAATTGGGTTTAAAAGTTCAGCACGCCTTGAGGGCATTTACAGCACGAGATCGAAAAGCAATTAAGCTTACGGCAGAAAACTATCCAGAATCAGAATTCTACAACACTAAAGAAGTATTAACTTCTTTAGGCATTGGCGAAGCGCTTATATCTGCTTTAGACGAAAAAGGAAGACCAACACCACTAGCTGCAACGCTTTTAAGAGCACCAATGAGTCGTATGGACGTACTTTCTGACAGTGAACTTGAATCTGTTATTAAAAACTCAAAATTGGTCAAAAAATATGGTGAAGTTATCGACAGAGAAAGCGCTTATGAGATACTTAATGAAAAAATTGAAAAAGCGGAAGAAATCTTAGCAAAAGAAAAACAAAAACCTGCAGCTACGAGAACTTCAAATAGAAGAAGAAGCGCACAAAACCCAGTAATAAAAGTTCTTACAAGTGCTACATTCATACGAGGAGTATTAGGAGTACTTAAAAAAGTTTTACGATAAGACATGAAAAAACACCTCATAACAACCTGCTTTTTTTGCAGTATATTTTTTTTGAACTGCGAAAAAAAAATTGATACCAACTTTTTAATTACAAAATCGAGTATTGGAAAATTAAATAAATCTAGCCTAGTACGGGATCTAGAAATTATTTTTGATCAAGATTCTATCGTTAGGGATACTGCTAGATTAATGAATGGTTTTGGTGCAAAAAAAATTGATATTTTCGAAAAAGGAGGCAACCATTTACTCACCTTAACCCCTAGTAGCGATAGTATTGCTACCATACAAAACGTTCGAATTCAAGATCCTCGATTTATTACGGAAAAGAATATTGGTCTCGCTAGCACCTTTAAAGACATTAAAGATAATTATGAAATATCTAAGTTACTAACCTCTATGAACAATGTAGTGGTATTTATAAAAAATAGTGATTTGTATTTTACGATTGATAAAAAAGAACTTCCTGCTAATTTGCGATATAATACCAATACCGACATTGAACTCGTTCAAATACCAGACAAAGCAAAAATTAAATATATGATGTTGGGTTGGAAATAAATCTTTAAATACCCAATGCCTAAAATGCCTTTTATTCTTCATTGACTATTAAGGGATTAACTTGTGTTTGTCTAAAATGAAAAATATACTTGATAAATGTATCCGAAGATGCTACGGAATTTACCTTAACTCATGGGTTTTATTTTCGAAACAAAATAGCTCAAAAAAAGCCTATACCCTATTTTGCACTCCACGTAAAGGTAAAATACGTGCCAATCAAAAGGCATTTCTAGAAAAGGCGAAAGATGCCCAATTAGAATGTCACAACCAACTCATTCAAACTTATAAATGGCACGGTTCAGGTGCTACAGTTTTACTGCTTCATGGCTGGGAAAGTAATAGTTTTCGCTGGCAATCTTTAGTTAATAAGCTACAAGAATCACAGTACAACATTGTTGCTATGGATGCGCCAGCACATGGTAACTCGAGCGGAAAAATATTCAACGTTCCTTTATATGCAGATTGTGCCCAAAAAATAATTGAAAAGTACAAACCTGTATATATAATTGGTCATTCGATTGGTGGCATGACCATGTTATACCATCAATATAAGTACCCCAATACTTCCATTGAAAAATTAGTAGCATTAGCCGCGCCCTCTGAGTTATCAGAATTTACCAAACAGTACAAAAATATGCTAGGTTTGAGTACTAAACTTATGCAGCATTTAGAGCAGTATTTTATAAAAAAATTTGGCTTTAATTTTGAATGGTTTTCCACAAAAAAATTCGTTCTCTCTTGCTCTCAAAAAGGACTTCTTGTGCATGATGAATTTGATACCATTACCCCTTTTTGGTGCTCAGCACAGGTACACCATCAGTGGAAAAATAGTAGCATCATAAAGACCAACGGCTTAGGACACTCCTTATATAGCGATAAGGTTAATACTAAAATAATACGCTTTTTAAAATCGTAAAAAAAAGCTATTTTTAAAAAAAGAACTTATGCCAAATATCACTCCTTTTCATATCGCGATACCCGTTCATAACTTAGCAAAGTGCCGCACTTTCTACAGAGATGTACTTGAATGCGAAGAAGGCAGAAGTAGTGACCATTGGGTTGATTTTAACCTCTTTGGTCATCAGCTTGTAATTCATTATAAGCCTAAATCATCTTCAGAAGAATTACATCACAATGCGGTTGACGGCCATGCTGTACCAGTACCCCACTATGGCGTAGTACTTTCTTGGGAGGTATTTCAATCATTTTCAGAGCATCTTAAGTTGAAAGGAGTACAATTTGTAATTGAGCCTTATATTCGTTTTAAAGGTGAGGTGGGTGAACAAGCCACCATGTTTTTTTTAGACCCCGCAGGTAATGCATTAGAGTTTAAGGCCTTTAAAGATATGAATCAACTTTTCGCTAAATAAATCTTATTGCGACCAAATTGTAGGTTTCCTATCCCAACGATGTTTTTTTAATTTTTGATATAAATCTTCGGGCAAACCTTTGCCGTCACTAATGGCTGAATTTGCAAGAACATTTTTTTCTTTACGCATACCAGGTATCATAGTGCTTACGGTTTTGTTCATTGCAATAAACCGAAGAGCCATTTCTGCCATAGACATTAATTCGGGCACTAGTGGCCGCAAAGCATCGGCGTGATCAACACTTGAATTTAGGTTTTCAGGCACAAAATAGCTCGCTCTCCAATCATCTTTAGGAAAAGTAGTTTCTTTGGTAATTGCACCTGTTAAGGTACCTTCATCAAAAGGTACTCGCGCAATTACACCAATATTAAGTGCCTCACATATAGGAAAAAGCACATCTTCTGGGTTTTGATCGAAAATATTATAAATTACTTGAACCACATCTAACATTCCTGTTTTAAGTGCAAGAATTCCATTCTCTGGTTCCCAACGATTTAGGCTAATACCCATAGCGGCAATTTTTCCAGAAGCTTTTAAATCTTCAATTGTGCGTTGCCATTCCTCACGATCGCTCCAACTATCGTCCCATGTATGAAACTGCATCAGATCAATTTGATCACGTCCTAAATTTTTTAAGGTCTTTTCGGTATATGATATAATATGTTCGCTAGGATAAGAATCCTCAAATAAATAGGATTTTTTTGCAGGCCATTTAAAATTTTTTGGTGGAATTTTACTTGCTGCATACAGTTTTTTGGTGGTGTGCCGTCGTAACAACTGACCTAGCAATTTTTCGCTATGACCTTCACCATAACCCCAAGCAGTATCAAAAAAAGTAACCCCATTTTCTACAGCAAGATCTAAGCTTCTGGCTGATTGCACGTCACTACTTTCTGACCAACCTGCCATACCCCACATACCATAACCAACCTCACTAACGGGCCAGTTTGTTTTTCCTAAGACTCTGTATTTCATGCGCTCTACTTCTTAATAAACTTTTCTTTTACCACCAAAAAAACACCATATACGGCTCCAAATGCTAATGCTACTTTCCCTTTTGCAAACCATACTTCTTGCGAATAACTACGCTCTAATATTACCGATACTACGGTAAACAAAATAATAGCCACAACAACTTGAATTAAAATACGCCGCATATTCATAAATCTTAGTTTTGATGAAATGCTTGTGAAACAAATTCAAGAACATCTGGCAATGCCTGTCGCCAGTAAGGCCAATTATGTTTACCATCTTTAACTCTATACTCGTGTGGAATCTTCTTTTTGCGCATCGCTATATGAATTAAACTATTACCCTCATACAGAAAATCATCATCGCCACAATCAATATACCATCGTACTGATTTAATTTGCTCCAAAGAAACTGTTTCTAATAATTCTATTACATTATGTTTTTTAAAATATTCTTCTTTTTCCTTTTGGCTATATTTTACATCAGTTTGTAACAGGCGGTTATCAAAATCTTCGATTTTTAAAGGCCCTACATAAGCACTTAATGGGCATGCCGAAGAAAATAATTCTGGATGATGTAAAGCGTACATAAAAGAACCGCCTCCACCCATTGAGAGGCCAGCAATCGCCCGATATTTTTTATCTTTTCTAATACGATATTTCTCTTCTACGAAAGGCATAAATTCTTCAAAAAAGAAATCTTCATAGCGCCAATCTTTACCTTCATTAAAATACCCCATTTTACCTGTGTCCGCATCTGGCATTATAATTATCATGGAAGTTGCAATACCTGATTTAATGGCAGCATCTGCTATACTATGAACTTCTCCAAACTGTACCCAGCCTGTTTGATTATCACTTGCCCCGTGCAACAAATAGAGCACGGGATAACTACGGTCGGAAATATCATAGTCTGGCGGAAGATATACTGCGTAATTGCGGTCCATTTTTAAAATTTTACTAGCCATGCTAAGCTTATCATATACCCTGCCTGTTTGGCCAATAGCAGCGTGTGAAATACCTAGGGCAAGTATAAAGGACAAAATCATTCTTTTCATTTTTACACATTTTTTAATTGCAATAAACTACAAGATATTAAAAGAGCTCGAAAACTTAAATTATTCTTAAGTCTTTGAGCTCATTTAACTGCTTATTCTATATTTTTTTGTGCTAAGAACTACTTTAGTATTACACCAACAGATTTTAGGCAAAAATATTAATATGATTCTTAATTTTAATCTGTAGTTACATACCCCCAATTCTCACCGGTTTTAATTCGATGTAATTGCATTTCAGATATACCAAATTGCTTCGCTATCATTTTTAAACGCGTTTTTCTATTTGGATCGTTTAATTTGCGCTTTATTATTTTCACCCTTCCTTCATTAAGTTTTGAGTTTCTGACTCTATTAGATGGATTTTTATAAATCGGGTTACTAAATTGATGTGCTTCTTTTTCTTCCTTGGTAGCCCAGGCTAAATTCCAAATATTATTATTGTCTTTATTATAATCCAAATGAATAACAAAGGTTTGTGCCTCGTCTTTCTTTTCAATAAAAGTTTCAGCCACCAATTTGTGAATATATCTTGCAGTTCTTTTTCCATTCTTTTGAAGCAATGGTAGTCTTTGGTAACTATTTACTGAAAATAATTTTATGAGTATTCCGTACTCGGGGTCCACCTTTAAACTTTTTACTCTACCATAAGTAGAAATTAGATACCTTTCCTTTTCCGAAATATTTTCTTCAAATTCAATTTTTTTCCATTTTTCGGGTAGGTAATTTTTCATGTTCTTTTCGTATAAAATTTTATTTTAACGCCTTAGAATTATGAGGCATATTTCAGTTTTTAAACCACTAAATCAACCAAATTTAATGAATCTAAATAGAATATCAATTTAACAGGTTTTTACCTACTCGAAGCCTTAATTAACCCTAAAATTACCTCGTATAAAACTTACAATTTATTTTAACTTATAAGCAAAAAAATTTAGCACTTTCTTATCTGCCACCCGTTTTACAAAATTCGGATAACCTTTTTTTAGTTCATCTATGTTATGTACTAACAGGTTTTTTGAGGGTCAACATTTTAACTATTTTTGAACACAACATACCAAACCATAGTACTCTTTTAATTATAAAATAAAAGCTGTACAGCTTGCAACATATTCACCACTTGCATCTATTTAATAAGAGCTATTGCCTATAGCATTACCCCCTTTAACCTAAACAATTTGTGACCACTACTGGTACCTCCAACTTTTTAAATCTGCACCTTTTGGAGCACTTTCGGATATGCGCTTCATAATTTTTGGTACATACATGCTATTGTACCTCAATCGAGTAACGGCGTTTGGTAGCTTTGGGTCTCCGTTCCAACAATGCTCGGCACGGTCACCATATTGTACTTCTCCTTCATAATATGGATTGGTTGTATTTTCTAAAAATTCTTCCATTAAATATACCGCGTTGTTTAAGTAGTAATTATCCATATCACCACAATAGATATGAATTTTTCCTTTAAGGTTCTCTCCTAGTTTGCCCCAATCGCGCTCTAAAATGTGCTTTAGATCATAATTCTCTTTCCAATACTCCGCTACTTCATGATCAATATCACCTGTCATTTTATCCCAAATGCGAACTGGATAACCATCTGATCCTTGAGGAGAATAGGTTGCCTCCCAAATATCCCATTGTTGACCTGAACGTGATTTATCACCTAAAACCAATTCTAAATGATTGGCCGAACGCAGCGTTGTTTGAATATCACCTAGATAATTTCTGTGGGCAGGCACCTCTAATTTTTTATGATCACTATCATAATAATAAGCGTTTTTATCTTTATAAATGTTGGTTAAGCAATAGGCTCTAAAATCAATAGGATCGGGGCAAGCAGCAAAACAGCCATTATATTCTTCAGGATATTTTACTTGTACCGCCAAAGCTTCCCAACCCCCAGTAGAACCACCATATAAAAACCGAGACCACCCTTCGCCAATTCCTCTAAATTGTCTTTCTATTTCAGGAATAAGTTCGTAAGTAATTGCATCACCATAAGGCCCTTGACTTGCAGAATTTACAGCATAAGAATCGTCATAATAGGGCGTTGGATGTTGTATTTCTACAATTAACATTCGAGGAAAATCAGGTTCGTTCCATCGTTTATAAAAGTCATATGCTTCTTGCTGTTCTAAAATATTATAAGCGTCAATACCAAAACGTTCAGAATATTCTGGTTTTAGGTTAGGGTCGGGTGGCGTAGTACGAAAACCACCGAAATTAGATGGAAAATGACCATGAAAAACCATTAAAGGATACTTTGCCTCTGTATGTTCTTTAAATCCTTTTGGTAAAAGCACATGAGCACCAAGATAGATATCTCTACCCCAAAACTTTGATAGCTTTTTAGATTTTACTTTAATGTGCTTTATCCATTCGGTGTCTTGAGGTTCTTCAATGGGCGGTATTATTTGATCCATCACAATAGCTACATTGTTAATTCCCTTTTCTGTAACCGATATTTTAAAGGGTTTACTGTACAAATTACCTGGAGATTTATTCCATTTTTGACCCTCTCCTTGATCCATAGGTAGTTTAACGCTATGACCTGATGACAGGTTAAAGGTTTCATAAACATGCAATAAAGCCTGAACATTGTACTCCCCGGGAGGCACTTCAGCTAAACTAGCATACGGATATCCGAAGGTTTCATTGGTAAAAGTTATTTTCTTACCAGGTGTCATTCCTTCTACATTCATTCCATAAATCAATTGAGTACTTAGGCCGTCATTAATTTGAAAACGAGGCTCTTTTGAATCGTCACTTGATAACATTAACAACAAACGACCATCTTTAGACTCCATATTTAAAGCGCTAGAAAAGGAAACATCTATAGCATTTGCCACCTCACTTTTTGAGTTTGATTGACAGGATAAAAGTGTAAAAAATAGGGAAAGGTAACTAAGTGTTTTCATAATCGAAATATTTAGCTAAAAGGTAATAATTTTCAGGACGCAATCAAACCATATAAGCGTATAAAACTATGCAACTCTTCCATACAACCAATTACATATCAATTGTTTAAATACAATAATCTGACTAGTAGTTTCGTTTTAATTTAACTGTCGAAAGACTTTTAATCTTACTAATACATCTTGTCATGAAAAAATTATTCCTTTTTACATTTTTAGTGGTTTTAATTGTAGCGATAAGTAGTTGCAGCTATGATGACAGTAATGATATTGATGTGATTACCCCAAATGATAGTACAACTACAGCGATACACAAAATTAACTAGACCTCGTTTACACTTGAATAATTTAAAAAATAAAAAAGCCTGCTTTATAGGCAGGCTTTTTTATTTTTAAATGTTTTTTAGGCTCTATTTCTGTGCCTTTCTCGGGCCAATAAGGTATTTTTCAAGAGCATAGCAATTGTCATAGGACCCACACCACCCGGAACTGGAGTTATAAAAGATGCCTTTTTACTAACATTTTTAAAATCTACATCGCCCGTAATGTAATAGCCTTTTTCTTTAGTTTCGTCTGGTACTCTCGTAATGCCGACATCTATTACTACTGCGTCATCTTTAATCATTTCTGCCTTAAGAAAATTAGGCACTCCTAAAGCAGAAATGACAATATCTGCCTGTGAGATTATCTGTGTTATATTTTTAGTATGACTATGGGTTAAAGTTACCGTAGAGTTACCAGGCCAACCTTTTCTTCCCATTAAAATGCTCATAGGCCTACCCACAATATGACTTCTACCAATTACCACGGTATGCTTACCCTTTGTATCTACCTTATAACGCTCTAAGAGCTCTAAAATTCCGAATGGTGTCGCTGGTATAAATGTGCTCATATCTAAAGCCATTTTTCCAAAATTCATTGGGTGAAAACCATCAACGTCTTTATCCGGATCAATGGCCATTAGCACTTTTTGGGTGTCAATCTGGGGTGGCAATGGTAATTGCACTATAAAACCATCGATATCGCTATCATTATTTAAATCATAAATTTTATTTAATAACTCAATCTCGCTAGTTGTACTAGGCATTTGTATTAGAGTAGATTCAAAACCAATACGTTCGCAAGACCGCACCTTACTGCCTACATAAGTAAGACTAGCGCCATCATTACCCACTAAAACTGCCGCTAAATGCGGCACTTTTTCGCCTTTAGCTTTCATCTCAGACACTTCGGCTGAAATTTCATCTTTAATTTGGTTAGATATTTTTTTTCCGTCAAGGATCTCCATCTATTCTTGTATTCAGCAGCTGATATTTTCGTACCAATTCTGCAAAAGTTATTAATTGTATTTAAGTGTTGCCCAGATCTAAAATAAAGATAACCTGAGACACTACTGCTTACTTTAGTCTTTTAACGTCTAATTTTACACCCTTTTTATAACAACATAAATACCTCGTAGGGTGCTATTTTAAACCTTTTGCTCCACCCATCATTTGCATCATACGTTTTCCGCCTCCACCTTGCATCATCTTCATCATTTTACTCATTTGGTTAAATTGCTTTAGCAACTGATTTACTTCTTGAACATCACGCCCTGAACCTTTAGCAATACGTTTTTTACGACTAGCATTTAGTTTCGCCGGGGTTGACCGTTCGTCTGGCGTCATAGAATGTATAATTGCTTCAATATGCTTAAACGCATCATCATCAATATCTAAACCTTTTAAAGCCTTACCCGCACCAGGTATCATACCCATCAAATCTTTAATGTTACCCATCTTTTTGATTTGCTGTATTTGAGAAAGAAAATCATCAAAACCAAACTTATTTTTGGCAATCTTCTTTTGAATTTTTCGAGCTTCTTCTTCATCAAATTGGTCTTGAGCTCTTTCCACAAGTGATATTACATCACCCATACCCAAAATACGATCTGCCATTCGAGAAGGATGAAAAACATCAATCGCCTCCATCTTTTCTCCTGTACCTATAAACTTTATTGGTTTATTAACTACAGATTTAATTGAAATTGCTGCCCCCCCACGGGTATCACCATCTAGCTTGGTTAAAATTACACCATCAAAATTTAAAATATCATTAAACGCCTTAGCTGTATTTACCGCATCTTGACCCGTCATCGAATCTACTACAAAGAGCGTTTCTTGTGGTTGAATCGCTTTATGAATGTCTGAAATTTCATCCATCATCTTTTGATCAACTGCCAAACGACCGGCTGTATCAATTATTACTACATTATGACCATTTGCTTTTGCATAGGAAATACCTGCCTTTGAAATGGCAACCGGATCTGTATTTTCTCTATCCGAATACACATCAACCGAAATCTGTTCACCTACTACATGCAATTGATCAATTGCCGCAGGACGATACACATCACACGCCACTAACAAAGGTTTTTTCGTCTTTTTATTTTTTAGATAATTGGCAAGTTTACCTGAGAAAGTGGTTTTACCAGAACCTTGTAAACCCGACATTAAAATGACGGTTGGGGCGCCAGATAAATTTATGCCCTCGGTTTCACCACCCATTAAAGCGGTTAACTCGTCTTTAACGATTTTAACCATCAACTGACCTGGCTGTAGTGTAGTTAAAACATTTGCTCCTAAAGCCTTTTCTTTTACACGGTTGGTAAATTCTTTAGCTATCTTAAAGTTTACATCGGCATCGAGTAAAGCTCTTCGAACTTCTTTTGTTGTTTCTGCAACATTAATTTCGGTTATCTGCCCATGTCCTTTAAGTACATGTAAGGCCTTATCTAACTTTTCACTTAAATTATCAAACATTGTTTCTGATTCTTTGAAGAAAACAAATTTAATAATAACAATGCTAAAGAGAGCCCTTAGCACCTAAAAATATTAAGAACTAATAGGGCTTAAGTTTAGACTGACTTTGTGTAGCAAATGAATTGTTGCCTTTAGAGCATTATAGTCCTTATTTAAACCGAAATTAAATGTTTAAGCTTTTACACTTTAAAGAAACCTATAAATACAAAAGTCGAGACAACTATAGCCAACTTTTAGGCATTTGCTATTTTTACATTCGACAGCTTAACCGTATTATCTTTAGTTGTCTTACTAACGAAATATTGTATGAAAAATAACATATAAAATAACACAAAATCTTCGAATAACTACTGAACCAAATTTTTACATTCTGCTCTTAATTTTTCTATTAAAAAAAGCTAAACTAAAAATTTGGTGAACTTTATAAAAACACATGAGTATTTCAGTTAATCACCTACTATCAATATTTCATATACCTTTTTGTAGGTTTTGCTATTCACCAAGGTAGATTCAGCCAATTTTCTCCTCCTCAAAATAATATCAGATGATTTTCGTCAGCAACTTATAATCTTGCCGCTCTTCAGAGCCAACTTTGGTTAGCCGACTCTGGGTCTAATTGAATTCCATTCTGTTTTAATAGTTCAACTTTTTCATTCAGATTTTTACACTCGAAACAGACACAAATTGCATCTTAATACCGTAATTTCTCGGTTTTATAAATCAAAAAAAGAAGCGTCTGTATTTACACATTCAAATCGTGCATCAAAAGGAAGATATTTTACAATTAATTTAAGACCTTATCTTTAAAAAAAGGGTGCTGATTTTGTCAAAATTAATATCAGAACAGTTATTAGATACACGTTTATTCTTTTCAGTTAGGTCTTAAACACACCACAAAATGATACACGTATCATCTTTAGAGCTAATTTATAATTGCTTTTATTGAAGAACTTTACTCAGTAAAAGTACTAACTTGAACTAAAAAACACCTCATTAAATTTTACCAGCTATATTCTCTAGTCGAATAACTATTCGCAAATAACTCCTGCCAATTATTACAAAAACGTAAAGAACAAAAAGCATAACAACAATTAGTTCTGAAGAAAAGGTAGTATTTTATTAAAATGGCTCTTTCTGATATTTTTCTATACTTCTTGCAAAAATATAAAGAACATAGTTTTAGAGCACTTTTACATTCTATCAGGAACCTCAATACCTAAGAGTTTAAAACCTGATGCTACAACCTCGCCAACTTTTTGCGAAAGCTGCACCCTAAATGTTTTTTTGTCTAGATTATTTTCACCCAAAATAGATACTTGCTGATAAAAGGAATTAAACTCTTTAACTAAATCATATACATAATTTGCAATAACTGCAGGACTATAGTTTTTAGCTGCTAATTGAATGATATCAGGAAAAAGTTGCAATTGTTTAATTAGTTCTTTTTCCTTCGGATGTAAAACCTCAAGCGTTTTAATGGTTGTGTTTAGCTCAACATCAGTATCTTTTACCTTTCTTAAAATAGACTGAATACGCGCATGTGTATATTGAATAAATGGACCGGTATTTCCTTGAAAATCTACCGATTCTTCGGGGTCAAACAAAATTCGTTTTTTAGGATCTACCTTTAAGATATAATACTTTAAAGCACCAAGACCAACCATTTGATATAGCTCTTTTTTATCTTCAGCTGAATATGCCTCTAGCTTGCCTAATTCTTCGGATATTTTGGCAGCCGTATTGGTCATTTCAATCATAAGGTCATCAGCATCTACAACCGTACCCTCTCTACTTTTCATTTTTCCGCTAGGTAAATCTACCATACCATAGCTTAAATGATGTAAATGCTCTGCCCAAGAAAAACCAAGTTTTTTAAGAATTAAGAAAAGTACTTTAAAATGATAATCTTGTTCGTTACCAACGGTATAAACCATACCATTAATATCAGCGTAATCTTTTACGCGCTGAATTGCAGTACCTATATCTTGAGTCATATAAACCGAAGTACCGTCTGAGCGCAAAACAATTTTTTCATCTAAGCCTTCTTCGGTTAAATCTATCCATACGCTACCATCTTCTTTTTTAAAGAACACCCCTTTTTCAAGTCCATCAGCAACTACATCTTTTCCTAACAAATAGGTGTCACTTTCATAATAGAGTTTATCAAAATTTACTCCTAAATTTTGATATGTAATTTCAAAACCATTGTAGACCCAACCATTCATCTTCTTCCAAAGTGATACTACTTCCTCATCACCAGCTTCCCATTTAAGCAACATTTCTTGAGCAGCCAACAATAAAGAGGCTTCTTTTGCTGCGGTCTTTTCATCGATACCGTTGGCTACCATTTCGGCAACTTCAGCTTTGTAGGCTTTATCAAAAGCAACATAATAATTACCTACTAATTTATCACCTTTTAAGCCTGTACTTTCCGGTGTTTCTCCGTTGCCCATTTTTTGCCAAGCCAACATACTTTTACAAATATGAATACCTCGGTCGTTGATGATTTGAGTTTTATAGACTTTTTTACCTGAAGCTTTTAAAATTTCAGCTACCGAATAACCTAAAAGGTTATTGCGTATATGCCCCAAATGAAGTGGCTTATTTGTATTCGGTGATGAATACTCTACCATTATAGCATCTGAGGCTACTGTAGATACAAATCCAAAATTAGACGTATTTTTTATGGCGTTAAAAAAGTCTACATAAAAAGCATCTTTAAGCACAAGATTCAAGAAACCTTTCACCACATTAAAGCTACGCACTTCATCTACCTGTTCTTCTAAAAACGCACCTATTTGCGCTCCTATTTGCGCAGGGTTTCCTTTTAGTGTTCGCAGCATAGGAAAAACAACGATGGTTATATCACCCTCAAAATCTTTACGAGTAGGTTGAAATTCTACAACGGGTAAATTTTTATTAAAAATCGAAAGAACAGCTTCTTTTACTTTAGCTTCTAAAATAGTTTGAATATGCATTAACTATAAATTTATCTGACCGCAAAACTAATCATTTTTTAATCTTTTACAGCAGCTTAGAATAGTAATGCGCTAGGTTTTAATTAACTTTAGCTAAAACTTTTCTATTATGAAACATTCTAAAAAAGCAATTCAAGTTTTACCTACTCTTTATTGTAACCAAATCATATATTTTAGCATTGTATGTTAAAGTTTAAAAGGTTCTTACAACAAAACTTCAGTTATGAATTAAAAGTTAAAAATAAAATTAGATTTGATTTTTAAAATTGTAACAAAAACATATCGATCTGAAATGCAAGCTGCTTTAAAAGTTACTTCTATTTAATACTTTTTTAATGTATCGCAGAACGTCATCATGGTACTTTAAATAAGAAGATTAGCGTATCAAAATAAGATACATTCAACCTTAAAATCATATGCAAGGTCAAGTAATTACTAAAATTTAAAAATCTTATGCAACTATGTTAGTAAACGTTTCTTACAATAATAAAACACTTACTCGAAAAATAGACGAAGCAGTTGGAAAACCCTTTGTTTTAAAAGATCGATGGAAAATGAAGGGTATTGGATCGCCTAAACTTTTTATAACACATGCTAGCATTGAAATTAACAACCTTCTTATTCTAGACAACAATACCGATTGTTGTAATATAGAAATGCGACCTAAAGGAATAATTGTACGTTTTAGATCGTTACTTGAAACTTTTGCATTGATAATACCATATTATAAGTTAACAATTTACAAGGGTGATTTAGGTGTATATACTATTTTTAAAGATCACCATTGCATTAGGGTACAGGCAGATACGAATAGTGTTCAAAAATATTTTCGTAAAATACTTGCTTACAAAGCAGATAATTCACCAACTAGTATTGAAGATTTATGAGCTTATTTACCTAAGCTTACGCTTTTGGCAAAAACACCTCTGCCATCATACACCGCGCACTACCACCACCACATGTTTCAATAGTTTCTAATGGGCTATGTAAAATCTCGCAATGCTGTTTGATTGCGCTTACCTGATCAGAATTTAGACTTTCGTAAGCTTGCGAACTCATCACTAAATACCGTTTATCTTTATCGCCTAAAACCTGAAGCATATTACCTGCAAAGTGATGCATTTGCGCCTCTGAAATGGCAATTATTTCTTTCCCACTTTCTCTTAAATGGTGCACCACATTCTTTCGTTCCTTTTTATCATCAATAGTTTCTAAACAGATTACGGCAAAATGTTCTGCCAAACACATCATTACATTAGTATGGTAAATTGGCAAGCGTTCACCATTTACGGTTTGATTTGCAGTAAAAATAATAGGCAAACAATCAAAATCTTCGCAAAATTCTATGATCAATTCTTCTGATGCTCTCGCTGATAATGCACAATACACCTTTCCGTTGACACGATCAATTAAAAGACTACCCGTTCCTTCCAAATAAACCTGTTCTTTCTCAGCAGAAGTATAATCCATCACATTCTTAATTAAGAAACCTTCATTTTCTAATCGATCAAGGATATCTTCTCTTCGTTCGTTTCTTCTATTTTCTGCAAACATCGGATACAAACAGACTGTTCCATTTTTATGAAATGAAACCCAATTGTTAGGAAAAATGGAGTCAGGAGTACTAGGCTCTTCCGTGTCGTCTACCACTATCACGTTTACACCTTTTGCTCTTAGGGCTACTATAAAAGCATCAAATTCTTCTTGAGCTTTAGCGTTAATTGATTTACTAGAGCCATCAATTATTTCTTGAAAGTAATTGTTAACCGCGGTCTCTTCATTCATACGAAAAGCTACTGGGCGAATCATTAAAATAGTGTTAGTGACTTGCATAATATTTTTTTTATTCCCTTAATAATGGCATTGTGCTACAACGTAATAAACCCTCTTGTTTTGAAATTTCTGAGTAAGGAATTTCTTCTACAACAAAACCTTGAGCACGAAGCCAATAATTTAACCTAGTAAAGTTTTTTTCGGAAACTACCACCTCTGGCGAAATTGAAAATACATTACTAAACATTTGATACATCTCGTCTGAAGTAATTTCAAATATATTTTCGCTACCAAAATAGTTTACGAGCCATTGATACTCTGCCTCAACTAAAAATCCGTTTTTATGCAAAATTGCTTTGCCCTTACCTAAAGGCTGAAAACAACAGTCCAAATGAAGTGCGTTTTCTCTTGCATTTTTTGATTTTCGTAACTCAAAAGATTTAACTATTTTATCTGGGAATTGCGCTGTAAGAAAATCAACTGCAGCTTTATTGGTTCTTGCTGTAATCCAATCGGGATAATCAGCAGCCGTGTAGGTTCCGACAAAGATATAATCATTCCATGGCATTACATCTCCACCTTCAACATGTACTTCTGCGGGGGGACGAATAATATGCTCCTCAGAAATTTTATCTAAAACATGTAAAATTGCATCAATTTCTTTCTCTCTATCTGGTAGGATATTCGCTAAAATTAATTTGTTTTCAATTACAAAAGCAATATCTCTCGAAAAAATTTGATTACAATCTTGTATTACTTCTGGACGAAATACTTTAACCTTATACTTCTCTAATACGGTAGCAAAAGCATCCATTTCTTTGATCATGTCATGCTCTTTAGGATAGGTTCCTGCAAGAATATGTTCTAGAGATTTTGGATCATAAGCTTCTTCTGGTTTGGGTTCAGCACCACAGCTTTCAGCGGTACCCAAAACAACTGCTTTTAACATCGAAACCTCGTTTTTTACATTTAAATTTAACATTTAATACAACTATTTTACTGTTAGATAAAATACAAAAAAAGCCCTTCTAAAATTTTAAAAGAGCTCTATTGTTTTTTTTTGATTAAGGTAGCAATCTACCTCAAGTTCACATCTACGAACGAACGTAATTTTTCGCCAATATAAACCTGTCTTGGCCTACCTATTGGCTCATTACGTAAACGCATCTCTCTCCATTGTGCAATCCATCCTGGTAATCTGCCTAAGGCAAACATAACTGTAAACATTTCTGTTGGTATACCCAAAGCTCGGTATATAACCCCAGAATAAAAATCTACATTTGGATATAATTTTCTATCAACAAAGTAAGGATCTTCTAAAGCTTCTTTTTCAAGCCCTTTAGCTACTTCTAAAATAGGATCTTCAATACCTAAATCTGCTAAAATTTCGTCGGCAGCTTTCTTAATTATTTTTGCACGAGGATCAAAGTTTTTATACACTCGATGACCAAAGCCCATTAAACGAAATGGATCACTTTTATCTTTAGCTTTCGCCATATATTTTTTAGTATCACCACCATCCGCTACTATATCTTGAAGCATCTCTAATACTGCCTGGTTAGCCCCCCCATGAAGAGGACCCCAAAGTGCAGAAATACCGGCTGACAACGAGGCAAATAAACCTGCGTGAGAAGAACCCACAATACGTACGGTAGATGTGGAACAATTTTGTTCGTGATCTGCATGAAGAATTAGTAGCTTATCTAAAGCATCAATAACTATTTTGTTGCTCACATAATCTTTACTGGGTCTTTTGAACATCATTTTATGAATATTCTCTACGTACCCTAGTGTGTCGTCACCATAATCTAGGGGAAGTCCTTTTTGTTTTCTCATAGTCCACGCTACAAGAACAGGAAATTTTGCTAATATTCGCACGATGGCCCCATACATTTCATCGGCAGAGGTAACATTCACCGAGATCGGATTAAAAGCAATTAAGGCACTGGTTAACGAGGAAAGAACACCCATAGGATGTGCAGATTTTGGAAAAGCATCCAAAATCTTTTTCATTTCTTCATCAACATGTGACTCATTTTTGATATCAACATGAAAAGCATCTAACTGCTCTTTATTTGGTAGTTCGCCAAAAATCAACAAATAACACACTTCTAAAAAATCTGCTTTTTCAGCCAGTTCTTCAATAGAATATCCGCGATAGCGCAAAATACCTTTTTCGCCATCTAAAAATGTAATAGCACTTTCGCAAGAGCCTGTATTTTTAAACCCAGGATCTATAGTGGTTAATCCGCCTGTGACAGATCGTAAAGTTTTTATATCTACCGCGTGCTCATTTTCTGAACCTTCTACTACCGGAAACTCGTATTTATTACCCTTGTATTCTAAAGTCGCTTTGTTTGACATTTATCTTTTTAGCTTAAAATTATAGTGTTCGTAAATTTACTAAAAACAAGGCAAGTTGGCAATTCTTGTTCTTAATTTTTACACGACACCCTACAGCGATTTGGTCGCGATAACCCACCTTACCTTTCACTAAAGGAGGTATAATTTACTGTAGTATTCATTTAATGACTTCTCCCATGTAAAACGCATTTTTTTTGCATTTGACTTTATCTTTTTCCACTTTGGCTTATCATTCTCAAAAATATCTAATGCTACATCAAAGGCAACAAGCATGTTCTTGATTTTTTCATCATACGTTTCTCCATCAAATGCAAAACCAGTTTCCATTGGAGTTACTGTATCAATTAAACCTCCTGTGTGATGCACAAGACAAGGATTACCGTTTCGCATTGCTAACATTTGACTTATTCCGCAAGGCTCAAAAAGACTAGGCATAAAATATAAGTCTGACTCTAAATAGATAGAATCAATCAAATCTTCTGATTGGCCGTTGGTGAAAATAAAATTGGGATATTCGTAGCTCATCTGTCGAAACAATTCTTCGTATTCGGGTGCACCCGTACCTAAGAGCATGAAAATTCCACCAATATCATCTAACTTTTTCAAAATTTCAACAAACGCCTCTGGAGATCTTTTGAAAAAATAAAATTTTTGCTCTGTTAGCCGAGCGACGCTAGAAGCAATAAATTTTGGAGGATTTTCTACATACTTCATCACCTTTTCACCGGTATGTGCCAAAAAATCTGCCTTATATTTTTTTGATTCTTCTTGCAACCATTTAAAAAGTGCATGCACAGTATTTCGGTAGAGCAAACCTCTTTTTGCTGCTCGAATATTCTTATAATTAGACCCGTTTAAGATACCATAAAGTCGTCCTTCGTTATCGGCTTGCTGCAAATCGGTCTCTAAAGATTCACCTCCAATAAATTCGGGGCGTGAGCTTGGCTTTAACACATCCTCTTTATAAGATGGTGAAACGGTATGTACTGCATCGGCTAAACGTATGCCTACTGCCATGAGGTTTACACAATCTTGATAACGATAATCCATTAGTGCCCTATAATCTAACGAAAGTTGTGGAAACCAATTTCGCAATGAAGAATAACTCCCCTCAAATGGTCGAATACCCTGAATAGCTAGATTATGAATGCTATATACGTATCGCATTTTTTTGAGCACCAAATATTCTGGGTGATATTCTTTTAGAAAAAGCAACAGACTAGCGTGCCAATCGTGCATGTGAACCACATCTAGACTACCAAATGCTCCCGTCTTAATAGCCTCAGCAACTGCAGTACCGAAAATGACATATTTAACAAAATCGGTAAAAAATGGTTCGCGAGGATCATCATGATAGATATGTGCAATACCACCTGCCTCAATCTCTGGATGATGAATTACATAATGATGTATGCCTTTATATTCTTTTTTTGGAACAACTTCATACAACTCGGCAGTATAAGACACGCCTTTAAGCTGAAAGTTTAAGTTAGCTCTAAAGGTTCCGTTTTTGTGTAAACGAGAATACGACGGAACAACCACATGAGCATGATCTCCTCTATCAGAAATTTGGCGAGGGACATCGCGCACTACGTCGCCCATACCTCCAGCTTTGCAATTAGCAATTGCATCGTTTTCTGCAGCGACAAAAAGGAAATTATTCATATTTTTTGATATTAAATTTTACGTTTAAAAGGTAAGTATTCCAGAGCATAAACCAAAAAAAAGTCTTTCTTGCCAAAGAAAGACCTAATTTAAAGTTTAAAACTTCATATTAATTAATTTTAAAAGCTTTTTCTTGAGGATAATAGGCAGTTTCACCTAATTCTTCTTCAATTCTTAATAACTGGTTGTATTTAGCCATACGATCTGATCGAGATGCCGAACCTGTTTTTATTTGCCCAGTATTTAAAGCTACTGCTAAATCTGCTATGGTATTATCTTCTGTTTCACCTGATCGATGAGACATTACAGAAGTATACCCAGCATTTTTTGCCATATTAACTGCAGCAATAGTTTCTGTAAGTGTTCCTATTTGGTTTACCTTGATAAGAATAGAATTAGCAATGCCATTTTCGATACCCTTAGACAATCGTTCTACATTGGTTACAAATAAATCATCTCCTACCAATTGAACTTTATCCCCAATTTTTTCTGTTAAAGACTTCCAACCGTCCCAGTCATTCTCATCCATTCCATCCTCAATAGATATAATAGGGTATTTTGAGGAAAGATCAGCTAAATATTGAGCTTGTTCTTCTGATGTTCTTATCACACCTTTATCACCTTCAAACTTGGTATAATCATACTTACCATCAACAAAAAATTCTGCCGCTGCACAATCTAAAGCAATCATTATATCATCGCCTAGTTTATAACCCGCTTTGTCCACAGCTTTAGCAATAGTATCCAAAGCATCTTCAGTACCTCCTGCTAAATTAGGAGCAAAACCACCCTCATCACCAACTGCTGTGCTTAAACCTCTGTCGTGTAAAACTTTCTTTAGGTTATGAAAAATTTCGGTCCCCATTTGCATTGCGTGAGAAAAGCTATTTGCTTTGACTGGCATTACCATAAATTCTTGGAAAGCAATAGGTGCATCAGAATGGGAGCCGCCGTTAATAATATTCATCATAGGTACTGGTAAGGTATTTGCACTAACACCACCAACATATCTAAATAATGACAATCCTAATTCATTTGCTGCAGCCTTCGCTACGGCTAATGACACCCCTAAAATTGCATTAGCTCCCAGTTTTGATTTGTTAGACGTACCATCTAAATCAATCATCATTTGATCTATAAGGTTTTGATCAAAAACATTCATTCCTAAAATCTCTTCAGAAATTACCGCATTCACATTCGTTACCGCATTTAACACACCCTTACCCATAAATGCCGTACCGCCATCTCTAAGCTCAACCGCTTCGTGTTCTCCTGTAGATGCTCCTGAGGGCACCGCAGCCCTTCCCATTACACCGTTCTCTGTAATTACATCTACCTCGACTGTAGGATTACCTCTTGAATCTAATATTTGTCTTGCGTGTACACTTAGGATAATGCTCATTTAATTATATTTAATTTTCTACTTATTTACCTACAAATATACAAAAGCACAGCCTGCCTAACATGAAGAAACTCTTTCTTTATATAAATATAACAATTTGTTAAATTGAAGGTTATTTATTTACAGATTTAGCAATAATATCAAAAAAATCATCAAAAAGATATTGAGAATCATTCGGACCTGGGCTTGCCTCTGGGTGATATTGAACCGAAAAAACATTTTTATTCTTCATACGAATCCCAGCAACTGTTTGATCGTTAAGATGAACATGAGTTATTTCCAAATCGGTATTGGCTTCTGTATCTGCGCGATCAATCGCAAAACCATGATTCTGAGAAGTTATTTCACCTTTACCCGTTAATAAATTCTTAACAGGATGATTAATTCCTCTATGCCCATTATGCATTTTAAAAGTAGAAATTCCGTTCGCTAGAGCGATTACCTGATGACCTAAGCAAATTCCGAACAATGGGCTGTCACTCATAATAATTTCTTTAGCAGTTTGAATTGCCTGAGTTAATGGCTCAGGATCACCAGGGCCATTTGAAATAAAAAAAGCATCAGGTTTAAAAGCTTTCATTTCATCATAACTCGTATTAAAAGGAAAAACTTTAATATAGGCATCTCGCTTTGCTAAATTCCGAAGAATGTTCTTTTTAATACCAATATCTAAAGCTGCTATTTTATAGCTAGCGCTTTCATCTCCATAATAATAAGCCTCTTTAGTTGATACCTTTGAGGCCAACTCCAAGCCCTTCATAACAGGAAATTCCGATAATTTGGCCTTAAGCATTGCAATATTATCTACATCAGTAGATATTACTGCATTCATAGCCCCATGATCTCTTATATAGCTAACCAATGCACGGGTGTCCACATCAGAAATAGCGAACAAATTACCTTTTTCTAAAAAATCCTCTAGGCTTGCCGTAGCATTATCTCTCGAATAATTATAACTAAAATTCTTGCAAATTAGGCCTGCAATCTTAATTGAATCGGACTCAATGTCATCACCATTAGTCCCATAATTACCAATGTGCGCATTTGTTGTAACCATTAGTTGACCAAAATAAGAAGGATCCGTAAATATCTCTTGATACCCTGTCATACCCGTATTAAAACAAACTTCGCCAAAGGCCGTACCTTCCTTTTCACCAACCGCTTTACCATAAAATATAGTTCCGTCAGCGAGTAAAATAAATGCTTCTTTTCTAGATTGATATTTCATTTGATATATTTAATTTAACAAATAAACATAAAAAAAAGGATAGACTTAAAGTCTATCCTTTTTCAATTATAAAATCTTTTTAACCATCTTACTTTTCTGTATCATCCGCCTTTACATCATCAGTTTTAGATTCCGGCTTAGCAGCTTCAACAACAGGTGGCGTGGATGCCTTTGCACCACTACCTCTTCTGCTTCTTCTTGTAGTTTTCTTCTTAGTCTTATCAGTATTATAGATTTCGTTGAAGTCAACCAACTCTATCATTGCCATATCCGCATTATCGCCTAGTCGATTACCTAGTTTAATAATTCTTGTATAACCTCCAGGTCTATCAGCCACTTTCTCTGACACCCCACCGAACAACTCAGTAATAGCATCTTTATCTCTTAAACTCTTGAAAACAATACGTCTATTATGCGTACCCTTCTCTGTTGTCTGATTATTCTCAGCCTTAGCTTTAGTTATTAATGGCTCAATAAATTGCTTTAAGGCTTTTGCCTTTGCTACCGTAGTATTAATTCTTTTATGTTCTATAAGTGAACATGCCATATTAGCCAACATAGCCTTTCTATGCGCTGTTTTACGACCTAAATGGTTTATTTTTTTTCCGTGTCTCATGAAGTATTTTTATCATCTTGCTACCAAATCCTATAAAAAGAGAGCAAAATATGATTAATTAATCTTTATCTAATTTATATTTTGAAAGATCCATACCAAAACTAAGACCTTTATTAATAACCAACTCCTCTAGTTCAGTTAATGATTTTTTACCAAAATTTCTAAATTTCATTAAATCATTCTTGTTAAAAGAAACTAAGTCACCCAAGGTATCCACTTCTGCAGCTTTTAAGCAATTTAAAGCTCTAACAGAAAGATCCATATCAACTAACTTCGTTTTAAGCAACTGACGCATATGTAGTGATTCTTCATCATATGTTTCGGTTTGAGCTATCTCATCTGATTCTAAAGTAATACGTTCATCAGAAAATAACATGAAATGATGGATTAACACTTTTGCTCCTTCTGTTAATGCATCTTTAGGATGTATAGAACCATCTGTAACAATTTCGAACACTAATTTCTCATAATCGGTCTTTTGCTCTACCCGGAAGTTTTCTATACTATACTTTACATTTTTAATTGGTGTAAATATAGAATCGATTGCAATAGTACCAATTGGCATCCCAGACTTTTTATTCTCCTCTGCGGGTACATAACCTCTTCCTTTGTCAATCACCAGTTCCATGTTGATACTGACCTTTGACTCCATATTACAGATAACTAAATCTGGATTTAGAACCTGATATCCTGAGATAAATTTTTGAAAATCACCTGCAGTTAATTGCTCCATGCCACTCAAAGAAATAGAAACAGTTTCAGCTTCTGAATCTTCTATTTGCTTTTTGAAACGTACTTGCTTCAAATTTAAAATTATTTCGGTTACATCTTCAACAACACCAGGAATCACAGAGAATTCGTGCTCTACTTTGTCAATTCTTACCGATGTAATTGCATGACCTTCTAATGATGAAAGTAACACTCTTCTTAAAGCGTTACCAACTGTTAATCCATAACCAGGTTCCAAAGGGCGGAATTCAAATTTGCCTTCGAAATCAGAGGAATCGATCATTATTACTTTATCGGGCTTCTGAAAATTAAATAATGCCATAATTGGATTGCTGTTGTTTATTTAGAGTATAACTCGACTATTAATTGTTCTTTAACGTTTTCAGGAATTTGTAGTCTTTCAGGTATAGTAACAAATGTTCCTTCTTTCTTTTCTGAATTCCAAGTAATCCATTCATAAACGGTACTACTTGACGCAAGAGAATCTTGAATCGTTTGAAGTGATTTAGACTTTTCTCTTACTCCTACAACATCTCCAGGTTTTAATGAGTACGAAGGGATATTTACCAACTCGCCGTTGACGGTGATGTGCCTATGTGATACTAATTGTCTAGCACCACTTCTTGTAGGAGAAATGCCCATTCTAAAAACAACATTATCTAAACGAGATTCACACAACTGTAATAAAACCTCACCTGTTACACCCTTACTTCTATTTGCTTTAGCAAATAAATTACGAAACTGCTTTTCTAATATACCATACGTATATTTAGCCTTTTGCTTCTCCATTAGTTGAACAGAGTACTCAGATTTTTTACCACGACGCCTGGCGTTACCATGTTGTCCTGGTGGATAATTTTTCTTATCAAAAGACTTATCGTCTCCAAAAATCGCTTCACCAAATTTACGTGCGATCTTTGTTTTTGGTCCTGTATATCTTGCCATCTTCTATTATTTTAAAGTGTGATTGTGAATTAAGGCTTCCTCCTTCGACAATCTTTTAATACACTTTGTTAAAATTTATTATTAATAATTAAACTCTTCTTCTCTTAGGGGGTCTACAACCATTGTGTGGCATAGGAGTAACGTCAATTATCTCAGTTACTTCAATACCTGAATTATGAATAGCCCGTATTGCAGATTCTCTACCATTACCGGGGCCCTTAACATATACTTTAACCTTTCTAAGACCCGCTTCATGAGCTACTTTTGAACAATCTTCAGATGCTACTTGTGCAGCGTAAGGTGTGTTTTTCTTAGAACCTCTGAAACCCATTTTTCCAGCTGATGACCAAGAGATTACATCTCCTTTTTTATTGGTTAATGAAATAATAATATTATTAAAGGACGCTGTAATGTGCGCTTCACCAACAGATTCAACAATAACCTTACGTTTTTTAGCTGCTTTCGTACTTGACTTTGCCATACTACACTAATTATTTGGTTGCCTTCTTCTTGTTAGCAACTGTTTTTCTTTTACCTTTTCTAGTCCTAGAATTATTTTTAGTTCTTTGACCTCTTAACGGAAGACCAGACCTATGACGTATACCCCTGTAACAACCAATATCCATCAAACGTTTGATGTTCAATTGTGTTTCTGAGCGTAACTCTCCCTCAATAGTGTAACCAGCAACAGCATCTCGAATTCTGCCTATTTCATCATCATTCCAATCTGAAACCTTCGTGTCTTCACTAACTTTGGCTGTAGCCAAAATTTCTTTAGCTCTACTAGCTCCTATTCCAAAAATATAAGTAAGCGCTATAACGCCCCTCTTCTGTTTTGGTATGTCAATACCTGCTATTCTTGCCATAACTACCCTTGTCTTTGTTTAAATCTAGGATTCTTTTTGTTGATTACGTACAACCTGCCTTTTCTGCGTACAATTTTGCAGTCGGCACTTCTCTTCTTAACTGATGCTCTAACTTTCATCTTTATATCTTAATATCTATAAGTAATTCTTGCCTTTGTCAAATCGTACGGACTCATCTCTAACTTCACTTTATCGCCTGGAAGTAATTTGATATAATGCATACGCATTTTACCTGAAATGTGCGCGGTTACTACATGACCATTTTCTAACTCAACTCGAAACATTGCGTTAGACAAAGCTTCTATAATCGATCCATCTTGCTCTATTGCTGCCTGTTTAGCCATAATCTTAAGCTACTTTTCTATTTTTACCTGTTTTCATTAAGCCATCGTAGTGACGATTTAACAAATAAGCATTCACTTGCTGTACCGTATCTATAGCCACACCGACCATTATTAATAGTGATGTTCCTCCAAAAAACAAGGCCCATCCAGCCTGAACATCTAATAATTTCACCACTACAGCGGGTAATACCGCTAATAGCGCTAAGAATACAGAACCTGGCAATGTAATTAATGACATGATTTTATCTAAAAAATCACCGGTTTCTTTTCCCGGGCGAACACCTGGTATAAATCCACCACTACGTTTTAAGTCATCTGCCATTTTATTTGTAGGAACAGTAATTGCCGTATAAAAATAGGTGAAGATAATAATTAGAAAGGCAAATAAAAGATTGTAAGCCCATCCAAAAATATCAGAAAACTGCGTTTGTATCCACAATCCCGTATCACCATCCAAGGCTTTACCTATTAGGCCAGGAACAAACATAATTGCTTGGGCGAAAATTATAGGCATTACACCCGATGCATTCAGTTTTAAAGGAATGTATTGTCTCGATCCCATTACATTCTTTTCGTATCCGCCAGATGCTGTTCGTCTAGCATATTGTACTGGTATTTGCCGTGTACCCATAACCAATAGAACACTAGCTAAAATCACAAGAAACCATAGGATTAATTCTACCAATATCAACATGGGCTCCCTTGAGACCGCTTCTTGCACAAAAGACTGTGGTAAAGTTGCAATAATTCCAATCATAATCAATAAAGAAATTCCGTTACCAATTCCTTTATCTGTAATTTTTTCCCCTAACCACATTGCAAAAACACAACCAGTAACCAAAATAATTACTGCCGGAACCATAAAATCTAACCCTTTGCCTAAAACAAATGCGCTATCGGGAACGCCAAACTGACCTAAACCATATAGATATGCAGGAGCTTGAACCATACAAATACCTATGGTTAACCATCGAGTTATTTGATTAATTGTCTTTCTTCCACTTTCCCCCTCTTTCTGTAATTTTTGTAAGTAGGGTATCGCAATACCCATCAACTGGACTACAATAGAGGCTGATATGTACGGCATTATACCTAATGCAAATACTGATGCACTTGCAAATGCTCCTCCGGTAAATGCGTTCAATAGAGCAAATATACCTTCATCTGTACTCGAAGCTAATTGATCTAATTGCGTAGTATCTATTCCAGGCAACACGATCTGGCAACCAAATCTATAAACAGCTAGTAGAAGCAAAGTCATTAAGATTCTATTCCTTAATTCTTCTATTTTCCAAATATTAGATAGCGTATCGAAAAAATTCTTCATACTTTTTTACCTTACAAACTAATTGCTTCACCACCTACAGCTTCAATTGCAGCTTTAGCAGTACCCGTAAATTTATGTGCTGAAATTTTTAACGAGGCTTTTAATTCTCCACCCCCTAATATTTTGACTAATTCATGTTTCCGAACTAATCTATTTTCAACAAGGTTTTCAAAGGTAACAACTTCCTTGAGAACACCATTATCAACTAATTCCTGTAATTTAGATATATTGATTCCTTGGTACTCTTTTCGGTTTATGTTGGTAAAACCGAACTTGGGAACACGCCTTTGCAATGGCATTTGACCACCTTCAAAACCAATCTTTTTTGAATAACCAGATCTTGATTTTGCACCTTTGTGACCTCTAGCTGCAGTACCACCTTTACCTGATCCCTGACCTCTTCCTAAACGCTTTCCGTCCCTGTTTACAGAACCTTCTGCTGGTGTTAAATTACTTAAATTCATTTCGTTATATATATTAAGCCTCTTCAGTAGAGACTAAATGTTTAACTTTATTTACCATACCAACGATACTTGCTGTAGCTTCATGTTCTACAACTTGACCTATTCGCTTTAAACCTAGGGCTTCCAAAGTTCTCTTTTGATTCTGAGGCCTTTTAATAGCACTTTTCTCTTGCTTTACTTTAATCTTTGCCATCTATTTATAGTATTACGAAGCTCTTATTATAGTGAAAAAATATCAAAATTAAATCTTCTTTTCACAAAGAACTATACTTTTATCCTTTAAAAACTTTTTCCAAAGATACACCTCTTTGTTTTGCTATTGTGTGCGCACCTCTTAACTGCAATAAGGCGTCGAAAGTAGCTTTAACCACGTTGTGTGGATTAGAAGAACCTTGAGACTTAGAAAGCACATCATGAACACCAACTGCCTCCAGCACCGCTCTTACCGCACCACCAGCTATAACGCCCGTACCATGAGATGCTGGCTGAATATAAACCCTAGCTCCACCAAATTTACCTTTTTGCTCGTGTGGTAAGGTAGCCTTATTTAAAGGAATTCTTATCAAATTCTTTTTTGCGTCTTCTATAGCCTTAGAAATTGCAGTTGCCACCTCTTTAGATTTACCCAATCCATGTCCAACAACTCCATTTTCATCTCCCACAACAACTATTGCAGAGAAACCAAATGCTCGTCCACCTTTTGTCACTTTAGTAACTCGTTGAATACCAACCAATCTATCTTTTAAATCTAAACCTCCCGGTTTAACCGTTTCTACATTTTTGTATTTTTGGTACATGCTCTTTATTTAGAATTTTAAACCTGCTTCTCTGGCTGCCTCTGCTAACGCCTTAACTCTCCCGTGATATAAATTACCTCCTCTATCAAAAGCGACTTTTTCAATACCCACTTTTTTTGATTTCTCTGCAATTGCTTTTCCTACTAAGGTAGCAATCTCAGTTTTACTCCCCTTATTGGTGGACAAATCTTTATCGCGTGAAGATACAGATGCTAAAGTTCTTCCCTCTGTATCATCTATTAATTGAGCATAAATTTCTTTATTACTCCTAAAAACAGATAACCTAGGTCTTGTAGCAGTACCAGCAGATACCTTGCGTATTCTCCTTCTAATTCTTAATTTTCTCTGTGCCTTTGATAATTTCATAACGCTAATCTTATGCTGATTTACCTGCTTTTCTTCTTAACTGTTCTCCAACAAACTTGATACCTTTTCCTTTATACGGTTCTGGCTTACGGAAACTTCTAATTTTGGCAGCTACTTGTCCTACAAGTTGCTTATCAAAAGATGTTAGTTTAACGATAGGGTTCTTACCTTTTTCCGAAACTGTTTCTACCTTTACTTCTGGAGCAAGATCAATGACTATGTTGTGAGAGAAGCCAAGAGCTAAATCCAAACGCTGCCCTTGATTACTTGCTCTATAACCTACTCCTACAAGCTCAAGCTCTTTAGTCCACCCCTTTGAAACTCCTTCCACCATATTCAAAATCAAAGACCTGTATAGACCATGCTTTGATTTATGTTCTTTAGAATCAGACGGTCTAGTAACCCATGCCTGACCATCCTCTATTTTAACAGATACTCCTGAAAATTCCTGAGTTAATTCTCCTAATTTACCTTTTACGGTAATGACATCTTCTTTTACCTCTATTGAAACTCCATCCGGAATTCCTATTGGATTATTACCTATTCTAGACATATTCTATATCTTTAAAGCTATTAGTATACGTAGCAAAGAACTTCGCCCCCTACATTTTCATTTTTTGCTTGCTTGCTCGTCATTACACCGTGAGATGTAGATACGATTGCTACGCCCAATCCGTTTAAGACTCTAGGTAGATCATTAGCACCCGTATACTTTCGCAAACCTGGCTTACTTACTCTTTGTAACTTCTTGATTACCGGATCTTTGGTAAACTTATCATATTTTAAAGCTATTTTAATTGTAGCCTGAACTTTGTCCTCTTCAAACTTATAACTTAAAATATACCCTTGATCAAACAATATTTTTGTAATCTCTTTCTTCACTTTTGATGCAGGTATCTCAACAACTCTATGACCCGCACTATTCGCGTTTCTAATTCTTGTTAAGTAATCTGCAATAGTATCTGTAACCATAATTATATAATTCGGTAACGGTTTTTAGTATTTAACTAAACCTGAAACCAGTTTTTATTCTTTAATCTACCAGCTTGCTTTTTTAACTCCAGGTATTAATCCTTGGTTCGCCATTTCTCTAAATGTAACCCTAGAAATACCAAAAGTTCTCATATACCCTTTAGGTCTTCCAGTAATTTTACATCTGTTGTGCATACGTACTGGCGAAGCGTTTTTAGGCAACTTCTGTAAGCCTTCAAAATCTCCAGCTTCTTTTAAAGCCTTCCGCTTTTCTGCATATTTAGCTACCGTCGCCGCTCTTTTTCTCTCACGAGCTTTCATTGATTCTTTAGCCATACTATTTCTTTTTAAAAGGTAATCCTAATTCTGTTAATAGTGATTTCGCTTCCTTATCGGTTTCCGCGGAAGTTACAAAAGTAATATCCATTCCGTTAATACGATTGATTTTATCAATATTAATTTCAGGAAAGATAATTTGTTCCGTTACCCCTAAACTGTAATTACCTCTTCCATCAAAACCAGTAGCCTTAATTCCTTGAAAATCCCGAACACGTGGCAATGCACTTGTTATCAAACGATCCA
The DNA here is from genome assembly GCA_947486785.1 of uncultured Flavobacteriaceae bacterium. Taxonomy (GTDB): domain Bacteria; phylum Bacteroidota; class Bacteroidia; order Flavobacteriales; family Flavobacteriaceae; genus Maribacter_C. The sequence continues at coordinate 86,948 of CANKUU010000003.1, read as the reverse complement.
AAAACTCATACATTCGCTCACCCCGCAAGGTGACCTTTGCACCTATTGGCATCCCCTTACGCAACTTGAAAGTAGCGACATCTTTCTTGGAGATGGTTGCAACTGCCTTTTGACCGGTTATCATTGTCATTTCATCTACCGCGTGGTCGATCAATTTTTTATCAGCTACTGCAGCACCAACACCCCTACTTACTACAATTTTTTGTAGTTTAGGTACTTGCATTACATTTTTGTAACCAAATTCTTCTGTCAACGCACTCACTATGCGTTCACTATATTCCTTCTTTAATCTTGCAACGTAAGCCATAACTAAATTACTTCATTGGATTTCTTAGCAAATCGAACTTTTTTACCATCTCTCATTTCAAAACCTACCCTGGTAGCACTACCAGACTTGGCATCAATCAACGACAAATTGGAAATATGTAAAGGAGCTTCTTTTTCAACAATTCCCCCTTGAGGATTCTTTGCGCTAGGTTTCTCATGTTTTGAAACCATGTTCGCCCCCTCTACGATTGCTTTATTGTTTTTAATATCAACTCGCAACACCTTACCCTCAGTACCTTTATGGTCTCCGGCTATAACGCGCACAGTATCTCCCGTCTTTATTCTTAACTTTTTCATCATTTGAAATATATTAAAGCACCTCAGGGGCTAATGATACAATTTTCATGAACTGCTTATCTCGCAGCTCTCTAGCTACTGGGCCAAAAACACGTGTTCCTCTCATTTCGCCTGTAGGATTTAAAAGTACACAAGCATTATCATCAAATCGTATGTACGAACCGTCAGGTCTTCTAACTTCCTTTTTAGTCCTCACTACAACCGCCGTAGATACCGCTCCTTTTTTTATACCTCCATTGGGCGTAGCCTCCTTCACAGTAACTACAATTTTATCCCCTATCGAAGCATATCTTCTTTTGGTACCACCCAATACTCTAATAGTCAAAACTTCTTTAGCTCCGGTATTGTCTGCTACCTTTAATCTTGATTCTTGCTGTAACATAATTATTTAGCTCTTTCTAAGATTTCTACTAACCTCCAACATTTGGTCTTACTTAAAGGTCGTGTTTCCATAATTTTTACGGTATCGCCCTCTCTACAATCGTTTTTCTCGTCGTGCGCAACGTATTTTTTCGTTTTTAAAACGAATTTACCGTACATAGGGTGCTTCACTCGTTTTACTTCTGCAACTACAATAGATTTCTCCATTTTATTGCTAGTAACAACCCCTACTCTCTCTTTTCTTAAATTTCTTTTTTCTTCCATAAAGCAGAACCAGTTATTGGTTTTCCCTATTAGTTAATTCCGTTGCTAATCGTGCTACTGTTCTTCTAACCTTCCTTATTTGAAGAGGGTTTTCCAAAGGAGTAACATGGTGAGCCATTTTCATATTTGAATGCTCAACTTTATATTCAGCATATTTTGATTTAAGCTCCTCTAATGATAATTCTTTTATTTCCTTATTTTTCATGATATACTCCGATTAGTCTTGTACCGTATAATCTCTAGCTACAATGAATTTGGTTTTAACAGGTAGCTTCTGTGCAGCTAAACGCAATGCTTCTTTCGCTACATCCATTGGAACACCTGCAACCTCAAACATGATTCTACCTGGCAAAACACGAGCCACAAAATATTCAGGAGCTCCTTTACCCTTACCCATACGTACTTCCAATGGCTTCTTAGTGATAGGCTTGTCTGGAAAAATCTTTATCCAAAGCTGACCTTCTCTCTTCATATATCTAGTTGCAGCAATACGCGCAGCTTCTATCTGACGTGCTGTAATAAAACTTGTTTCTAGTGATTTAAGACCAAACATACCATTAGAAAGCAAATGCCCTCTTCCAGCAATGCCCTTCATGCGGCCTTTCTGCATTTTACGAAACTTCTGTCTTTTCGGTTGTAACATTCTTTAATTCTTTAAAAAATTACTTTCTACGACGTTGCTTTCTTGGACCATCGTTCTTTCCACCCTTATCGTTCTGACCTTTAGTCATCCCAACAAGTGGCGAAAGCTCTCTCTTTCCATAGACCTCCCCTTTCATAATCCAAACCTTAATACCTAATTTACCATAGGTTGTTTGAGCTTCATGCAGGGCATAATCAATATCCGCCCTAAAAGTAGAAAGAGGAATTCTACCATCTTTATAAGACTCTGATCTCGCCATTTCTGCTCCATTCAACCTACCAGATATCTGTATCTTAATACCCTCAGCATTCATTCTCATTGCAGCAGCAATCGCCATTTTAATAGCTCGACGAAAAGAAATTCGACTTTCAATCTGACGCGCTACACTTGCGGCAACCAAATTAGCCTCAACCTCTGGTCGTTTAATTTCGTAGATGTTGATTTGAACCTCTTTACCAGTTAATTTTTTAAGCTCCTCCTTTAACTTATCAACCTCTTGTCCACCTTTACCAATTATAATTCCTGGTCTAGCAGTAGTTACCGTAACGGTAATTAACTTTAACGTACGCTCAATTATAACTCTTGAAACGCTTGCCTTTGCTAGACGAACAAAAATATACTTACGAATTTTACTATCTTCAGCTAGTTTATCACCATAATCATTGCCACCATACCAGTTAGATTCCCAACCTCTTATGATTCCTAAACGATTACCTATTGGATTAGTTTTTTGTCCCATTTCTAGCTTTCAATTATATTATTAGTTCCCAAAACCATAGTTACATGATTAGATCGTTTTCTAATTCTATGCGCCCTACCTTGAGGAGCTGGTCGCAAACGCTTTAGCATTGCACCACTATCTACACGAATTTCCTTAACTACTAGCTTAACCTCTTCTAAACTAGAATCTTCATTTTTAGCTTGCCAATTCGCAAGGGCTGAAAGCAATAATTTCTCTAACTTTCGTGAAGCTTCCTTTGGATTAAACCTCAAGATAGCAAGCGCCTTTTCCACTTCTACACCACGAACTAAATCCGCAACAATACGCATCTTTCTTGGAGAAGTAGGACAATTATTTAGTTTAGCAAAAGCAACTGTCTTTTTCTCGGCCTTGATTCTTTCGGCCATCTGTTTTTTACGAACTCCCATAGCTTACTTTTTACCTTTATTCTTTGCACCTGCATGACCTCTAAAGGATCTGGTTGGTGAAAATTCTCCTAATTTATGTCCAACCATATTTTCAGTAACGAAAACTGGTACAAACTGTCTTCCATTGTGAACTGCTATAGTAAGACCTACAAAATCTGGTGTTATCATAGAAGCTCTCGACCATGTTTTTATCACAGACTTCTTACCTGAAGAAGCGTTTTGAAGAATTTTTTTCTCCAAGCTATAGTGAACGTAAGGTCCTTTTTTTAGTGAACGTGCCATTTTTTTCTACTTTTTATTTTTTTCTACGTTCTATTATATACTTATTAGTGCTTTTCGTTTTAGATCTGGTTCTAAACCCTTTTGCAGGGATACCATTTCTAGATCTTGGATGCCCACCAGATGCTCGACCTTCTCCACCACCCATTGGATGGTCTACAGGATTCATAGCTACTGGTCTTGTTCTTGGACGTATACCCAACCACCTGCTCCTACCTGCTTTACCAGATACTAGTAATTGATGATCAGAATTAGAAACTGCACCTATAGTCGCCAAACATCCCGACAGAATCAACCTTGTTTCTCCTGAAGGCATTTTGACCGTTACAAATTTACCATCCTTAGCCATCAACTGAGCAAAAGTACCTGCACTTCTTGCCATTACAGCACCTTGAGTAGGGCGTAATTCAATACAAGAAATAATTGTACCCAGAGGTATCTCACTTAGTGGCAATGCGTTTCCGATCTCAGGTGCAGCAGTTTTACCTGAAGACACTTTTTGACCCACTTGCAATCCATTTTGAGCGATCACATATCTCTTTTCTCCATCAGCATACTCCAACAACGCAATAAAACTAGTTCTATTTGGGTCATATTGAATGGACTTTACGGTAGCTTCGACATCTTGCTTATCTCTTTTAAAATCGATGACACGATATCTACGCTTGTGACCACCACCTTTTTGTCGCATGGTCATTTTACCTTGACTATTTCTTCCTCCGGACTTTTTTAACGGAGCGAGTAAACTCTTCTCCGGCTTATCAGTCGTAATGGCGTCAAACCCATTAACGACTCTAAAACGCTGTCCTGGAGTAACTGGTTTTAATTTTCTAACTGACATATTTTGTCTTTATAGATTACTGTAAAAATCAATAATATCTCCTTCGGCTACATCAACTATCGCTTTTTTGATAGCATTAGTCTTACCATGCTGCACACCTGTTTTGGTGTATCGCGATTTTCTTGTAGGTCCGTAGTTCATTGTACGAACCTTTTTTACTGAAACTCCATAAGCAGACTCCACAGCTTCTTTAATCTGAATTTTGTTTGCTTTTGGCTCCACAATGAAACCATAACGATTATTTAACTCGCTATCCGCAGTCATTTTTTCCGTTATAATTGGTTTTATCAACACACTCATGGTCTATCTATTTATTTAGGTTCGATAAAATTCCTTCGAGCGAACTCTCCAACAATACTACATTGTTCGCATTGAGAATACTATAAGTGCTTAATTCTAAGTAAGTTACAGCTTCCGAATGTTCTAAATTACGCGAAGACAAATATACACCATTATTTGAATCGCCCAACACAAATAAGGATTTTTTACCTTCTAAGCCCAAGGCCTTTAAAACCTGAACGAAATCCTTAGTCTTGGGTGTATCAAAATTAAAGTCCTCAACCACAATGATAGCCTTTTCAGACGACTTAATACTCAAAGCAGATTTACGCGCTAAACGCTTTACATTCTTGTTTAACTTTTGCGTATAGTCTTTTGGCCTAGGACCAAAAATACGACCACCACCTCTAAAGATTGGAGACTTAATACTACCCGCACGAGCGGTACCAGTACCCTTTTGTTTCTTTATTTTTCTTGTACTACCCGCAATCTCCGCTCTTTCCTTTGCTTTGTGTGTTCCCTGTCTCTGATGAGCCAAGTATTGCTTTACATCTAAATAAACCGCATGATTGTTGGGTTCTACCGCGAATACAGCATCAGAAAGGTCTGCCTTTCTACCTGTTTCTTTTCCTTTAATATCTAAAACTGCTACTTTCATTACTTTTGAATAGTTACGTAAGCATTCTTATGACCAGGTACACATCCTTTTACTACTAAAAGATTTTTCTCTGCTACAACTTTTAAAACTTTAAGATTTTGAACAGTAACACGATCACCGCCCATTCTTCCAGCCATTTTCATTCCTTTAAAAACTCTTGCAGGATACGAAGCCGCACCTATTGAGCCAGGAGCTCTTAATCTATTATGCTGACCATGAGTTGCTTGCCCAACACCACCGAAGCCGTGTCTTTTAACAACCCCTTGAAAACCCTTACCTTTTGAGGTTCCTACTACATCAACAAATTCTCCTTCTACAAACAAATCAACACCCAAGGTGTCTCCTAATTTGTAATCACCTTCAAAATCTTGGAATTCAACGACCTTTTTCTTAGGCGATACTCCTGCTTTTTTAAAATGACCCAACTCAGCCATATTAGCACGTTTCTCCGCCTTGTCATCGAAACCAAGTTGAAGGGCACTATACCCGTCGACCTCTTCGGTTCTGACTTGGGTAACTACGCATGGCCCAGCTTTAATAACGGTACATGGGATGTTTTTCCCATTCTCGTCAAAAATACTGGTCATACCTACTTTCTTTCCTATTAACCCAGACATTTGATTTTAGATTTTGGATTTAAATTTTTAAAATAAAAACTTTTTATCCGTTTATATTAAACACTCGTATTATACGTTAACTTTTGATAAAAAAAACAGGGTCAAAAATAAATTCACCCTGAATGTATTTTTTTTTACCATCTTTCCCTTGCACACAGCTTAGGACATGTCTGCTATACCAACACAGTATAGCACTTAACCTTAAACCTTTATCTCTACCTCGACACCACTTGGAAGCTCTAACTTCATTAGGGCATCAATAGTCTTAGATGAAGAGCTATAAATATCCAAAAGTCTTTTATATGAACTTAATTGAAATTGCTCTCTAGATTTTTTATTTACATGTGGTGAACGCAACACAGTAAATATCTTTTTATGCGTCGGCAAAGGAATTGGACCAGTTACTACCGCACCAGTTGTCTTTACCGTCTTAACGATTTTCTCAGCAGACTTGTCTACTAGATTATGATCGTAAGATTTTAGCTTTATTCTAATTTTCTGACTCATCTTCTAAAATTTAAGCAGTTACACCTTTAGATGCTTTTATTACTTCCTCTGAAATATTCGATGGAGTTTCTGCATAGTGAGAAAATTCCATTGTAGACGTTGCTCTACCAGAAGATAAAGTTCTCAACGAAGTTACATAACCAAACATCTCTGAAAGCGGAACTGTACCTTTAACCACCTTAGCGCCAGCTCTATCACTCATATCACTGATAGTACCTCTTCTTCGGTTTAAATCACCTACAATATCTCCCATATTTTCCTCTGGAGTAAGAACCTCCAATTTCATAATAGGCTCCATTACAACAGCACCTGCGGCTTTTCCTGCAGCTTTGTAACCCATTTTTGCAGCCAACTCGAAAGAAAGTGCATCAGAATCCACAGGGTGGAAAGAACCATCCTTCAATACAACCTTCATAGTATCCATTTCATAACCCGCTAAAGGCCCATTTTTCATGGCAGCTGTAAATCCTTTCTCCACAGATGGAATAAATTCTTTTGGAATACGTCCTCCTTTTATCTCATCAACAAACTGCAGTCCTGATCCTTCAAAATCTTCATCTGCTGGACCCATTTCAAATACAATATCACCAAACTTACCACGACCACCAGATTGTTTTTTATAAGTTTCTCTATGGCTTGCCGTTTTTGTTAAAGCTTCCTTGTACTCTACTTGAGGTTGACCTTGATTAACCTCAACTTTGAACTCACGCTTTAAACGGTCTACAATAATATCTAAGTGAAGCTCGCCCATACCAGATATAATAGTCTGACCTGAAGCCTCATCCGTTTTTACTTGAAAGGTTGGATCTTCTTCAGCTAACTTACCTAAAGCCATACCTAACTTATCAACATCTGCCTTTGTCTTTGGCTCAACGGCAATACCAATAACTGGATCGGGAAAATCCATACTTTCTAAAACAATTGGATGCTTTTCATCAGACATTGTATCACCAGTTTTAATATCCTTAAAACCTACTGCAGCTCCAATATCACCAGCCTCTATATAATCGATAGCATTCTGCTTATTGGAATGCATTTGATAAATACGCGATATACGCTCCTTCTTCCCTGATCGATTATTCAATATATAAGAACCCGCATCTAATCTTCCCGAGTACGTTCTAAAGAAAGCTAAACGCCCTACAAAAGGATCTGTAGCAATCTTGAAAGCTAAGGCTGCGAAAGGCTCTTTAACATCTGGCTTCCTAGAGATAGCCACTCCACTATCCGGATCTGTACCCACGATAGCATCTTTATCTAATGGCGATGGTAGATATCTACAAACCGCATCTAATAAAAATTGCACTCCTTTATTCTTGAATGAAGATCCACAAATCATTGGGATAATAGCTCTATCCATCACCGCAGCTCTTAAAGCTGCATGCACTTCCTCTTCGGTAATAGAATCTTCATCCTCGAAGAATTTCTCCATTAATTCCTCATCATATTCGGCAACAGCCTCAATTAGACCAGCCCTATACTCCCTCACTTCAGCTTTCATTTCCTCAGGAATATCTATCACATCAAAGGTAGAACCAAAACCTTCATCATGCCACACAATGGCTCTATTTTTAGCAAGGTCAACTATACCTTTAAAATCAGCTTCATCACCAATTGGCAAAACAATTGGAACCGCGTTAGAACCAAGCATTTCTTTAACTTGCTTACAAACCATTAAGAAGTTAGACCCCTGACGATCCATCTTGTTCACGAAACCAATTCGCGGCACTTTATAATTGTCAGCTAATCTCCAGTTCGTTTCTGATTGCGGCTCTACACCGTCAACAGCACTAAAAAGAAACACTAAACCATCTAAAACACGCAATGAACGATTTACTTCAACCGTAAAATCAACGTGACCTGGTGTGTCAATTATATTAAAGTGAAAACCTTTAGCATCAGCTGTTGGTTTTCCGTTTTCTGTAGGAAACTGCCATTCACAAGTAGTAGCAGCTGAGGTAATTGTAATACCACGTTCTTGCTCTTGCTCCATCCAATCCATAGTAGCAGCACCATCATGTACCTCCCCTATTTTATGACTTACACCCGTATAAAACAATATACGCTCTGTAGTTGTGGTTTTCCCAGCATCAATATGTGCCGCAATACCTATATTTCTTGTATATTTTAAATCTCTTGCCATTACTTATTAAAATCTAAAGTGAGAGAATGCTTTGTTTGCCTCAGCCATTTTGTGGGTATCCACTCTTCTTTTAACTGCTGCTCCTTCTTCTTTTGACGCTGCCAAGATCTCTCCCGCTAACTTTTGAGCCATCCCTTTTTCATTTCGCTTTCTCGCAAAACTAATCAACCACTTCATAGCTGTTGAAATTTTACGATCGGGTCTAATTTGCATTGGGATTTGAAACGTTGCCCCACCAACCCTTCTACTTCTTACCTCAACATGAGGCATTACATTGGATAACGCATCTTTCCACAACTCTAAAGCTGTCTTCTCTTCGTCTGTTTTCTTTTCTTCAACGATATCAATCGCGTCATAAAAAACACTAAATGCTACTGATTTTTTACCATCCCACATCATCATGTTTACAAATCGGGTAACCAATTGATCATTAAATCTCGGATCTGGTAATAATGGCCTTTTTTTCGCCTGCTTTTTTCTCATTGCTTCTTCTTAAAAAAGTTTTATTTACTTCTTAGGGCGTTTTGCACCATATTTAGATCTACGTTGCGTCCTTCCAGCAACACCAGCGGTATCTAACGCACCTCTAACGATGTGATATCTAACTCCTGGCAAATCTTTTACCCTTCCGCCTCTTACTAATACTATCGAGTGCTCTTGTAAATTGTGACCCTCACCTGGGATGTAAGCATTTACCTCTTTACCGTTTGTCAACCTTACCCTTGCTACTTTACGCATAGCAGAGTTTGGCTTTTTAGGTGTAGTAGTGTAAACACGAGTACATACCCCTCTTCTTTGAGGACACGAATCTAAAGCAGCCGATTTACTCTTCTTAGTAATTGTGACTCTTCCTTTTCGTACTAATTGTGAAATTGTTGGCATACTATATTGTATATGTATAAATCTTTACCCCGTTTAAGGGCTGGCAAATGTAATACTATTTCTTAATATTTCAAATACGAGATCATTTAATTTTATTTTTTTTTAACTCTACAAAAACAATTTCGCAATCCTCATAAAAAACAATGCCAAAAAATCCTTATTAAATCAAAAATTAATGAGAGAAACAAAATAATGCCCAAATTCTATTAGATCAAAAAAATCTCAGACCAAAAAAAATCAAGGTTAATCAGACCGTCTTCAGAAAAAAAACTAGGCCAATCAAACCTCAAAATAAAGAACCTCGACTAATAGAGATAGCTCAAGGAAGCTAAAAAGTTAAAATTTAAAGCGCCATTGAAAACACCCCGATAAATCAATAAAAACAAAATAGACCAACACAAACTAGCACAATCTCTATTCAACATACAGAAGCGAAAAGCACTTGATCATACATATTTAATTTTAAAAAAAATCTTTAAGCAAATAAATTCTTATTTATGGTTTAATAAAAATCTTAACACCTATTTTTAAAAGTTAAAAAAGCAACAACCTTGAAGTCTAAATTTAAGAATATCAATCAAAAAAAGAACACCAGATTTAACCACATTGAACAACTAACCCCAAATAGCAAATACCAAAATATAAAATCTAAGTTAGAAATGTGATATCATGACCCCAATTACATACCTGCAAAACCCTTTCTTAAAACTTTATTAATATTTCTTTGGATATTTAACAAGGTTTTATGACTTTTACGCCTAGCTAATTCAAACAATTTAAAAATGAGAACAAAATTAAATGGAATCTTAACGCTACTTTTAGCGTTTGTTGTGCATTTATCTTATGCACAGGACAAAACGATTACCGGAACGGTGACAGATCAGGACGGGTTACCCCTGCCAGGAGCGTCAATTGTAGTTAAAGGTACATCAAATGGCACCCAAACAGACTTTGACGGTAATTATACCATCAATGCCCAATCAGGTAACGTTTTAACCTTTTCCTATGTAGGACAAAGAACAAAAGAAATAACTGTTGGCGCTGATAGCACCATTAATGTCCAACTTGAGCAAGACGCACAAGCACTTGAAGAGGTGGTAGTAGTTGCTCAAAACATTAAGAGAGAAGCTGGTTCGCTTGGCTACGCCGTTAGTGATGTAGGCGGTGATCAAATTGAAGAAAAAGCTCAAGGAGACATTGGTAGAATTTTACAAGGTAAAGCTGCAGGTGTTAACATTACAGCTACCAACGGGGTTTCAGGATCAGGAACAAACTTCATTATTAGAGGATACACCTCCTTGTCCGGAAGTAACCAGCCTTTATTTATTGTTGATGGAGTTCCCTTTGATGGAGGAGCTAATGAGCAATCTGATTTTTTTGACAGCGCTGGAGAATCTAGTAGATTCTTAGACTTAGACCCAAATTCTATTGAAAATGTCAAGGTATTAAAAGGATTAAGTGCAACTGTGCTTTACGGAGAAAGAGGCAGAAACGGTGTTGTGCTTATATCAACAAAAAGCGGCAGCAAAAAGCCAACCGCAGAAAAACTTGAAGTAACCGCTTCCTCTTCGTACTTCATTAGTGAAGCAGTACTTCCTAAGTTTCAAACACAATACGGTGGTGGTTTTCATCAATCTTTTGGCTTTTTCTTCAGTAACTGGGGGCCTGATTTTGCAGACCAAAGATCATTTCCTTACGGTTCAAATTTTAGAGGTTTAGATACTGATGGAACCGTGTTAGTAAGACACCCATTCGACGCTATCAACGACAAGACCTTAACAGCTAGCTTTCAAGATTTAGCAGCTTCAAATTACAGATACCAAAACTATAATAGCGTTCAAGAATTCTTCAGAACAGGTTCAGTTTCAACCAACTCTGTAAACTTTCGTGGAGCAACAGCAAACGCAACATACAACGTAAACTTAGGTCATTTGGAAGACAAAGGTTTCATACCTGGAAATAAGGTGATTAGAAATAACATAAGTATAGGTGGTTCTGCTAACCTAACCAATAAGCTTAGAGTAAGTGGTACGCTAAATTATTCAAATACCGATTATCGCACCCCTCCAATTTCAGCATCTGCTGGTAGTGGTACGGTAGGTGATGGGTCTTCTGTTTTTGGTGATGTTTTGTACACACCACGAGGAGTCGATTTATTTGGACTTCCATTTCAAACACCAGATGGACGTAGTATATATTATCGATCGGGCAATGACATTCAAAATCCAAGATGGACTCTAGCAAATGCCAAAACCACACAAAACACCGAACGTATTTTTGGTAATTTAAGTTTTGGGTATGACCTTGCAAAAAATTTAAACATCACCTACCAATTAGGTTTAGACACTTATACTGAATTTGGAACTTACGGCCAAAACAAAGGTGGTGTAGACGGAAATCCTAACGGTATTTTTAGAAGCACAACAACTAAAAATAAGATATGGAACCATACTGTAAATCTGAATTACAACAAAGATTTTACCGAAAACTTAAATTTACAAGTCGTACTTGGTGGTCAATCTAGAAATGATACATTTTTGAGAGATGGTGTTGAAAGTACACAACAATTGTCTTTTGGTATATTGGAGCATTTCAACTTTGTAAACCATTCAACAGTAAATAGTTTTAATGATCAAAATATCGGTAGAAAACAACTAGAAAATCAAACTGGTATCTATGCTGACGTTACTTTAGGTTACAAAAGAGGTCTCTATTTAAATTTAGCAGCACGAAACGATTGGAGTTCTACCTTAGAAACAGACAATTACAGTATCTTCTACCCTGCAGCAAGTTTATCGTTTATTCCAACACAATTTATCGAAGGAATGATTAGTGATAATTTCTTAAGTAGTTTAAAAATGCGAGTTGGTTACGGTACCTCTGCTGGTTTTCCAAATCCATACGGCACAAGAAACACCTTGAGTTTAACCTCTAGAGGTTTCGTCACTCCAGGGTCATCGGTTGTATCAACCAATGCAGTTTCTAACAGATTGGGGAACCCTGATTTGCAAGCAGAAACAGTTTCAGAAATAGAGGCTGGATTAGATGCACAATTCTTTAGAAATCGTCTTTCCTTAAATGTTAGTGTATATAAGAAAACCGCAGAAGACTTGATAACCGACCAACAATTAGATCCAGCATCCGGTTTTACCGTAACGCGTATTAACGCAGGATCATTGGAAACCAAAGGTATTGAACTTGATTTTGATGTTACCCCTATACGTACAGACAACTTCTCATGGAACCTTGCTGGTAACTTTTTTGCCGACGAAAGTGTCATTACTAGTTTACCTCCGGGCACCGACCAAATTGTACTAACCAGTTCAATTGGTGGCAGACCAGCAAACTATGCTGTAGTAGGACAGCCTTACGGTGTTTTACAAGGTAGAGCAACAGTGCGGGATGCCTCTGGCCAAAGAGTGGTTCAGGCTAATGGTGAATATGCAGTAGGTAATGACATCGAAATAATTGGTGATCCCAACCCAGATTGGAATGCTGGTCTTACAACAACGTTTAGGTATAAGGGTTTCACCCTTGCGGCTAACGTATTGTATCGACACGGTGGTGACATTTTCTCTCAAACAGCGGCCACTCTCTTAGGAAGAGGTACAGTAGCAGTACAAGGTATTGATAGAGAAGCAACATATATTTTACCTGGTGTTTTAGAAGACGGTTCTCCAAACAACATTCAAGTTACGGCGACAACTCTTGGTTTTAACACTATTGGATTTAGTGCGGGTAATGATTTACAAATTTATGACGGTACAACAATCAGACTGAATGAGGTAAGCCTTGGCTATGATATGCCATCAAAATTTTTAGAAAAAACACCATTTGGAAAAATTAGCTTCACCCTAAGCGGTAACAACATTTGGTATAAAGCAGTAAACTTTCCAGTCGATGTTAGATTTGACACAAATACGCTTAGTACTGGCGTCGGTAATGGTCAAGGTATTGATTTTATAACAGGTCCTAGCTCCAGAAGATATGGACTTAGTGTTAAGGCAACTTTTTAATTATAAACTATCTAAATCTAATAAAAATGTTAGAACATTATAAAAAACATATAATCAAGAGCTTCGCAATACTTGCGCTAGCACTTGGATTTAACTCTTGCGAAAGTACGAAGTTAGAAATTTTGGAGAACCCCAATGCGCTTTCTCCATCACAGGCCGATCCAGATTTATTTTTGTCAGAAATTGAACTTAGTCTTGCTGATTTCTTTTCAAGGGTAACTAATCCTGGAATGGAAGTAACCCGTATGCTAGTAATGGCCGGGCCCACCTACAACAATGCATACCCTCCTTCTACATTCAATGAAGCTTGGACTGTTGCTTATGCTGGTATCTTAGCGGATATAAGAGCATTAGAACCAATTGCTGAAGGCAAAGAGCTTTACACTCATATTGGAATAGCAAAAACAATTGAAGCGTATGTGATGATGACTCTAGTCGACTATTTTGGTGATGTACCATATTCAGAGGCTATTTTAGGTTCTGAAAATACCAATCCCAATTTAGACGGTGGCGCTGAGATATATGCTGCCATTGAGATACTATTAAACGAAGCTTTAAATCAATTTAGCCGAGAAGAACTTTCGCTTCCATCACAAGATTTATTTTATGGTGGTGACGAGGATAAATGGATTAAATTTGCTAACACGTTAAAATTGAAACTTTACACACAAAGTCGTTTGGTAGATTCTAATGCAGGTGCTAAAATAAATACCTTATTAGAAGATGGAAATTTAATTTTAGAAGCAGCTGATGATTTTCAATTTAATTATTCGACTACCAATGCAAATCCTGACAGTAGACATCCAGAATTCGCAAACAATTTTAACGTGGCTGCTGATGTTTCTGACTACATGTCCAACGCATTTATGGTTCGAGTAAAAGATGGGTTCTCAACGGGAGATCCAAGAACACGTTATTATTTTTATAGACAGTCTTTAGATTTTACTACAGATCCAAATGAAAATGAATGTATCACAGCACCTCGTCCTGAAAATTATGGTCCAAATGATCCTTTTTGCGATCCAGGAGGAGGGTACTGGGGAAGAGATCATGGAGATAACGATGGTACTCCGCCAGATGGTGGAAAAAGAACAACATGGGGTGTTTATCCCGTAGGTGGATTTTTTGACGATAATAGAGGAACAGCAGTACCAGGACAAACAACAGGATTGCAAGGTGCAGGTTTTGCTCCTATAATGTTAACATCATACACCAATTTTATGTTAGCTGAAGGCGCCCTTACTGCTGGCGTTAGTGGCGATGCAAGAGATTACTTAGAGGCAGCTGTAAGAGCCTCTGTCTCTAAAGTAACAGCTTTTGGAGAAAATCTTGATTACCTAGATAATGTTGTTACTCCAGATGATCCAGACACACCAGATACTGATGAAGAAGAAACAGTACGTGATTTATTTGTACCTACATCGAACCAAATAGAACGTTATGTAACTAATGTTTTAGATGCTTATGATGCCGCTACTGGTGATGATCGGTTAGAAGTGGTAGTAAACGAATACATAAAAGCATTGTTTGGAAATGGTGTAGAAGCCTATAACACCTACAGAAGAACAGGATTTCCATCTGATTTACAACCAACTCTACTTGCTAACCCAGGTGAGTTCATTAATTCATTTCTTTACCCACAAGAACTGGTCATTCAAAATTCCAATGCTTCTCAAAAAGCTAGTCAAGCTGTAAGAGTATTTTGGGCAGAGGGTGGTCCAACATTAGAATAATTCAAACTCAAAGAAAAAAATAAAATCATGAAAAAAATAACTAAAATTTTCTTCAGTCTACTTTCCATAGTAATCCTGCTGGGCTGTGAAGATGAAAACAAAAATCCGTTTCCGCTTAATGTAGTAGAACAAGCGGCGGTATTAAGAACTATAACTGAAAATACAGCTTTTACTGTAAACAAAAGCAATCCTAGCGAATCTAATATCGTTATTGAGGTGGAAGCTGATGATTTTCAAAACAACACTCGCTTTGAGTCTATGGACGTTTTTATTTCTTTGGTCGACACATTTGTAGATAGAGACAGAGAAACTACTACTACAAATGATGATGAAGACGTAAGTGTAGCCGATGTATTGTTAATGAATGTACCTGCATCAAGTTTTGAAAATGGTGGTGACGACAACAAACCTCGTTTCACCATAACAATAAATGGACAAGCAGCATTGGATTTGCTAAATCCAGATTTAACCAGAATTGATGGCGGAGATATTATTCGTGTTCGATTAGCGATGAAACTAAAAGATGGCTCTGTTTTTACCAGCACCAATGTTAACACTAATGTAACTGGTAATTTCTTTAATTCAGGTTTCAGATATGACGCAACTGTGGTATGTATTTTACCACCACCAGCAGGTGATTATCGAGTTGACATGCAAGACTCATTCGGTGATGGTTGGCAAACGACAACAAATAATGGAGGTCCTGGCATAAAGATTACCCTTTCAAATGGAGAGGTAATAGAAGTTGGTTTATGCACGAAGTATGAACCCAGTCCATTTGATTGTGTAAATGATGAAAGTATGGGTACTGCTACGGTAACCATTCCTGAGGGAATAGAATCCGCTGAATGGAATTTTCCAGGAGACCGTTTTGGTGAAATTTCATTCCAAATTTTTGCTCCTAGTGGTAATTTAATAGCTTCTTACGAAGCAGGTTCGTCAGCAGGTCCTATCCCGCTAAACCTATGTAATGAATAAACTACTTTAAACTTTACATCAAAAAAAGCCATTCTTTTTAAAAAGAATGGCTTTTTTACTATATTTCGGTAGATAAGACCTCATTCTTTAAACCTATAACACAAAATAAATCCATTGTTAAAAAACTGTAATCAACTCAATTTTATAAATAAATCATCCGTATAACCGATATGTAAGTTTATATACTAACTCTCTTCATGCGTATCTCTATTAACCTAAAATATTATTATTTTTTTTTCTATAGCACTACTTGTTTTGCATCCTGTACAGCTAATTAGAGTGACTATACCTCATTAAGGTAATTTGGAGAAAGAAAAGCAGAAGAACCTATAGATAACATACTAGATACAGCTCAACCACGAATTAGCTTCTATAATGAATCAAAAGTATTTGAAAGTTTGGTTCTTATAAATGACGTAGCTTCTAATATCATCTACAATATAGATAAAATGGAAATACGATACATTATTGGCCACCAAGAACTGAACGCTTAGGCAAACATGGAAATCTACTCCTAATGGAAAAGTATAAGCAATGTTTGATGCTGAAGGTCAAGCAATCCAAATTGGTGGTTTTGGAGGAAAAATTCAACTATTAAATAAAGTTGATAGTGCTGAATGATATTTTCAATAGGCTACAGACGACTATATACTCCAACATGACACTAACTTACTACCCAATGGCAAAATAATTGATCAAATTTGGAAGCGAAAAAGCCTTAAAAAAGTTAGACAAGCCGGTTCCACCAGTCACAGATGTTTTTCCAGATGAAATAATTGAAATCGACCCAAAATTACACACTATAGTGTGTGAATGGTATGCATGTAATCATTTAATACAAGATGATAATTGCAACAAAAGACAATTATGGAACAATAAATGAAAATACTCAGTTAATCGATTTGAATTTGTTTACAGCAATGGAGGGTGACATTACCACTGCAAATGGTCTTATCCAATACGAAGATAACGACGTAATATATTTAAATGTTAATTTCTTTTACGAAATATGGGTAATAGACCTTAGTACTGCTAGTGAAGCTTCCTAACATCAATGAGGTAATTTCAACAAAAGTGATGCTTATTAGCCTGAGTTGGATTAAAGCAAGGCAATTTGATTTGTTCGAACGGTTTGATATTTGATGCTTGGTTTTTATGGCAAGAAGCTATATGCAATATGGCCTGTGATACTATTTACCAAGAAATTACTAAAGTTTCTTTGCCTTGAATGCTCTAATTGTCAAATGTTCTTTAGTTCATCGTTCGCCGTTTCTATTACTGAACGCTTTCTATGAAGTACTTAATCGCTCATGGTCATCAATGAGTTTTTCATATTGTTCCTGATAGAAGTCATGAGCTGAACACCATCAATAAATAACATTTGCATCAGACTCTTGCCTATGTACCACTTGTCGGCGAACAGTTTCTAGAAGATCTTATCCACAAAGCGCTCTGTCTTCATGGGCTCTCTATCATCCTCGTTGGTCTGTTTAATTGTAAAGTTTAAAATCTCTCCTTTGTCGTTTATGAAAATATACAACTCGAAGTCGTGAAACCAACTCATAGTGGACTTACCTATAGTTGCTCTTTGTGGTTGTGTATGCGCTTGTTGTTGCAAACCCCTTTCGGGGTAGCGTCGATAAATGATATTCCAGAGCAATCACCAAAACAACAAGTCTTTAAAAACAAGGTCATGGGCATAAAGTTGTGCTGCATCAGTTCTGTAAATCTATTATAGGAAACTGTGGTAGGAAAATCATCTGTCATATGGCTTTTTACATAGAAAAAATAGAAGTTCCTAAAGGTTCTGAAACCACCTAATTAAAAAATGATGGCTATGGTGATTACTTCGCTTTGTGACATTATCGAAAGTCGTTTCGCTTTATTTCCCGTAAGTGATTTAGCTACAATCTCAGAAAATTACGTACAAAACTCATCGACCAAACAGAAAATTTCCCTAACCTTAAAATAGATTATCATAGATAGATTATCATAGATAGATTTTTAGATTAACACATTGTTTTTCAACACTTTAATTCACTTAAAATATATTTTTTTGCACCAAAAAAGTAAATATTATTAATCGAACTCAGGTTATTATATAGATTTGGAAATTCCAAGGCATATCAAAACAGCGCTGGTCAACGTTTATTCCCCAACATAGACTATCCCAACCTGTTAAAAGCAGTCAACCTGAGTAATATTTTAGTCTATTCCAATGAAAAGGCACCAGAGATGTATACAGTTTACGAATTAAGACTACCTAAGGAATTTAGTCTTCAGCCAAATTCAAACAACGAACCTGAAGTCATTTGGACTATTAATCATCCAAATCTGTTTGCTCCAAAGGTATCAGGAGCTGAAAAATTAAAAAATGGGAACATTTTGATCACCGAAGGTAATTTTGGTTTTTGAGAGGTAACTAATGAAAAAGAGATGGTTTGTTAAAGCCAAAAAAACAGATTATATTGTAGAGGTTTACATTTTCATAAAAATGATGATGCTATTATTAATCTAAATTTGGGCTTATAGCTTTTTTAGCATTTACGTATAATTCAAAGCCAAACACTTAAAGTGTTCATATTTTTTTTGTCACACTCCTAACTATGGAACAATTTTTGACACAAATTTCAATAATAAACTAACTAAAACTAATGTGATGCAAAAACAAAAAATAAAATCTACTATTATCTTACTAGCCCTTTTTAATATACTATATAGCAATGCGCAATATGGCAATGTAAATAGACGTCAACCAAACGCAAACTTTGAAGCAAACCTTGCTGTCAATAACATATTAAGAAGCAGGAATGTGCTCCAAGAGGTTATCAATCAAGGTAAAAATTCTAAAATAGCAATAAACAAGATTGAAGGAGAGCCCTATTTCAAAAAAACATTCGCTAACGGAAACATAATGTACAAGGACAGTCTCAGTCTTGGAACATATTTAATGAGATATAATGCTTTTACTGATGAAATTGAAGTGAAAAATGGAACAACCACCAATGTAATTAACAAAGCGGATTATATCAGAATTACTCTAGATGGGAAAAAATACGTACTATTAAATTTTGAAACTAATAAAAGTACTAACCAACAAGGTTTTTTTATTGAAAAACTGAAAGATTCTTTTGCTAGTCTATATCTAAGACAATACAAGACTATAAAACAAGGGCAAGAAGCTAAAACAAGTTTTCACGAAAATACACCTTCGAGATTTATCGATCATGAAATGTACTTCTTAAAATTTGGCAACAACCTACCTTTACCTGTCAAATTGAGAAAGAAAATCATCTTAAAGTCATTTCCCAATAAAAACAAGGAGCTAAAAGAATACGTTTCCGAAAAAAAATTGAATATTGAAACAGAAAATGACCTAATTTCCTTAATCACCTATTACAATAGTTTACAACATTAAAGCCAAAAAACTATTCAAAACCACCCTTTTATAAGGGTGGTTTTTTTATACCTTTACCCCATGCAAAAAACCACACAGATTTACGGCATAAGAGCCGTCTTAGAAGCTATAAATGCTAACGAACCTATTGATAAGGTATTTATGCAAAGAGGGCTTAAAGGTGATTTGTATAGAGAATTGGAGGGCATGCTACGCAAAAACCACATCAATGCGTCTTACGTACCCATTGAAAAATTAAATAGACTCACAAAGAACAACCATCAAGGAGTAGTTGCAAACATTTCACCGATAACTTTTTATGAGTTAGAAAATCTTGTTGAAAAGGCATTAGAAAGCACAAAAACACCATTGTTTTTATTACTAGATCAACTTTCTGACGTACGTAATTTTGGTGCTATAATCCGTACTGCAGAATGCACCGGTGTTTCCGGTATAATTATTCAAAAAAAAGGAGCTGCTCCTGTTACTGCTGATACTATCAAAACCTCGGCAGGCGCAGCCTTTAAAGTGCCCATTGCCAAAGTAGACCATATTAAAGATGCTGTATTTTATCTGCAAGCAGAGGGCATACAGGTGGTTTCAGCTACTGAAAAAACTGACCGTACCATTTACGATGTTTCCTTTACTGTACCAAGTGCTATTGTAATGGGATCTGAAGACCGTGGTATTTCACCTTCTATTTTAAAGGCCTCAGATAAACTTGCAAAGCTACCGCTCTTGGGGGAAATAGAATCACTAAATGTATCTGTTGCCTGTGCCGTTTTTCTTTACGAAGCAGTTAGGCAACGTAGGTAACTACAACTATAATTCTTTATCGGAGTCTCTCTTATAATGATAGGTTATTTTTAAAGCTTTTGGTGTTTCAACTTCTGATTCTTCTAAATGTTCAATAAAATTACCCTCATTATCAAAATGTTTCAGAAATTCATCATCGCTTTCATTATAATCTGCATGCTCCCAAGAATACTTTGTTGTAATTGGCATCTTGGGTTTTAATAAAAACGCTAAGGCTAAACCTGCCAAAAAACCTCCCAAATGCCCCTCCCAAGAAATACCTTCTTCTGTTGGAAAAATATACCACAACAAACTACCATAAATAAAAACGATTACTAGTGAAACTGCTACAAGTCGGTAATATTTAGTGAATATTCCTTTAAAGAAAATAAAGCTAGCCAAAACATAAATAATTCCACTTGCACCTATATGGTAAGATGGCCTACCAATCAACCAAGTAAACAGACCTGATATTAAAAGACCCATTACCAAAACTCTTAGCGCTACATTTCTATAAAAATAAAATAATGATGCCAATAGCAATGCAAGGGGTATTGTATTGTTACACAAGTGCTCAATTGAACCATGAATAAATGGACTAAAAACCACCCCTCGTAATCCTAGTAAGCTCATTGGGTATACCCCATAATCATTTAAATTAATACGCAAACGTAATTCTATAAAGTAGACTGTCCAAATACTAATAACCGCAACCAAAGGGGCAACTAGCACGGCATTAGAAAATTTGAAGTATGACCGTTCAGACATGAACAAAAAAATTTAATTGGAGAAAATATCTGCCTTTTAGTAAATATGGTTTTAAGTTTTGGCTAATTGTATCTAATCAAATTAATCTAAATACAAAAATTATACAAGTTAGGTACATTATTAAAAACGACAAGAATGCCATTTATATTATTTAGTACTTTTACCACATGAATCGACCTCTTGCAGAACGTGTGCGTCCTAAGACTTTAGAAGACTATATTAGTCAACATCATTTAGTTGGTGAAAACGGCTCATTAACACTACAAATTAGCAAGGGCATCATTCCGTCACTAATCTTATGGGGGCCTCCAGGCACAGGAAAAACAACCTTGGCAAATATTATTGCCACCACCAGCGGAAGACCATTTTATACACTTAGCGCAATTAATAGCGGTGTAAAAGACATCAGAGAAGTTATTGATAAGGCAAAACAAAGCGGAGGCCTATTTACATCGAAAAACCCTATACTTTTTATAGATGAAATTCATCGCTTTAGTAAATCGCAACAAGATTCGCTTTTAGGTGCTGTAGAAAAAGGTTGGGTTACATTAATTGGGGCTACCACCGAAAACCCAAGTTTTGAGGTTATACCAGCCCTACTCTCTAGATGTCAGGTGTATATTTTAAATGCTTTCGGAAAAGTAGATTTAGAAGCATTACTGCACAGAGCTATGTTAACAGATGCGTACCTAAAAGAAAAATCTATTGAATTAAAAGAAACAGAAGCTCTTTTAAGATTATCGGGTGGTGATGGGCGTAAATTATTAAACATTTTTGAATTGGTTGTAAATTCAGAAGAGAGTGATGTAATAGTTATTACTGATAAATTGGTAAACAGTAAAGTTCAAAAAAATACAGTACTTTATGATAAAACGGGCGAACAGCATTACGATATTATCTCTGCCTTTATAAAATCGATAAGAGGCAGCGACCCTAATGCTGCGGTATATTGGCTAGCAAGAATGATTGAAGGAGGTGAAGACGTAAAATTTATTGCACGTAGAATGTTAATTGCTGCATCAGAAGATATTGGTTTAGCCAACCCTACTGCTCTTATTATGGCAAATACCACCTTTAACGCTGTAACGACCATTGGCTATCCTGAAGCACGAATTATTTTAAGTCAATGTGCCATTTATTTAGCCACCTCTGCAAAAAGTAATGCTAGCTATTTAGCTATAGGTAAAGCACAACAAATGGTAAAACAAACAGGCGACTTATCTGTACCCCTTACTTTGCGTAATGCTCCTACTAAATTAATGAAAGATTTAGGTTATGGCGAATCATACAAATACGCGCACAATTATAAAAATAATTTTATAAATGAAGAGTTTCTACCAAGCGAACTTTCGGGTACAACTTTTTACGAACCAGGTAATAACCAACGTGAAAATAGTATTAAAGAATTTCTAAAAAACCGATGGAAAGATAAATACTAGAATTTTACATTTAGTTCTTCAATAACCATTTCATTATTGCTGTAGTATTCAAAAAACCATTTGCCATCAGCGGTATAAACTATGCCTTCGTTATCATCTGCCTTAGCGACATACACATTAGGCATAGCGCTCTTGTAAATCCTTATCTTTATTCTAGGCGTACTGTCTACTAAATGATACCCATTAGTTGTTTTATTAGCATATAACACACTGTTTAAAGACTTTCTCATATCAGCTACCCTGCTATTTGAACCCTCTTTTTTATCATTAGCACTTAAAGTATTGGCACTTTTAGCGCTTTGTTCTTCTTTAGTTGCTATTTGCACTTCTCCAGAATAGCCTGATGCAATTGGTCGTTTATCTTTGAATGATTGATTTTCTAAAGTTGCTACTTGAATAACCATTGAATCGCGGTGCATACCGTTCCTACTTTGAGATGACTTTTCTTGCACCGATTTTACATCATTTTTAAAGCTTACTATTACATTATTTTCTGAAGCATCTGGTTTGTACGTATATTCTAGACCGGAAAACGAATTAAAGGCTTTTGTTATAGCTTCAGTATAAGCTTGTTGAAACTCTTTACTTTTACTTTTACCAATCGACGAAATTGCTACTTCTTTAGAATTACAGTCTTTTAAACTTAAAGCCGCTTTGGTTGTAAACATAGAAGAATTATCTATCAAATGAACCCTTAAGCCTAAACATCTATTATTATTCAACTCTTCGGGTAATTCATGTTCATAAACAGTCTTAAAACCTTTTTTTGAAAATAAGAGTTTTATTAGAGTACTGGTTCGGTATTGATTTTCTTTTTTAAACTCATCAAACTTTTTAGGTACAATTACATATTTGTACTGATCTAAATTAGATTGCGCCTTTAGCATTAAGCTTGTCATAATAACAATTGATATTAATAAACTTTTCACCATATTACATTTAAGATTAGCATTTGCCGAAATGGCATTATCTTATTAAAAATTAATTTTATAATAAAACTAAATGAAAAAAGCGTGCCAATTTACTTTAAACTGAGGGATGTCGCAATTTCTATCATTTCTTGCCCCAAGATATGATATTTAAACCTAATTGAAAAGATTGGTAGCGAGAGTTAACTACATTCTTGTAGGCTAATAAGTTATCTGCCAAAAAATACATATTAACAGGCCCTATTTGCAGATTTAACCCAAGTCCAATGTTGTTAGGGCTAAATTTATCAAGGGAATAGCTTGCTTTTAAAGCCATAAAACTTCCAATTCTTCTAGTATAAAATGCTGTAATTGCAGCCTGTGGTCCTCTTGGACGCATAATCATGTAAATTTGTCCTCCGACTCCATTTCTATATTTTAAAGATCGGTTACTCGTATTCACATTAGGGCCACAATTACAATCTACACCCGACAAACTCTGTTCACCCCAATTATAGCGCAAAGATCCATTTAGCTTTGTTGGTCTAAAAGTAATATAACTGTCATTGTTTTTTTCGTAGGCTACTAAGCTTTCTAAATCATCCACAATATTAGTCCAAAAACCATCGTCTGGATTTGTTAATATGTTTGGAAATATAGCCTCTGTACCTTCTGAGTAAAATTCACCTTTAATCGTATAATTTTCAACAGAATTAGAGTGATAAATAAACCCAATATCTAAAAGACTACCTGTAACCATCGTTTGATCATTAAGCTTATAGCTAAAACCAAGGTCGAAGCCTAAACCAAGATTGCCACCAAAAAAACCCCTTTTAAAAATGGCATTTCCAATTGTACCCTCGTCGTTTGCATCTTTTAAGGCCTGAACTCCTGAAGTTCGTAATTCAAGATCTGCATTAAAATTGGTAGATATTAGATTATTATTGCCGCGTCGGTTTACCAAAACACCCTCATTACCAGTTGAATTAAAATCTAAAATGCTTGAATATAGTTTAGCTCTAGCACCTAAAGTAAGTGCTCTACTAACTTGTTTATTTACACCAAAATGAAAAACATTTACAATCTCACCTCTGGTTTTGAAGTCACTTAAATCAAACCGTCTATTGAGTTTATTGGCATTACCTTCAATAAGCAAATGGGCATAATCTTTAAACCAATAGCCAATAGCATCACCTTCATTATAAATACCAAAAGAGTAAAACATATTGGTATGCCTGCCTCTAAATCCCACATTTAGTAGTTCAAATTGGTAAGTTCCACTTAGTTCGTCGCGAACAGTTAAAACATCTAATAAACGTTCTTGCACTTTATCCCCAAAAGATAACCCATCGTTTGCAAAAAGATCAAAAGCAGAAAACCCGCTCGACCCCGCTTGAAAAGATAGTCCAGACATTGCAGGTAAACCTGCATACCATTTAAAATCTACCTCAGCAGCAGGGTTAACCATTAATGCTTGCGGTATATCTGTAAAATCATAAAGCAATTGCTTATTTTGTCCATGCATAGATATGCATAGCCATAACGCTAAAAAACTAAGTGCTTTTGAAAATCTCATTTTTTTAATTGAACGCGAAATGCCCCGCTAGACCTTAGCTTTATTTTTGCATTTTGTACTGTAGATGTACTGCTATTATCTCCAAGATTTTCAGCTGTAATTTTTATTTTTGACAGCGATTTTATAATGTCTATACTTCTACCTGCAGGGCCATAGCTAATCTCAACCATACTTACTGCCGATGGTGCTGCATTCATACGAAGCGACTCTGTATCTAATACCTCATCCTCAGCATTCAAAAACTCAACTAAAATATCAAATGCTTTACTTGTAGTATTTTCTACTTCGTAAGTAACTACACCTTCTAATACTCTCGAGGCAAAAGCTTCTGAGCTAAATGCATCAAACCTAAACTGTTGATCAAAATTTGAAGTGTTGGTTGAATTAATCAAATCCTCAGGAATTTCTAAATAAAAAATCCCCGCTTCATAAGTTGGTGTTGGATTATAATTGTCGACTTGATTAAAATCAAGTTCATCCGCACAAGAATAAAGTGCTGTACTTATTACTACAAGAAATAGTAATACAAATTTTTTTGCCTTCATTGGAACCTTATCTGAGTTGCTTAATTTTTAAGTAGTGAGTATAAAAGTATAACTCTATAAAAACATTTTTATTTCACTTAAATCGTCAATAATCGGACAAATATCGTGTAGTTCTTCGCTATGGGTATTAAAATGCAAAGCGTGCATACCTACGTTTTTTGCGCCTAAAATATCAGCCTCTAGACTATCGCCAATCATAATTGCCTGATTTGCTTGTACTTTAGCACTATTGATGGCAAGATTAAAAATTTTAGGATTCGGTTTCTTAACTCCGGCCATTTCAGAATCAATTACAAGATCAAAATACATGTCAATACCAGCGTTGCTCAATTTTTCCTTTTGAACCTTGTGAAAACCATTGGTAATAATATGAAGCCTATATTTGGATTTTAGATAGCTTAAAATCTCAATTGAATGAGGAAATAAGTAGTTAAAAGATGACAGGTATTGAATATACTCCTCTGAAAGCTTATGTATCCTTTCATCTGAAACAACGAGCTTTAAGGCATCAAAGACAGATTTTAAACGTTGATAGCGCAATTGTTCTTTGGTTATTTTATCTTCTCGGTATAATTTCCAAAATTGATGGTTAGTAGGTACATAAACCTCTAAAAAATCATTCAACTCAACAGCTATATTATTCTCTACTAATATTTTTTTAAATGTAAGCGCCGAGTTCTTTTCAAAATCCCAAAGGGTATGATCTAAATCAAAAAAAACGTCGGTAATTTCCTTTTTAATCATTATATTTTTTTAGCATTGTTTCATATAATTTTATCCAATTCTCATGGTTTTCACCCCCTAATAATTCATTCGAAAATATGATATTAAAATCACCAGAAACACTTTTAACGGCTTTATACAGCGCGTTTACCTTATCTAAAATTTCATCTTTACTGGTTAAGTTACGCAATGCGTAATCGTGTACCGCAAATGAATGTACCCGAATTGGTTGCTGTACTTCTAAATTGATATCATAAAAATAAAAAGGAATACAAGTACCTGCTCTAAATCCAATTTCATGCGTATACCCCATCGTGTAATCATCTGTAAACTCACTTTCTACCAAATTACGATAGGTTTCGGGCACATCTACCCTATTATAGCGCATTCTAGAAAAATTAACCGCCCTATTTACTACCAATTCTAATCTCTTTTTTTCCTTTTTTAGAAGTGCTAAATCATTAAACGAACTATAAGACGCGGCTAACGAAACGGTACTATAATCTGCAATAGATTTAATTAAAAACTTAAACCTATTGTTATTTGGTGATACATTTTTATCATAAGTAGAATACGAAGCAAATTGAAAAAAAAACATACTGCGCACCTTCAATTTCTTAATCAACTCAATCAAATACTCGAAATTATCATAAGGATCTTTTTCTAGATTAAACCATACCTTAACTCGCCTAGAAACACGTTTAAATTTGAGCGAACCTAAATCGAGTAGTAAGCCGGCGAAACTTCTGACCAAATCTCTATTTGCAAAACAATGCGAAGTAGATACATCAATTATTGTGGTAAAATTGTAAGGTTTATGCCTTCGTTCAAGTTCGGGAAATCGTTCTTGCAACTTTTCTAAAAGTTTAAATGCCCATTGATCTACGATCGGCTGTCTTAAAAAACCATGCTGATAAGCAATACTATCTTTGGGCGGAAATCGCCCATGAACATCTTTAACATGTGGCAAATACTCTTCATAGCGACTTAATAAATAAAAACTGGCAGCAAAAATATCGAACGGTATGCTGCTACGTTCGCCTGATGAAAAAAAACAGGGTAAATCCTCCCAATTACCTAAACTTACATCAATATTACTTATGCCTTGTTCAAACAACATGTTAGAACTTCTTATAAAAAATTCATTTTGTAATGCTTGCTTTGTATATGTAATTTTTGGGCCTGAATGCTTTATAAAATCTTCAACTTTTGTGGTAGATGTGGTTTCAATACCCAAAATTCTGGTAAAAACCTGTTTCATTATGTAACTGAATCGCGGTGTAATTTTATGGGTGTAGATAAGTAACATAATTACTATTTATCAGCTTTTAAAAGACTATTAATTGAATAGGTTTAGTTTATTTACAAAATTCCCTTATCCGCAAAGCTATAATAATCCTTTTGTGTTACTATTAAATGATCTAAAACTTTTATATCTAACAGCTCTGCAGCTTGTTTTAGCTTTTTTGTAATTGAAATATCTGCTGCACTGGGCTTTAAAGTGCCAGAAGGATGATTATGTGCTAAAATTAATCCAACAGCACCAAGCTCTAATGCTTGCTTCATAACTAACCTAACATCTACTAAGGTACCTGTTATGCCGCCTTTACTTAGTTGTTCTTTTTGTAAAATGGTATTAGAATTGTTTAAAAACACAATCCAAAACTCCTCATGCTGCAGTTCTCCAATAATAGGCTGAAGCAAATCAAAAACATTTTTACTACTACTAATTTTTAAAATTTTTTGAGCCTCCTCGCTTCTTCTTCTTCTACCTATTTCAAGAGCAGCGGCAATAGTTACAGCTTTTGCCTCACCTATACCTTTAAACTGCATTAATTGTTTTAAGCTTAGTGTACCCAATTCGTTTAAATTATGATGCGCCGCTGCTAAAATACGCTGTGAAAGCTGAACTGCACTCTCATTTCTACTGCCTGAACCTATCAAAATCGCTATAAGCTCTGCATCTGAAAGAATTGACTTGCCCTTTTTAATCAATTTTTCTCGTGGCTTATCATCGTCTGCCCAATTCTTAATGGATAATGATTCTTGGCTTTCTGGCATAATAAAAGATAAAATTAAACACTACTGCATACTTCATTTTCTTATCTAAACCCTGAGTAATATTTACAACAATATACGTAATCACTTTTTAAAATTTAAGCTTTTAAGGGCAGCGGAATAGTTAAGAGAATAAAAAATAGTGGTTTAGGCTAAAAAAAACAAAGAAAAAACTGGATACTAGTATTACTAAAAACAAAAAAGCTAGTTATTTATAGATTTTGGGGTTTATGACCTTAAAGACAAAAAGGAAAAAAATAAAACTAAAAATCGACATAAGCTTAAAAAATACCCAGCTTATAGGACTTATTAAACCTAAACTTATCTATTTACAAGAAAAAACGCTACTCACACTTTAATAAAGTAACTACGCGCTTTAGAATTACTTGCCACCAAGTAATATAGGCATTGATTACTTGTTAATTAAACTTTTTACTTCTTGCAAATCTAATCCGCCGTAATTGCCCGAGCTCATAAGTAACAATACTGAATTACTATAATCTTGTTCAAAAATATAGTTTTTAAATTCTGACGCATTGGTATGAATTTGTAAATCATCTCGCTCAAAAGCTTCAGAAATTTGCTCAGGGCTAACCGCTGCTAATTTTTTAATCGCAACCGACTCTGGCAAATAAAAGACCACAGGCACATCAGCTGCATTTAATGCCCCTTTATACTCCTTTAAAAATTCTGGATTAAAGCTACTGTAAGTATGCAACTCTAAACAAGCAATTAGTTTTCTGTTAGGGTACTGATCTTTTACCGCTGTTGTTGTAGCTGCAACTTTACTTGGCGAATGGGCAAAATCTTTAAATGCGACACTTGTAGAAGCTTCTGCAATTTTCTCTAGGCGCTTTGATGCTCCTTTAAATGTAGCAATTGCTTCATAAAAGTCATCCTCATCAACACCCATATTTTGACAAATCCACTTGGCACCAGCAAGATTACTAAGGTTATGTTTTCCAAAAACTTCAATTGGCATAGCTCCTTCCGGAGTTATTAAAAAGGTTTGTCCGTCTTTAACGGTGTAATCAGGAGTTTGATATGGAAATTTACGAATCGTATTCTCAGATGCTTCTACCACTTTTTTTACCTCAGAATCTTCTATGTTGTAGGTAATACTTCCGCCTTTAACAATACTATCTACAAAAATTCTAAATTGTTCTACATAGTTTTCAAAAGTAGGAAACACGTTTATATGATCCCAAGCTATACCGCTTAACAAAGCTATATTGGGTTGGTACAAATGAAATTTGGGTCTTCTATCTATAGGCGAAGACAAATACTCATCTCCTTCTAATACAATAAAATCGGAATCTTCGGTTAAATGCACCATGCGGTCAAAACCATCTAATTGAGCACCAACCATATAATCTACAGCCCTGTTATGATAGTTAAACACATGAAGAATCATAGATGTTATGGTAGTCTTACCATGGCTACCACCTATGACAACTCTGGTCTTGTGTTTTGATTGTTCATAAAGAAACTCAGGGTATGAAAATAATTTAAGTCCTAATTCTTGCGCTTTTAATAATTCAGGATTATCAGGTTTCGCATGCATTCCGATGATAACAGCGTCTAGCTTTGAATGTATTTTAGCAGGAAACCAACCGAAAGATTCGGGTAGCAGTCCTTTTTCTGCTAATCTACTTTTAGAGGGTTCAAAAATAACATCATCACTACCTGTTACAGTATAATTTTTGTGATATAGTGCTAAGGCTAAATTATGCATGGCGCTTCCGCCAATAGCTATAAAGTGAATATTCATTAAAATCATTTTAAGACTTCAAAGATAGGAATTGATTTACATACCCAAGGCAACAGACGGTATACAAAACCAAAATTCTAGTCGAATTTAAACAGAAGCTATATTACTAAAATTGGACGTAAAAACAGAAAAAGGCTACCCTCCAAACCCGACAAAAATCATGGATTCATAGATGAAATACACTTTTTCTATAAGCGCACACCACGTTTTATGGAAAGCTCATACACAAATGACTTGTGTTTACAACAATTATTACCCCTAATGTAGCTCTAATCTTACTTTTACAAAATCTATAGGATGCCTAGGTATTCCTAAACCTACAATCATGACAAAATATAAAATCGTCACAACCGCCTTCAAAGGTGCTTTAGCTTTTTTCATTTGCCTATTTTCTAATAATACCATAGCACAATGTGCAGGCTCGAATGGCACAATTACGGTATGTGAAAAAGACGCAGATGAAGCAAATAAAACTTTTAATCTTTTCCCAGTATTAACAGGTAACCCACAACAAGGGGGCACATGGTCGACGAATGACCCTGCAAATTTTTTCGCCTTAGATAGAGCAACAGGTATCGTAAACCTATGGAAAATTAAAAATTCAGGAATACATGAATTTACCTATAAGAATAACTGTGGAGAATTAGAAGATGAAACAGCAATTGTAACTATTAATCTTGGAGGCTACCCTGGTGAAAATAATATAGATGGTAGTGCTGATGCCTGTGGCGATGATGAGATGGTAAATTTGCATAGTTATATTGGCAACGAAACAGAAGGTAAATTTCAAGATTTTAATGGTGTTTGGGAGGCGGCTACCCCATCTGCAACTACGCATTTAAATGAAAATATCTTTAACGCGAAAGCTGCAGGTCCGGGCATCTACCAATTTACATATTCAACACCCGAAGTAGCTACCTGTTCAGGTAGACAAGTTACCCTACGTTTAGAAGTTCAACAACCAGCAAAATCTGGAGAGGGAACTAATCTAGTTTTATGCAATATTGATGACCTATCTGATTATACCGATTTCGATTTAGATGATTTATTAACCGATGAAGATGTAAATGGAACCTGGTCTGAAGGTTCTGAAACTAATCAATTAGATGATCTTTCCGATCACATAATAAATATTGAAGAAATTGTAGAAGCCCAAAAGTATGGCGTATTTGAGTTTACATATACTGTATTTCCTTCTCACGCAGTATGCTCAAAAAGCGAAACAAAAGTAGAGCTCACTATACAACAAGCACTTCAGGCAACTATGACGGCTACTAACTTTTGTGAAGATCTTACATCATATGAGATAGAAATATCTGATTACAATATGGACTATCTAGAAAGTGGCACCTATTCTTTATCATATAACATTTCAACTGAAAGCGGAGATACTCCTGGCACGGCACCTTTGACCCTTAAAAATGATGAAACAGGCTCATTTTCAATTGAAGCAAGTAAAATACCTATTGACGAAATCATTACCCTAAGTATTACCTCGATAGCCCCAGATGTTTGTACAACTACTGATGTAGAGTCTATTCAATTTATAGTTACAAATCCAATGACGGAAATTACCCCGAGTTGCGAGGAAGAAAATATACCTGTAAGCTTAAGTAATATATATGATCCTATGCTTAAAAAAGCAAATGGTACTTATGATACTACATACACGTTAATTGCGCCAAGTGGAGCCAACAATTCATTCACGCTTCAAAATCTTTCTTTTACCAACGGCAACGCAACATTTGAAATACCTGCCGAACAAATTACGGAAACAGGGGAATACACTATAAATTTTGAAGTGGATAGTGGATTTAATTTTGATTGTGAAATAACTGGTTCTGTAAACATTACACCCATTCCTGAAGATATATCAATAGACCTAATCATAAATAATTCATGTAATGCTTCTGAAATTGAGATACTTGTAAATGCGCCTGTACTAAGCACAGGTTCCTATAACATTACCTACGATATTACACAACAAACTACGGGTACAGTTGTAATTAACAACACGATAAACAGTACTGGCGGAACAGAAAGCTATGAGCTAGATATTGCTAGTTTAGAGCGAGGCAATTACACCTTAAATGTTAAAAGCATTCAAGATGATACAACGCCTTGCAGAAAAATATTTGAATTTGAAGAGACGGAAAATTTTGCTATTGATGGGGTGCCAGAAGTAGCTGAAGGCAAAGAAAATCAAAGCTTTTGCGCTAACGAATATGCTACAACAGGCCCTACCCTAAATGATATCGAAATAAGCTCAAATGGTGAAATCATATTTTATGATACCGAAACGAGTACTACACCTTTACCTATCACTTCTACTTTGCAAAATGGTGAAAATTATTTTGCAGCCTATGCTGACACCGAAAATGAATGCGAAGGTCCTGAACGTATCGAAATTACTATTGCAATTATAAACCCAGAAATGCCAACATCAGAAGATGTAAATCCTAGCTTCTGCGATTCAGAAAATGTCACTCTAAGTCAAATACAAGTATCAGCTTCTGAAGGGTCTACGATTGCTTGGTTTGATTCTGCTACAGACGGAAACAGGCTTGAAAGCGACACCATTATTACGAATGGAGTAAGCTACTATGCCGCATCAGAAACACCAAATGGATGTTTTAGCAGAAACCGTCTTGAAATAGCAGCAACAGTTTATGAGCTAGAATCTGCCACCCTATTGCTTTACAATATTGAATTATGTGGCTTAGACAACCCCACAGTAAGTGAGCTTCAACAACTAGAAAGTACTACTGATTATGAAGTAAAATGGTATGACGCGCCCGAAAATGGGAATGAATTTTCAAATGATTCCCCTTTAGCTGAAGATATCACCTACTATGCGCAAAGTTTTAATCCTAACACAGGTTGTATTAATCCTGAGCGAAGAGCCGTTACTGTTGTCTTAAGCAATTGTGACCCTGAAGAATATGATTTCTTTATTCCGGATGGATTTTCGCCAAACGGAGATGGCAGAAACGATACTTTTTTTATACCAAATATAGAAACCATATATCCTGAATATACCTTAGAAATTATAAATCGCTACGGTAGTTCTATTTTTAAAGGAGATAGAAATAAACCAGAATGGAACGGTCAAATGAACAACACGGTTGCACCCAACGGAGTCTATTTCTACATCATAGAATTTAATAAAGGTGACCGAAAACCAGAACAAGGTCGATTATACCTTAACCGTTAGTCACTTTCAAACAAAACAAGCATCCTAAGATGAAAAAAATAACAATTTCAATCCTTTTTATAGCTTTCTTTTGTGCGCATTCATTTGCGCAACAAGACGCTCAATATACGCAATACATGTTTAACATGAATGTGGTTAACCCTGCCTATACCAAAGGAGAAAAAGGACTGGTAAACTTTGGCACCCTATATAGGTCGCAATGGCAAAATACTGTTGGTGCACCCAACACCTTAACCTTTTTTGGACATGCCGTCTTAAATGATAAAATTGAAATGGGTATTTCAATAATTAGCGATCGTATAGGCGATGGCGCCTTAAAAGAAAATAACCTCGCACTTGATTTTTCATACAACTTAAAATTGGATGAAAAAAGCGATATATCACTAGGTCTAAAAGCTGGTATTACCAATTTTGAAAGTAACTTTAATGACTTTAGACTACCGCAAATACAAGATGATCCTGCATTTGTAGAAAACTCAAACAATTCTTTTCCAATTATTGGGGCGGGTGCTTTTTATAAAAGAAGTAATTTTTACGCAGGTATATCAGCACCAAACCTACTCACCTCCAGACATATTAAAAATGTGGACGGTATTAGTGGTTTTGGTTCCGAGGCCATACATCTTTTTGTAACTACTGGCTATGTTTATGAATTAAACTCTAAAATAAAACTAAAGCCTTCTACTCTTGTAAAAGTGGTTGCAGGAGCACCATTAGTATTCGACGCCTCTTTAAACGTACTCTTAAATAATAAATTTGAGCTTGGTGCCTCATACCGCCTAGAAGATTCGGTTAGTGCTATGTTTAACCTTGTTGTAGTGCCATCGGTAAGAATTGGTTATGCATATGACTATACCCTATCAAACCTAGGCTCTTTTAGCTCGGGCTCACATGAACTATTTATTCTTTTTGATCTCGACCTTTTGGGTCTTCGAAAAGGATATGACAAATCTCCAAGATTTTATTAGTCAAACATTATGAAAAAAATATATCTTTTTATCGCAATCATGTGTAATAGTGCATTTATCTTGCATGCACAAGATCTTAAACGCGCCAATAACTATTTTGACAATACGTTCTATTATGACGCTATTCCTTTATACGAAGAATTAGCAAAGACTAACAGATCAAAAGAAGTAGTTCAAAATTTAGCTGATAGCTACTACAACACCTATCAACTGCCTAAAGCGGCCAAATGGTACTCTTATCTCACCTCTGTATACGCTGAAAATTTAGAAGAAAATTATTTCTTTAAATACAGTCAAACTTTAAAATCAATAGGAGAATACGATGATTCTACAACAGCATTAATCGACTACTATACGAGCAAAGGAGCTACAGACAAAGCTGAAAAACTAAAAAAAGAGCTTATTTACTTAGAAAATGTGGATGCTATTGGTGAAAGATTTACAATAAAATCATTAGCGCTAAATACTGCGTTTTCTGAGTTTGCCGCAGCAGAAGTTGGCGATCATCTAATGTATGCATCAGCAGATAAAAAAGGTTCTTTATCTAAAAAGATCTTTCGCTGGAACCATGAAGACTATCTTAACCTATACCAACATCCTATTGCAAAATTAGAGATGGGTGATAGTTTAAGCTCAGCGGTTTCAAAAAAAATAAATACAAAGATGCACGAAGCTACCTTTGCTATTTCAAAAGACATGAAAACCCTTTATTTCACTAGAAATAACTTTATAAAAGGTAAAAAACATACCGATGACAAAAAAGTAAGTCATTTAAAAATATATAAGGCAGTCTTAGAAAATGAAGAATGGGGTAAAATTGAAGAATTACCCTTTAACAGCGATGATTTTTCAACAGAACATCCTAGTTTAAGTGCTGATGGTAAAACCTTGTATTTCTCCTCAGATCGGCCGGGTGGATATGGTTCTCATGATTTATATGCGGTATCCATTTTAGAGGATGGCACCTTTGGAGAACCTAAAAATTTAGGCTCAAAAATCAACACAGAACGAAAAGAACAGTTTCCATATATCGACTCGAACAATAACCTATATTTTTCTTCGAATGGGCATCCAGGTTTTGGCCTTTTAGATGTTTTCGTATCCAAATATATAGATGGTAATTTTGAAAAACCAGATAATATAGGCAAACCAGTTAACGGTGGTTTTGATGATTTTGCCTACACTCTAAATACTGATGGCAATACCGGTTATTTTTCATCGAACCGACCTGAAGGTAAAGGTAGTGATGACATTTATTCGTTTACCACAACTAAGCCTTTAAAAATAGAATCATGCAAACAATATGTTGCAGGTCTTATTACAGACAAAGAAACAGGTGAAGCCTTACCAGGGGCTATTGTGAGTCTATTAGATAGCGAAGGCAATAGTATTAAAACTATTACCACAGATGCCAATGCTAGCTTTAAATTCATGTTAAATTGCGCAGCTTCATATAAGATAGAAGTTAAAAAAGCGAGTCATGAGACTAATTTTACAAGCCTACATACCAATAAAGAACGTAATTCTGTCCAAGATGGATCGCTAAGCTTACTTTCAAAGGTAGATCGAGAAAAGTTAAATCAATTGGCACTAGAAAAAAAGAAGCAAGAAGAGCTTAAAAAAATAAAACTAGCAGAAGAGCGAAAACGAAAAGAAAACGAAAAAGCCATTGCAGCAAATCTTAAAAAAGAAGAAGAAGCTAAACAGAAAGAAAAAATTAGGAAAGAAAAAGCTGCAAAAAAGAGATTGCAAGAAATAGAAAAAATTATTAAATCAGAACCCAGTATAGTAAAAAATAAAGATCGAACGATAATTAAAACAGAAGAAATTCATTTTGATTATGGCATGTGGTATTTGCGTAGAGAATCGAGAGCGCGATTAAATAAATTAGCCGACATTATGAAAGCACACCCTAAAATTCATATCGAAATTGGCACACATACTGATATTCGTGGCAATAAAAATTATAATAGTCAACTTTCTCAAAAACGGGCTAATGCTGTAAAGAAATATTTAGTAAGTAATGGTATCGATGCCAAAAGAATAACAGCAAAAGGCTATGGGGAAACTAAGCCAATAGTAAAATGTGCAACGCCTACTGCATGCTCAGAAGAAGATCATGAATGGAATCGTCGCTGTGAATTTGTAATTACTAAATGGGAGTAAATCAAAACCTCAGTTAAAAAAATGAGGTAGTTTTTAATGCAGCAAATAAGCAATGCTTGTACAAGCCGAGTTAAAAAGCTAGGGTTGTACAAGCATTTTAAATATCTAAAAT
This sequence comes from uncultured Flavobacteriaceae bacterium, assembly GCA_947486785.1. GTDB lineage: Bacteria > Bacteroidota > Bacteroidia > Flavobacteriales > Flavobacteriaceae > Maribacter_C. The sequence goes on along the minus strand of CANKUU010000003.1, from coordinate 50,514 downwards.
GCCACTTTACTTAAGTAAAAATAAAGCCCAACTAAATGACCTTATTATAGCAACCCTTTAAGTGGCATATTTGTTGCATATCTTAGTGTTTTAAAAGTATCGCATACCACTTCGGTAATTTGATCTAAACAAGAAGGTACAAATGAAACATATCACAACTATAGTTATCCTAATTCTTTTTTCGCGAATTGCACAATCGCAAAATACTAGCAATAGCTTTGAAAGCTTATGGAATCAAGTAGAAAAACACGAAAAAAAAACCTTAACTAAATCTGCCTTAGCTATCGTTAGCGAAATCTCAGATAAGGCTAAAAAAGAAAAAAACGGAGTACAAACCATAAAAGCTTTACTGTACAAATCAAAATACAGCCTACTATTAAAAGAAGATGCCCAGCTTCTTATTATAAATGATTTTAAAGCTGAAATAGAAAAATCGAACTTTCCTATTAAAAATATTCTACAAAGCTATTTGGCGAATATGTATTGGCAGTATTTTCAGCAAAACAGATATAAATTTTACCAAAGAACAAAAATAGCTACAAAAGAAGATACTACTGATTTTAGAACTTGGGACTTACCGAACTTACATCAAGAAATAAGACTATTTTTTGAGGCCTCTTTAGCCAATGAAGAAGGCTTAAAAGAAGTACCCATATCGAAATATAATATTCTTTTAAATAAACAAGATGGCTCTGAAGATTATCGCCCAAGTCTTTTTGACCTGCTCGCGCACAATGCATTAGATTTTTATAAAACCGATGAAAATAATATCATCCGACCCGCTGACTTTTTTGAAATAAATGATCCTGAACTACTAAGCGACGGCGAAACTTTTATCAAAAAAAATATTCCGACAGAAGACAAATTATCTTTACATGTAAAAGCTTTACAGCTTTATCAAAAGCTCTTGCGTTACCACTCAAATTCTAAAAAAAGCTATGCATATGCCAGCGTTGATATTGAACGTTTGCTATTTGTATATCAGAATGCCTCGTTCAAAAATAAAGATCAACAGTTATTAAAAGTACTACACGAATTAGCACAAACATCAAAAGATAACCTAGCCTCCAGTTTATACAATTATGAACTGGCTTCTCTGCTAGCACAGCTAGGTAAAACTTATAAGGCTAAAAATCAAGAAAAACATCGTTGGAAATTAAAAGAAGCAATTGACCTATGCGAAATGGTAATTGCAGCATATCCTTCTAGTGCAGGCGCAGAAAAATGTAAACAACTAAAAAAGCAACTGCAGGCGCAACGCCTTTCTTTAGTTGGTGAAAGCTTTATTCCTGTAAATAAAACTTCTCGCCTATTGGTTACTTATAAAAACTACAATTTCTTAGAACTATCTGCATATAAATTAACACCTAAGCAATTTAAAATGCTATCAGATCTATATTCAGAAGAAAAAAAATTAGCCTTTATTAAAAATCTAGATCGCATTAAAAAATGGGAAGTAACCTTAAAAAACGAACATGATTTTCAAGAACATAGCACAGAGGTATTAATTCCGCCTTTAGCTAATGGATACTATTTAATTTTAGCTCAACCAAAAGATAACAGTAAGAATGTCTTTTCTTATAACCCTGTACAAGTAACCGATATGGCCTTAGTAACTTTTCAAGGTAATACGAAGAAAGACTTTCAACTGATTCATAGAAACACTGGTAAACCAATTTCTGGGGCTACAATTAACTTTAGCTATCGTTTAAACTATAATGACGCACCGCAAACAAAAAATTTAGTTACAAATCAAAAAGGAATGGTCAGTATTCCGCTTTCTAAAGACACATGGAGTGATATCAAAATAATAGCTAACTATAACAATGAGAAGGCATTTTTTAATGGCTACTATCTAAACAGATGGCGCCAAAACGAGACTAAAAAAGATTCTTATTCTTGTTTTTTATTTACAGATAGAAGTATATACCGCCCTGGCCAACCCCTATACTTTAAGGGTATTGCCATAAAAAAGGGCAAAAACAAATCTTCAATTATTACGAACACTAAGGTAACTGTTCAAATATTTGATGTAAACGGACAAATAATAAATAAGCAAGAGCTTATCACTAATGATTATGGCTCATTTTCTGGCGAATATATACTGCCAAATAATGGGGTTTTAGGTAGTTTTTCAATGAATGTAAGTTCAAAAACCGCAAATATATTTGGCTATACCAATTTTTCAGTTGAAGAATATAAACGTTCCAAATTTGAAACCTATTTTGACCCAATTAAAGAAAGCTATATGGTAAATGATAGCATTAGGGTTAAAGGCAAAGCCGTCGCCTTTGCAGGCAGTACTATTGCTTACGCAAAGGTTAGCTACCGGGTTAAAAGACTCATACAGTTTCCCCAATGGTACTACCGACATAGTCCTTACCAACAAAGTCACCCTCAAGAAATTGCACATGGTAAAACTACAACAGATGGCGACGGAAACTATAACATCAATTTTAAAGCCTTACCTGATCTTACTATTGCGAAGAAAAATTTACCCACTTTCAAATATGAAATAAGTGCAGCTGTAACTGATATTAACGGCGAAACACAAACTACTAAAACTATCGTATCAGTTGGGTATCATGCCCTTGATGCACACCTAGAAATTGCGAAGCTTTTAGATAAAAATATTGATCATAAATTAACGATAACAACCAAAAACCTTAACGGAGAATTTGTTGCTTCAAAAGGCACCATAAAAGTGTATAAGTTAAAAGCGCCTAGTCGTGTACTTCGTCCCCGAACTTGGCCAGCACCTGATTATGTTGGGTTTAGCAAAGAAAAATTTAAACAACTATACCCTTATGATCCCTATAACAACGAACACGATTCGGTTTCGTGGAAAAAAGAAGCACTTGTATGGCAAACAAATTTCGACACTAAAAAATCTAAAGAAATCAACTTAGAAATCGCAAAAAATTGGCGATCAGGCACCTATGTCATTGAACTTGAAACAAAAGATAAATTTGGCCAGCTAGTAAAAGACGAGATACAAACATCGTTATTTAGTTTTAAGGATAGAAAAATAGCTGATAATCAGTTATTTCAAATCAAAACTGATAAAAAAAATTACGTCGCCGGAGATATCGCAAAAGTAACCCTTCTTTCAAGTGCTAAAGACCTTACAATAACTGTTCATGTAGAAAAAAACCATACCGTTGTAGCTACACATTTGGTGCACTTAAACAATAACTCAAAGACTTTCACCGTACCAATTAAATCAGATGATTTAGGTGGTTTTGCGATTACTTATAGCTTTGCATTTCAAAACTATTTTAAAGCTGGCAATATAGTAGTTAAAGTGCCATACCCAAGTACTGACTTAGAAATTGAAACACTCACCTTTAGAGATAAACTGAAACCTGGTTCAGAGGAAACATGGTCTTTTAAAATTAAAGGACCAAAGGGAGATAAGGTGTCTGCAGAATTGCTAGCTGGCATGTATGATGCCTCTTTAGATGCGCTTCGAAATCATAATTGGACATTTAAACCTTGGAACACCCCCAACTATTATTCTCGAATGATTGCAAATGCAAAATCATGTTTTAAAACAAATATGTTTAGCACTTTCAACAATTACACAGCCTATAGCACTAGCTCTCAAAATTTTGACACCTTGCATTGGTTTGGTTTTCAATTTGGACAGCCGCCCTATACCAAACAAACCAAATGGAAAATGATGAGTGCATCTCACGAAAACGCTGAAATGCAAATGATGGGCAAAACACAAGAACAGGTGTCTTTTGACCCTCAAGATAATATGGCTTCTGAAGTAAATCTAAATCGTAATGAAGTTACTGAATCCGGTGGTGAAGAGCTAGAAAAAAATAGTCCTCAAAATAAATACAAACCCATTAAAATTAGAAAAAATCTTCAAGAAACTGCCTTTTTCTTTCCTCAACTGCGTACAAATAAAGAAGGCACTATTTCTTTTAGCTTTAGTACTCCCGAAGCTCTTAGCCAATGGAAATTACAACTTTTGGCACATACAAAAACCTTAGAAACCACGTATCAAACCTTGCAAACGGTTACTAAAAAAGAACTTATGGTAGTACCCAATATGCCCAGATTTCTAAGAGAAGGTGATCGAATAACCCTAAGTAGTAAAATTGTTAATTTATCAGACAAAAAACTATCGGGTATCGCAAAATTAGTGCTTACAGATGCCTTAACAGGCGAAAATATTACTCACAAAATTTTGGTTGAGACAGATAATCAGCATTCTAAAAATGGCGAATTAACGTTTAGTGTAGCTTCTAGTGGCAACACTCAAGTTTCTTGGCAATTATCAATTCCAAAAGGTATTCAAGCTGTACAGCACAAAGTAATTGCAAGAGCTGGTGCCTTTAGTGATGGGGAGCAAAATCTACTACCCGTATTATCGAACAAAATGCTAGTTACCGAAACCTTACCCATGTGGGTAAAAGGTGGTGAAACTAAAACATTTACTTTGAACAAGTTAAAAACCAGCTCATCAAGTAGTCTAAAACATCATAAATTAAGCTTAGAAATTACCTCTAACCCTGCTTGGTATGCACTTCAGGCACTCCCTTATTTAATGGAATACCCGTATGATTGTAACGAACAAACGTTTTCTAAATACTATGCTAATACACTAGCAAGTTTTGTTGCAAATAGTAATACTAAACTGCAAGAAGTTTTTAAAGTTTGGTCTAATTCTGATGCTTTGCTTAGTAACTTAGAAAAAAATCAAGAATTAAAATCACTTCTAATTCAAGAAACTCCTTGGCTAAGAGATGCGCAATCAGAAACAGAACAGAAAAAACGTATCGGCTTACTTTTTAATTTAAATAAGATGAAAAGTGAGCAAATAATAGCCTTATCAAAATTAAAACAAAACCAAAAATCATCAGGTGCTTGGCCTTGGTTTAATGGCGGACCTGATAACCGTTTTATTACGCAGTATATTGTAACTGGCTTAGGACATTTAATTAAAATAGGGGCAATTTCAAATAATATCGATACTGAAAAAATACTAAGAAAAGCAATTGCCTACTTAGATCAAGAGTTTATAGCAGCGTATACAAGAATGAAAAAGAATACTAAAAATATTGATATTGACCTTCTAAGTGAGTCACAGCTATATTATTTGTATATGCGAAGTTTTTTTAAGCACATTAAGACTTCTAAAAAGGTTGATGAAGTAAGCGCCTATTATAAAAAACAAGCTGAAAAATTTTGGCCAAATAAAAGTCTCTATGCAAAAGGTTTAATAGCCTTAATTATGCACAGAACGGGCGATTATAAAACAGCAAGCCTGCTGCTACGCTCTTTAAAAGAAAACAGCATTAGTTCTAATGAATTAGGCATGTATTGGAAAGAAAACACCAATTCTTGGTATTGGCACCAAGCTCCAATAGAAACACAATCTTTATTAATCGAAGCTTTTTCAGAAATAGATTCGGCAGATGTTAAAACCGTAAATAGCCTAAAAATATGGCTTTTAAAAAACAAACAAACCAACCAATGGAAAACAACCAAAGCAACCTCAGAAGCAGTATATGCACTATTACTTAAAGGAAGTGATTGGCTTTCGGTAGCCGATGCTGTGGAGGTTTCAGTAGCAGGACATAAAATTGAAGATGCCAAATTAGAGAACGTAAAGGTTGAAGCAAGAACTGGGTATTACAAAACCACATGGAATGCCGCAGAAATAAATCCTAAACTTGCTGAAATTAAACTTAATAAGAAAGAGGCAGGTATCTCTTGGGGAGCTCTTTACTGGCAATATTTTGAGGATTTAGATAAAATTTCAAACGCCGAAACTCCCCTAAAATTGAAAAAAAACCTGTTCTTAAAAAAGAATACCGCTACAGGAGAAGAGATATCAAAAATTACAAATAACACGATTATTAAGATTGGCGATTTAGTAAAGGTTCGTATTGAGTTACGCGTAGATCGCCCAATGGAATTTGTTCATATGAAAGACATGCGTGCTGCCGGATTTGAGCCTGTAAATGTAATCTCAAGCTATAAATGGCAAGACGGACTTGGATACTATGAAAGCACCAAAGATGCAAGTACTAACTTCTTTTTTGATTACTTGCCTAAAGGGGTTTTTATTTTCGAATATGACCTACGTGTTAATAATAAAGGAGATTTTAGTAACGGCATCACCAGCATTAAAAGCATGTATGCACCAGAATTTAGCAGCCATTCTAAAGGCGTTCGTATAAGCATACAGTAGAAAATTATAATCTTTACATGAGAACAAATTAGGTAAAAACAAACTTAAAAAAGCCAAATTACCCTAAAAGAACAAGGTATACTCTTTAGCTTTTTTTTTAATGATTGGGGTTTGTTAAACACTTATTAAATTAATGGTTCAACATTCTCCAAAGTCGATCTTTGAGTTCTGTAATACCCTGTTGTGCCACAGAGGAAATAAACATATAGGGCACACCCTTTAAATCTACATCTAAAATCGTACGCATTTCGGCAATCAATTCATCATCGAGCATATCACTTTTAGATATAGCCACTAAGCGTTGTTTGTCTAATAACTCGGGGTTATATCTACGCAACTCATCTAATAGAATTTCATATTCTCTACTGATATCTTTACTATCAGCAGGAATTAAAAAAAGAAGTGTCGCATTTCGCTCAATATGTCGTAAAAAATAATGTCCTAAACCTTTACCTTCTGCAGCTCCTTCAATAATACCCGGAATATCAGCCATTACAAAACTTTGAAAATCTCGATATTCAACAATACCTAAATTAGGTTTTAGTGTTGTAAATTCATAGTCCGCTATTTTGGGTTTTGCCGAAGTAACAACCGACAATAAGGTAGATTTTCCTGCATTTGGAAAACCAACTAAACCAACATCGGCCAAAATTTTAAGTTCAAGAATAAAATCTCTTTCTTGACCTTCCATACCTGGTTGCGCATATCGGGGTGTTTGATTAGTTGATGATCTAAAGTGCCAGTTTCCACGGCCACCCATACCCCCTTCTACAACAATTTTTTCTTCGCCGTGTTCTGTAATTTCTAATATTACCTCATTGGTTTCTGCATCTTTTAAAATTGTACCCAAAGGAACATCTAAAAAAACATCTTCACCATCTGCTCCAGAACTTCTACTCTTGCTACCATGGCCTCCATGACCCGCCTTAAAGTGCTTTTTGTATTTAAAAGTAACTAGCGTCCATAAATTTTGGTTACCTCTTAGAATGATATGACCTCCACGACCACCATCACCACCATCTGGTCCTCCTTTGGTAATAAATTTTTCGCGATGTAAGTGAACAGATCCTTTTCCTCCTTTACCAGAAGTCAAAAAGACCTTTACATAATCTACAAAATTGCCTTCTGTCATTTAAAAAATTTTATAATCTCAGGTTCAAAGAACTATTTACGTGTTTTGTTAATTAGGTAATGAGTCATCAATGTAATAGATGTAGATGAAATAGGCAATTGCAGAAAGTACAAATAATAAAACCGCTAAACAACCTACATAAAGGCACCCTTTTAGTCCTTCTTTGGTTGTAATCACCTCCTCTGCCATAATATCAAAATAAAACTATAAAGTTTCGATAACCTTAGCCAATCTTGCTGTAACATCATCAATAGCACCAATACCATCAACACTATGAAATTTACCCTGCTCTTGATAGTAGTTTTTTAAAGGAGCTGTCTTTTGGTTATACTCATCAAACCGATTGCGAATTTTATCTTCATCTTGGTCATCTGATCTACCACTTAATTTCCCTCTTTCTAAAAGACGTTGAATTAAAACTTCGTCATTAGCTTCAAGAGCAATGGTAGCATTTATTTTCATGTTTTTTGTCATCAAAAAAGCATCTAGAGCCTCAGCTTGAACCGTAGTTCTCGGAAATCCATCAAAAATAAAACCACTTGCCGCTACATTTTTAGTTACTTCTTCTTGCAACATTTTAATGGTCACCTCGTCAGGCACCAAATCTCCATTATCAATATAAGATTTTGCCAAAAGACCTAAATCTGTATTGTTCTTAATATTGTATCGAAAAACATCTCCTGTAGAGATATGTTTAAGATTATATTTTTCTTTTAAAAATTCTGCTTGTGTTCCTTTTCCTGCACCCGGTTTTCCGAATAATACAAGGTTAATCATATCTGGTTGCTTTAATTGGTATACTTCTCTAAAATTTCTTCCTAATTCATTGTAATCTAATCCGTAACCTACTATAAATTTATCAGGTATATCTATTCCAAAATAGTCAATAGGGTACTCACCTCTATAAACTTCCGATTTATAGAAAAGACTCGCCACTTTAAATTCTTTTACATTAATGTTAGAAAACATATGAATTAAATGCTTTAAAGTGCGACCTGAATCAATAATATCTTCTAAAATTATAACACTTTTACCTTCAATATTTTCAGATACATCAAGTAATGTTTCTACAATACCAGTAGAGGTTAAGCCCTCATAGGAGCTCATCTTAACAAAAGTAACCTCACAAGGATGCTGGTACGCCTTTAAAAAATCAGAAACAAACATAAATGAGCCATTTAAAACACCAACAAAAATGGGTGTTTCATTCTTAAAATCTTCCGCAATATTATCTGCTACTTTCTTAACGGCAGCCAATATCTGATCTTCGGAAAGAAAAGGCACAAAAAATTTGTCGTGTATTTGCATTTAAAATTTGCGTTTAACAGGGGCAAATATACTGTTTTGATTTTGCTTTTTTAAAGGCATGCCAATGGTTTTAGTAATTCGACGTATTTTTGTCTTAAGAATGAACAAGATGCTACAGGATAATTTTAAAAACTTTTTTTCATCGAATTTCAAATTAGGAATTTTAGGAGGCGGACAATTGGGTAAAATGCTATTGTATGAAACTAGAAAGTTTGATATTTACACCAAAGTTTTAGAGGCTTCCAACGAAGCTCCTTGTAGAATTGCTAGCGACGAATTTGTACAAGGAAACTTGATGAATTTTGAGGACGTTTATAATTTTGGAAAACAAGTTGACGTTTTAACGATTGAAATTGAGAATGTAAATATTGAGGCCCTCATAAAGCTAGAAGAAGAGGGGGTGAGCGTTTATCCGCCGACAAAAGCGCTTCGAACAATTCAAAACAAAGCAACTCAAAAATTATTTTATACCGATAACGACATTCCAACTGCCGACTTTTTACGTTTTGCGTTCGCAAGTGAAATAAAAGATAGTATAAACAACAAAAATTTAACTTTCCCATTTGTTTGGAAAGCCGCTCAATTTGGTTACGACGGGCAAGGGGTAAAAGTAATTAGAAGTTTTAGCGATTTAGAAGGCTTACCTGCAGGTGAATGTATTGCAGAAAAAATGATTCCTTTTAAAAATGAACTAGCAGTCATTGTGGTTAGAAATGTTTCAGGTGAGGTAGTTACCTATCCTGTGGTAGAAATGGAATTTCACCCTGAGGCAAATCAGGTAGAATATGTAATATGCCCTGCTCGTATTGATGCTAGTATTGCCGAAAGAGCGAAAGAAGTAGCTTTAAAAGTTTCTGATAAAATTGGACATGTTGGTATTTTGGCTGTTGAAATGTTTCAAACCGCTGACAATGAAATTTTAGTAAACGAAGTAGCACCTAGACCCCATAATAGTGGTCATTACAGCATAGAAGCAAGTTACACCAATCAATTTGAACAACATATTCGTGCTATTCTAAACTTACCTCTAGGCAAAACCGATAGTAAAGTTGCGGGTATTATGGTAAATTTAGTGGGTGCAGAGGGTTATAAAGGCGAGGTGGTTTATGAAAATATGAAAGAAATTATGTCGATGGAAGGTGTAACGCCCCACATTTATGGAAAAAAACATACCCGGCCTTTTAGAAAAATGGGACATGTTACCATTGTAAATAAAAATATAGATGTAGCTCGTAAAATTGCACAAAAAGTAAAAGAAACCATAAAAGTAATCAGCAAATAAGATGAGTAAAGTAGCCATTGTAATGGGCAGCACAAGCGACCTACCGGTAATGCAAGATGCCATAGATATTTTAAAAGGATTTGATATTGAAGTTGATGTCGATATTGTATCGGCGCACAGAACGCCCGAAAAACTGTTTGATTTTAGCAAAAATGCACATACCAATGGCTATACGGTAATTATCGCAGGTGCCGGTGGAGCAGCACATTTGCCAGGAATGGTAGCGTCTTTATCTCCGCTACCAGTTATAGGAGTACCCGTAAAAAGCAGCAACTCTATAGACGGATGGGATTCAATTTTATCGATCCTTCAGATGCCCGGAGGCGTTCCAGTAGCTACAGTTGCGCTGAATGGAGCAAAAAATGCCGGTATTCTTGCTGCACAGATAATTGGTTCTACTGATAAATGCGTTTTAGATAAAATCATTTTTTACAAAGAAGGTTTAAAACAAAAAGTGATTTTAGGAGCTAAAGAAGTACGAACGATGAAGTAGATATACTAGCTGATTTTTTTAAGTTTCAAAAACAAATTTTAAGGCAGAGAACCAATAACAAATAAACACCCAAATGAATCCACTTTTATCTCCTTTTGATACCGCACCATTTTCTACAATAAAGAACAAGCATTTTAAACCTGCTTTTATAAAAGCAATAGCAGATGCTAAAGCCGAAATTGATGCAATTACCGCTAACTCAGAAACGCCATCTTTTGAAAATACGATTGAAGCATTAGAATTTTCTGGCCAACAACTAGACCGAATCTCTAGCGTATTCTTTAATTTAAACGCTGCAGAAACTAATGAAGAAATTCAAAAAATAGCACAAGAGGTTTCACCACTACTTACCGCGTTTGGTAACGACATAACCTTAAACGAACTGCTCTTTAAAAGAATTAAGGCTGTTTATGATCAACAAAACAAATTAGAGCTATCGGCAGAGCAAAAAACTTTACTGAACAAACGCTATAAAAGTTTTACTAGAAACGGAGCAAATTTATCTGTAACTAAAAAGAAACGTTTACGCGAAATTGATGAAGAATTATCTAAGTTAACATTAAAATTTGGCGAGAATATTCTCGCAGAAACCAATAAATATCAAAAGCATATTTCTAATGAAAGTGATTTAAATGGTTTACCAGAAGGCGCTAAGGAGGCAGCAGCGCAATTAGCAAGATTAAAAGGTAAAACAACTGGCTGGATGATTACCTTAGATTACCCAAGCTACTCTACTTTTATGAAATATGCCAAAAATAGAAGCCTTCGAAAAGAACTTTCTTTAGCCTATGGCAGTAAATCTTTTAAAGGAGATGAACTAGATAACCAACAAATTGTCTTAAAAATAGCTAATTTACGTCATAAACGTGCTACTCTTTTAGGCTATAAAACCCATGCCCATTTTGTACTAGAAGAACGTATGGCAGAAACGCCAGAAAAAGTTTATACCTTCTTAAATGAACTTTTAAAAAAGGCTAAACCAGCTGCCGATAAGGAATTTAAACAGCTAGAAGACTTTGCTAAATCAATTGACAGCATTGACCATTTACAAAAATGGGATGGTAGTTACTATTCTGAAAAATTAAAACAGAAATTATTTAATTTAGACGACGAACAGTTAAAACCCTATTTTAAACTCGAAAATGTAATTTCAGGCGTTTTTAAAGTTGCAGAACGATTATTTGGTCTTCTTTTTGAAGAGGTTTCTGATATTGACACGTATCACGAAGAAGTAAAAACTTTTCGTGTTTATGACTTAGAGAAGAATTTTATAGCCATTTTTTATGCTGATTTTCATCCTAGAGCAGGTAAACGTGGTGGCGCTTGGATGACTTCTTTTAAACCGCAATACAAAAGAAACGGAAAAAACTCACGCCCCCACGTTTCAATTGTGTGCAACTTTACACCTTCTACAGAAACAAAACCATCTCTTTTAACCTTTAATGAAGTAACTACTTTATTTCATGAGTTTGGTCACGGCCTTCATGGCATGCTAGCCAATACCCACTACCCTAGCCTATCTGGAACCTCAGTTTATTGGGATTTTGTAGAGCTACCGTCACAGGTTATGGAAAACTGGTGTTATGAAAAAGAGACCCTCAAATTATTTGCTAAGCACTACAAAACGGGAGAAGTCATTCCGATGGAACTTGTTGAAAAAATAAAAGAATCAGCTACTTTTCAAGAGGGTATGGCGACCATGCGCCAACTAAGTTTTGGCCTTTTAGATTTGTCGTGGCACGCTAAAGACCCATCAAATATTACAGATGTAAAAGCCCATGAAAATGAGGCTTTCCACGGCACAAATCTTTACCCTGATACCCCAGAAACTTGTATGAGCACTGCTTTTGCTCATATTTTTCAAGGAGGCTATTCTGCAGGGTATTATAGTTACAAATGGGCGGAAGTTTTAGACGCAGATACGTTTGCATACTTTAAAGAAAAAGGGGTCTTTAACAAAGATATTGCTAAGAAATTTAAAGACCATGTACTTTCAAAAGGCGGAACAGAAAACCCTATGGTTTTATACAAACGATTTAGAGGAGCTGAACCCAAAGTAGAAGCTTTATTAGAACGAGCTGGTTTATTAGAAGACAAACAAACTAATACATAAGCAAAACAATAGTCATGTAGATGTTAAGTATTGGTGGTACACAAAGTTTTAGTCAAATAGATTTTCTTTTTAAACAAAATTGAAACCAAAATAAAGAATACGTTCAGAAATTGAGGGTAGCTATAGGCAACTATTACAAGAATGAAATACTTCTTTTGAATACCAGCAAGATAGTATCCCAAAACATGTAACTATCAAGAGTAAATTAAAAAATAACAGCTAATGTTGCTAAATTTTTAATTATTCAGTTTTGTTTTTGAATACCACACCAAGGCATTCTTATGGCTTTAAACGGTATAGTAGCTAAAAGCTGTAATTTTTAGTTTGATTTATAAGCATACCTAAAAACAATAACATAGGTTGATTATCTATTGATGAAATTGGTTTGCCATGGAGAAAGGAACTTTCAATTAAAACACATAATGATTTCTATTTTTGAATAAAAGCATCATAGCCACCCTCTAAGTTCACCACTTTTTGGTATCCTAAAGAGTCTAAAAGTGCAGCAGCTTTTGCACTTCGACCTCCTTTTTTACAATACAAATAAATAGTTTCCTTTTTATCAATGGTCGACATTTGTTTCGCAAAATCAGCATCAAACCAATTTATATTTCTAGCATTTTTAATGTGACCTGCAGCAAATTCGTCTGGACTGCGAACATCTATCAAAATCACATCATTAAATTCATTCTGTGAAACTTTCGTGATAGATTTTGTTTTAATTTGAGTACAGCTTGTTAACAGTGATAAAAGCACTAAAAAACTGATATAATATTTCATAGCATATTTAAAGTTTTTCAAAGTTAAAAAATATTGTTGGCTAAAATAAAAAGCAAGACAACTAAAATTTACAGTTAATTCGCTCAAAAATGGTTATTTTTACCTACAACACTAAATGATGACAGCACACCAATTAAATCCTAATCTTTGGGTAGACGCTTACGCCGACTACCTTTTCAATTATGCGATTTCTAGGGTAAGCGATGCCGAAGTTGCTAAAGACCTAGTACAAGAAACTTTTTTTGCAGGCCTTAAATCTGCTAAGAATTTCAAAGGAGATGCAGCTGAGCGTACTTGGTTAATCGCAATTTTAAAACGAAAAGTAATTGACCACTATCGCAAATCAAACTCTACCAAAGGAAAAGCAGAAGTTCGCATGTCTTACAGCGCAAACAGTAGCGCAGATGGAGACTGGCTTGAAGAACGTATAGCAGACCCTTTTAGCACACAAGAAAATAGTACTTTAGAAAATAAAGAACTAGGTCTTGCCATTCAATCTTGCATCTCAAAATTACCCCTAAAACAAGCTCAAGTTTTTAAAATGAAAACTATTCAGGGCGTAAGTACAGAAGATATTTGTAATGAACTTGGAATAAATCCGTCAAACCTTTGGGTAATGATTCATAGAGCCAGAACTTCTTTGATGAGTTGCCTTAACAAAAACTGGTTTTAGTTATGAATTCTTGCGACAAAGCTGCTACAATATGTGATAAAGCCCAATATGGGGAAGCAACACTTATAGAAAAAATAAAGCTACGCTTTCACCTATTAATCTGCAAAACATGTGCAACGCATTCGCAAAAAAACACCAAATTAACCTCGCTTTGCCAAAAGGCAAACCTCAGAGTACTTTCAGATCAAGAAAAGTCTAAAATTAAACAAGAACTACAAAACAAACTATAAATTAACGATACAAAATAAGTGCAAATACCCACCAAAATATGGGTATACTCTCCACCCAAAAAGAAGCAAAATATTTTGGTTGTTTTCTCCGAGTAATAAAAGTTACGACACCAAGAACTAAAAATAAGGTGCCTTTAAGTAGTACTTCTCGTATAGAAATGTTGTCTTTAAAAAAGGTGCTAAAGTAAAAAAGCATGACCGCAGTTGCACCAAAAAACTTAGTGTTAGCGACACCAATTCTCTGCGGTAAGGTTCTTAATTCAGATTCATCATATATAAGATCACGTATTTCAAAAGGCACTATTAAAATGAGTATTAAAAGAACACGCTGTATCGCCTCTATATAAACATCAAAAGAAAACTGAGCTTTAGCACAAAGCACGGGCAAAAAAACAGTAACTCCAGACCAAACTACAGCAACCACAAAAATCTTAAGTCCGCCCCAACTTCTTAAATTTTTACTCCTAGGTGATATGGGAATTGCATAAAGCCCAGAAAGTATTAAAAGACAAAGAATACCAAACCAAACTTTAGCGCTTAAGAAAAAAATATGATAGCCGGCAATAGCCAAAGAAATGATACTAAAAACCTGAATACCTTTATGATATTGATTTGTAATTAAAAAATACTTTTTTGCCTCTACTCCATATTTGATAAAATTATAACAGGTAATAGATCCAAAAAATGCTACGTATAAAAAATGTTGATCTAAAGAAATTCCAAAAATTAGTGCCGTAACCCTAATTAGGCAGTATACGGCCACGGCAACATGAATACTGGCATCAAGATAAAAATCAAAAACCCATTTTAACAACTTCATGAAACAAATTTAACTAAACTGTTTATAACCTATGTTTTTGGTTAAAAACTTTCGCTCTCATATCTATTAAACCGATTAAATACAGCTAAATATTTACTAATTTCGCAACTCTAATTTCAATTCAAACTTATGAATACTGACGTATTTGCTTCTCGCCATATAGGTATCAGACCCGAAGATCATCAACATATGTTAAAAACGGTTAATGTTGAAAATGTGGAACAACTTATTTTTGAGACTATTCCTGAAGATATTCGCCTTAAAAGTCCACTTCAACTGAATACTCCAATGAGTGAGCATGAGTATTTAGAACACATTCAAACCTTAGCAAACAAAAACAAGGTATTCAAAACATACATCGGACTAGGTTATCATGAAAGTGTTACGCCATCAGCAATTAAAAGAAACATTCTTGAAAATCCGAGTTGGTATACCGCATACACTCCGTATCAAGCAGAAATTGCACAAGGACGACTAGAGGCCTTGTTAAATTTTCAGACGGTTGTAACTGATCTTACAGGAATGGAAATAGCTAATGCTTCGCTTTTAGATGAAAGTACTGCTGCTGCCGAAGCGATGACCATGCTTTTTGATGTTCGAAGTAGAGAACAAAAGAAAAAAGGTATTTTAAAGTTCTTTGTTTCTGAAGAAATATTACCACAAACTTTATCATTACTAAAAACCCGTTCAACACCTTTAAATATTGAATTGGTGATTGGTAATCATGAGGATTTTACTTTTGATAGTGATTTTTACGGTGCACTTTTGCAATATCCGGGTAAACATGGTCAAATTTATGATTATGCCAATTTTGTTTCTAAAGCGCAGGAGCGTAATATAAAAGTTGCCGTTTGTGCAGATATAATGAGCCTGGTTTTGCTAAGCCCTCCAGGGAATATTGGTGTTGATGTAGTTGTTGGAACTACGCAGCGTTTTGGCATTCCGTTAGGATACGGAGGACCACACGCTGCCTTTTTCGCTACTAAAGAAGCCTACAAAAGAAGTATTCCGGGTAGAATAATTGGGGTCTCTAAAGATACCGATGGCAAGCCCGCTTTACGTATGGCCTTGCAAACTAGAGAACAACATATAAAAAGAGATAAGGCTACCTCTAACATATGCACAGCACAAGTTTTATTGGCTGTAATGGCGAGCATGTATGCGGTGTATCATGGTCCGAAAGGATTACAATATATCGCGAACAAAATAAACCATAACGCTAAATTACTTTCCGAACTATTAAAAGGAGCTGGTTATCGGCAATTAAACTCTGCCTTTTTTGATACTATAAAAGTGAAAGTAGAAGATGCAGTAACATTATTGCAAATTGCAGAGAAGAAAAAAATAAACCTCAATTACATTAACGAAAACACAGTTTCAATTTCTCTTAACGAGGCAACTAGTGAAATTGATATCAAAAATATATTAGCTTGTTTTCAAGAACTTTCAGGTAAAACAACACAAAATATTTCGTTCTCAGAAACTCTAGAAGATAGTATCCCTACTTCGGTAAAACGCAACACTCCCTTTTTAGAAAATAGTGTATTCAATTCATACCATTCAGAAACAGAATTGATGCGCTATATAAAAAAGCTAGAGCGAAAAGATTTAGCACTCAACCACTCCATGATTTCTTTAGGCAGTTGCACCATGAAACTAAATGCTGCTTCTGAAATGCTACCACTTAGTATGGCAAATTGGTCAAATATTCACCCATTTGTTCCTCTAGATCAAGCCGAAGGTTACCAAATAATGTTGAAAGAATTAGCCAAAGATTTGAGTATTATTACTGGCTTTGCAGACACCTCGTTACAGCCTAATTCTGGTGCACAAGGAGAATATGCTGGTTTAATGACTATTAGGGCGTATCATGAATCTAGAAACCAAGGAAATCGTAATATCTGTTTAATTCCAGCCTCCGCCCACGGCACAAACCCAGCTTCTGCGGTTATGGCCGGAATGAAAGTTGTAGTCACCAAAACGGATGAAAGAGGTAATATTGATGTTGTAGATTTAGAAGAAAAAGTAAACTTACATTCAGATAATCTTGCCGCTTTAATGGTTACATACCCATCTACACATGGCGTATTTGAGTCTTCTATTAAACATATTACACAACTTATTCACGATCATGGCGGCCAGGTTTATATGGATGGCGCTAACATGAATGCACAAGTTGGCTTAACTAACCCAGGCATGATTGGTGCCGATGTATGCCACTTAAATCTACACAAGACTTTTGCTATTCCTCATGGTGGCGGTGGTCCTGGAGTAGGCCCTATTTGCGTAGCTCCACAGCTAGTTCCTTTTCTACCAGGAAACCCTGTAATTAAGACAGGAGGCGAAAAAGCGATTACAGCCATTTCGGCTGCCCCGTGGGGAAGTTCTTTAGCTTGCTTAATCTCTTACAGCTACATTAAAATGTTAGGCGAAAGTGGTTTAAGGCATTCTACAGAAATCGCTATTTTAAATGCGAATTACATTAAAAATCGCTTAGAAGGTAAATACGATGTTCTTTATACAGGAGAACGTGGGCGTGCTGCTCATGAAATGATTCTCGATTGCCGACCTTTTAAAAAAAATGGTATTGAAGTAACAGATATTGCAAAGCGATTGATGGACTATGGCTTTCATGCTCCAACCGTTTCATTTCCAGTAGCTGGCACAATTATGATTGAACCAACAGAAAGTGAAAGCCTTGCCGAATTAGATCGTTTCTGCGAAGCACTACTAGCGATTAGAGAAGAAATTGATGCCGCAACTTTAGACGACCACAACAACGTATTGAAGAATGCCCCGCATACTATGCAAATGACAACTGCCGATTTATGGGATTTTCCTTATAGCAGACAGCAAGCAGCTTTTCCACTACCCTATATAGCTGACAATAAATTTTGGCCTGCCGTAAGACGTGTAGATGACGCCTATGGAGACCGTAATCTGATTTGTACTTGCGCTCCTATTGAAGCCTATGCAGATATCGAATAAACTCAACAAAAACAACAGTTTAGAGCCTTTCTATTTTTACAGAAAGGCTTTTTTTTTAGTTCTGTTTATACAAATCAGGCCCTGAATATCGTATTACTTCTTAGGTGAGCCAAACCGTTGTCTATAAAAAGTTTAGGTTTACTTGTTCTCAAAAAAAAAACATCAAATGCATATTGGAATAACTGGTACTGGCAGCTATATACCCAAATTAGTGGTCAAAAACGAAGATTTTGAAAACAGTACCTTTTTAAATGCGGATGGCTCCACTTTTAAGCACAAAAATGAGGTGATCATTGAAAAGTTTAAAGCAATAACAGGTATCAACGAGCGACGCTACGTTGAAAATCATTTAAACACTTCAGACATCGCATTTTTAGCAGCTGAAAAAGCAATTTCCGATGCTGGCATTGATAAAGAAGATATAAATTATATCATTCTTGCTCATAATTTTGGAGATGTAAACCACGGACAATCTCAAAGTGATACTTTGCCTAGCTTGGCCACCCGAGTAAAACACAAACTGCGAATTAAAAATCCAAAATGCATTGCCTATGATTTACTTTTCGGCTGCCCAGGATGGATCGAAGGCGTTATTCAAGCCAATGCATTTATTAAAAGTGGAATTGCTAGCAAATGCTTGGTGATCGGAGCTGAAACTTTATCTAGAATAGTGGATCCGTATGATCGTGATTCGATGATTTATTCAGATGGCGCCGGGGCAACGATTATTGAAAAAAAAAGTGATTCTGGAGAAATCTTAGCCCATGCGAGCGCAAGTTTCGCATATGACGAAAGCCATTATCTATTTTATGGAAAATCATATAACACCTCAACACAAGCACAAACCAAATATATAAAGATGCTAGGCAGAAAAATATATGAATTTGCCGTAACTAACGTGCCAAAGGCTATGTTTGACTGCTTACAGGATAGCAAAATAGACATCAAAGAAGTAAAAAAGATTTTTATTCATCAGGCAAATGAAAAAATGGATGAAGCTATTGTTAAACGATTCTACCGTCTTTACAATATGGAAATGCCTAAAGGCATAATGCCTATGACAATTGGCAAATTAGGTAATAGCTCTGTAGCCACTATACCCACACTATTAGATCGCGTGCTGCATGACAAATTAGAAAATCAAGAAGTAAAAAAAGGTGATACTGTAATTTTTGCAAGCGTTGGTGCAGGCATGAACATTAATGCCATTGTATATCGTGTGTAAGCACTTTTTAACCTCAGAAATAGAACCAAAGCACTGTTATAACAATACTAATTTAGTTTTTTAAATCGCCGTTTCTTATAAAGAAAGCACTTGATACAAATAGTCTTGTACCAAATTGCCGTTGTTATTGAAGAATTATAGATATTTACAACTTGTAAACTATTACAGCAAATGGCACTACCACAAATTATCTATAAAATCATTTATCAAAAGAATATTAATAAGCTTTTAAGAACTGTCAACAAAGCGCTTAGTCCCCTTTTACCCAAAAAATTAAGAATACCACCATCTGGTGAAATTAAATTGATAACAGACTCTGGAGCACTAAGAATGCGAACCAATCAAACCAGCTATTTAACCCAGCTCTTGTTTTGGAATGGATATAAAGATTTTGAATATTCTGAAATATTCGAAAAAATTTCAAAGCGGGCAGAGCTTTTTTTAGATATTGGCGCCAATATTGGCTATTATTCTCTTCTTGCAGCTAAATCAAACCCTAAAATTAAAGCCTATGCTTTTGAGCCTGCACTTGGTCCAAAATACTTTCTAAATGAGAATATCATAATAAACGGGTTTAAAAAAAATATCACTCCTGTTGACCTTGCTATATCAAACCAAACTGGCGTTATAGATTTTTATGAAGTAGCAAACCTAAAATATCAATATTTAAAATTTAATCTTGCCGGAGAAGGTAATGCAGGCACAAAAAAAACCTCTAGAAACTTCGTTAAAAACACAGTAAAAGCAACCAGCTTATCTAGCTTTATTAGCTCTAAAAACCTCCAAAAGATAGATTTAATTAAAATAGATACAGAAGGCACAGAGTTTGACATACTAAATTCGGGCAAAGCGGAAATAAAAACGCATGAACCTATAGTCATTTGCGAGACTCTTTTTAACACTATAGAAAGCGATTTAGAAGACTTTTTTAACAGTTTAGACTATTTATTTTTCAATCATACAACCCATGGTCTAAAAAGAGTTAAAACCCTTAACCGAGCAACTGACGATGGCATTAGAAACTGTTTTTTTGTACCTAATTCTAAGCTAGATTGGATAAAACCTTTTATTGTTAAAACCACATAAAGTGAAATTTTACATAGTTATACCTGTTCATAACGAAGAAAATTTTCTGAGAGAAACTTTAAATTCAATTTTAAGTCAAACTATAATTCCTGAAAAAATTGTCATCGTTAATGATAATTCAACCGATTCTACAGAAATTATCATTGATGAATTTTTGACCATAAGTCCGGTATTTATAAAAGTAAACAATACTTCTTCCAAAGAACATTTACCAGGCAGTAAAGTAATCAGTGCTTTTAATAAGGGACTAGAAATTTTAGACAATAATTATGACTTTATTGTAAAGTTAGATGCTGATATTATTTTACCCAATAATTACTTTGAACGAATAACGTACATATTTAAAGGTAACCCTAAAGTGGGTATTGCGGGTGGTTTTGCCTATGAAAAGGATGCCAATGCTATTTGGAAATTAAATCACCCGATGAATAAAAATCATGTTCGTGGTGCTTTTAAAGCATATACTAAAGCTTGTTTTAGAGCCATAGGAGGACTTAAAACTGCGATTGGTTGGGATACCATAGACGAACTTTTAGCGCAATACAATGATTTTTTAATCTACACAGATGATACTTTGAAGGTAAAACACATGCGACCTACCGGTCATGCTTATAACCCGAAAGCAAAACTGCTTCAAGGAAAAGCAATGTACACTATGCGCTATGGATTTTGGATTACTTTAATAGCATCGGCCAAAATGGCGATAAAACAAAAAAAATGGCAAACTTTCATTGATAATCTTGAAGGATATTTAACCGCAAAAAAAGAAAAAGTAGATTTCTTGGTATCCGAGGAAGAAGGTCAATTTGTTCGTAAGCTTAGGTGGACCAATATAAAACAAAAACTTTTTTAAATAGAAACATCCGCCAATTGGCGGATGCTCTTAGTTTATACTACTAATTTATTTTTAGTATCCTAATTCCTTCTTTACGTCTGCAAGCAAATCTTTACCTTTTGCTACAACAACCGGACCTCCTGGTAGAGCATCGATAACGTAATCAAAACCATTTGCAGCAGCTACCTTTTCTATAGCAGCCTTTGCTTTTTCTGATATTGGAGCAAAAAGTTCGGCTCGCTTCTTTTGTATTTCTTCCTGCGCTTTTTGTTGTGCCTCAGCTATCGTCTTTTCTTGACCTTGAAGCTCGGTTGCTCTTTTATCATTCTCTTCTTTAGTTTTGTTTGGGGCTTCGTTATTATACTGAGTAAATTTATTTCGCAACTCTGTCATCGCACCTTGAATATCTGCTTGATATGTCTCATATAATTTCTTTAATTCCGATTCGGCCGCTTTCATCTCTGGCATTTCAGATAATAATTTCTGAACATCTATGTGCGCAACCTTGCTTTGAGCATTTGCAAAATTAGTTGTAACAACTAATAAAATTAAGATTAGGGCTAGTCTTTTTACTTGTTTCATGAGTTTAAATGTATTTAATAATTTGAGAAATATTAATTGTTAGTATTAGATTAATTATCAGATTCTTTTTTTGTTTCCTTTTGAGTTCTATTCTGTTTTTCTGCCTTGGCTTTATTTCTAGCTTCACGTTCTTCTAGCAACTTTTTTCTTTGAGCTTCGTAAGCCTTTTTTCGTTCTTCTCTTATTTTTAGTTTTTCGGCTCTTTTTTGGTCGTCCGTTTTATTTTTTGCTGCTTTTGTCTTATTCGCTTTTTCTAATCTTTCTTTAATAGCTTCCGACATTTCCTTTTTTTCATCTTGGCCATCATCTTCAAAGCGAGATTTCTTAGCTGCTTTTTTCTTTGGCGCACTTACTTTTCTTGTTTTTGCAATACCCCTTAAAATTAGATCGCTAATATCATGCCTTTTTTGCGAATACAACATTACAACATCCGCCGATTTATCAAAAATAAAATCATACTTTTTATTCACTCCAATTTTCTGTACTTCATTAAAAACCTGATCTTGTATCGGCTGAACTAATTGTCGCTTTTGCAAAACCAAATCACCTTGTGGACCAAAACGGTCTTGTTGATACTCAATCATTTCTTTTTCAAGAATTTGAATGTCCTCCTCTCGTTCGTTAATGAGCTCTTCTGTTAGTAAGACCTTTTCTGCCATCAAATCCTTTTTCATTTGGTCTACAACTTTCTTCTTTTGTTCAACCTCAACCTTCCACTTTTCAACTTTATTAGCCAATTGCTCAGTAGCAGCTCTATACTCCTCTACATTCTCCAAGATATATTCCATGTCCACGTAAGCTATTCTAACCCCTCGTTGGGCAAACGTGAGCGATGAAAATAATACCGCTATCAATACAAGAAGTACTTTTATTTTTACTTTCATTTCTGATTTCGTTTTATATTATAGAAAATATCATGCCAAAAATACTAAATCTTTTGCATTGCAAGATTTAGAAATTAATAGCACGTATATTAATTAAAACTGTTGGCCAATAATGAAGTGCACTTGCCCACCGCTTATTCCGTTTGAAGCTGGATTTGCGTCGTTATCGAAGCCATAACCATAATCAATACCCAATAAACCAAATGCAGGCATAAAAATACGAAGCCCCACACCCGCCGATCGTTTTAATTGAAACGGATTAAAATCTTGAAAATTGTTAAAAGCATTACCTGCTTCTAAAAAACCAAGCACATAGATAGAAGCTGAAGGCGCTAGTGTTAACGGATATCGAAGTTCCATAGAAAATTTATTGTAAACCACGGCCCCGTCTTGCTCAGTTCTTCCGGTAAGAACATTTTGAGAATACGGCGTTAATGCTAGATTATCATAACCCCTTAATTGAACTACATCTCTACCATCTAAAGTGAAATTTCCTAAACCATCACCTCCAACAAAAAAGCGCTCAAAAGGCACATTACCAGCCTTATGATTGTAGTTGCCCAAAAAGCCCAACTCGGCACTAGTTTTAAGTACCAGAGACTTATCTGCTGACCCGGCCAATGTAGTAAACCAATCGCCTTTAAATTTAAGCTTGTAATATTCTAACCATTTAAATCGTCTTTCATCATCGCGTTCTAATTGCTCTCTCTCTTCTACCGTATATTCAACTCCTCCAGGAGATGATGGATCTCGTACATCCTCTGGAGTAATCAAACTATCATAATCAACCCCATTAAAAAGTGAAAAAGGCGGGGTTAATTTAGCCGTTAATTCAAAATTAGATCCTCCCCTAGGAAAGATACGCCCACCAGAAGTGGCATTTCTAGAAATACCCAAGGTATAAGCAATAGAATTAGCTTTTCCGTTTGGAAAATTAAACAATCCAATATTATAATTTTTAAAATTATACAACTGATAACCCAAAGAATGCGATATCGTAAAGAAATCATCGGGCCATTGCACACGTTTTGCTAAACCAGCAGTTACTCCAGTAATTGAGAATTGCTGATCTTTATCTACTTCTACTCTACCACCACTAAATGATGCGCGAAATTGTTGTGTTCTTGATAAAGATAAATTAAATCGAACTGGTTTTTGCCCACCTAACCATGGCTCCGAAAAGTTTAAACTGTACACCCTAAAAGTTCTACTTGCTTGTAGCCTTAGTGCAAAAGATTGACCATCACCCATCGGTACCGGTTGGTATGCTTTACCATTAAAAATATTTCGAATAGAGAAATTACTAAATGAAAGACCTAATGTGCCTATAAATCCACCGCCGCCATAACCGCCTTGTAGTTCTATCTGACTAGCCCCAGATTCAACTAGATTATACGCAATATCAACAGTACCTTCATTTGGGTTTGGATTCTGAATATCTGGCTTAATTTGTTCGGCATCAAAAAAGCCTAATTGCCCAAGTTCACGAATACTCCTAATTATATCAGACTTATTGTACTTTTGTCCTGGTCGCGTTCTTAATTCTCTGTAAATAACATGGTCATTTGTTCTATCATTACCAGTTACTTCAACATGATCTAAAAAAGTCTCTTTACCCTCAATTATTCGTATTTCAAAATTAATCGTATCATTTTCAGCAGAAACCTCAACTGGGTTTATTTGCGAAAAAAGATAACCGTTGTTTTGATATAAACTAGTAACATCAACAGCATCAGGTTTAGAATCATCAGCAATGCGTTCGCGCAATAACACTCCGTTATATGTTGCTCCCTTTTTTATTTTAAGTAGTGAATGGAGTTGTTTATCTGTGTAAACGGTGTTTCCGACAAAATCAATATCCCCAAAATAATACTTATTACCTTCTTCTATTTTAATTTTTAAATCGATATGGTTTTCGTCAACCCGAACGATGGTGTCAGAAAGTACCCTAGCATCTCGATAGCCATTTTCAGCATATTTATCAACGAGTGAACTTAAATCATTTTCATAATCTTCTTTAATATATTTTGATTTTTTCCAAAAACGCCCAAATCTTTTAACTTTTGTTTTCTTAAGTGCTTTTCGAAGCTTCTTTGATGCTAACTGATCATTGCCTTCAAAAATGATGTTATCTATCTTTACTTTATCCCCTTTTATAACATTAATGAGCATGCTTTTAGCATTTGTTTCAGAAGTATCAACCGCCGTAGTAATCTTTACTCTAGCATTTAAATACCCTTGCTTTTTAAATTTATTTTGGAGATAATTTTTAGTATTAGCAATTAAACTTTCTGTTATTTTCTTGCCTTTCTTAAGATCAGCATCATTTAAAATATCGTCAACTTTTCTTGGTCTCACTCCTGTCATTACAACATTCGACAATGTAGGCCTTTCAGCAATAACGAGTTCTAAAAACACTTTTTCTCCTTCAATTTTAGTAATATAAAACTCAAGGTTACTAAAAAGCTCTAAACCCCATAATTTGTTTAATACAGCACTAATTTCATCACCAGGAACGGTAATAGGCTGACCTGTTCTTAAACCTGTGTATGTTTTTACCGTTTGTTCGTTGTAACTTTTAAGACCAGTTACTTCTAACCCACCAAGTATATATTTCTTGCCACTATCATAGGAGGTTGCCTGTGCAAATGATAGCGTTGTTATTAAAAATAGTAGAAGGGCTAATAAAAGTTCACTAGATATGAACTTTTTCATATCGCTAGTTGAGTTGTTCGCTAGTTTTTCCAAATCTTCGTTCTCTGTTCTGGTAATTTTTAATGGCCTTCACTAGATGCTCTTCATTAAAATCGGGCCAAAATACATCTATAAAATATAATTCTGCATATGCAATCTGCCAAAGTAAAAAATTACTAATTCTATGTTCACCACTAGTTCTAATTAGTAAGTCTACATCGGGCAAATTGTGCGTGTAAAGATGGTTATTAATAATGGTTTCGTCAATATTTTCAGAAGAAATTATATTATTTTTAACTTTGACGCTTATCTGCTTTACGGCATTTTTTAGTTCTTCACGCGCACCATAGCTTAGTGCCAAAGTCAATGTCATACCAGTATTTGCGCTTGTTTTATCCATTACTTCAAGCAACTCTTTGTGTGCTTTAGTTGGTAGCGATGCAATATCACCGATTGTATTAAGCTTTACATTATTCTTTAAGAAAGTTTTAAGTTCTTTCTTTAGTGAAGACACCAATAACCTCATTAGCGTATCTACTTCTATCTTTGGTCTTTTCCAATTTTCGGTAGAGAACGTATATAGAGTAAGGTACTCAATTTTCAACTTTACACAGTATTCTACTGTTCTCCGCACAGTTTTAACTCCATTTTCATGCCCAAAAACCCTCAGTTTACCTTTTTCTTTTGCCCATCTACCATTACCATCCATAATAATGGCAATGTGTTTTGGTAAATTTTCAGCAGATATATTATTTATTGTACTCATATTTAAGGTGTACTATTGGCCAACCACCACCTTAGCTGGTTCTCGTTAATAATTTAGAACAAAAATTAGGGTTTTGCCGTACCGTTTAAAACACAGCTTCTAATGTGGTGCAAATATAGATTTTTGACTATAAATAATCTAACATTAAATTACTCAAAACAATCCATACATGGCTTTCTTCCAAAAGTATAGGTAAACGTAATTCCTGAAAAAACATACCAATCATCGCTAAAAATATTGCCAAATTTAGGATCAAGTTGTTGTAATTGACCCAATTCAGCAGGATTACTACCATCTAAATTGTCTGTAAAAGTGTATCGGGCACCAATTTCAGCACCAATAATAAATAAAGGACTTATGCGATATTTTAACCCTACAATCATAGGAATTGCAAACGAACCATCTCTTTGCTCTGATATATTTTGAACTTCGCCAGCATCAAAATAATCATAATCGTATCTAAAATAAGTGAGACCCGTATAGAGGTAAGGTGTAAATGCAGGTCCAAATTTATGCAGGTTATACTCTACGAAATTAAATTCTAAACCCGCAGATACCTCTAATATTTGATTATCAAGCTTATACCCTCTTTGCCTTCTTGACGATAGATTAGATTTTGAGTCATCAGCAATAAATTCGCCATACATCACACTTGCTCTCCAAGCATAGCGTTTACTTTTATTCCACTTAAACAATCCTCCAACTGCAAAACTAGAAGGCAATAAAAAATCAGTTCTTCCTACATCACCTATATTATTGGCACCACCCGCAAAAACTCCTATTTCGTAGGTCTGAGAACAAAGGGTAGTACAAGCAAAAAAAAAGATTATATAAATATATCTTCCCATATTTTTTCTGGAATAATTTTAAATATAACACTTGTAGCCAATTGGCTAGAGCTACAATGAGATTCTAGACCTCAATTGATAAACACATTTTAGCTGTTTTTATTGTTTTAAGTTCTTTAATTGCGTTTATCCTCCCCCCATAATAATTTATTGCGAAGTGTTTTCAGAAAACTCTCTGAAGTATATTCTATCATTTTTACAGTAAAAGGAGCCTTTTTAATGCAAATCTCTTTCCCATTCGCAACAGAGGCAATTCGCGAATCTAATGAAACCAAATGATTTTCTTCTCGCCCCGACACCTTTATCCTTATTACCGTATCATCAGAAACAACAAGTGGTCTCGCATTTAAATTATGCGGCGCAATTGGCGTTAAAACCAATGACTTTGCCGTTGGTGCAATTACTGGCCCGCCGCAACTTAAAGAATACCCAGTTGAACCTGTGGGCGTTGAAATAATGAGGCCATCAGCCCAATAAGAAGTTAAATATTCATCGTTTAAGAAGGTTTCTACGGTAATCATCGATGTTGTATCTTTTCTACTTACGGTAACTTCATTTAAAGCAAAATTAAGATCTTTAAACTCAGGAATTTCAAACGTAGTACTAACCTCAACAAGGCTTCTTTCGACAAGCGAATAGTCGCCTTTTAAAAACTCTTGAACTACTTTTCTAACATCCTCCTTTTTAAAGGTTGATAAAAATCCGAGCCTACCCGTATTTACACCTACTATTGGAATACCCGTATTTTTTACGAAGGTAGTGGCTCTTAAAACAGTACCATCTCCTCCAAAACTAACAAACATATCAAAAGAACCATCTAAACCTTTTTTATCTGTAAAGGTTTCATAATTATTTAATCCTCTATTCGCTTTAAGAAAACTATTGAAATTATCTTCGATACGTATTACAGCATCTACCTTTTGCAACTCGTTTAAAAGTTCAACAACATAATCTAAAGCGTTGTCTTGATAGGTTTGACCGTAGATGGCAACTTTCATTTTGTGAAAAACATTTTTAATGAACAATACTAGTTTCTAATCAAAGCAATTAGTAATTACTGTATTTTGAATTTCTTAAACATTTAAATAGGTATCTAAATAATCTGAACGATTTTTTAAATTCTCTAAAAATTTATCATCATTATTACCAAACAAAATATGATAATTATAACGCCTAAACGATTGAATGATTTCATTTAAGTTCACTGCACCAATTTTAATTGTTAATTGCACTACATCATTCTGAAGCCCTGTTATAAAAGCGCCAATTAATTTTGTATTGTTACTTTCAACAATCTGTGCAATTTCACTAAAAGAATAATCTTTAACCCCCTTAGCTACAACCAATATACCGCCAGGTTCTGTAAAAAACGGGGTGTCTATAAAAACCCCAACAATATCGGTTAAATCATAAAAACCTAGTACATCTTCGTTTTCTCCTAAAAGCGGCAAAATATTGGCTTCATTTCTCGCAAAAGTTTCTAACACATCTAACCAACTTGTATCCTTTTGAACAAAAAATCGCTCCAAATTAAATCTGTAATCCTGAATCATCTTATCTCCTTCAAAATTCTCAAGATCATTTTCACTTAACAAACCAACAAAACGCTCTTTTTCAATAACGGCAATGTGAGAAAAAGTGCTGTCTTTGAAAAAAGAAATTACTTTTTCCATAGAATCACCAACCTTAAAGGTTGGCAAAGTGGTTAACATGTGATGTTGAATATTCATGATTAAAAATATTTTGCAAATTACTAATTATAAATATCAAAAGGTGTACCTAATTCGTATTTTTGCATGCGTATTGTTTAACTATTAGTTACTTTAAAACAAATGACTCAACTTAGTGTTAACATTAATAAAATTGCCACCCTACGAAACGCACGGGGCGGAAACATGCCCAATCTTTTAAAAGTTGCATCAGACCTTGAAACTTTTGGCGCACAAGGAATCACTATACACCCAAGACCAGACGAAAGACATATTCGCTACCAAGACGCTAAAGAATTAACCAAAGTAGTTACTACTGAATTTAATATTGAAGGCAACCCAAATACTAAATTTATAGATTTAGTTTTAGAAACAAAGCCTACACAAGTTACCTTAGTACCCGATGCTGTTGATGCAATAACTTCAAATGCTGGTTGGAACACCATTAAACATCAAGATTTTTTAAAAGACGTTATCAAAACTTTTAAAACAAATGGCATTCGCACCTCTATTTTTGTTGATGCAAATATTGAAATGATAAAAGGCGCAGCCAAAACCGATACTGATCGCATAGAACTTTATACCGAGCGCTATGCAGAATCATTTAAAAATGGTGACAACACTAAAATACAACCCTATATAGAGGCTGCAAAAATTGCATACAATTTAGGCTTAGGTATAAATGCTGGCCATGACTTAAACTTAGAAAATATTCACTTCTTTAAATCAAATATCCCTAATTTATTAGAGGTTTCTATAGGCCATGCATTAATTTGCGAGTCACTCTACTTTGGACTAGAAAATGTAGTAAAAAGCTATTTAGACAAATTAAAATGAAGCATTTATTACATTCAAAAATTTTAGGCTCTGGCGAACCATTGCTAATATTGCACGGTTTTCTAGGGATGTCTGATAATTGGAAAACTTTAGGCAATCAATATGCCGCAAGTGGTTTTCAGGTTCATCTTGTTGACCAAAGAAACCACGGCAAGAGTTTTCATTCCAATTTATTTAATTATGATATTTTAGCCAATGACCTAAAATACTATTTGGAAAACCACAAGCTAGACCAAGTTACACTAATAGGACATTCTATGGGAGGCAAAACAGCAATGCAGTTTGCATGTAATTTTCCTAAAATGACCAAGAAACTTATTGTTGCTGATATTGCTCCAAAATATTACCCTCCTCATCACCACGAAATTATAACGGGCTTACAGTCTTTAAATTTAGAAACTATTTCTACGAGGGGTGAAGCCGACAAGGCATTAGCCAAACATATTACAAATAGTGCAACTAGACAATTTTTACTGAAAAATCTGTATTGGAAAGAAAAAGGAAAACTCGCCTTTAGATTTAACCTGCCTGTTTTAAGTCAAAAAACAGAGGAAATAGGAGAGAAAATTAGTGCAACAGCAACTTACAACGGACCAACTTTATTTTTAAAAGGAGATAAATCAGAATATATAATTCAAGATGATCTGCCCGAAATAAAAGCACACTTTACAAATGCAACATTAAAAACCATTTCGAATGCTGGCCATTGGTTGCACGCAGAAAATCCGAAAGAATTTTTTGAAAAAACAATGCTTTTTGCAACTTTATAGTGGCAAAAAATAATACTTCAACAAAACATCACTAAAATAATTAAATTATGAAATTTATAGTAAGACTACTTTTAAGCGCACTTGCAGTTGTTATTCTTTCAAAAGTATTACCTAATGTTTTTGTTGATAGCTACATTACAGCAGTTATTGTTGCCCTTGCCCTAAGTTTACTTAACTTTATTGTAAAACCAATTATGGTAATTCTGACCCTACCCATTACCATAATCACTTTTGGGCTTTTTTTACTGATCATAAATGCCCTCATTATCAAGTTAGCAGATTTCTTTGTAGATGGTTTTAATGTAAACGGATGGCTGTGGCCTATAATTTTCAGCTTTTTACTGTCCTGTTTGCAGTCTATTTTATTCTCACTACTAAAGGAGGATAAAAAATGATAAAATACAATGGATCGTCAGCGTTTTAAAAACTTGGCAAGATGCATTAAATAAGCTATTTTTGCATCCGATTAAAAAAGATAAAAGATTTAGGAAATGAATATTACCAAAGAGCAGATTGACGAGTTAAATGCAGTTGTAAAAGTCGCTATAACAAAAGATGATTACCAAGATAAAGTAGAAAGCATTTTAAAAGATTACAAAAAGCAAGCGAACATACCCGGTTTTAGAAAAGGTCAAGTTCCTATGGGGCTGATTAAAAAACAATATGGTAAAGCAGTTTTAGTGGATGAGGTAAACAAACTTATTCAAGACAATCTAAATAAATACTTAACGGAAGAAAAACTAGACGTTCTTGGCAACCCTTTACCAAAACAACAAGATAATTTTGATTGGGATACTGAAGAATTCGCATTCGAATTTGAATTAGGCCTTGCTCCCCATTTTGAGGTTGCACTAAAAACCAGTAAGCCAATAACTCATTACAAGATTGTAGCTGATGATAAAATGATTGAAGAGCAAATTGAACGTATTCAAAAACAATACGGAAAACTTGTTAGCAAAACAGAAGTAGGTAAGCAAGACGAAATTACTGGAACCTTTAAAAACGAGGAAGCAGAAATTGAGCACAAAACTACCCTTGAATTTAAAATGTTTAAAGGAAAGAACGGCAATGAATTATTGGGCAAAAAAATAGGCGACAGCGTTAATCTAAAATCAAAATCTTTATTTAAAGATGATAAATACCTTACAAGTGCTTTAGGTATTTCTGCAGATAAAGCATCTGAGTTAGATGAAATGTTGGTTTTTACCATCGAAGAAATAAACGAAAGAGTTGCTGCGCCATTAAATCAAGAACTTTTTGATAAATTATTTGGTGCAGATACCATATCTTCTGAAGAAGAATTAAAAGCGCGTATCAAAGAAGATTCAGAAAAACAATTTGAACAGCAGGCCGATCAAAAATTATTAAATGATGTTACTGAGTACTTCATTGAAAATACCAAATTTGAATTACCTACTGCCTTTTTAACCAAATGGATTCAAATGACTGGTGAAAACCCATTAACTGAAGAACAAGCTAGTGAAGAATATGAAAAATCTGAAAAAGGCCTACGATATCAATTAATTGAAAGTAAGATTATAAAAGATAATGATGTTCAAATTAATTTCGATGAATTAAAAGAGTTCGCAAAAGGTTTTATTAAATCTCAAATGGCACAATATGGTCAATTAAACCCTCAAGAAGAAGAATTAGATAATATTGCCACAAGAGTATTAAGTAATGAAGATGAAGTAAAACGCTTATCAGAGCAACTTATGAGTCAAAAATTACTAAGCCTTTATAAAGAAAAAGCAAACCTAAAAATCAAAGAACTTACTTACGAGAAGTTCGCAACAGAAGTTTACGGATAATTTTCCGAAAAATAATAAGTATCTTTACGGTGCCGAGTGTTAACAACTCGGCACCTTTTTTGTCTATAAAATTGAATAAAAGCAAATGGATTACGGAAAAGAATTCAAAAATTACGCAATAAATCATCAAGGCATAAACAGCATGTATTATGACAAGATCATGAGCAGCATGTACCCAACAAATATGACGCCTAACATTATTGAAGAACGCCAATTAAACGCCATTGCAATGGATGTTTTCTCGCGTCTAATGATGGATCGAATTATTTTTTTAGGTACTGGTATTAACGATCAGGTTGCAAACATTGTACAAGCTCAACTGTTATTTTTAGAAAGTGCAGACGCCTCTAAAGATATACAGATATACATTAATTCGCCAGGCGGAAGCGTTTATGCGGGTCTAGGTATTTACGATACCATGCAGTTTATTAAACCAGATGTTGCTACCATTTGTACTGGCATGGCGGCTTCAATGGGGGCAGTTTTGTTATGTGCTGGTGAAAAAGGCAAGCGTAGTGGTTTAACACATTCGCGTGTAATGATACATCAACCTATGGGCGGAGCCCAAGGACAGGCGAGTGATATTGAAATCACTGCACGTGAGATTTTAAAACTTAAAGAAGAGCTGTATCAAATTATAG
Organism: uncultured Flavobacteriaceae bacterium; assembly: GCA_947486785.1. Classification (GTDB taxonomy): domain Bacteria; phylum Bacteroidota; class Bacteroidia; order Flavobacteriales; family Flavobacteriaceae; genus Maribacter_C. Next base: position 17,796 of record CANKUU010000003.1, on the reverse strand, counting down.
CCAATCATTCTGGGCAATCTTTAGAAAAAGTGCATGACGATAGCGATCGTGACTATTGGATGAAAGCTAGCGAGGCCAAAAAATACGGAATGATTGATGAAATTTTAGTACGAGATAAGGATTAATTTCAATCTATATTACAACACTTTTAACCGAGCAAATTATGAAGTAGTACCCTTAAATTAATACTACTTTACAAAAGGCTTAAAGAAAGAAAATTGTATGGCAAAAGAAAATTTAGAATGTTCATTTTGTGGACGAAAAAAGCCCGAAACAAATCTTTTAATTGCAGGCTTAGATGCACATATTTGTGACCGTTGCATAGAGCAGGCTCATGGAATTGTTGCAGAAGAATCGAAACAGACTAAAACAAACGATCTTTCTTCCGAACTAGTTTTAAAAAAACCGCTTGAAATTAAAGATTTCCTAGACACCTTTATTATAGGACAAGAGCGCACAAAAAAGGTAATGTCTGTTGCCGTTTATAATCATTACAAAAGATTACTGCAAGCCAAATCAAGTGAAGACGAGGTTGAGATACAAAAAAGTAATATAATAATGGTAGGCCAAACAGGTACAGGTAAAACCCTAATGGCCAAAACCATTGCTCGAATGTTAAATGTTCCCCTAGCTATAGTAGACGCTACCGTTCTTACAGAAGCAGGCTATGTTGGTGAAGATGTAGAAAGCATACTAACAAGGCTACTACAAGCTGCAGACTATAATTTAGAAAAAGCAGAAAGAGGGATTGTTTTTATAGACGAGATCGATAAAATAGCTCGAAAAAGTGATAACCCATCTATAACAAGAGATGTATCTGGAGAAGGTGTACAACAGGGATTACTAAAACTATTAGAAGGTACTGTTGTAAATGTACCACCCAAAGGAGGTAGAAAACATCCAGATCAAAAATTTATAGAAGTTAATACCGAAAACATACTTTTTATTGCAGGCGGTGCTTTTGATGGTATTGAACGTGCAATTACGAAGAGATTAAATATGCAAGCTGTAGGCTATAGTGCCTCTAAAGCGGATGATAATTTAGATGAAACCAATATTCTGCAATATATTACACCAAAAGACTTAAAAGATTTTGGTTTAATTCCTGAAATTATTGGTCGACTTCCCGTACTTACTCATATGAATCCGTTAGATACTAAAACCTTGCGTGCTATTCTTACTGAGCCTAAAAATGCAATTATTAAACAGTATGAAAAACTGTTTACTATGGATGGTATTAGCTTTACTATCACTAACCAAGCCCTAGACTATATTGTAACAAAAGCGATTGAATATAAATTAGGCGCAAGAGGGTTACGATCTTTATGTGAAGCTATATTTACAGACGCTATGTTTGAAATGCCGAGCAGTGGCGCCACAGAATTTAAGGTAACTAAACCTTATGCCGAAGAAAAATTATCACACGATACTATTAATAAATTAAAGGCGGTTTCTTAAAAACCGCCTTTAATTTATTTTAATACTTTTTTTTGCATTTCTAAGCTACTTGCACTTGCATTTTTTGCACTTGCATTTTTTGATTTTTATGTATTACATTGTTTAAAAGATCTAAGCATACTTTGCTAATTATTTTCTCATCAGTATACATGGTATGACCAAAACCCCCTATAATATCGGTATTTACATCTAATTTTTCAGACCAGTTTAGCTTTGGACGAAATAGGTCTTTATCTCCAAATAAGGCCTTAACATTACAATTTGGCTTGTTTTCTTCGGTTCTAGTTCTTGTCGATGAAACCGTATATAGTGATTTCATGGGTAAATTTTGCAACCCAGCCTTCCAAGCAATAGTTCCGCCGGTACTAAAACCTAAATAATGAGCTGGAACGGTCTCTTTGTTTAATAGATGCGCAACCCCAGTTTCAATTCCTCCTTCTACAAAAGCTCGATGAATATTTTCATCTGTACCAACAACTACATCAATATTTGCTAACTCCTGAATATCATAATAGGTAATATCATAATACTGTTGTAAATACCCTAGATATGATGCAATCCAAAGTCCTTTTTTTCCTCCCCACATATCTGATAAAATAACTAATCTTTCTGCCATATTTGTAAATTTACAATCGTATTATTTCAACTTAGACTACTAAATTGACTCTAATTATGTCGAAGACCATATATATTTGTTCATCAGAGCGTATTTGTCGCTATAAATCACTTTCTCATGCAAGCTGTTTAGTGAAAACTGTTTGAATTTAACCTTACATATCTGAAGAATTTTAACTATTTTTCTTAGCCGCAACCAATATTTTCCTCGAACTAATTGCAAATATATCCTACACAGAATGTATAAAATTCTTTAAAATTAAAGAAAATAAATTTGCAGCTGCATAAATTCAATTTAGCTAAAAGCTCAGGTATTCATTTTCAGCAGCTCTTCTAAATAATCTCTCTTGTTCGATAAACGCGGTATTTTGTGCTGCCCCCCAAGCTTATCTTTAGACTTTAACCAATCATAAAAAAGATTTTGACGAGCCATATGCACTTCAGGTAGCTTTAGAGTACTATTTTTATACCTTTTTGCCTCATAATCTGAGTTCAAAGATTTTAAGGTATTATCTAAAATTTCTATAAAATAATCTAGATTTTCTGGTGGCTTTCTAAATTCTATAATCCATTCATGAGCTCCTTTCCCTTTGCCTTGCATAAATATTGGCCCGGCAGTATAATCTTTAATTTCTGCACCAGTTTTGGCACAAACACTTTTTAAGGCCTCCTCTGCATTTTCTATAATCAGTTCTTCTCCAAACACATTAATGTGATGTTTGGTTCTGCCTGTAACTTTTATTCGATAAGGGCTTAGTGTAGTAAAACGAATAGTATCACCAATCTTATAACGCCATAAGCCCGAATTGGTGGTGATAATAATAGCGTAATTAACTCCTATTTCAACCTCCCACAACGGAATTGCAATTTCTGAGGAAGTTCCATACGAATCCATTGGGATAAATTCATAGAAAATACCGTAATCTAACATCAGTAATAAATCATCCGCGTTATTTCGATCTTGAATTGCAAAAAAACCTTCAGACGCATTATAAATTTCATAATACTTAAAACTTTTTCTTGGCAATAAGTTTTTATATTGATCTATATAAGGGTTAAAACTAACTCCGCCATGAAAATAAACTTCTAAATTTTCCCAAACTTGAAATATATGATCTTTACCTGTCTCATCCATTACATGATTTAAAAGAATCAACATCCAAGAGGGTACACCGGCTAAACTTGTTACATTCTCTCGTGTGCTTTCGGTAATAATTGCTTTTAACTTAGCCTCCCATTCACTCATTAGAGAAACCTTGTTACTTGGTGTACTACTAAATTCTGCCCATAAAGGCATATTATCAATAAGAATGGCCGAGAGATCACCAAACTGCGAACCTTTGTCTTGATAAAGCTGCTTACTACCGCCTAAACGAAGACTCTTGCCCGTAAATAACTGAGAGTTTTCATTGTTATTTAAGTATAAACACAATAAATCTTTACCTGACTTATAATGGCAATCTTCAAGTGCTTCTTGACTTACTGGAATAAATTTACTTTTTGCGTTTGTGGTACCACTACTCTTCGCAAACCATTTTACTGAGGTTGGCCAAAAAATGTTCTGTTCTCCTCGTCTCGTTCGCTCTATAGACGGTTCAATATCCTCATAAGTTACAATAGGTAAGCGTTCACGAAAAGTTTCATATTTTTCAATAGACTCAAACTCGTATCGTTTACCAATTTCGGTATCTTCAGCAATTTTTAATAATTGATTTAAAACCTCTTCTTGAACCTCTTCAGGATATTTTAAAAAAAGCTCGATCTGGTGATAGCGTTTTTTAAGCAACCAAGAGGCAATGGAATTGAATAATGGTATGGTCATTTTAGGTATCTTTGACTAGCTAAAAATAGCTTTAAAAGTAAACATTATCAAATTACAACTACTTTTATGCAATACGAAGGGGTTTTACGAAAAATGCAAACTGAAATAGGAAGTCCTATACAGTACTATATGACATTTAACAATGATTTTTTGAATGTTAACCAAGTGTTGAATAAAACTTTAAAGATCAAATTTATTAAGCACCAATGTTTAAATTGCGGCATTGACAGGCCTATTTTTAGGCAAGGATATTGTAAAAATTGCTTTTTTAGCACACCTTCTGCTGGTGATTGGATTATGCGACCCGAACTTAGCACCGCTCATTTAGATAAAGAGGATCGTGATTTAGCCTACGAAAAGCGAGTTCAACTGCAGCCGCATATTGTTTATTTAGCCAATTCAAGCAACATTAAAGTTGGGGTCACCAGAAAGACCCAAGTACCTACAAGATGGATTGACCAAGGGGCTCATGAGGCTATTGAAATAGTAGAAACACCCAATCGTTATTTGGCAGGTATTACCGAAGTTGCTTTAAAAAATCATATTGGCGATAAAACCAACTGGCGAAAAATGTTAACCAACACCAACCTAGGTGAAGATTTAATCACATGGCGCAATCAATTAAAGGAATATATACCCGAAGAGGCTGCGCCCTATTTTATTTCAAATAACTCAAAAACCACTTTAGAATTTCCAGTACTACAATACCCCGAAAAGGTTAAAAGTCTAAATCTTTCTAAGGTGCCTGAATTTACAGATGTGCTTAAAGGCGTAAAGGGTCAATATCTCATTTTTGAAAACAATACCGTTTTTAATGTTAGAAGTAATGAAGGTTGTTATGTAAAGCTTAGTGTACTTTAGTTAATTCTTTGATTTTTTCTTCTTACCCAAAAAACCTCCTAAGATATCTTTTGCTTTTTCTTTAATAGAGTCGTCTTGCTTGGCATCAACAGAATCCTTTTTTTCTTTTTCCGCATCTTTTTTTCCGCCGCCCAAAAGTCCACCTAACACATCTTTAGCGGTATTTTCAGTTGAATTAGAATTTTCATCAGAAGAATTAGCCCCTAAATTACCTAATAAATCTTTAGCCTTAGCGGCCCCCTTATTCAACAGCTTTTTCTTTTGAATGTCAATTAATTTGGTACTTAAAGATTTAACACTACCTGCAATATCTGAGGTTATTTTAGGGTTTTTATAATTACCTCCAATATTTGCCGTCACCGGAATTGTTAAATCTTCCAATTCTGAATCATCCATTTTAGCAATTAAACTTGTTACCTCACTACCCAAATATTTAGCAGGTACATTCATCGATGCCTTATAGCTCATATTTTTGTCAAATGAGTGACTACCTTCTACAGTAATAGGAATATCTTGATAGTTTACAGTAAATGGTTTAACACTAACCAAACCATCTTTAAAGGAGAGCTTTGTTTTTAAAGTTTTAAAATTTAGCTTTTTTAAATCTAAAAAATTTAGTTCACCTGCTAAAGAAGTAAGCATAGGTGCCGATTTAGCATCTACATCTTTTGTAAACAAATTAGCCAACACATCACCACTTAAGCTAAGTAAATCTGGGGTAAGATCATCGGTTAATGCGCCCGATAGTTTAATATCTGAATCTAAGGTACCCTGTAACACTTGAGCAATTGGAGCTAAGGCTTTAAAAAGAGCTAAAGACTTAAAAGTCTTGCTAATTTCTAGTTTACTCATACCCAAATTCATGTCAAAAGTAGGTATTTCATTTTTTGTTGAAACCTCTCCGTTAAAAGCTATTTTACCATCAAAAATTGATGAAGTCATATTATTTAATATTGCTTTTTCGTCTTTTATTCTTAAGCTACCTTTTACGTCAGATAGTACTAAATTATCATAAAAAACCTTATCGGCTGATGCATTAATTGTTGCGTCTAAAAAAGAAGGGATTTTAATTTTTTCTTCGGCAGCCATATCTCCATCATTGCTTTCTGTACCCTTATCTTTAACAGGCTCGTCGGCCGTCATAAAATCACTTAAGTCGAATGTATTGGATTTTAAATCAAAGTTTCCTTGCACCTTTTCATCATTGAATACATAGCCCAAGAAGTTACTTATTGTACCTGTAGCTTTAAAATCTGTCTTACCTGTAGCCCCTTCTAGTGAATTTAAGCTAACCGTGGACGGATTAAAAGTTAATGCCGCTGTTTTTAAACTTACAGGATTTGCCATCTCTTCAGAATTATACTCAAAATTATGAAGACTCATACTACCGCTTGTTTGTGTGTTTTTGTAAGCCTTTTTTTCTATTGAGTTCATATCAAAAGCTGTGGTTATATCGGCATCTAAAATTCCTTTTAAATCTATATCTGCTGGCACAGGATAGGCTTTCTTTATATTGGCTAAGTTCATTTTACCATCAAGGTGAGCGTTAACTTTCATATTACCCATGATCTCCTTAATTTTTGCTATCATTTTAAAGGTGTCTTGATCAATCATAAAAGAAAGATTCTCAATATCTACATAAGTATCCTCGGTAACTCCAGTAGTATTAACAATATCAACATCAATAAATACGTTTTTAACAGATTTGGGTAGTTCAGGATATTTAAAAGAAGCATTATTAGAATTCACTTTAATATGAAACTTTGGAATGTGAGTTTCGTCAACTACACCATTAAAATTACCTTGTAAAACAAAATCGCCAGTTGTTTTAACATCATCAATATTCTTTGAGTAAGCTTCAGGAATAATACCCAAAAAGTTTTTAAAATCAGAAGAGGGAGTTTTAAACTCAATCGCTACTTCTTGGCTATTATCGTTTAGTTTAATAAAACCATCGAATACTAAAGGCAGTTGATTTATTAATGCCTCATTCTTTAGAAATGTGTACTTATTTGCTTCTAAATCAACCCCAATTAGGGCATCAAGTTTAATTTTGTTTTTATTGACGTAATTAACACTATCCATTGCAAAAGTTACCTCAGCTTCAGTTTTGGTGTCTAATTCAGAAGTGGTGGCAGATAAATCACCAGTACCGCTATGCTTAATATCTGCAAGCTCAAAATATATTTTTGCGGCCTTGTCATGGTAAACCATCTTAGAGCTCGAAATTTCATAAGATTGTAAGTCTAAAGTAAAGCCCTCTGATTCTTCTGAAGTAGAAGGTGAATCTGCTGGCGAATCTTTGCCTATTTCATAATTCGCTTGTTCTTCTTCATTTACCATGATGTTAATTGTTGCACCATCTAAAGCCAAACGTTTAATGCCAATGGGGTCACCTGCCGACTTAAATAATTCACCAATACCTAAAGTTAAACTTACATCTCTTGCTGCAAAAAGGGTATCCCCTTCAAAAGGTGCTGCATTCACTAAAGAAACGTTTTTTAAATTCAAAGTTGCACTAGGAAAACTCTTGATAAGACTTAAATTTGATGCTGTAAAATCTAGTTTTGCATTTATATTAGAATTAACATTTGTTTTTATCAAGTCTCCAATTTTAGCTTCAAGCACGAAAGGGACTGCAATTAACAAACAAAGTACTAAGAGAAATATAACACCTAGAATTTTTGCTACTTTTTTCATTTTGATATTACTTTAAATACCCATTTATTTAGGGTGTCGTACGCATTAAACAATGTACAAACATTAAACTTTTAGCTCTTTAAAATAGCCACTACATATTAAACTCTAAAAACAGTTAGATATTATGATTCGAGATCTATTTCCTCACCTATTTTAAGACCAAATCGCTTTCTTATTAAATAAACAAAGAAATAGAGAAACGGAGTGTCTAAAAACGCGATTAAAACTTTAAAAAGAAAACCACTAAGAACTAGGCCAACAAACACGCCCCAATCAATATCACCAAATACACACAGCAAAAGTACAACCGTAAACGTGTCTATAAACTGAGAGAAAAAAGTGGAAAAATTGTTTCGAAGCCATAGATGTTTGCCTTTGGTTAAACTTTTCCAAAAATGATAAATTTGAATGTCTACAAATTGGGCTAATAAGTAGGCTATCATTGAAGCAAAAACAGCCACCATTGTATTACCAAAAACAGAAGTGAACATAGAGTCAGAAACTGGTGACCAATCTGTTGCTCTGGCCAAAGTTGAAACATACACAATAGCCAATGAAAAGAACGAAGCAAAAATACCCGCAATAACAATTTGATTTGCTTTCTTTTTGCCAAAAATTTCAGAAACCAAATCGGTTATTACAAATGTTACGGGATAAGGTAATATACCTACTGAAATTTCAAAAAGAGACACCCCAAAGATAGTTAGCTCACCAAAAGGTTGCCAAATAAAAAATTTTTGAAAAATAAGGTTAGAAACCACTAAAGAAGTGATAAATAAAGCCCCTAGATAGAGATAAATTTTGAAGGCTAAATTTTTATCCTTTTTATTCATTTAATAGGTGAAATTTAAAACCTATTTAATGTTAATTTCAAAAGGCATTCTTGCTTGAACCCCTTTTTGCCCTAATGCCGATTTCACTCGTTTTAAAATATCATAAGCTTCAACACCAATCTCCTCTTCTATAAAGCTCTTTTTAGCGCTTGCACTTGCTCCTTTCATATCCTCCATCAGCCTTTCAATACCTGTTTTATATCTTGGAAACTTCTTAATACCGAACTCTTCTAGCTCTGCCATTTTTGCAGCCTCAGCAATAGCATCATCTAAGTCACCCAGTTCATCTACCAACCCAATGCGCTTGGCATCTACACCACTCCACACTCTACCTTGAGCCATGCTATCTATCTCTGCTATTGTCTTGTTTCTACCTTGAGCTACTCTTGCTAAAAACGTATCATAAGTTCTTTCTATACTCTCTTGCACTACAGATTTAAAGGAGTCGTTCATGGGCTCAAAAAAAGAATAGTCTACAGAGTTCTTATTTGTTCCTACTTGTTCAGCATTTACACCAATATTCTTTGCTAGCTCGGTAAAGTTAGGAACGGTGCCAAAGACTCCTATAGACCCAGTTATCGTGGTAGGTTCTGCAAAAATTTTATCAGCACCTGCTGCAATATAATACCCGCCAGAAGCGGCTACATTACCCATAGAAACTATTACAGGTTTTACTTTTTTAGCAAGCTCAATTTCGCGCCAAATAATATCTGATGTTAAAGCACTACCACCAGGTGAGTTAACCCGTAAGACAATCGCCTTTACTTTTTTATCTTCTTTGGCTTTTATAATTGCCTCTTTCATTACACCCTGACCAATTAATGATGGGCCACCTTCGCCATAAATTATTTCACCCTGGGCAAAAATAACAGCAATTTTGTTGCTGCCAGACTTTTTGATTCTCTTATTAGAACGACTTACATAATCATCTAGCGATACTAAATTTAAATCTTTATTAATATCACCATCTACAGCTAACTTTAATTTGGATTCATACTCATCATAAAAAGCGATCTCATCTATTAATCCACTAGCCTTTGCGTATTCAGGTGATCTACCCCCTAAAGTGTCTGCGATACTATTTAAATTGGCAGGTGAAATATTTCTACTTTCCGAAATTTCGTCAACCATAGAAATCCATAAAGAAGAAATAAGTTCTTTAATTTGTGTTCTATTAGCTTCACTCATTTCATTTTCTAAATAGGGCTCCACGGCACTTTTATATTTACCATGACGAATAACCTCCATTTTTACACCAGTCTTCTCTTGAAGTTCTTTGTAAAATAACACTTCAGAAGACAAACCTTTAAAATCTAAAGCACCAACTGGGTTAATAAAAATAGAATCTGCTACACTAGCTAAATAGTAGTCTTTTTGCAAATAAAAATCGCCATAGGTATAAACAAATTTACCACTAGATTTAAAATCTAGTAACGCACGTCTTATAGCTTGTGTTTGAGCTAAACCCGCTAAAATAAAATTATTAGAAATACTAATACCTTTTATATCCTCATCATCTTTTGCTACGCGAATCGCATTTAAAATTTCATCTAAACCTTGAGATTGTGAAAAGAAGTTTGAAAAAGGATCATTTGCTGAATCACCCACATAGTCGCTAATTGGCAACTTAAGCTGTAATTCAAGTACAGCGGGTTTCTCTATGACTACTTTTCCTTCTGAGCTACCCAATAAAGCACCAAAAACAAAAATCATAATGAAGATTATGCCAAAAGCAACCAAACATCCTAAAATAGCAGCTAAAAGATTTCGTAAAAAATTCATGACTTTGTATTTTTAATATTGCTCAAAGATAATGAACTCATATTGATTTTTTCTTCACCTTGTTAGTAAAGTGATTTTGTTTTATTTACTTTGTAGTCTAAATATGAGAGAAACAAATACAGCCTATCTTTCGCTTGGTAGTAATACCGGAGATAAACTAGATAATCTTCAAGAGGCGCTGCTTGCCCTACACGAAAATTTGGGCGAAATCATCAAAATTTCTCCAGTTTATGAGAGTACCGCTTGGGGTTTTGACGCTGACAATTTTTTCAATATCTGTGCTAGTATTCAAACGAAATTAGCACCGCAAGCACTTTTAGAGGCTATTTTGGCTACTGAAAAAAAATTAGGACGTATTCGATATCAAGAGGTTGGCTACGAACCTAGAAAGATAGATATTGATATTTTGTACTACGAAAAAGAAATTGTAGTTAGTGACTATTTAATAATACCACACCCAGAGCTACCTTATCGAAGGTTTGTTTTAAAGCCTTTAGCTGATATTGCACCGCAATTTTACCACCCCATTGTTAACAAAGACACCAGAAACCTTTTACAAGAATGTAAAGATAAAGGAGATGTAAAAAAGACCCATTATCGCCTGTTTAAAAACAGAACCGATTTTTTTGCTTCTATAAATTTAATTGCCATTGAAGGTAATATTGGCGCAGGCAAAACCACTTTAGCAAAAAAAATTGCAGCTGATTTTAGCGGAAAAGCGGTACTCGAACGCTATGCAGACAACCCTTTTTTACCTAAATTTTATAAAGATCAAAATCGCTTTGCATTTCCATTAGAAATGTCATTTTTAGCAGATAGGTATCAACAATTTACAGACGACACTTCGCAATATGATCTGTTTAAAAATTTTATGGTGAGCGATTACGACATATACAAATCATTAATTTTCGCACAAGTCACTTTACAAAAAGAAGAATTTAAGCTCTATCGAAAGCTATTTAGTTTAATGTACAAAGAAGTGAAAAAACCAAAAATTTATGTCTATCTCTACCAAAATACAGAGCGTTTATTAGAAAACATTAAAAATAGGGGGCGTGTTTATGAACAAAACATTAAACCCGAGTATCTTGCAAAAATCAACCAAGGGTATTTAGATTTTTTAAAGAGTTACCCCGAACAAAACAGTTTGATTATTGACTTGGGTCAACTTGATTTTGTTTCAAACACAGATCACTATGATATTGTTATAGATAAAATTCTAAAATTTGCGGTTCAACTACCACGTTAGCAAAAATTTAGGCTCATACTTGTTTTGTGAGGATAGTTTTATTTAATTTGTTATGATGTATGGTAAAGTACATTACAATTTAAAAAAAATAAAACAATAACTAACTAACTCAAACTATACTCAAGCCCGTTTATCGGGCTTTTTTTTTGGCTTGTAATGCAGCCCAAAGATGCCAAATTACCATACCAGCACTAACAGAAATATTTAGAGAATGTTTGGTGCCAAATTGAGGAATTTCAACCACGCGAGCGCAAGCATCTACGACATTTTGATCTACACCTTTTACTTCATTGCCAAAAACAAGCAGGTATTTATCGGTAGTCACCACCTCTAAATTGTTTAACATTGTAGCGTTTTCTACCTGTTCTATAGCTATTGTTTGATAGCCTTTTGTGCGATAATTTTCTACCACAGTAAGAGCAGTTTCCTCATACGCCCAGCTAACGCTCTCTGTAGCACCCAAAGCAGTCTTTCGAATATCCTTATGTGGCGGCGTTGCCGTAATACCGCACAGGTATATTTTTTCGATTAGAAAAGCGTCTGCAGTTCTAAATAACGATCCTACATTATTAAGACTTCTAATATTATCAAGAACAATAACAACAGGTGTTTTTTTTACTTTCTTAAAGGTATCTACATCTAACCGGGGTAGTTCTTCGTTTTTTAACTTGCGCATAAAAAGTTGCTTTTGATTTAAAAAATTGACACCTCAAAAAAGTCAAACTTCAAGATGTATTTTTACTAAAAACTTATCCTTAAAATATCAACAATTGGGTAGTTTCAAAAGCAAAAATAGTACATTCGTTTTGATAGCGAGGTATGAAATAACAATTGAATATTATCAGTTTGGCAAAAAAAGAAAAAGTAAAAAAGGTAACGCCTTTAATGCAGCAATATAATACGATCAAGACAAAATATCCTGATGCATTATTGCTCTTTCGGGTAGGTGATTTTTATGAAACTTTTGGTAAAGATGCTATTAAAGCCTCTAAAATTTTAGGCATCATTCTCACCCATAGAAATAATGGTGGCGAACAAACTGAACTTGCGGGCTTTCCGCACCACTCTTTAAATACCTATCTACCAAAGTTGGTAAAAGCTGGTCAGCGGGTGGCTATATGCGATCAGCTCGAAGATCCGAAAATGACCAAAACCATAGTCAAAAGAGGCGTAACAGAATTAGTAACCCCAGGGGTTGCCATGAATGACGATATTCTAAACGCGAAATCAAATAACTTTTTATGTGCGGTGCATTTTGGCAGAAAATTAATAGGCGTTTCATTCGTAGATATTTCTACAGGAGAGTTTTTAACCTCTGAGGGTAGCAATGAACAGATCGACAAATTACTCCAAAATTTCGCTCCAAATGAGGTCTTAGTTTCAAAAGCACATAAAAAAGATTTTCAAGATATGTTTGGGCATCAATTTCATACCTTTCTCATGGAAGATTGGGTATTTCAAGAAGATTATGCCCAAGAAACTCTTAACCAACATTTCAAAACCAAAACTCTAAAAGGGTTTGGCATAGACCATTTAACCTACGGTATTATTGCATCTGGGGTAGTCTTACATTACTTATCAGAAACCCAGCATAGACAATTACAGCACATAAACATGCTAAAGCGAATCGCTGAAGAAGAATATATTTGGATGGATCGCTTTACCATTAGAAATTTAGAACTGTATCACTCGAACAACATTAACGCAGTAACGCTACTTGATGTAATTGACTATACGATTTCACCAATGGGTGGACGCCTTTTAAAACGATGGCTTGCATTACCATTAAAAAATCTTGAAAAAATTAAACGAAGGCATCAGGTCATTGCTTATTTATCTAACAAAGACAGTATACTTTTAAAGTTGCAACAGAGCATCAAAAAAATTGGTGATTTAGAGCGATTAATCTCTAAAGTAGCCACTGGAAAAATAAACCCTAAAGAAGTAGTTCAACTAAAAAACTCTTTAGAAGCGGTAGTACTAATAAAACAATTTACTTCGCAAAGCAATAACGATGCTATTCAATTAATCTCCGACCAATTGAACCCTTGCAATCTTTTAAGAGCTAAAATTAAAGAGCTTTTGTACGAAGAAGCTCCTGTATTAATTGCCAAAGGAAAAACTATTGCTGATGGCTATTCTAAAGAGCTTGATGATTTGCGTTCTTTAGCTTTTTCAGGCAAAGATTATCTAAACAAAATGCTTGACCGTGAAACGGAACGTACAGGTATTACTTCTTTAAAAATAGCATCAAACAATGTCTTCGGTTATTATATAGAGGTACGAAATACACATAAAGATAAGGTGCCACAAGACTGGATTCGCAAGCAAACTTTAGTAAATGCCGAACGCTACATTACTGAAGAATTGAAAGAGTATGAGGCTAAAATATTAGGTGCCGAAGAACGTATTTTGAGCCTAGAAAATCAATTGTTTGGGCAATTGGTAGTTTGGATGCAAGAATATATTGTACCGGTTCAAAATAATGCCCATCAGATAGCTCAACTCGATTGTCTTTGCGGATTTACACAATTAGCAAAAACCAATAACTACGCGCAGCCCCAACTAAATGATTCAACAACAATTGAAATTATTGGCGGTCGCCACCCTGTTATTGAAAAACAACTGCCCTTAGGCGAAACATATATAGCAAACGATGTTATTCTTAATAGAAATGAGCAACAGATAATTATGATAACTGGGCCCAATATGAGTGGTAAATCTGCTATTTTAAGACAAACCGCGTTAATTGTACTTTTGGCACAAATGGGAAGTTTTGTACCCGCTACTTCTGCCGAAATCGGTTACGTAGACAAAATATTTACTCGAGTAGGCGCAAGCGACAACATCTCTATGGGAGAATCTACTTTTATGGTAGAAATGAACGAAACAGCATCTATCTTAAATAACCTTTCAGAACGTAGTTTGGTTTTACTCGATGAAATTGGAAGAGGTACCAGCACCTATGATGGTATTTCTATTGCCTGGGCTATATCAGAATATTTACATGAGCACCCAGCTCGAGCGAAAACATTATTTGCAACGCATTACCACGAATTGAACGAAATGACCTCAACTTTTGAGCGCATTAAAAACTTTAATGTTTCTGTAAAAGAGCTTAAAAATAATGTGCTTTTTTTAAGAAAACTAACCGAGGGCGGTAGTGAACATAGTTTTGGTATACATGTTGCAAAAATGGCAGGCATGCCACAAGCAGTCATTAATAAGGCAAATAAAATACTTAAAAAACTTGAAAAATCTCACTCTAACGAAGAGTTGACCGATTCTTTAAAAGCCGCTCAAAATGAGATGCAGTTGAGTTTTTTCAATTTAGATGATCCTTTATTAGAGCAAATTAAAGACGAAATAACACATTTAGACATTAATACCCTTACCCCAGTAGAGGCGCTAATGAAGTTGAATGAAATTAAGCGTTTACTAACTAAAAACAAGCAGACATCAATTTAAAAACGCTTTAGTTTTTGGTATTAATACAACATTACATTAGAATTTTGCATCACTATATAAAACACTACAACTAAGTTTAAGTAGACTAACCGAGTTTAAAAATCACAAGACTTTAAGCACTATAGAATTTTATTCTTTTATTTTTTAATAATTTTCCTTTGGTTTTTATATAATTGTATTAAATTTGCACCCGCATTGTAACGCAATGTATGTTCTTTTAAAACTTATCTCTTTTTTAGATAAGAAGTAATCATTTAATGCGAAAGTAGCTCAGGGGTAGAGCATCACCTTGCCAAGGTGGAGGTCGAGGGTTCGAATCCCTTTTTTCGCTCAAAAAAACGCTGCTAGCCAGCGTTTTTTTATTCTTGTACAGCGCGTACACGAATGCTCGAGTGGTGGAATTGGTAGACACGTTGGACTTAAAATCCAATGGACATTAGTCCGTATGGGTTCAAGTCCCATCTCGAGTACATTTAAAAACCTCAACTATCTAGTAATTAAGATGTTGAGGTTTTTTTTATTCATAATAATTATCAATTTCATGTCAACCACATAAAGATTTACTTAATTTATTTCATGTTTTCATGTATTAACAATACTATTTTTTAAGTGGGCTTTACTTATGAGTATCATTTACCCAATTTTGTATTTAACTAAGACCATATATTATTTTGAGCATTTAAAACTATGAAAAAACGATTCCTATATTTATTAGCCCTTAGCCTTTCATACTCTTGCTCAATGTATAATAAAAGTCAAATACAAGGCACCCGTATGAAAATTAACCACTTTCAGAGTATTGCCATGGGGGTTGTTCCAGTTTTAACCCTACTTGTTCAAGAAGGAGACGCTATCGGAACAAAAAATTGGAACAACTTTTATTCACCTATTGAAGGTTTTACTTTTGAACCTGGCTTCATTTATGACATCTTAGTAAAGGTAGAAAAAATAGAAAATCCGCCGGAAGATACTAGTGCTTTAAAATATACCTTGATAAAAATAAAATCAAAAGAAAAAGTAACCGCAGATATATTATTTGATATGCATTTAAAAATAGGTGGAGAAAATTTACTGACCACTACTCCCTCGGGTTTAGCACTACTTAATCAAATCAATATCGACTGCAATACAATTTGTGACGTTTTAAACACAAAACTACAGCAAGACTTCATTGTAATAGGGACTTTCAAAAGACAAGGCAAAAATGACCTTCAATTAGTTAAAATTAAATAATAACCGATTGACCTGCGAATTGCTTTTTGATTGGCTTGTTTGTATCTTTCATGAAAATACGGGTTCTTAGGTATTCGTAATTAAAGTACTTAAAAAAATAATTTCTTATCTAATAAAAATTCAAGGTATTTTCAAAACCAAGATTAGCAAAACCAACTAAATGTAATATCATGGAAAATTTAACACAAGTATCACAAATTATTGTTGCACTAGCCGTCGGCTATGTTTGGACTTTTAGGTTTCATAATGTTTTAAAAGAATTTGAACAATTCGGATTAAATGATTTAACTCGAAATATAGTCGGCACTACAAAAATAGCTCTGGCAACATTGTTAGCTACTAGTGTTTGGTATCCCTCCTTAACACTTATTCCAGCAATCTTAATGGGCTTATTTATGGTAGGTGCTCAATATTTTCATTTTAAAATAAAGAATCCATTTAGCAAGCACTTGCCTTCGCTAATTCTATTAGTCCTTTGTGGTTTAATAGTGTATTCTACTATTTAAAAAAAGTACATGAAGGTACTTGTAATATGTGCTCTAATTTCAAGTTTTTCTTTTTTTGCCTATGCTTTTTCCTATTTTAAAACACCTCATATGAAAGAGGAGTTTAAAAGGTTCGGTTTAGAAAAATTAGGACTAACAACCGTTATTTTAGAAATCGTTGGAGCTTTAGGTTTGTTAATTGGACTCAAGTTTGATGAAATTCTATTGCTTTCAGCTCTTGGCCTTGCAGTACTCATGTTCGCTGGTGTAATTGTAAGGATAAAAATGAAAGATAGTTTTTGGGTTTCTTTACCTGCTACTTTTTATATGTGCTTAAATGCCTTTATTTTTTGGAAAGCACTTATCTTATTGCGGTAAATAAACCACTACGTACTAAAGTAACATAGGTTTTTAAACCAACTAAAGTCAGCACTACGTAACAACTAAAACCTATTGCGCAGAAATGGCTACCCCAATATTTCATCTTCAGTTCTGGAAATTCTTGTTAAAGTTTTCTGAAGCTTCTCCCTTTTAACTTTTTAACCAAACCACTAATATGCTCTGAACCGCGACACTCTAAATGCACGTAAATACGATGCTTACTTACACCTTCCTTTATAATATTAACACCCTCTGCATCGCACACTTCGATTAGAACTGAAAGACAACGTTTTTGAACATCCCCTGTTAATACCGAATAACGATATTTTATACTCCACACAATAAGACCGTTGCAAAAGGACTCATGATTTTGACTTGGTTTCTGATTTTGCTCTTTTGAGTTTTTTTTTACGTCTTTTTATTGTTTTTACAGTGTATTCACCTCTTTTATATGGGTTATTTCTCTTAATTTTTAGAATTAGACGCAATTATCCCTGGACTTCGATATAAATTATAGCATATAGCTTCCATAAGGTTTTGCGTATGCATTTTATCAATTCCTCTGTATCTGGCTGTTCCGCCTGAAAACCATCTTTTGATACCACCAAATGTACGTTCCACTTTAAACCTTGTTTTTCCTATGAGTTTGTTAAACCTCTTTTCCCAATGGGTTAAGGGCTTATTTTTGTAAGCCTTTTTTAAAATATGGTTTTTGAGCTTTCTCTTTTTTAGTAGTGCTACATTTTTCTTTGATTGATAACCCTTGTCAGCCTTTAGTGGAATATCTACTGGTAAATCAGCAGTATCTAAAACCTGCTCTAAATTTGCAATCTCATTGGTACTTGCCTTTGTTGTTAAGACCCCTAGCACCAAGCCTTCATTGTCCGTAACGTGATGTTTCTTGTAGCC
>CANKUU010000002.1 GCA_947486785.1 uncultured Flavobacteriaceae bacterium | reverse complement strand
TTGGTTAAGTTCAAAGTTTCGATTTGGGATCAAACATTTGTTCTTAATTACAATGTAAATATAGTTTCGATTTAGAAAATTTCTAAACTATTGTTGTGAATAGAGCTCATGCTGTGGTCAAAAATACGTACGGTTTTATTTCTCCGATGAACTACATAGTAGAACTACTATGGTTTAGATTTAATTTTTGCATGTCTTTTTTAATGCAAAGTTTTTCAGCTCTTTTACGGTGAATATTGTAATTTTTAAAAATAATTATATCAAGTTTGTTCATTCTAATGCGGTTTACTTGAAAGGTTTGTTCAATTAAGGTATAAGAAATTCGAATATTCTTTTTTTATTATAAATAAACTCATCAAGAATATTCATCTAAATGCTCAGGGTATAGAAAGTTATTATACGGAAAACGAGTGACATGAATATCGCGCACTTCGTCGTATACCCTTTTGCGAAACTCATCTAAATTTTCTTTGTTTAAAGCAGAAATAAATAAAGCGCGATCACCCACTTTTTGCATCCAAGTTTTTTTCCACTCAGCTATGGTAAAGTGTTTACCTGTTTTTTCGGTAATTAAATCATCATCATCAATAGTTTCGTGCTTGTATTGATCAATTTTATTAAAGATGATAATACTTTTTTTGTCGCCACTTTTTATTTCATCTAATATTTTATTTACCGAAGCTATCTGTTCTTCAAATTGTGGGTGCGATATATCTACTACATGTAGTAACAAATCTGCTTCTCGTACTTCATCTAAAGTACCTTTAAAGCTTTCAACCAGTTGGGTAGGTAACTTTCTAATAAAGCCAACAGTATCGCTCAAGAGAAAAGGCAGATTGCCCATAACTACTTTACGTACGGTAGTGTCAAGTGTTGCAAACAATTTATTTTCAGCAAATACATCACTTTTGCTAACCACATTCATTAGCGTAGATTTACCAACATTAGTATAACCTACTAAGGCAACCCTAACTAAAGCTCCTCGGTTACCGCGTTGGGTTTCCATTTGGCGGTCAATCTTCAACAATTTTTTCTTAAGTAATGAAATACGATCGCGCACGATACGTCTGTCAGTTTCAATTTCAGTTTCTCCGGGTCCTCTCATGCCAATACCCCCTTTTTGTCGTTCAAGGTGCGTCCATAAGCCTGTTAGTCTTGGTAATAGATATTGGTATTGGGCTAGTTCTACCTGAGTTCTTGCGTAGCTAGTTTGCGCCCGCTGTGCAAATATGTCAAGAATAAGGCTGGTACGATCAATAATTTTGCAGCGAAGCTGTTTTTCTATATTTCGTTGTTGTGCCGGTGTAAGTTCGTCATCAAAAATAACAGAACCTATATTATGTTCGTTAACATAAGCTTCTACTTCTTGCATTTTACCACTACCAATTAGTGTTTTCGGGTGAGGTACATCCATACGCTGTACAAATCGTTTGTAAACTTCGCCGCCAGCAGTATAAGAGAGAAATTCAAGCTCATCAAGATATTCTGAAACTTTTTCTTCGCTCTGTTCTCGGTTTATAATACCAATTAAAACCGTTTTTTCATAATCAATAGATTTTTTTTCTATCATGAACTTTATTTAAAATACAAATCTAGTTAATACTTAGGTAACGTTTTTTGTAAATTTAGCTTCGCAAGCAATAAGAAGTATGAATTTCTCATTTTTGAAAAGAAAAAAGGTTAATAATCTTTACACCATAGGCTTTTATAATTTAGAAAACCTGTTTGATATTTACAACAATCCTAACACATTAGACGATGATTTTACACCAACGGGACTTAAAAAATGGTCTATAAAAAGGTATAATAGTAAGATTAATAAATTAGCCAGAACTATTGCAGAGGTTGGTGACGAGGGCTCTAAAAGACCTCCAGCTATTATGGGTATTGCCGAGGTTGAAAATAAAGAGGTTATAGAAGATTTAATAGCAGTAGAGCCGTTAAAAAATTTCAATTATGGCTATGTACATTACGATTCGCCTGATGAAAGAGGTATAGATACGGGGCTCATTTATAATAGAGACTATTTTGAGGTGCTACATTCTGAACCAATTACTTTAATGATTTTTGAAAAGGACGGGGTTCGTGATGCTACAAGAGATATATTGTATGTAAAAGGCTTATTAAATAAAGAGGAAGTTCACATTTTTGTAAATCACTGGCCTTCTCGAAGAGACGGCGATAAGGCGTCTAGCTTTAAACGGGTGCAAGCCGCACAGACTATTGTTGATTTTATGGAAAAAATAGAAAAGGAGATAGAAAAGCCTAACTATATTATTATGGGTGATTTTAATGATGGGCCTAACGATGAGAGTATACAGCACTTAATGCAGTCTGAAAAATTGTATAACCCTATGAAAAAGCTATTAACTCCAAACAGAGGTAGTGCTAACTATAAAAAAGCGTGGTTATTATTTGATCAAATTATGGTGTCTCATAATTTTTTTAATTTTCAAAAGGGCACGCATAGTTTTGCACATGCCAACATTTTCGACGAAAATTTTTTAACCGAATTTAAAGGAAAATTTAAAGGAACTCCTTATCGCACTTATGTAGGTGGAAAATATATCGGGGGTTATAGTGATCATTTTCCTGTATACATTCAATTAAAGTATAATAAATAATACTTTTTAATTTACCGAAATAAGACGAACCTCAAAGATGAGTACTGAACCACCTGGTATTGATCTATTATCGAAAGATCCGTAACCTAAATGTGATGGTATTAAAAGAATGCCGTTACCCCCTTCTTTAAAATAACGAATGCCTTCGGTCCAGCCTTGGATGACTTGTTGAAGATTAAAAGAAACACCTTCAGCATCACTTTCATCAAAAACTTGATTGTTTAAAAAATAGCCTTTATAGGCAACGGTCACATTTGAATTGGCTTCAGGTTGCTCTCCAGTTCCTTCAGACTCTATTACGTAATATAAACCAGAGGGGCTTCGCTGGGCATCTAAGTTATTTTCTTCGATATAAGCAACAATATCAGCATTGTTTTCAGCGGTATAATCTAGTTTAACATTTTCGGGTTTGTTTATGCAAGAAAAACAGAGAGTAAGAAGTAAAAAGGAAACAATTGTTTTCATAGATGAAATATTTTCGGCTGTAAATATAGTATAATATCACCCTAGTTCAATTATAACTATTGCCGAAAAAAATATTAGATGTTCTTAATTTCATTGGGGTCTAATATTTCTTCGTTTCTAAGTCGCAAGAAAACTTGTGCCGTGGTAATAACATCTTTTTCGCAATATGTGATAATACGATCAATATCTTTTTCTTTATAGTACACCTGGCTAACTTGGCTGCCATCAATGTCATCTTTTGGTGAGGGTATACCCAGTATATGGGCTAGTAGTTTTAAAGAGGTAAAATGCTTGTAGTCGCCAAACTTCCATAGCTCCATAGTATCAAGATGTGGAATTTCCCATGGTTTTTTGCCAAATAAATTAAGTTTATAAGGTAGCGCTATACTATGTATTATCATACGACGCGCGATATAAGGAAAATCAAATTCTTTTGCATTATGGCCACATAAAAGATGTTTGGGTGTACTAAAATGACTATTTAATAGTAATTTAAAAGATTTTAGTAGTTCTGGTTCGGTTCCGTAAAAACTAGTGGTTCTAAAAGTTCTATTTTCTCCACTAAAATGAAAATAACCTACAGAGATACAAACGATTTTTCCAAATTCTGCCCAAATACCAGCACGATCATAAAATTCTTCCGCAGTATATTCTTCTTTTCGCTGATATTTTGTTTTCTGCTCCCATAATTCTTTTGCTGCCTCGCTTAAGTCATCAAAGTGCTCTTTTTCAGGAACGGTTTCAATATCTAAAAACAGAATATGTTCTAATGCGACTTTGTTTAACATGTTTTAAATATACAAACTATTCTAATTTAGCTGTTTTAAGAGTAAAAGTTAAAACAATGATTGTTGTTTTACCGGACTTTCATGATCTAAAAGCCACCTTTTTTGATGCAAGCCACCCGCATAACCAGTTAACGAACCGTCGCTACCAATAACTCTATGGCAGGGTACCACAATCCATATCGGATTTTTTCCATTAGCCGATGCCACAGCGCGAATTGCCTTAACATCTCCTAGCTTTTTTGATAGTTGTAGATAAGAAAATGTTTTGCCGAACGGAATATCTTTTAAAGCGGTCCAAACCCTTTTTTGAAACTCTGTGCCGCTTGGGTTTAGTTTTAAATCGAAATTTTCTCGATCTCCATTAAAGTATTCTTGCAATTGATATACGGCATCTGCTAAAACTTCAGGTATTACTG
The DNA here is from genome assembly GCA_947486785.1 of uncultured Flavobacteriaceae bacterium. Classification (GTDB taxonomy): domain Bacteria; phylum Bacteroidota; class Bacteroidia; order Flavobacteriales; family Flavobacteriaceae; genus Maribacter_C. Next base: position 235,388 of record CANKUU010000002.1, on the reverse strand, counting down.
AGGTTGGTGTTATAGTAGTTTTTAGCAGCTTAATTATGGCGATACCGTCTGCATCGCCTTCGATTTTTGCGGTTCCAAGCGGGGTATTTATGAAGGCAGTTTTCATTGGCCTTTAGCATCTTCTTTTTCTACAATACCTGTTCGTTCTGCTCTAATTTTCCAATTCTTTCGTGCTAATTGCTGTAAATCTGCGACATTGTCGCTCTCGTCCATTATCTCTAGGCCCAAAAGCGTTTCTATCACATCTTCCATAGTAACCAAACCACTAACCGAGCCAAATTCATCTACAACTAGCGCGATATGTTGTCGATTGGTTATTAGGGTGTTAAATAAGGCAGGTATGGGAGTATTTCTATTGGTAATTAAAAGCTCTCTTTTAAGTTTCGATAAGGCAACGCCGCCATTTTCACGAACAAGTTCTTCTAAAATATTGTCTTTTAGAACAAAGCCTGTAATATGATCTTCTTTTTCGCTGTATACAGGAATACGAGAAAAACGCATTTTGGTATTTTCTTGGTAATACTCTTTTATGCTTTGCTTTTCAGAAGCAATTTTCATTACCGTTCTAGGGGTCATAATATCTTTAACGAGAACTTCATCAAAACGAAGCAAATTTTTAATAATCGTAGATTCTGATTTTTCAAAAACGCCTTCTTCGTGGGCAATGTCTGCCATAGCGCTAAAATCGTCTCTACTTAGGACACTACCATGATGCCCTTTGCCACCAACCAATTTAGTAAATAGCTGTAACACCCAAAGAAGTCCTGTCATTTTTAGAATAAGAACCATTATTTTTAAGGTTTTGGTAGTGAAATTGGCCAAACTTTTCCAGTAGGTAGCTCCAATAGTTTTGGGTATTATTTCTGAAGCTACCAGAATTAATATGGTCATTAAAGTAGATACAACAGCAACCATTAAATCTTCTGTAAAGACAATTCCGAATATGGATTGTGTAGAACTACCGTATATTTCAACATAAGCAACTTTTGCTTGTACACCTACCAAGATAGCACCAACGGTATGTGCTATGGTATTAAGGGTTAAAATAGCAATTAAAGGCTGGTCTACGTCTTTTTTAAGTTCTTCTAAAGTTTCGGCATAGGCCTTACCTTCTTTCTTTTTTATATTTATAAAGGTTGGTGTTACACTTAATAACACCGCTTCTAATATGGAGCATAGAAATGAAAAAAAAATGGAAATAACTGCGTAAAAAATAAGAAGGCCCATAGTATCTATTTATTTAGTAAAAGTACTAAGAATAATGCGAATTTGTGTATGCCTTATTGGCTTTATAGAATACTTAAGATAGCGCATATATAAGGTTTAAACGATATAGGTGAAGATAGTTTTAGAAGGATACGCACGAGTAAATAAATATATAAATACCATTTAACTTTTGAAGTTCTTTACCCCAAAGTGCCTAAAAAAAGGTTTTGACAGAATTATTTACTACTAAAGTAGGTACTGCCGCAGTTATTTAGATATCGATACTAAGGTGGTAAATATCGTTTAGCCCAACAGGTTGAAAGCTATGCTGTTTAGTTGAATAAAGGGCTTATGAAAACTAATGGGTACTGTTTAGCTACCAATAATTGTAGAACATTAAAAGTTTGTTTTGTACTACGGTAAGCTATCAAAGTTACTAAAAAGCAGAAAAAATAGATTTTTTAAATAACCCAAAACTATTTTTCTTAAAAGTAAGATTAAGTATTATCGCAGTTTACATCAATTTTACTACATCTTTGGCGAAATAGCTGGCGATGATATTGGCGCCTGCTCTTTTAAAAGCAATCAATTGTTCCATCATAACAGCGTCATGGTCTAGCCATCCTTTTTCGGCGGCGGCTTTTATCATGGCATATTCTCCACTAACTTGGTATACCGCAACAGGCACTTCTACTTCGTTTCTAATTTCACGAACAATATCTAAATAGGCGATACCTGGTTTTACCATCACAATATCTGCCCCTTCATCAATATCTGCTTGAGTTTCCGAAATAGCTTCAAATCTATTGGCAGCATCCATTTGATATGTTTTCTTATCCTTAGGTATGTTTTTCATATCTACCGGTGCAGAGTCTAAAGCATCTCGAAAAGGGCCGTAAAAAGCACTTGCATACTTGGCGCTATAACTCATTATACCAGTATTAATATGACCTTCATCTTCTAACGCCTCTCTAATAGTAAGAATACGCCCATCCATCATATCGCTTGGCGCTACAAAATTTGCACCCGCCTCTGCATGGCTAATACTTATTTCAGCTAAAATTTCGGCAGACTCGTCATTTAAAATCTGTCCATCTTGTACAATACCATCATGCCCGAATGATGAATAAGGATCTAAAGCAACATCGGTCATTACCAACATTTCTGGACAAGCATTTTTAACTCTTTTAACTGCTAATTGCATTAGACCGTTTGGGTTTAGGGCTTCCGTTCCCTTGTTATCTTTTAAGCGATCAGGTACTTTTACAAAGAGTAAAACGGCACATAGGCCCATGCTCCAAAGTTCTTTCACCTCTTTTTCAAGCTCATCTAAACTTAAACGGTAATAATTAGGCATTGAAGAAATTTCTTCTTTAATTCCTTTGCCTTCTACCACGAAAAGGGGCACTAAAAAGTCACTTGGTGTTATAATGTTTTCACGAACTAAGTGACGAATAGCATCATTTTGTCGTAGTCTCCGGTTTCTTCTTAAGGGGTACATATTTTTAGATTTATACAAAGATACACGATGCCTATGAAATTTATAGAAGGTACTATTATTCTTTACTTGTCTTTAACAACTGATTGTTTTTTACCTGAGCTACTTTTTCATTTTTGAGGCACAGTTTATACGTTCTTGCAGGTTTTCTTTAAAACCATAAGATGCCCATATTTTATGATCTTTTTTTAAAGAAATTGGGTGCTCGTTATGGTTAATAAATCGTCGGGTTGCTTCAACAATTGGTTCGTTAAAACTATTTAATTTTAGTATTGCTTGATGCCCATTAACGGTATAGCCATTATCATAATCATAACAAAATACAAGTACTTTATCTTCTAAATTTAGACCACTATCATACAAACAATCTGTTTTCAAGAATTTTTGACCAGCATAAGTTTTATCATCTAAAGCCTTAATTTTAAATACCTTTTCAATCTTAATAATACCCTCTTGAGCCATATAAAGGGGGCCTGGGTCCGTTGTGGGCTCTTTAATGCTACTTATGCTGCCCATTAATACCAGCGAAAGTTGCTTATCGCAATCTGCCCTAAAAGGCCCTGTTTCATCTAGCCAATACGTATAGCCAACGCTAAGGGTATCTGGGGTGAATAGAATATCAATATCACTTTTAGATTTTTTATTGCTGCAAGCTCCAAGAAATAATACGCTAAAGAAAATAATTATTAAATACCTCATTGTTCGCCAAAATTTGCGTCTATTTTAGTGCTCTTGCTCTTTAAACTTCGGGTTCTTAATTATTCTTTGGCTTAAACCCACTCTTTTGGGTGTTTTAGTATATCTACAAGTTTTTCTTCTTTGCTACCTGCAATCGGTTGGTAGTCATACCGCCACTGTACATGTGGTGGTAAGCTCATTAAAATACTTTCGATACGTCCGTTGGTGCGTAAGCCAAATAAGGTTCCTTTGTCATGTACCAAATTAAATTCAACGTATCTGCCCCTTCTTATTTCTTGCCAATCGCGTTCTTGTTGCGAAAATTTAAGGTTTTTTCTTTTTAAAACAATTGGTATGTATGCTTCTAAAAAGTGATCTCCTACTTCAGTTACAAAATTATACCAGTCTTTCATCGTCATACGCTCATTTATTTTACAATAGTCAAAAAATAACCCGCCAATTCCTCTTGATTCGTTACGGTGGGTATTCCAAAAATAATCATCGCAACGTTTCTTATACTTTTTATAAAATTCAGGTTGATGCGCGTCACAAGCTTTTTTGCAAACGGTATGAAAATGAATAGCATCATCTTCAAAAAGATAGTACGGCGTTAAATCTTGGCCGCCGCCAAACCATTGATCTACGAGGTTTCCTTCTTTGTCATACATTTCAAAATAGCGCCAGTTGGCATGAACGGTAGGTACCATTGGGTTGGTTGGGTGCAGTACTAAACTTAAACCGCAGGCAAAAAAGTTAGCATTTTCTACACCAAAATAGGTTTGCATACTCTTGGGTAATGCACCATGAACACCAGAGATATTTACCCCCCCTTTTTCAAATACCACCCCGTTTTCTATTACGCGGGTTCTTCCGCCACCTCCTTCAGGACGTTTCCAGATATCTTCCTTAAAAGTAGCCTTTCCATCTAAGTTTTCTAAGGCGGTGGTAATGGTGTCTTGCAATTTTTCTATATAGGCGTAAAACTTATCTTTCATTTGTTATGCATAAAGTTCATAGAGTTCCATATCAAGTGCTTTTTCGTTGGGTGGAGTGTATTCATTATGTAATACTCTCTGCCAGGTATAACCACATTTTTCCGCTACCCGAATACTGCCCATATTTATTTTGTGCGCGATAATCTGAAGCGTTTTTAATTGCAATTCTTCAAAGGCCCAAGTCGAAATTGTCTTTACTATTTTTGTCATAAGCCCTTTGCCTTCTAATTGATAATCTATAGCATAGGCAAGTTCTGCTTGTTTTATACTGTGATTAAGATCTTTAATATAAATTAACCCAAAAATACTATCATTCTCATTTTCTTTAAGCACAAATAGAAATTCTTCGTTCGCGTTAAATAGTTTTGCTTTTAGGCTTGCAAATTGGTTTGATAGCTCGGGTGTGCTATTTTGATTTAAAGTTTTAGGAAAAAATCTTTTAAGGCGCTCTTCATTTGTTACGCAAAAATCACATAGTGGCCAAGCATGTTGTTCTTTTATGGGCTCCAAATAATAAGTGTCTACAGATAAAGTCATACCTGAATGGATGATTTTTTGAGTTCTTTTTCGCTATTTAAGAGTTCAACAGTATTAAGGGTAGCCGCAGTTACCGAAAGTGGTAGCACTAAGATAATACCAATTACAGGAATCAACAATATTAGAATAAATACGATACCATTGCCAATAGCAATTCCTTGATGTTTTTTAACAAATTTGATGCTTTTAGTGTATTGTAAATGACGTTCGAGCGTATAGTCCATATTTCCAAAACCCGCATAAAATGATTGAGTCAAAAATAAAAGGATAGTCGAAATGACACCTATTACGGGTATTAGGCCAATGAGTAGAATAAAACAAGTAAAGAGCAGTTCTTTTGTTAGGTTTCTAATACTAATGCGAATACCTCGCCAGAGCTGATCTTTAAATGAAGTATCGCGGTGTTCATGGTATGTATCTCCGTTGAGCTGCGTTTCAATTTTTTCGGAAACAACACTCATAAATGGTGCAGAAAAGGCCAGTATAATATATTTATAAAGTACTAATCCGATGGTGATTATAAAAGCGGTACCTATAATATTTGCTATGGATGTAAATGTTTCTTTGCCTGTTTCCCAAACCCATATGCCTGCTATTAAACTACCAATATTGTCGGAAAGGGTATATGCTAAAAAACAGACGAGTGCTGCGGTGGTGATGCTTATTGCAATAGGAATTAAGAAATAGCGCCAAAGTTTAAGTTGAGAAATTATCTTTAAAGTTTTTGTATAGGTGTTGATGCCTTTTAGAATGTTTTTTATCATCGGGCTTAAATTAAATGATAATAAGCGCTGTTAAGCCAAGTATTTGTTGATGTTTGTACTAATAGGTGATTTTGTATTCTTTTACGGCATCAATAAAAGCTTTTGCATTCTCAACAGGTACATGGGGTAAAATACCATGGCCTAAATTTACGATATACTTATCTTTTCCGAAATCATTAATCATTTGTGTTACCATTTTCTTTATAACTGCGGGAGGTGACAATAATCGCGATGGGTCAAAATTACCTTGAAGCGTAATATTTCCGCCCGATAAATAGCGTGCATTTTTCGCAGAACATGTCCAATCAACCCCTAGGGCAGCGGCGCCTGAAGAGGCCATTTCACCTAATGCAAACCAACATCCTTTTCCGAATACAATAACAGGGGCTTCTTCTTTTAACGCATCAATAATTTGTTGTATGTATCGCCATGAAAATTCTTCATAATCTGTCGGAGAAAGCATGCCCCCCCAAGAATCAAAAACTTGAACGGCATTAACACCTGCATTTACTTTTGCTTTTAGGTAAGCAATTGTGGTATCGGTAATTTTTTGTAATAATTCATGTGCTACATCTGGTTGTGTAAAGCACAGTTCTTTCGCTTTATCAAAATTTTTACTGCCTTGCCCTTGAACACAATAGCATAAAATGGTCCACGGCGAACCGGCAAAACCTATTAAAGGCACTTCATTGTTTAGTTTTTCTTTGGTGGCTTTAATTGCCTCCATTACATAAGCTAAGCTATCATGTACGTTTGGAATAATAACCGAATCTAAATCTTTTCTAGAGCGAATAGGATTTGGTAAATACGGCCCAAAATTGGGTTTCATTTCTACCTCAATATTCATGGCTTGAGGAATTACAAGAATATCAGAAAACAAAATTGCAGCATCCATGCCAAATCTGCGTATTGGCTGAACGGTAATTTCTGAAGCTAATTCTGGTGTTTGACAACGCGTAAAAAAATCGTATTTGGCTTTAATTTCCATAAATTCAGGAAGGTATCGCCCTGCTTGTCGCATCATCCATACCGGAGGTCTTTCAACATTTTCTCCTTTTAGTGCCCTTAAAAAAAGTGTATTTTTTATCATATGCTTACTGCTAAAAATATGGGTATAAAGCTATTTTACGCCGAATAATTTTCGTTTACTAAATCGATAACACTTTCTACAGATGGCATTTTAGCGACCCGAACATCTTTAAAACTTTTTCTAGCGTGTGTAGCTGTAGTTTCTCCAATACAATAGGCTATCTTATTTGGGTTGTTTATTTGTAAGTAGCTGTCAATAGCTGAAGGGCTAAAAAATAAAACACCTTCTACCGAGTCGGCAACTTCTATTTTGGAGTATTTTGTTTTATAGGTTTCAATTTCATGTACTGTAATGTTGTGCTCTCGTAGTTTATTGGGTAAATCATCTAAGCGAAGATTGCCACACAAATACGTAACTTCTGTACCTTCCATAAATTCAACTAAATGTTCAGCTAATTTTTTAGCGCTACTGGCAGTATAAGTTACAGCACCAAAATTTTGTTCAATAAGTCTTTTCGTTTTTCTGCCTACGCAGTATATTTTTCTAAATTTTAACTGGCTAGCAGTAGTATGTGTTAATAAAGACTCAACAGCGTTCTTACTTGTTATAATTACGTTCTCAAGCTCGTTTTTTAACGCGTTTGGAGCAATTCTAGTCGGATTTATTTTAATAAAATCTTCAGATTTCACCTGTATATTTAGGGGAAACAAACGCAGCTGATCTTCTGTTAATTTTTTAGTTGAAAATAGTTGTGTTGAAAGGGGTACACTTTGTAATTCACTCATAAGACGTTTACCACCTCTTGCTAAAATACTATTTGCACAATCGAGGCCAAGATTTTCATGTTTGCCTAGCTTAGCAGTGATCGAAGCCTCTAATTTTTTGGTGCCATCTATGGTAAGTAATACGCCTTTTATTACTACTTCATCTTCATTGTTTATATAAGTTAATGCCCCAATAGGTGCAGAGCAACCACCTTCAAGTATTCTTAAAAATTCGCGCTCTTGTTTAACGCAAATCGCTGTTCGTTCATGATTAATTTCTGCACAAATAGCTCTTAGTTCTTCATCAGCTTCCAAGGCTGCTACCATTATGGCGCCTTGTGCAGGAGCAGGTACCATCCAAGTAAGGCCAATGGTGTGTTCGTGCTCTAAACCAATACGTTCTAGTCCGGCAGCGGCAAATATGGCTCCATTCCAATTATTGTCGTATAATTTTTGCATACGACTATTAATATTACCTCGTAAATCAACTACAGTATGGGTGGGGTATCGATTTAGCCATTGTGCTTTTCGGCGTAAGCTACCCGTGGCAATGATTGCCTCTTTTTGACCCAAAAATTCCTCATTGTCTTTAAAGGCTAAAATATCAAGAAAATTAGCGCGCTCTAAAACTGCTGCTTGCACAATACCTTTGGGTAATGCCGTAGGCACATCTTTCATAGAATGCACGGCAATGTCAATATCACCGTTTAGCATAGCAATATCTAGTGCCTTTGTAAAAACACCAGAAATTCCAATCTCATATAGGGGTTGTTCTAAGTTTAGGTCGCCAGCCGATTTTATAGTCACAACTTGTACTTTGTGTCCTAAAGCTTTAAGCTGGTCTTTAACCGTATTTGCCTGCCATAATGCTAGTTGACTATCGCGGGTGCCTAAACGTATTACTTTGCTCATTATTGAGAATCTATTTCGAGATGAAAAACTTTTTTAATTAGGTCTAAGCTATTGTCAGCATCAACAGAATCTCCTTTAAGGTGATTGGCAAACTGTTTGGTAATTTTTTGAATGATTCGATTAGAAATTACATCGGCTTGCTCTTTATTAAAATCGGTTTGTTTTTTTGATTGATAATCCATCTCTTCATCTTTCATCATTTTTAATTTAAGATTAAGAGCTTTAATTACAGGTGCAAATTTTCTGGTTTCTAACCATTGAATAAATTCATCTTTGATGTCTTCAATAATGCTTTCGGCATGTGGTATGAATTTTTTTCTTCGCTCAAGGGTTTCATCCGTCATTTGAGAAAGGTGATCTAAGTGTATGGTGGTTATATTTGGTAAGTCTGAAACATCGGAGGCTACATTTTTTGGTATCGATAAATCTAAAATAAGCAGCTCTTTTTTTGAATAGATTAAGTCTTTTGAAACTGTCGGATTTTGAGCGCTTGTGGCTACAATAAGTACATCGGTATTTCTTATTTCAGTCTGTAAATCGCCATAATCTTTTACCGTAAGATTAAATTTTCCTGCTACTTTTTCTGCTTTTACTTTAGTGCGATTAATAAGCGTAATATTCGGATTTTTAGTGTGCTTGATAAGATTTTCACAGGTGTTTCGCCCAATCTTACCCGTGCCAAACAGTAAAATATTTTTTTCAGAAATATTAGGTACGTTTTTAAGGATGTATTGCACTGAAGCAAAAGCAACCGAAGTGGCACCAGAAGAAATTTCAGTTTCGTTTTTAATTTTTTTACTTGCCTGAATAACTGAATTACATAGTCGCTCTAAAAACGGATTAGCAATATCTAATTTTTTAGATCGGTTAAAGCTTTGTCTTATTTGGCTTATAATCTCAAAATCTCCAAGAATTTGGCTATCAAGGCCAGTACCTACTTTAAATAAATGGCTAATGGCATCTTTATTTTTATAAATATAAGCTACTTTTTGAAATTCTTCAATAGAACCTTCAGTATGGTCACATAACAATTTTATAAGCTGGAAAGGATGTTTTGCAAAGCCATGAAGTTCTGTTCTGTTACATGTAGAGGTAGCTAATAAACCGTCAATACCTTGTTCTTTGGCGTTTTTAAGTAAAATATGCATCTTAGCCTCTTCCATGCTAAATTTGCCACGTAAAACGGCATCTGCCTTTTTGTAATTAAGGCCTATGGTATAAAATGAATTATGTCTTGAAATGTGATAGTCTTTCATCAATCTAATTTAGTATTGATGAAACTTGGCGCTACGTTTCGTAAACGTTGTGTCTTACATTTTAAGCGAAGTAAATTACTCATCTATTGTTGTTTCTCCGAGGAAAGCAAAAATAAGGGCAACATGAGTAAAAAAGTAACGCTAGCGGAACAATTAGTAACGGTAAATGCGTTTTTAGTTGAAATTAACTATTTTTAAGCCGAAATACCTTATTTTTATGACAGTTTAGAACTTTTTTTACAATATAATTTAGAATGTTTCTAAATAGATTGTTTCAAAACAAAATTCTATGATAGTAAAAAATGTCGCTCAAGGTTCAATTAATGAGGTGGTTCTAGAGGATGGATTTTATGTATTAAAAATTCTTAATGATACTTCTGACAATCAAAAAGTTACAAAACGTATTGACAGTTCTTTTGTTCAATTTCATTTTTGTTTAAAGGGGCATGCGAAATTTATGTTTAATAAGGGTAGTTATGCGCTAGATGTTTCTGAGGAGCATTCGCTATTATTGTATAACCCCCAACTAGATTTACCCTTAAATTTAGAATTAAGTCCAAATTCGTGGTTAGTTTCTGTTGTTATGACCATTCGTAAGTTTCATTCGCTTTTTTCGCGTGAAGCAGATTATATTACGTTTTTAAGCAAACAAAACAGAGATAAAAAGTACTACGCACAAGAAGGCGTTAGTCCTGCAATTGCTGTTATTTTAAGTCAAATGTTGCATTACAATTTACATCCGTCAATAAAAGAACTTTATATTAAGGCAAAAGTTTATGAGCTTATTTCATTGTATTTTAATAAAAGTACGGACGCTGAAATAGAGCAATGCCCATTTTTAGTTGATGAAGATAATGTAAAGCGAATAAGAAAGGCGAAAGAGATTATAATTTCTCGAATGGCAGAGCCACCAACTTTGGGCGAATTGTCAGCTGAAATAGGCCTATCTCTTAAAAAATTGAAGGAGGGTTTTAAACAAATTTATGGTGATTCTGTTTTTAGCTTCTTATTTGATTACAAAATGGAGTATGCGCGTAAATTATTAGAAACCGGTAAGTATAATGTTAACGAGGTGGGGCTAAAAGTGGGTTATAGTACATCCAGTCATTTTATAGCTGCCTTTAAAAAGAAATACGGTACTACTCCAAAGAAATATCTTTTGGGTTTAGCTAACTAGTTAGCATTTAACTTTGAGGCCTTACTGCTTTGTAAGGTTTAGGTTGGTTAAAAATTATAGGAGTCTTATTGGCCTTAAATAAAAAAATGCTTACTTAATTATATTTCTAATGCTTTAACAACTGTAAATTTGTTCCTTTAAACGGCGCTATTTTATTATTCTTATGTTATTTTGGTCGAGCTACCAATATGCCTGTGTTATTAGTAATTTTTTTCAAATATTGCGCCAAAGGTAGTTTTGAAATTTCTACTTTGTTTGATAAGGTTGAAGCATGTAATAAATGTATACGCCCATCTTTTTCGCGGGTGGCAATACCGGTGTGAGTAATATCTAGTCCTTTTATTGAAGTGCTAAGTGCTATGATGTCTCCAGTATGTATTAGATGCTCGTTGGTAGCAATTTCTTCTTGTGATAAAACGCATATTGTTTGCTTGTTTAAATAATTTTCTGATGTTTTTATCTTTTTAAAATTTAATTCATTCTTTAAGAAGGGGTACAAATCGCGATGTTTACTCATAAAATTAATTGTTTTATTAATTGCTGTGCCACCTATTTCAGAGGTGACGTCTTTGAGAATACCCTTATGCTCATTATTCGCAATCCATTCAGAAAAGTAATGTAGTCGAGATGCATAGCCCTCTAGTTCTCCATTTTTATACCGTATGGTTTTTAGATAGTTTGCAAAACTTTTAAAATCAGTCTTTCCATTTTTTAATAGTAAGCTAAATGCAAGTGCATTTTCAACAAAAGTTGTACAATCTAAGCCTTGCAGGTTAATAACTAACGATTCTGTTTCGCCTACTTCTAGCGTTTTTGCTACATAGGGTGTTCCCAGAAAAGTTTTGCCAACTGCGGCAATAGTTTTGCCAAAATTGTTTTCTAACAAACCATCAATAGCAATAACCTTTTCTTTAAATGTCATTTTATCTGCGTTCGAACAAGTTATTTCTTGCGCGAGAGATTTTGATAAAATAAAAAATAAGAGTATCACAAATGGAGTCAGCTTCATAATTACTATTTAAAGCCTAAAAATAGTCAATTATTTGTCGCTTCTTATCCCAACCAGCAGATAAAGATTATTGTAAAATCTACCGTTTTAAGAATACCCTTTGTAACAAAATTTCTTTTTTGACTACAAATAGTTATCCACTACAACTTTTAGTACTTTTAAACTTAAGTTTTATTAACCAACTTATAACAAAAAACAAAAAATATTATGGCCGACGATTTTGATTTATTAGAAACAGATGCTGCATCAAAGCAAGAAAAAGTAGATGTTAATTGGGGCAAGGCCGTAGATCAAATGAAGTCTAAGTTAGCCCAAGAAGATGACCCAGAGGTGCGTCAGAAAATTTTAAACGCTACTCTTGATGATGTTGTAGGTATGGCGGAGACGGATAGAAAATCGTTATTAGAAGCTATAAAAGACCTTACCGATTACCAAGATGAAGTTGGTATAATTTTCGAAAAATTCTCTACCCTTAATGCAAAAGAGCAAAAAGTTATTGATGATGCGCAAAAAGCATTAGAACGGGCCAAAATAGCCTTAGAAGATGCCGAGAAAGTAAAAGACAATTGGTGGAACAACCTTTGGGGAAGAAAATCAAAAATTAAAGCAAGAGAAGCAGAGCTCGATTCGGCACAAAAAATAAGAGATGGAGCTGATATGAAGGCGAAAGCAATGTTTCAAGAGCGTATAGAAACTGCAGATATTCAAACCTTATTAAACGAGCTGTCTTATAAAAGTCAGGCTGCGGTTGGTCGTTTAAAATCGCGTGAAACCGAAATCATTGAAGTAGAAGAAAAGCTAAAATTGGCTATTGTAGAAGCAAGTAAAAATCATACCAAATCTTTAGAGAAGAAAAAAGAGACAGAAGACAAATTAGAAGAGCAGTATGCTTTGTTAAAGCAGTCGCGACAGGCGCTGGAAGAAATTGCAGACAAACAATCTTCAGCTTATTCTGAGGCCATAGGTAAAGTAACTACTATTGAGCAGAAAGTAGAAGAGTTAGAAGGTTTAAAAAACGCTTACACCACACTAGCTGCAAGTAAAGATAGCTTTGTTCATAAGCATAATTTAACCATAAAGGTTTTAACTTCTTTAAGAAGTAATTTACAAACACATCGTGCAAAATTAAAGAGTGATACAGACGAGCGTTTAAAGTATTACGATGGGTATGTAGTGGCTTTAAAGGCAAGAACAGATCAAGAATTTGCTGCTATTTTAGAGCATTTAGGTGTTAAAACAGACGAGCATATTGGCCAAACCTTAGCCTCTATGCATACTGCCAGCGCTAAAGCTCGTCAAGAAATGATGGATAATATTCCGGTACATGAAAAAGTAATGCAAGGGGTATATGCTAGTTATGCCGAAGCATTACAAGAAATACGGGTAAAAGATGCGGATATTCAAAAAGACTTCGCCAACAGGTATGGTATTGATATGAAAGAAATTTTTGAGGAGTATTACGCTACCGATGGCAATGCTACCGCAACAAATGTAGATGATGAAACTACAAATTCTCCTAAGCCTAGCGCAGAAGACGATTTATTGAGTTAAGCGTCAAAGATTTAAGTGTCGTTTACTGGTATATTAAGCAGTGTTGTAATTATAGCTTGCAATGATGCTTAAAAATGAGCAGTATAAACGCCAACATTCAAGTGTTAATTTAACTAAATTAATGTCTATAAATCAAATTTCAACACCTTTAGATAGTGCTGTTCTTGAAACTAAAGAACAGTATAAGGTTTATTTTAAAATTGTGAGCCATGCTTTTGAAGAATTGGTTAGCAGTATCATTAAAGAGCATATCTGTACAAAAGCGGAAGCTACAATGATACAGCAGTATTGCGAATTATTATCGTACTCGTTAGAGGCATTTCGAATAAAATACCTTTTTGATGATGATGAAAAAATGCGTATCGATTTAACAGAGTCGGGCTTTCCTAGTTATTTAGAATTTCGGTATTTGCTAAACGATTTAGAGCTCAAGCAAGAACATGTAGACAAGCTTCCTAAGGTTTCAAAATTAAAGGACGAATTTTTAGAAACCTTATTAAAAGACAAACAGCCCATTGCAGCGCGCAAGTTGCACCAAGCTGCCTCTATCGTTTATTACTCGTCGGTAACACCACAGTATATATATAAGCGTTTTGTACAAGGCAAAATACTTCCAGTAGTTGGTTTAGATGTCGCTCATATGGTAAGTTGGTCTTTTTATGATGTAACCTTTAACCGTCCTTTTATTTGTTTTATGTATTTCGATATCTATGAAGAAAACATCGAAGATCTTAAAGAAGAAATTTATAAGGTTTTAGAAAGTACGGCAGATAGAGATATGAGCGTTGAGATGATGGCGTATGCCATAGATAAAAAGCTACCTTCGGTAATCCCCAAAAGTATTAAAAAGATAGATTTAGGCCCACTGCATAGCGTTTTTGCTAAAGATGAAATGAAGGTAACTCACGTAATTTTAAAAGGTATTGTTGATAAAGTTTTTGACTTGTCTGCTTATGCTATTTCTGTGAAAATCGATGAAGCTACTTCTATTTCTGACTTTAAAGAGGGTAATTTTTTTAACAAACAAGTACTACAAGTATGGGAAACATCAAAAACCAAAAACTATTTATTTTGTTCGCATCGGGTAATGCAGTCTTTGTACGATACCATACCTGAAACAATAAATTTACTAACCAAAAACCCTATTGAGATTTCGAGTCTTAAATTAGATTAATGTCTTAGAAACATTATTTTTTAAAGAAACTTTGAGGTCAAATTAAACAGAACCCATGGAGCAAAACGGAACATTCCCCATAAAAATAAGTGAACTTAACGTACTGCGAGATGAAGCAACTTCTTATTTAAAGGGCGTGCAATGGGAGCAAGGTAGAAAGGCAAAAAGTCGTGATAAAAGTAAGAAAGAGGAGTCTATTCTACTTTATCTATCTAAAGCCAATGGTACGGCTGCAAATGAAGTTACTTCGGTTTCTAAAACTATTTTATCTTTAAAAAAGCGTTTATTACCAGATTCAGTAGCTATTCCTTTGCATTTAAATCGTGCCTTGTATGCATTACAAGAAGGCTTAACAATAGGTATTTGGTTGCGAGATAGTTATGCAGATGCCTCGGGTCTATCCACCTTAATCGAAAGAAAATCGTCTTTAGATGGCGCCCAGCGAAGAACCTATGACGCTAAACAGCAGACGGCAACTGCTTTTATGTTGCAGGGTATTGCGGCCCGTATTCTTTTCGATTTAAATTCTTTTGCAGATGAAAATCTAAGCGTTATGACCAATAAGTTTGCTGGTATTCCAGAGCTATCTGTCATTTCACCTTTAAAGGGTATTTCATGTATGCTTTATTATTTTGATAAGTACTTGAGTCACCCAGAGATTATTACTTCTGATGAAGAGGTCACCAATTTTACTGTTGTATTTTTTAAAGCGATTTTAGTAGAACTGCAACAGCGACTAAGCACGTTTGAATTTACTGAAACGATAACCGATCGCACCTATAAATTAGAGAAGAGTAAGTTCGCAATTTCTGGATGGAACAATACCTTTGAAGATAGTGTAAAAAGTGTATCATTTAATAAAATAAAGTTCGAAGAAATTGTTGGTAATCGTGATGCAAAGCATTTTGCCCGTCGGTTGACCGAGCGTTTAATGAGTTATGATTTTACAGCAAAAAAGAACCCTTTTCAAGAATTGGGCGGTTTTATGCCTGTTTTTATGGGCTATGGCATCCCCGGAACAGGTAAAAGTATGTTGATTGCTGCCATAGCAACAAAATTGAAAGAACATTGTGATGCTTTAGATATTCCGTTTTTGTTTCATCCGATGCCCGATACGTTAATATCTACCTTTCAAGGAGGCTCGGCGGAAAAAATGGTACAATGGATGAAGCCTTTACAAGACCCAACGAAATTAATTTTTGCACCTATTGATGATGCAGAAAACAACCTGCAAGAACGAACAGCTCAGGGTGTTTCTGCTGGCGTAAAAGAGGTGATTGGCGTATTTTTAAGATATACTGAGGGTGCTTATGCTATTACTTATGGGAACAGTGCTATTGGCATGTTTACTAATTTGCCCGAAATGTTAGATAAGGCGGTAATTTCTAGGGTTCAGGGTAGATTTAAGATTGATGGCGCACGAACTATTCCTGATTTTATTGACCAAGATTATATTTGGTGGAATACATTTGATAAAACAATGCCACATTTTGTAAATATGAAAAAACCTGAAAACTATCAATTTCTTGGTAACCAAGGTTTGGCTAAAAATTTAGGTGAAATTTTAAATCGATCAGAAAAACCAGCAGAAGCTAAGATTTTAGAAATCTACGAGCATACAGAAGCTAAGTATAACACCAATGAACATATGTTCTTTGCTGAGTTGTATAAAAATATTCAAAAATCATTTCCATTTTTCTCTTCAAGAGATATTCGAAATATTCAAAGTGCTATATCACTTCGGTTAACCGATTTTAATTTGCCTGATGATTGGTTTAATGATGCAGCAGTATATTTTAAAAAAGACTATACTACCAAATTGGAAATGCTTAAAGAACTGATGAAATCGAATATGAAAGGTCTTGATTTTGCCGATATTCGAAGACAAGAAACTGTTCGGTATTTAGATAATATTGCCACCATTGCCGATACCGATTTTAAGCGTAAAGTAGAAGCTCGCGTACATGATTTAAATGTGCAATTGGCTGCTAATAAATTTTTTGAGAAAAACTAGTTGATGAAAAAACTTAGAGCGGCAGGGTTGTTCGGAGGTTCTATGGTAGTGCTATCGGGTTCACTAGCAAAGCGGTATAATGATTGTTTGGCAATGCTCGGAGTTATACCCACTAAGCTCAAAACCTTTTCTATTGATGGTATGGGCTGGAGCCCCGAAATCGCAGTAGAAAAAAAAGATAATTTTTATCTGAATACGGGTGCTGCCAATGTAAATGCGATAGTTATTTCTCCAGAGCAGCAGAACAAGCCGGTATATATGCCTTCGCATAGTTTTGATCGTAACGTAATGACTACGGTTTTTGCTGCCTATTCACGAGAAATTCGTGATATTACAAAAGATTCAGCATTAGTTTTAAATCTTGATCAAAAAATTGATGCTTTTTTTGAGCCTTTCGATTTATTGAGATATGACGACATAGAAGTTAATTTTACTTTATTAAATAATTTGGATAAAAAGCAGATGGAGCAGCAGGCCTTCATCAACCTTTTTAAAAGAAAAAATAATTTTATCGATCGCGAAGTACATCGACAGATTTTAAATTCAGCAAAAAAGTACGGTGATTTAAGAGAACGAAAATTAAAACTAGAACCCATTAAACTAAAAGTAGACTCTTTTTATACCCGAGCTTTTGGAGGTGTTTTTGTGTTTAAAAACTTTGATCGTAAAATATTGATTTTTGAAGATGAAACTTTTTTTAAAACAGCTATAAATGATACGGCACATAAGGTGCTCCTGTTTCATAAAGACCATGATGAGCTAATAGATGCCCTTATTAATAATCTAATTTTAAAAAAGGATTTTAAAGCTGTGCTTAGAACACCAAGATATGATCGAATAAAAAGGCATGTTTTTATAGAGCATGCACCGCAGTTAAACCATCCTATTAATGAAATTTTAGATAGTCATTTTCTATTTAAAAAATACTTGAATATGTTACCTATTGCAGTTCAAAAAAAAATATCTGGGCTAGAATTGTACTACCAACGATTAATTGTTGACAAAGATTTAAAGATAGACGAATACGTAGATAAAGCATTCTACAAAATATTATTTCAGCCCCATAATTCACTCCGAAAAGAAGATGAAGAATTAGTTTGGAAGTTAATTTCTAAGATGGTGCCTAAAGACCCATTGCATTTGTATTGGTATGATAAAGAGCAGTTTTATAACTTTTTCCTCAATTGGAAACCAGATTACCAAGACTGGGTGATAGCAGAAATACTAAAAAACAATAAAAAGAACAGCAAATGACATTAGAAATTATTGTGTTTATAGGGGCGATACTGTTAGGAATAGTTTGGTATTGGAGAGAATCTAAAAGCAATACGGTTTATCGCTTAGCCAATAAAGTTACTCATGCAAAAGATTTGCAAATGAAGCCAGATAACAGGAAGGGCTTTATACACCAGCAGCCATTTTTGCTTCGTTTGGTATGGGTTACCATATTTTTTGCTTTGGGGGCTGCGATAGTTACTTTAGTAACGCCCATTAATGTATTTTTTGTGCAGTATTTTGTTTCGGCCATTGTAGCCACACTCATAGGTAGTTATATTGCTTCAGCCTTTCTTTTTGCTAAAAACAGTGCTAAGAAAGAAAATATTGAAAAGGTTTTTGAAAAAGGAAAAGAATTTGTTGAAGATTTGGTAGACCATGATGAAACGGTTGAAACGCCAGCTACTGAGGAGAAAATTGTAAGGCCCGAGCCTGAACCTAAAAAATCTGCCCGAGACCGTTTTAAAGATAAAGGGATGATTAAGTGAGGTTAAACAAAAACAGGTTAACACCATTTGATGAAGTCGTTTAAATAATAATAAAGAACTGAAAACTGACGCACTTGAGCTGTTGATTTTTAATCTCTTTAAATAGAATATATGATGATAAAAGCATATTATAACAAAGGGAGAAAACAAAAACGCAATGTTATTTTGGGTGGTATTGTTGTGTTACTATTGTTGTTTTTTCTTCGAGACGATTACCATCCCGCACTATTATTTTTGAGAAAATATGTATTTATTATCTTGTTGGCAGGTGGTTTTTTATGGTTTGCACTAACAAAGTTTAGAAACGCCATAAGTGCAGGTAAAAGAGTATTTATTTTGATGGGGATTGTAGCCTTTTTTGCAACCCTTTGGTTTTTTGGTTGGAAACTCAATTTATACCAATACATGCAAACCTACAATGTGTTTAATAATCTGAATTTAGAAGAGTTAAACGAGTTGCCTTTAACGCAAAACGAACGTATTCAGCCCTTTAATAATATTGTTACCATGGCCTATGAATCGGTAGGGGAAACACAAGAGGTTTCTTTGCCCCAATTGGTGCGGGTTGACAGTACCAACCAATGGACAATGGCTGTGCAACCTGCCAAAGAATACAATTGGCAACGAATGAATGACAATACGGAAGAAATTTTCACGGTAGAAAGTACCTCGCCTTTTCCCCGATTTTCTAGTGAAAATAGAGTTTCTGTTACTTTTTCTATAGGAGAATCTTTGGCCTTTAGTAGAAATACGTACAATGCTGTAGTACAACGGCTTAATATTTTTCAATTATTTACCCTAGAGCCTAGCGACGTTTTTTACATGAAAAACGATGATAATAAATGGGTACAGGTGGTTAGTTTAATTAAATGGAAAGGCTTCTTTTTTCCTTATCCTACGTACGGTGGGGTAATGGTTATTAATTCTGGTGAACACAACGCTAAAGATTATCTTGAACGAATTACTATTGGTAAAGGCACTTATATTTCCCCGGAAGAGATTAAAAACTATCCTTATTTAATAGGACAAAATACCTTAGCAGAAGGAATATCACAATTACAAGCACAATCACTTCAATTTTTAGGTGGGTTTACAGACCCATTGCCATGGAATATGAAGACAGCGGTGAAAATTCCGGAATTGCCCCAAGATCATAATCAGCAACCTTACGTAACTGATTTTAATTTTGAAGGTATGAAAACGGATGCCGTTGATGGCTTGTATCATTGGTTTGGATTAGAGCCTATTGGCGCTGAGCGCACCAGTTTGGCCTTTAGTGTTATGGTTCCGGCCGATGGCACTCAAAAATTATATTATTACAATCATGCAGCAAAAAAAGAAGGCTATGCAGGGGTATCTGCTATGCCTCTCAAAGTAATTGAGTCGCGAAAAGAGTACGATTGGTCGGTAAATGAGCCTGTTGAATTTCGTCCATTTATTAAATATATTGCGGGTAAAAAACGAATGTTTGTAATAGGTACTGTTGCTGCCATTCGTAATAATGGAAAGCAGTTTGATGGTGCAGCAACACCCGATTTGGCATTGGTAGATGCAGAATATCGCGATGTCATATGGATAGATGCAAAGCACCCTTCTAAATGGACGACTACTATAGTAAATCAATTAGGAGAAACTTGGAAAGCTTCAGAAAATCTTACTGATGAACAACTCTATCCCAATAGAAAAGATGCAGATATGCAGCATTCAATTCTGTTAGACTCTATCTCAATTCGTGCAGATTCATTACTGTCGAAACCAATAGGCTCAGTTCGTACAGATAGCTTGCATAGATAGTCAGCCGAAGCGAATATCGACTTTATAATAGCATTTTTTAGGCGTAATTTTTAGTTTACATTTTTGAATTCTCAAAGTAAATTTGGTGCTAAACTAATGAAGTGTAGTATAGTCTAACAGGTTTATAGCTATATTAGTTCTTGTAAAAGTTATTCTTAGTTTGTGGTTCAGACTGTAGATCAAGTATTATTTTTGTATTCGTAAAATTACAATACTATGAAAGGAGTTTTATTGGTAAATCTTGGTTCGCCAGACAGCCCAACGGCAAAAGATGTAAAGCCATATTTAGATGAGTTTTTGATGGATGAAAGGGTGATAGATGTGCCTGCTTTGTTAAGAAATATTTTAGTCAGAGGTATAATTTTACAAACCCGTCCTAAAAAGTCGGCAAAAGCCTATGCTAAAATTTGGTGGGAAGAAGGTTCGCCCTTAATCGTTTTATCAGAGCGTTTTGCTAAAAAAGTGCGAAACTATACCGAAATGCCAGTAGCATTAGGTATGCGTTATGGAAGTATGTCGATTGAAAATGCCATGCAAGAACTTAAAAATCAAGAAGTAGATGAAGTACTTTTAGTTCCACTTTATCCACATTATGCAATGTCATCTTATGAGACGGTGGTTGTAAAAACTATGGAGGTAAAAGAAGCTTCTTTTCCTGAAATGAAGATTACTACCTTACCAGCATTTTATAAAAATCCAGATTATATTAAAGTACTTTCAGAAAGTATTGCAGAAGGTTTAAAAGACTTTGATTATGACCATATTTTGTTCTCATATCATGGTATACCTGAACGGCATATTCGAAAAAGTGATCCAACAAAATTTCATTGTAAAATAGATGGTAGCTGCTGTAGTGTAAATTCTGTTGCTCATCATACTTGTTACAGACATCAAGTATATGAAACAACCGAGTTGGTAAAATCTTATTTAGGGCTGAAAGAAGAACAAGTAAGTACTTCTTTTCAATCACGTTTAGCAGGGGATCCATGGTTAAAACCTTACACAGATTATGAGTTTGAGCGTTTGCCAAAAGAAGGGGTAAAGAATTTAGCAGTTATAACAGCAGCATTTGTAAGTGATTGTTTAGAAACGCTTGAAGAAATTGCGATGGAGGGTAAAGAGCAATTTGAAGAAGCTGGGGGCGAAAAGTACAAACATATTTCTTGTTTAAATGATAGTGATGCTTGGGTTAAGGTTATGGTAAAATGGTTGAATGAATGGCAAACGAATGGCTCATTACCTGCCTAGTGCATGAAAGTTGTACTATAGCATTTGCCTTTTTCGACACGCATTAAAATAACGATTACTGTAAATTATTTTGTTAAAGGTGCTATTTCGAATACATTTTTTGTAGTTCTGGGAAGATTCAATTCTAGATTCGAAAGACCGAAGACCCTTTAAGCGATGATGTTTTCATTTTTAGCCATTAAGAGGGTTGCACATGTTGCATGAGATCGTATTTTCTGGTACCAAACGATCAACTTTAAATTCAATGTTGTGTAAATAAATTAAAGATTCGTAAGTAACATTTAAAACCGTAACTACGATGAATAGCTATTTTAGATAAAATGCTTTTTTCTTCTTATGATATTCGCTAGTTACACAGTAAATTTAACATTTAGGTTTCAAAAGAATTCTTTATGGGGGTAAATAAAGAAGTTTTTAAATATTTTGCCATAAACAAATATCAATTTTTGGCTGCCAAATAGTGCCATTAAGATGTAGGTATACCCAATGGGTTTACCCCCTAAAAACTGGCCATTATCAACTAAAATTACGTCACCTTTTTAACTATTAAAGTGCTTCACATGCAACTATTTTTTACGATAACTTAATTATGTAGAACTATTTTAGGTTTAGTTCTGTCACTTTTAGTATCGAAAGAAATAGGGGTTATTACAAGCGGTAATTCACCATTACAGATGTTTTTTAATGGCTAGCGCTACAGCTTTTGCCAAAAGAGGAGGTACTGCGTTGCCAGTTTGCACACGTGCTTGCACGGTACCTCCTAAAACTTCAAAATCATCTGGAAAACTTTGAATTCTGCATCGTTCGCGAATGCTTAAGCCTCTGTTATCTTTCGGATGCCCCAATTGAAATTGTGGTCGTATTCCACCAGAAACTTGAGTCGGGCTCAGGTCGTTCCAAGCCAAGCGTATGCGTTGTTTAAATCTTGGGTACATCGCTTGTCCTTGTGCAGTATTTTTGATGCGGTTTATGGTGTCAATCGGGTGGTTTGGCGCAGTGTGGTTGGTGAGTATTTTTGGAGCATTCCTACGCATTAATTTTTGATAGGTAGAAAAAGGTTTAGAAGTATATTTCGTTTTTGTTTCTTTTGATTTTAAGGTAGGTAAATCACCGATTGCTTCTTTAATAGTCACATAGGGCTCACTAGCCTCCAGGCCATGTGTTTTTTGTATGCTGTTAAAATCAAAATCAGAATTTTTTGTACCAACAAAAATGAGACGACTTCGTTTTTGAGGTACACCATAATTAGGTGCATATAATAATTTGCTTTTAACCTTCATTTGGCCTGCCTCACCTAATTCTTTTTCTATATCAGTAACAAAACTACCTGCGCTCTTCATACCAGATACATTTTCTAAAACCACAGATTTAGGTTGTAAAATTTCTACAAACCTTAAAAATTCTTTATACATAAAATTGCGGTCGTCTTGCATATGCCGCTTTCTATTGTTAAGTGAAAACCCTTGGCATGGTACCCCTCCAATAAGAACATCGAGTGATCTATCGCCTAAAATGTTTTTTACATCTTTGGCATTAACTTTTTTTACATCTCCAATAATGGTAGTGGCATTCGGATGGTTTTTTTGAAATGTTTTAATAGATGGGGTGTGAATATCACAACCTAATACCACCTCATAACCTGCCATTTCAAAGCCTAAAGAAGTACCTCCGCAACCACAAAACAATTCAATAATTATGGGTTTGTCGGTGGGTAATTCACCGCCTTTGGTAATAACTGGTTCATGAAGCCAATAATACCCATTTTCTTCGACCTTAACATCTTTGTTCCAAGCACTTTTAGAGGTATTAATGTCAGTATTCAATTGTTTCATATCATTCGAAATTAAAAATTTAAATCTAGAGTAGGATAGTTCGATATTAACTTTTGCAATGTTAATTTTCTTCTTACTTTTAGAATGGACTAATTATAACTTTAAAAAATGAAAACTTTACTTGCTAAAATCAGCCTTTTTGCGCTGGTAATTTTTTTAGTGCCTATGGGTAGTAGTGCCCAAAAAAGAAAAAAATCGAATGGTGTAGAAATAGGGTACCCTCAAGAGCTGTACTCGAGTATGGAGTACAGGTCTATCGGCCCACATAGAGGTGGGCGTTCTGCTGCAGTTACAGGAGTGCCAGGAGAACCAAATTTGTTTTATTTTGGGGCAGCAGGCGGAGGCGTTTGGAAAACATTAGATGGGGGTCGAACCTGGAGTAATATTTCTGATGGTTTTTTTGGAGGAAGTATTGGTGCTGTTGAGGTAGCCAAAAGTGATCCAAACGTAATTTATGTAGGTGGTGGTGAGAAAACACTTCGTGGTAATGTGTCTTCTGGTTATGGGATTTGGAAATCAGAAAACGGCGGTAAAACATGGGTTTCAGCAGGATTGAAAAACAGCAGACATATACCCCGAATTAAAATTCACCCAACAAATGCAAATGTGGTGTACGCAGCAGTATTGGGTAATATTTACAAACCCACGCAAGATAGGGGTGTTTATAAAAGTACTGATGGTGGTAAAACATGGTCAAAGAAGTTATTTGTAAACAATCAAGCTGGCGCGGTAGACTTAACCTTTGATCCAAACAATCCTAGAATATTATATGCTTCAACATGGCGTGCTCAAAGAACACCTTATAGTTTAAGTAGTGGTGGAAAAGGATCTGCTCTTTGGAAAAGTACAGATAGTGGTGAAACATGGACCGAAATTTCAAAAAATGAAGGATTTCCTAAAGACACCTTAGGTATTATAGGTGTTACCGTTTCGTCTAAAAATTCTGAACGTGTATGGGCTATAGTAGAGAATAAGAAAAAAGGAGGTTTGTACCGAAGTGATGACGGCGGCGAAAAGTGGACACTTGTAAACGAAGAACGCAAATTACGTCAGCGTGCGTGGTATTATACTCGGGTATATGCAGATACAGAAGATGAAGATGTAGTGTATGTTTTAAACGTAAGATATCATAAATCTTCCGATGGTGGTAAAACCTTTAAAACCTTTAATGCGCCGCATGGTGATCATCATGATTTATGGATTTCTCCTGAAAATTCTAAACGCATGATAATTGGTGATGATGGTGGTGCTCAAATTTCTTATGATGGTGGTGAAACATGGAGTACCTACTATAACCAACCTACTGCTCAATTTTATAGAGTTACAACTGATAATGCTACGCCGTACAGAATTTACGTAGCACAGCAAGATAATTCTACGCTTCGTATTAACCATCGAAGCGATGGTGGTAGTATTAGCTCAAAGGACTGGGAAGAAACCGCTGGAGGTGAATCTGCACATTTAGCAATTGATCCTACCAACAATGATATTGTATACGGAGGTAGTTATGACGGGTTTCTAACGCGGGTTAATCATAAGACGGGTACTACTAGAGGTATAAATGTATGGCCAGACAACCCCATGGGACATGGTGCAGAGGGAATGAAATATAGATTTCAATGGAATTTTCCTATAATGTTTAGTAAGCACAACCCTAAGAAGCTATATACGTTTTCAAATCATGTTCATGTAACCGAGAATGAAGGGCAAAGCTGGACACTTTTAAGTGATGATCTTACTAGAAATGATCCTACAAAATTGGTTTCAAGCGGTGGTCCAATTACACAAGATAATACTAGTGTAGAATATTATTGCACCATTTTTGCTGCAAATGAAAGTCCGTTAAAAGAAGGTTTACTATGGGTAGGTAGCGACGATGGCTTAATACATATTACCAAAGATGGTGGTAAGAATTGGGAAAACGTTACCCCAACAGCAATGCCAGAATGGAATATGATTAATAGTATTGAACCTTCAGCTTTTGATGAAGGCACCTGTTATGTTGCAGCAACACGATATAAGTTAGGTGACTTTAAGCCTTACCTATACAAAACAACCGATTATGGAAAATCGTGGAAAAAAATAACAAACGGTATTAAAAATGAACATTTTACGCGAGTTGTTCGCGAAGACCCAAAAAGAAAAGGTTTGTTATACGCGGGCACCGAAACAGGTATGTATATTTCTTTTGATGATGGTGCCAATTGGAGTCCATTTCAGTTGAACTTGCCCATAGTACCAATTACCGATTTGGCGCTAAAAGAGAATAATTTAATTGTAGCTACACAAGGGCGAAGTTTATGGATTTTAGATGACCTTACTGTACTACATCAATTAGAGGCGTCTATGAAAGATAAGTCCGCAATTCTTTATCAACCAAAAGATGCATATCGTACCAAAGGACACGCATCTAAAAAGCCCTTAAAAACCGCAGGACAAAATCATCCTAATGGGGTAATCACACATTATTATTTAAAAAATTATAGTGAAAAAGATAGTGTTCAATTGACATACACCACAATGGCTGGTGATACCTTAGCAACTTATAGTACTTCAGCTAAAGACAAGGAAAAAAAATTAGAAGTAAAAAAGGGAGGAAATACGCATGTGTGGGATACTCGTGGTAAGGGCGCCAAAAAACTTAAAGGAATGATTCTTTGGTGGGCTAATTTAGAGGGTGCCAAAGCCGTGCCTGGTAACTATAAGGTGCACCTTAACGTAAATGGTAATTCTTCTTCTCAGATTTTTAAAATTATTCCTGATCCAAGGGCAGAAGCTTCTGTTGAAGATATGCAAAAGCAATATGATTTTGTTACCGCAATTAATACTACCATTGAAGAGGCGCATAATTCCATTAAAAACATAAGAAAAATTAATGCAAAACTCGATGCATTTGTAAAGCAGTACAAAGATAATGAGCAAACGAAAGCACTTGTAGAAAAAGCAAAAGCGATGAAAGAGAAATTTAGTGCTGTTGAAAAGGCCCTCTATCAAACTAAAAATAGAAGTGGACAGGATCCTCTAAATTTTCCAATTCGTTTAACCAATAAATTAGGACATTTAAATAGTTTAGTAGCTATTGATGATTTTCCACCTACTGATCAAGATATTGCAGTTAAAAACGAATTAACAGCTAAGATAAAAACTCAATTAAGCACTTTTGATACGCTAATTAATACCGAGATTGAGGCTTTTAACGATGAGTTTAACAAATTGAAATTAAATTACCTTTCGGTTGAAGAATAATTTAAGTCAGTGATTAAGAGTAATTTATCGTAATATATGAGTCTATCAATGAAAAACATATCATTTTTTCTGCTACTATGCGCCAGCCTGACCACTTTTTCTCAAACGGCTGAAGACTATTTTAAGCCTTTAAAGTATAGAAATATAGGTCCTTTTAGAGGGGGGCGATCTGTTTGTGCTACTGGTGTAACTACAGATCCTTTAACCTATTATATGGGAACTACTGGTGGTGGACTTTGGAAAACCACTGATGCTGGGCAACGATGGCAAAATATATCAGATGGTTTTTTTAAAATGGGCTCTGTTGGGGCTATTGCAGTTGCACCATCTAACCCAAATATACTCTATTGTGGCATGGGCGAGCATGCGCCTCGTGGGGTAATGACCTCCTATGGCGATGGCGTTTACAAATCTACAGATGCAGGTAAAACTTGGAAACATATAGGGTTAAAAAAAACGCAGCATATTTCACGTATTAAAATACACCCTACCAACCCTGATATTGTTTATGTTGCTGCTCAAGGTGCTTTGTATGGCCCAACCGAAGAACGCGGAATTTATAAGTCTACTGACGGGGGTGTAAGTTGGAAAAATGTTTTGTTTGTAAATAATTTAACGGGGTGTGCCGAGTTATCGTTAGACGCTAATTATCCTGAGATTATGTATGCAGCAATGTGGCAGCATCAGCGAAAGCCAAATATGGTAATTAGTGGTGGAGAAGGTAGCGGACTCTATAAATCAGTTGACGCAGGTGAAACATGGTCTAAAATTCATAAAGGATTACCGGAGGAGAAAGGAAAAATGGCAATAGCTGTGAGCCCCGCAAATTCGAACAAGGTGTATGCTTTAATTGAAAGTGATTCAAATGCTGATAAAGGAGGTCTTTTTGTTTCTGAAGATGCGGGCGAATCTTGGAGTATGGTGAGCGGGGATAACCGTTTAGTGCAGCGTGCATGGTATTATATTGAAGTTTTTGCTGATCCAAACAATGAAGATACCGTATACGTACTAAGCGCTCCGGCGCTGCGCTCAAAAGACGGAGGTAAAACTTGGGAAACTTTAGCAGGTCCTCATGGCGATTATCATGATTTATGGATTAACCCCAAGAATTCGAACAACATGGTTATTGCTGATGACGGGGGTGCCGGTATTACTTTTAATTATGCTAAAACGTGGTCTACTCAAGATAATATGCCGACTGCCCAGTTTTATAGAATAAGTACTGATAATTTGTTTCCCTACAATATATACGGTGGTCAACAAGATAATTCTTCTGTAAAAATCGCAAGTCTTTCTTTAGCCAATAATGGTATTACCGTAGCCGATTGGAGTAATTCTGCAGGTGGTGAGAGTGCATTTTTAGCTTTTGATCCAGAAAATCCAAGATATGTTATGGGCGGGCAATATTTAGGGACCGTTGAGGTATTAGATACAAAGTCAAAAGCGGCAACGCAGGTTATGGCAGCGCCTATTCAATATTTAGGACGTGAGTCGCGCGATATGAAATATTTATATAATTGGAATACACCTATTATTCGTTCGGTGCATGAGCCAAATACTTTTTATAAATGTGCGCAGCTTGTTTTAAAAACCACAGATATGGGTGAAACTTGGCAAGAAATATCTCCTGATCTTACGAGAGATAATGATGCTTTGCAAGGTAATGGTGGTGGACCGTATACAAATGAAGCTGTGGGTGCTGAAAATTATGGAACAATTTCTTATATCATTGAATCTCCACACCAAAAGGGCGTTTTTTATACGGGTAGCGACGATGGCTTGGTACATCTCACTAAAGATAATGGTGCTACTTGGCAAAATGTGACGCCTAAGGGCTTAAAAGAGTGTTTGATAAATGCAATTGAGGTCTCACCCCATGACAAGGCAACAGCGTACATAGCAACCACGCGATACAAGTTTAATGATTACTCGCCAGCGCTTTATAAAACTACAGATTATGGTAAAACATGGGTTTCTATTAGCTCTGGAATTCCTAACGGGGCTTTTACTAGAGTAGTTAGAGAAGACCATAAGCGAAAAGGGCTGCTGTATGCAGGTACAGAACAAGGAATGTACATTTCTTATACTGATGGAAAAACGTGGCAACCCTTTCAATTAAATTTGCCAAAGACACCTATTACTGATTTAAAAGTGCATCAAGGTAATTTGGTGGTGGCTACATCTGGTAGATCTTTTTGGATATTAGATGATCTTAATGCAGTAGCCGCCTATGAGCCATTTAACACCCATTTAAAACTACTTAAGCCCGTAGATACTTTTAATGGGTTTTGGGGGAGTCCGCTAAGCAAAACTTCCGAAAAATTTAACGGAACCAATCCGTTTAAGGGAGTAAACCCAGCAAACGGAATGGTAATTTACTATCAGCTACCGAAACTTGACAGTACTAAAGAAATTTCTTTAACGATACGCGATGCAAATGGTAAACATATCCGTAGCATAAGCTCTAAAAAAGATACAAGCTATATAAAGCATAATGGAGGTGGGCCACCTCCAAAACCTATTCTTTCAAAGAAAGAAGGTCTTAATCGTTTTGTTTGGGATATGCGTTATCCTATTTTGCCAGGTATACCCAACACCTACATAGAGGCAGATTTTAGAGGTCATAGGGTGCCACCAGGCAGCTACACACTGCGTTTAAAGGTGTTAGATACGGTAGTAGAAACAAAGGGGCAAATTTTAAAGATACCAAGCTATGAGAATAGCCCAGAAAAGTATCATGAGCACGATGTTTTTATGACAGAGATGGAGGCTAAAATATTTGAAATGCATACTAAAGTGAATCGTTTATTTAAAGTTCAAAACCAGATAAAGACACTCATAACTAGTTTAAATGATGAAGCTTTAAAGTACGACGCTAAAGCCTTATTGAAAAAATTGTCTGCTTGGGATAGTGAAATGATTCAGCGAAAATCGAAAGCTTATGATGATGTGGAAAATTTTAAGAATAAGTTTTCTGCTGAATATCTATTTTTATTAAATCAAACAGGGGGTAGCCAAATACCTAAAGTAAATAAAGGATCAAAAGATAGACGCCTCGAGCTCGATTTACAATGGGAAGGTTTAAAGGCGAGAGCAAATCAAATGATAGAAATAGACATTCCTAATTTTAATAAGAAATTATGGCAGGCAGGAGTAGGAGCAATACGTTTGTAAAATGATTAGTTTTTGGTCATTCAAATACCTAATTTGCATTTCCTATGTCTGAGTATTATAATTACATAAAAGCTTTGCACCTTATTTTTGTGGTAACTTGGTTTGCGGCTTTGTTTTATATGCCTAGGCTCTTTATTTATCAAATAGAAGCTTCAGATAAATTGTCTCCTGAAAAGGAAATACTAACCGAACAGTTGCAATTAATGGCAAAACGACTTTGGATAATCATAGGATGGCCATCGTCAATTTTATGCACCATACTAGCGCTTATTTTATTAATTTTAAACCCTAGTTTGTTACAACAATCTTGGATGCATGTAAAACTAACTTTTGTTGTTTTGTTATGGCTGTATCATCTAAGAAATCATCAAATGTTTAAAGAATTACAGCGTAATAATATAAAGTATAGCTCTAATTACATGCGTATTTGGAACGAAGGTGCAACCATCATTCTTTTCGCAGTGGTGTTTTTAGTGATTTTAAAAAGCGCTATTAATTGGATATTTGGGGTGTTTGGTATTTTGGTTTTGGCTATCTTACTAATGCTTGGCATTAAATTATATAAACGCATTCGTAACAGTAACGAATCAATGTAATCACCAAAAAAATAACCTTAACAGGCGAACTTGAGATAATCAAAAAACAATGTAAAAATTGGTGCGATATTTGTTTTGTTAAAATCTAACTTGTTTTTTGTTTTAAACCTCTAACCGTAAAATATTGTTTAAAAATTTAGCTCTTAGAACACGAATTTTTGTTACCATGATTGTTCTGGTGATCATTTCTTCTGTGCTGATAGCTGGGGTAACTTTTTATCAGTATCGAGAGCAAACTAAGGATTATCACAAACTTCGATTGGCTAAGAAAGAAGACCAAGTGAAACAGAGTGTAAATTTTGCTCTAAAGAAAACTACTTATCCGCAGACTACAGCATATTTAGGACTCATCTTTAAAGATGAAATTTATCAAATTTCTGATGTTTTATCAGCTCCTTTTAATCTTTATGATCTTGACGGTAACCTTATTAAAAGTTCGCGCCCTCAGTTTGAAATAGACCTAAGTTCAAATTGCTTAGATGTTAATATTCTAAATCAGTTAGAGTTTAGTGCAGAAAAGCGATATGTAGAACGTAATTCAACCGTTGGAGACCAATATCAAGCTTCATATACATTTATTACTGATAAAAAATTCAAACCAATTGGTATATTAGGTATGCCTTATTACGAGGACAATACATTTTATGATCGTGAGCTGAGAGAAATTTTTATTAGGTTAGGTACGGTATGTTTTCTAATGCTTTTGGTTGCAGTTGCGTTGGCCTATTTTATTTCAAAATATATTACTCGGTCTTTAGAAAAGGTTTCTTCAATGATGAATAAGACCGATTTAACCAAGCGCAATAAAAAAATATTTATTAAAGACCATAGTTCAGAAATTGGTAAACTGGTAGCGTCTTACAACGCTATGATTGATGAGCTAGAGCAAAGTGCCACAAAACTCGCGCGGAGTGAGCGAGAGCAAGCATGGCGCGAAATGGCAAAACAGGTAGCTCATGAGATAAAGAATCCATTAACTCCAATGCGCCTAAGTGTTCAAAGTTTTCAACGAAAGTTCGACATAAATGACCCCGATATTCATAAAAAGGTAACCGAGTATTCAAAAACTCTTATTCAGCAGATTGATACGATGACTAATATAGCTTCGGCTTTCTCTAATTTCGCAAAAATGCCTGCCCAACAGAATGAAACTTTAAATGTGGTAGAAATAGTAAAGCTTGCCTTAGATATTTTTACTGAAGATTATATTCATTTTATTTCTGATGAAGAAAAAATAATAGCAAAACTAGATCGAACTCAATTGATACGGGTAGTAACTAATTTAGTGAAAAATGCTATTCAAGCTTTACCAGAAACTACATCGCCTCGAATTTTGGTTTCAGTAGCTTCAGAAGAAGACCAGGTAAAAATAACTATAGCCGATAACGGAGTTGGTATTGAAGACGAATTTCGTGATAAAATATTTGAACCAAAGTTTACTACAAAATCTAGCGGAATGGGCTTAGGTCTTGGTATGGTTAAAAATATAGTAGAGAGTTATAAAGGAAGTATAAATTTTACTTCACAAGCGCAAAAGGGTACTGTATTTACGGTAAGGTTTCCAAAAGAAATGCCCTAGAACTTTAGTCCCTTATATGAGAACGATTAAATTTTATATTTTAGATGTTTTTGCTTCAGAAAAATATACTGGCAATCAACTGGCTGTTTTTGTTGATTTAGAACAGGTTTTATGTGCGAAGCAAATGTTAAAAATTACAAGAGAGATTAATTTTGCCGAAAGCGCCTTTATTAGAAGTATTGAAGAAGATGGTAGCTTTGGTGTTCGTATTTTTACAACTGAATATGAGGTGCCTTTTGCTGGTCATCCTACTTTAGGTACCGCCTATGTTTTAGCAAAGTATTTTTGTAAAAAAAGCACAAATAATATTACCTTAAAACTCCAAAAAGGAGCTATTTCTGTTACACTTGATTGCCCAGAAAATTTAGAGCATAGCCGTTTTACTATGCAACAAGCCCAACCTATATTTGGGAATACATTTGTCCTAAAAATACTTGCGGAAGCCTTAGACTTGCCTTTAAATTCTTTCGAGACCTCTATGCCTGTTCAGATAGTTAATACAGGCTTGCCTTATCTTATCATTTTTTTAAAAGATTTGAAAAGTATCTCAAATCTGAGATTAGATAGCAAGAGGTTAAAGCAGTTTTTAATAGACCAAAAGTTGCATAAATGTAATGCCGACCTGGGGTTAACATGCTCTTTGTTTTTTGTAACTACAGAAACTATCAATAAAGAGAACCACTATCACACAAGAATGTTCGTTTTAGAAGATGGTGTCGTTTGGGAAGATGCAGCTACAGGAAGTGCAAATGGTTGCTTTTTAGCGTATTTGTTAAAGTATCACCATCCATTACAGTCTGTACGAGTAGAGCAAGGTTATGAGATGGGCCGAAAATCGATCTTGTACCTAGATGGTGCTTATAACGGTAGTAGTTATACCCTTAAAGTTGGAGGTGATGTTGTACCTGTAAGCGAAGGATTATGGTCGGTTTAGCACGTTATATGTTCGCTTTAGTTTGGCTGTGTTGGTCTTTTTAACGCCCATTATTTGGTGTAGCGTCTTTATAAGCATAAGAAAAATCTTTATAATTTAATGTGTTTTTATACTTTCAGAAAAATAATTATTACCCTTAGTGTAGTATTTTTTGCCAAATGTTTTAAATTTAAACGGTATAATACACATGAAAATCTGAAGCGCATAATAGAGAATAGGATGACATATTTTGGAAGAAAACCAAAGGTTTTAAATAATTTCAGCAATTATTGTTATTATTTAACGTTTAATAAAAGAATAATTTTACTTTTCTGTTAAATGTCTTATAAAGTTGATAGTAGAAATTACTGGGCTAAGATAAAGGCATTAATCCCTGTCTCATGAAAAATAAAAATAGAAATCTTAGCAGAATTTTTTGGTCATCTGTTTTTGCTCTCACTTTGAGTACTCTGGTTATTATTGGGTGGATATTTGATATTGCTGTACTCAAAACCGTATTGCCCGATTACGTTTCTATGAAGTTAAATACAGCTCTTCTATTTCTTACTACGTCAGTAGCTCTTATACTTGTAACGAAAAAGAAAGCGCCTAAATTAGCCTTTTTTTTAGCAGCACTAACTACGTTTGTGGGAGCATTATCTTTTTCACAAGATATTTTTAATATCAATTTTGGTATTGATGAATATTTTATAAAGGATGTAGATGCTTTAATAAGATACGAGAAATCTCCAGGAAGGCCATCACCTACAACAGCGGTTTGCTTTATTTTATTTGGTATAGTTTTGATGTTATTGCCATCTAAGACAAATCTTAAAAGAAAAATTTGTCAATTTGCATTGCATACTATCTCGTTAATTGCTTTTGTGGCTATTTTAGGATACCTTTTTAATATACCAGCATTTTATAAACTGTCATTTTTTACCTCAATGGCAATTCATACCTCAGCTACCTTTTTAGTTTTATCAGTATCAGCGTCATTTTATCGCCCTAGAATTGGTATTACAGGACTGTTTTCAGGTGATATGATTGGTAATTTAATGGCGAGAAGCCTCTTTAAAAAAGTAGTTGTTGCCATATTAGCACTTGGCTTTGTTCAACTAATGCTTGGTAGATACGGACTTATTTCGGCAGAATTTGGTGTCGCCATTTTTACAACGTCGTTTATGGTAGTTGTTGTATTTGCATTATGGTCTACCGCACAGGTTTTAAATCGAATTGATATCGAAAGAGAAAAGGCAGAGAGTCAGCTACTTGAAAATAATAAAAATCTTGAGAAAATAGTTAAAGAACGAACAGATTATCTTAGTAGGCAAAATGAGCAATTAGAAGATTTTGCCCATATAGTTTCGCACAATCTTAGGGGGCCAACCAGTAACCTAAAATCACTATTGCACTTCTACTATCAAGAAGAGACTATCGAAGAGAAAGAAGATTTAATGGATAAGTTTGATAAAACGGTAAATAACTTAGAAAGTACTTTAAATGAACTTTTAGAAGTAGTAAGTATACGACACGAATCTAAAAGAGAAAAAGAAAAGTTGCATTTTGAAAAAATTTTAGCAAAGTTAACAGAAACCTTTCAGGGTAAAATTATGGAAACTAATGCTAAAATTACCTACGACTTTTCTAAGGTTGAATCAATAGAATATTCATCGGTATATTTAGAGAGTATTATGCAAAACCTTTTAAGTAATTCAATTAAGTATAGGTCGCATGAACGCAACCCAGAAATACATTTTGAAACCAGTTTGATTAATGAAAATCCTTGCCTTATTGTTAGCGATAATGGACTAGGTATAAATATGAAAAGAAACGGAAAAAAACTTTTTGGACTACATAAAACTTTTCATAGGCATCCTCAAGCAAAGGGTGTAGGTCTTTTTATTACGAAAGCTCAAGTAGAAGCTATGGGCGGCAGTATATCAGCGGAAAGTGTTCTAAACGAAGGCACATCATTTATAGTTCAATTTTAAAGAATGGGTAGCATGAAACAAATACAAACTGTAGCTATAATTGATGACGATCATATTTATCAATTCGCAATTAAAAGAACCATTGCAGCTACTAATTTGATAACCAATATAGTTACTTTCACCGATGGGCAACAAGCACTAGAATTTTTTATGGATAATATAGATAATGTAGACCAGCTTCCTGATCTTGTTTTTCTTGATTTAAATATGCCTATTGTTGATGGATGGGAGTTTCTTGAAGAATATGCAACTGTTAGTAGTAAAATAAATAAGGAAATATTGATCTATGTGTCATCATCTTCTAAAAATCCTGATGACTTAATTCAGGCTAAAAGCATAGCTGAGGTTGCCGATTATATCGTAAAGCCATTAACTTCTGAAAAATTGATGAGTATTATAGATTACTAGTACATAAATCACACGCTATATATGGGTCTAATTGTAAACAATAAGAGGCTTATATTTATTTAAGAAACTCCATTTAATGAAGGATGCGCCATTTTTATGTGGTGTTTAAGGTGAGCCCTTAAGATTGCTATATGGTTCTGAAATAGAAAAATTAGATTTAGAATACCTTAGTTGCTAAAGAATTTGATCCTATTTTTTAATATTAAGTCAGCTCAAAGCAGATGACTCAACAGCATACAGCTACTTATACAGGCTCTTTTGAATAGTCTAAGAAAAATGTATCATACTTTTATCGTTAAGATACTTCCAATGTGCTATTTCTTGCAAAATATATAATTCGTTCGGGTAATGTATATATAACAGAACTATCGCCGTAAAGCCCCTATATTTATAAAGTCTTATTACTTATTTGCTGATTAAAAAAACAAAATGCCCTAAGTACCTTACCGTAGTTTAAACTTTTATGTTTTAATTTAGGAGCTAAATTTGATCTCAAATTAGTTTTAAGCTATGGCTATTAGTAGCTAAGTTAACTTATCAATTTAATAATTTAAACAAGAAAATTTAACAGTATGCGTTACAAGAATATTTTGGTTGAGCACAAGAGCCATTTAGCAACAGTTATCATTAATCGTCCAAATAAGTTGAATGCATTAAATAAGGATACGCTTAAAGAGTTAAGTATTGCATTTAGTAGTTTAGAGGCAAATAGTGATATAAAGGTCATTATATTAACAGGTAGTGGTGAAAAAGCTTTTGTTGCTGGGGCTGATATTTCCGAATTTGCGAATTTTTCGATAAAAGAAGGAGCTAAATTGGCTTCAAAAGGGCAAAAAATGGTGTTTAATTTAATAGAAAATTTAAGCACTCCGGTTATTGCAGCACTTAATGGTTTTGCGCTTGGCGGCGGTTTAGAATTGGCGATGGCCTGCCATTTTCGAGTTGCAAGTACTACTGCACGCATGGGTTTGCCAGAAGTCTCTTTAGGGGTTATTCCGGGTTACGGCGGCACACAACGCTTACCTCAGTTAGTGGGCAAAGGTCGTGCTATGGAAATGATTATGACGGCTGGTATGATTAACGCAGAGCAAGCCTTAAGTTACGGACTTATAAATTATGCAGTACCACAAGACGAATTAATTAATCTTTGTGAAAAATTAGCAGCGAAAATAGCGAATAATTCTTCGGTTGCTATTGGTCATGCAATAAATGCAGTAAATAGCGGTTTTAAACATGATAATAACGGGTATGAGGTTGAAATTAATGCTTTTGCTGAATGTTTTGATACCGCTGATTTTAAAGAAGGAACAACTGCTTTTCTAGAGAAACGAAAGGCACAGTTTCCTGGTAAATAGAAACCCTAAAACCTACTTATGAATACACTAAAATGTTTGTTTTTATTGCTTTTTGTTTCTGCTTTTTCTTTTTTAAAAGCGCAAGACATCGCAGTAAATTATAGTTTAGGAGAAACCTATTCTGATAGATATAAATATTCTACCGTACTTAGTATAAGTGGATCTGCCAATAACGAAACTGTTATTGTGCGCACCTATTATGGTGGTATGCCCTTACGACCTAAAGGTCATTTTATTGAAAAGTATGATGCTAAGATGAATTTAGTAGAAGACTATAACAATAAATATGCGGGGCAATACATGGTAGATGGCTTTATTAATAAGGGTCAATTATATTTGTTAGAGTTAAAGTATAATGATAACACTTTGGCTTATGAATATGTTGTACATCAAAGTTCACTTAGCAATTTTGATTTTAGCGAGAAAAAGTTATTATCTATTCCTTCTAAAGAAGTTGAAAACCCTTTGGCAATAAGCAAGTTTAACCGAAATTTCGGGAATGGTTTTTCAACGGCAGTACACTTTAATAAAGAAAAGTCTGCTTTTGCTATTACGGTACAACATCGCCAAGGCAGTGACGCAAAATACAGCATGTTTTTATTTGAAGCCGATTTGAAAAAGCAACTAGAGTATGATTTTACTGCAGAGACGAAAGAGAAAAATTATGCTTTTGAAAATATAGCGGTATCTAAAGATTTTAAAACACTTTACTTTATGGGAAAGGCGTTTTTTAAGAAAAAGCGTTTTAGTGCCAAAGAGCGTCGTTTTCAATATGAGTTGGTGCGCATTTCAAGTGATGGGC
Source organism: uncultured Flavobacteriaceae bacterium (assembly GCA_947486785.1). Lineage (GTDB taxonomy): Bacteria > Bacteroidota > Bacteroidia > Flavobacteriales > Flavobacteriaceae > Maribacter_C. Next base: position 198,119 of record CANKUU010000002.1, on the reverse strand, counting down.
ATCAAACCCAACAATTTGATGATAAAGGTCGTTTTCCCGAATCATTAAAACCAATATTAAATAATGGTGAGCTATTAGTAGTAGGCTTTTATGCAGATCGAAAAGATAATAGGTATAACGGATTAGTTCATTTTAAACTAAACCCTAGTTCTCTGGCCATAGAGAGCAAGAAGTATAATCCTTTTTCAGAGCAATTTATGCTTGATAAATTTGGGCGTCAGGTAAATGCAGAAATCAAAAATCTTATTTTTAAAGATGTATTCGTTACTGCGAGTAATGATCTTATTTTTAGCGCAGAGGAGTACTTCGTTACTGAGAGTGAAAATTCTGCTAGAAATACCTCAAAAAAAGTAAATCGTTATCATTATAATGATATTGTTTGTGCAAAAATGAATGCTGCTGGTACCATGGTTTGGGCTCGTAACATTAATAAAGCTGAGGTTACTCAAGGCGACGAGGCCTATGCATCATATACGGCTTATGGTAAAGACAACGATATGTATTTCTTTATTAATTCGGGTGAAAATCCTAAGAAATTAGGTAAAGACCGAATTATTTTTAAACAAGGTTTTAGTAGAAACCCAAATATGTTTGTGATTAAAATTGATGCTGCTGGTAATTTAGGATATAAAAAATTAATAGATGATAAAGAGGTGCGTTTGCCAATTATGGTATCAAAACCTTTAATTAATAGCGCTATAAATACATTAGTATTTTATGCAAAACGCGGTAGCAAAAAGCAACTAGTGAAAGTTGCTGTTGAGGATATTTCTACCACATCTTTAAAGTAACCCGTAGCCAAATTAAAAAATCCTTTGGTTAAAAACCAAAGGATTTTTTGTTTTTTATAGACTGTAATTAAGATTTTTAGCTAAAATAAGAGTGCTTATTTTGGCACTTTTTTTATGATAAATTCCAACCTTTGCGATAGGTGCCTTTAACCCATTCATTAGCCATATCCCAATTGGTTACTTTCATATTGGCTCCATCCCATAAAATTTTACGTCTTCCAGGGTATTCAAAAGGTTCCCAATCTCCCGATTTTTTACCGGGTTTAAACTTTTTGTACTGAAATGCTTTGATGGCTAAATTACCCATAAGTACAGCTTCTGTTAATGGACCAGATTTTTTAAAATCAGATGAGGTGTCACTACCTGTTAAACACCCTTCAACAAAATTATTTTGATGCCCTTCTATGCCATCTTTAATTCTATTTAAATAAGGTTTAGGTGGGTTAAATAGAGCCATGCTTGAACTGGGTAATAATCTTAAATTAAGCGAGTATGCATCGGCTATTAAAATTCCTCTTGATCCATAGAAAATAGAGCCTCCTCCTGTAGCGCCTATAGTTTCACCATCTTTTAGCTCATCGGGCAAGTCAGGTAAAATACCCCCATCGTACCAATTTAAGGCAATATCACCGTGTGTGTCAGTATTGAACTTTAACCGCACTATAGATGATGCCGGGCATGAATCGCTATAATCGGCTTCTACAAAATCACCTACCCAGTTGGTAGTACAGCTTGCTTCTGCTTCTGTAGGATAACCTAAATCTAAAACTCCAAATGGAGTTTCCATAATATGACATCCCATATCACCTAAGGCGCCGGTACCAAAATCCCAAAAACCACGCCATTTAAAGGGTAAATAGGCAGCATTGTAATCGCGCATAGCAGCTTTTCCTAACCATAAGTCCCAATCTAATTCTTTAGGTATTGGCTGTTTTTCGGTAGGTGTTGGCACACCTTGCGGCCATACGGGGCGATTTGTCCAACAATCAACTTTATACACTTTGCCAATGATACCCGAGGCAATCCATTCTTTTGCTTCGCGGCTTCCTGCACTAGAGGCACCTTGGTTGCCCATTTGGGTTACGATGCCATTTTCTTGCGCTACTGAAGTCATTAGCCTAGCTTCATTAATCGTATGCGTAAGAGGTTTTTCTACATAAGCATGTTTTTTTGCTCTCATAAAAGGGAGCGCAATCGAAGCGTGCATATGATCTGGTGTAGCCACCATTATAGCATCAATTTCTTTTAAATGCTTGTCGTAAACTTTTCTAAAATCTTTGTATTTTTTTGCCTTTGGATATTTTTTGTAAGTTGATGCAGCACTTCTATCATCAACATCGCAAAGGGTTACAAATTTCACTTTTTTAGTATTATCTAAACCTTGTATGACGCCTGCGCCTCTACCTCCAACTCCAAAAGCCCCCATATATAGGGTGTCACTTGGAGCCACATGTTGTTTTCCCATTACAAAACTAGGTACAATTGTAAATGCCGCTGATGCTGCTGCTGACTTTTTAATAAACTTTCTTCTTTGCATTTTAGGTCTTTATTAAATTGATAATTGAAGATACAAAAAAAGAAAAGGAAGAAGTTTTTTGAAGGGGTTCAGATTTTAAATAAACGTGCAATTTTTATTTAAACCCTAAAAGGTTTTTTAACTTGATAACTAGGCTATAACTAATAATTAATTTTTTAGGTCATTGTGCTTAACTTCATTTCTGCTAAATACCATTTTTCCGCCAACGTATGTTTTTAATACTTTAAACTCCTTATTTTTTTTTGATTTTATTTTAGTTAAGTCTTCGCTCAAGAATACAAAATCTGCAAGCTTACCCTCTTCTAAAGTTCCTTTTATTTTTTCATCAAATGAACTATAAGCTGCATTTTTGGTATACGCTAATAACGCTTGTTCTACATTTATTTTTTGTTTAGGAATCCAACCGTTAGCATTTTTATCATCCAAAGTTTCACGTGTTACAGCTGCATAAATACCATAAAGTGGAGAAGCAGGCGCTACAGGCCAATCACTACCAAATACTAAAGTTGTGTTTGCCTCTATTAAAGATTTAAAGGCATAGGTTGTTTTAACTCGTTCTTTACCGATTAGGTCTTCTGCCCATCTTCCATCGTCAATAGCATGATAAGGCTGCATACTTGCAATAATATTTAAATCTGAAAAACGACTAATGTCATTTTTGTCTAAATGTTGCGCATGCTCAATTCTAAATCTTCGGTCTTTATGCCCATTGGATTGTATTACTGTTTCGTAAGTATTTAATAAGGTGTTGTTTGCTTTATCTCCAATCGCATGAACAGTTATTTGTAAATTTTTATGGTCTGCTTTTGTAATCCATGTTTTAAGGCTGTCAATATTTGCTGTTAAAATTCCGCGGTCTTCTGGCTTGTCTGCATAAGGTTCTTTAAACGCAGCCGAATGTGAACCAAGTGAACCGTCGATGAATCCTTTTAGCAGTCCATTTTTTAACCATTTAGTATTTATTTTTTCTTTGTTTAAAAGTGCTTTCCAACGATACAACGGATCTGCTGAGTAGACACGAATATTCAGTTCGTTATTTGCGTACATTTTTTTTAGAACCTTAAAACCTCCTAAACTATCAACATCATGAATACTTGTAACACCATTAGAAAGTAAATACTTTTGTGCGCTTTTTATAGCTTTTTCTTTTTGAGAATTAGTTAAAGAAGGTATTTTGTTTAGCACTAAATACATGGCTTCACTTTTTAGAATTCCTGTTGGTGTACCGTCAGAATTTTTAACAATTTCTCCATTTTTTACCTGCGGCGTATTGCTATCAATTCCAGCAATTTTTAAAGCTGTGGAATTGGCTAAAATCATATGGCCATCCATTCGGTAAAGGGCAACTGGTTTTTCTTTTGTGAATTTATCAATCCAATCCTTTGAAGGTAGTTCTCCGCCCCAAAGTGTGTGATCCCAATTTCCTTCAACAATCCATTGATTGGGTTTTAAATCTTTCGAAAAGGACGCTATTCTATTAATAAACTCTTCTTTTGTATTGGCATCTCTTAGTTGAACATTTAAAAGACTATTTCCGCCCATTAGTAAATGTACATGAGAATCTATAAATCCAGGAGTAATAAAATTAACTTCAGCGTCGATTATTTGTGTGTATGACCTTTTAAATTTTTTTATTTCTTCGGAGGAACTAATAGCCAAAATGGAATCTCCTTTAATAGCCCTAGCTTCGGCATTTGGTTGTTCTAAATTTCCGGTCCAAATGTTAGCATTTATAATAAGAAGATCTGCACTTGTGCCATCTTTTTGACAAGAGAAAAACAGAAAGGCGATAAAAAAAAGGTATAAATATTTATGAATGTTTTCAATTAAGCGCTAAAATATATTTGAACGGCCTAGAGTTGTCCATTCCATTCTTTGTAAAATTGCTCTAAATAAGTAAGCATAAATTGATGTCGTTTTTCAGCTAACTTTCTACCAGTATTGGTATTCATTTTATCTTTTAGTACTAATAGTTTTTCGTAAAAATGATTAATCGTTGGAGCAGTAGATTTTTTATATTCAGCTTTGCTCATATATAGGTTTGGCACGATCAAAGGATTGTAAAGAGCTCTATTTTTAAAACCTCCGTAGTTAAAGGCGCGTGCAATTCCTATGGCACCAATAGCGTCTAAACGATCGGCATCTTGAACTACTTGAAATTCTATAGAGTTGAACTTTTTATGCGTGTTGTTTGGGTCGGTTAAGCTCGATTTAAAAGATATGTTTTCAATAATTTCAACAACATGTTTAATAATATCTGGATCTACTTTTTCCGATTTTAAAAAACTTGTTGCTAATGCAGGGCCAATAGTTTCATCACCATTGTAAAATTTTGCATCAGCAATATCGTGTAGTAAAGCACCAAGACTAACCACTAAGTAGTTAACGTCTTCGTCTTTTGCAATACGTTGTGCGTTTGAAAATACACGATGAATATGAAACCAGTCATGACCACCCTCCGCATCTTGTAGCGTTCTTTTTACAAATTTAATGGTCTTATTTATGAGTTTATCGGTGTTCATTTAAAGGAGTTAACACCAGATTTAACTGCCTTTTCTGCACGCAATACTAATTCATCAAGATTACCTTCTACTTTAAATGGTGTATGCACTTCTAAGCTTATACGGTTGCCAAGACCTACGGGAAATGAGCCGTATTTTAACATTTTCCACGAGTTATTAATGCTTATTGGCACAATTAGGGCAGATGGTGCATTCTTCATCAGCAATTTCATTCCTATTGCTTTAAAAGGTTTTGGATGTCCTGTTCTGCTGCGTGTTCCTTCAGGAAAGATAACGGCACTTCTATTATGTTTCTCTATATATTTTCCTAATTTAGATATAGCACGTAAAGCTTGTTTTTTATCATCTCGATCAATAAGTGCCGACCCGCCTACTCTTAGGTTATAAGAAACACTAGGGTAGCCTCGGCCCAGTTGTTTTTTACTTACAAATTTTGGATGGTGCTTGCGTAAGAACCAAGTAACAGGGGGTATGTCGTGCATGCTTTGGTGATTGGTTACCACAATTAAGGGCCTGTCAGTAGGTAGTGTATGCTTATTTTTAAAACTGTAAGTAGTGCCTAAAATAAGACCACATCGCATTAAGCAAAGGTTCATTATCGATACACAGTAACTATGTATGTTATGCCCAAATACATTAAAACAAAACCATTGAATGGGTAAAAACAGAATTAGCGTTAGCGTAAATATGCTAACGTAAATTATAGATAGTGGATATGCGAGAAGCTTTTGCACCATGTAAAAATAAGATTCTAAATGAAATTAATAAAATCATATCAAGAGAATAGATTAGAAGATTAAAAAAAGCACAAAAAAACCGCTTAATAGAAGCGGTTTTTTAACTTATAAGAGTATTAAAATTCAATTAACAGAACTGATTATATGCTTCCGTTAAATTTTCAGCGATCAATTCAGCTGGTCGACCTTCAATATGATGACGTTCTATCATATGTACTAACTCTCCGTTTTTAAACAGAGCCATACTTGGTGATGATGGAGGAAAAGGTACCATTAAGTTACGAGCTGCATTTACTGCTTCAGTATCAACACCAGCAAAAACGGTAACCGCATAATCTGGTTTTTTATCATTTTGTAAGCTCATTTTGGCAGCTGGCCTAGCATTGGCAGCGGCACAGCCACAAACCGAGTTTACAACCACAAGGGTAGTACCATCTTTACTAATAGCTTTCGCAACTTCGTCAGCGGTATATAACTCTTCAAACCCAGCGCTAACTAAGTCATCTCTCATTGGTTTTACTAATTCTGCAGGATACATAGACTATCAATTTTTTATTCACTACAAAGATAAGTGTTTTGTGGTGTTTTTTGTAAGTCTTAACATTGACTTAGCAAAAAGGTAGCTCTTTCCAATACATTGCACTCGTGTTGGCGGCTGTAAATTAGCCTAACAAATGCTAAAATAAATTTAATTATGTGATACAAAAGCTGCACATTTCTCTTTATTCTTTGTTTTGATTTAATATATCTTTGACAAAAATAGCGTAGTACATGTTTAAAATAGTTTTAGCGTTTTTAGGGTATTATTTATTTCACTATTCTGGTGCTGTTTTAGGTTTTTTTATTGGTAGTGCCATTGATAGTTTTGGTAAAACAAACCAAGGTACAAGACGTGTTTTTGATGACATGATGCTTCAGAAAGTGACGCCTGCTGATTTTGAAATTAACCTATTGTCTTTATGTTCTATCGTCATTAAGGCGGACGGAATTGTAAACAAAAGCGAGATGGATTATGTGCGACAATATTTTGTGCAGACCTACGGCAAGGATAAAGCGAATGCAATTTTTAGAACATTTAATGATATTAATAAAAAGCACGAAATTTCAGCACAACGTGTGTGTCTTTATTTAAATCAACGTACCCGATATGAAGTACGCTTACAATTATTACATTTCTTGTTTGGTATAGCACAAGCAGATGGCCTTGTAAGTGCTGAAGAAATTAAAACAATTGAACAAATTGCAGGTTATTTGAAAATTACTTTTCGAGATTTAGAAAGTATTAAAGCAATGTTCATAAAATCTGCCGATAATGCGTATAAAATTTTAGAGATTGATAAAACAGCAACTGATTCGGAGATAAAAAAAGCGTATCGTAATATGGCGAAGAAATACCACCCAGATCGTGTAAATACTGAAAATGATGCTATAAAAAAAGGAGCCGAAGAGAAATTTAAAGAAGTTCAGAAAGCCTATGAAACCATACAGAAAGAGCGGGGGATATAAAAGTAGAACAGGGTATTCGAAATTACTTAAAGAGGGGCTATTTATATGTACTATTAAACTTTACTAAAAGATGGACGATTTTGTTTTTTATATAAAAATGGGGCTTAATCATGTACTTGATTTTGCAGCCTATGATCATATTCTATTTTTAACAGCGCTGGCGTTACCTTTTTCCTTTAAAAACGCTAAAAAAGTAGTTTTACTAGCGACAATTTTTACCATAACGCATTGTATTTCATTGTTTTTATCAGCTTATGGCGTGTTGGTTATAGATGTAGGTTTAATAGAATTTTTAATTCCGGTTACTATTTTAGGGACAGCAATTTTTAATCTAATTTATGTTAAGACAAAATCGGGTAAAAAAAATATGGGCTTGCATGTTTTTGCAACTGCTTTTTTTGGTCTAATTCATGGTTTTGGTTTTAGTAATTATTTTAATCTTCTTATGGCCGAAATGGAGCAAAAGTCAATTCCTCTATTTGGTTTTGCGACTGGTATTGAAATTTCTCAGGTACTCATTGTACTTGTAGTTTTAAGTGTGTCCTATCTTTTTATTTCTCGAATTAAGGTAGCTTCTTCTCTTTTTGTGATGATCTGTTCTCTTTTAATCATTTTAATTACAATACCGATGTTGTTTAAAACGTTTCAATGGTAAACTATACTATTGTTAAATTTAACTTATTTATAGGTCAGAAACTTTTAAAAGCAGGTATCTTAGTAGACTGCTATTAGTGTGATATTAATGAAGAAAATCAAACAAACAAAATATGATAAGGCCTATTTACGAATGGCGTATGAATGGGGTAAATTGTCTTTTTGTAAGCGTAAACAAGTGGGTGCCATTATTGTTAAAGATCGAATGATTATTTCTGATGGTTATAACGGTACGCCCACGGGTTTTGAAAACTTCTGTGAAGATGAAGAAGGTGCTACCAAGTGGTATGTTTTGCATGCCGAGGCCAATGCAATTTTAAAGGTTGCCGCTTCAACGCAATCATGCCAAGGGGCTACGTTGTATATTACCTTATCGCCATGTAGAGAGTGTAGTAAATTAATACATCAATCTGGTATAAAACGTGTAGTGTATAAAGTAGCATATAAAGATGATTCTGGACTTAAATTTCTTGAAAAAGCAGGGGTAGCATTAAGCCATATTCCAGAAATAGAAACGGTATAAAATTGAAGCTCTAAAAATGCACAAAAAAAACAACTTCTTAAGACCATTGTTTTTAGCCACAGCATTAGCTTTAGGCTTTTTTTTAGGAGGAAAGCTGAATTTTAGTCACACTCCAGAAAGATTATTTACCACCAATTCTAAAAAAGATAAGCTTAATCAATTGATTGATTATATTGATTATGAGTATGTTGATGATATAAACACCGATAGTATTGTAGACGTAACAGTAAATAATATTTTAGAAACCTTAGATCCGCATTCTGTTTATATTTCTAAAGATGATATGGCTCAGGTATCTGAAAATATGAAAGGCGATTTTGTAGGTATTGGAGTTAATTTTTATTTATACAAAGATTCTATTGCGGTAATAAAAACAGTACCTAATGGTCCAAGTTATTTGGCAGGTATTAAGGGCGGTGACAGAATTTTAATTGCAGATAATGATACCTTATACGGTAAGCATTTGCAAAACTCAGAAATTGTTGAAAAACTAAAAGGTAAAGAGGGTAGTGTCGTAAATTTAAAAGTATACCGAGGCGATGAGAACAAAATCCTGAATTTTAGTGTAACAAGAGGTATTATTCCTATTAAAAGTGTGCAACATTATTATATGCTTAGCTCAGATATGGGTTATATTAAAGTTAATCGTTTTGCAGAATCTACTTTTAAAGAATTTAAAACTGCACTCGCAGATCTTCAAGAAAAAGGTGCAACTAAGTTAACATTAGACTTAAGAGATAATCCTGGAGGATATTTGGAGGTTGCAGAAAAGATGGCAGATGAGTTTTTAAAGAAAGGAAAACTGATTCTTTTTACTAAAAATAAGAAGGGAAAAATTGACAAAACCTATGCTACGGATGACGGTAGCTTTGAAGATAAGCCAATTTATGTACTAATTAATGAGCGATCTGCTTCGGCTAGTGAAATTATCGCTGGCGCTTTGCAAGATAATGATGTAGGTACTATTGTAGGGCGTCGATCTTTTGGTAAAGGTCTAGTACAAAGAGAAATGGAGCTTGGTGACGGCTCTGCAATACGGTTAACAGTATCTAGATACTATACGCCAACGGGGCGCAGTATACAAAAAACCTATAAAAACGGAGTAAAAGATTATTATCAACGATTTACCGATCGTTATCATAGCGGCGAGCTTGTTTCTTTAGATAGCGTAAAAGTTGTAGACTCACTTAAATTTATAACACCTAAAGGAAAAGTAGTATATGGTGGTGGGGGTATTATTCCTGATGTTTTTGTGCCAATAGGTTCTAACCAAGAAGAAGCTGTAGAAAGTTTAGACAATGCGGGGTTTATTTCTTATTTCATATTTGAACATTTAGACGAGGACCGACAGCGCTATGCAGATTATTCACAAAAAGAATTTATACATAATTTTAAAGTTGATGATATTCTCTTTGATCGTTTTGTAGATTATGCTTTGCGTAATAAGATAAACATGAGTTTTTATGAATTTCAAGATAGTCTTAAGCTGTTTTTAAAAGCTTCATTAGCCGAACAATTATTTGGGGCTAATATATACGCTAAAATTAAGGGGGAAGCCGATGCTATGTTAAAGCAAGTTTTAAGACTTGACCAATCTTTTGTTAACCAGCCTAAAGAATACCAGTAGTTAATTTTTTCTAACGTTATCTTCTATTTTTTTTGAAGTACTATAAATTAACAGCAGTACAATCGCACATAAAGAAGCTAATATGCCAATAAGGGCGATGGCGCTATCACCTTCTAAAAGGTTTTTAAAATTAAGCAAAGTAGTATTGTAGCCAATTAAAGCAACAGCTAAAACAATTAAAATAATACTAAGTGTTTTATTCATGATTAAAATTTAAGATCTACTTAATAATATAAGGCTAGTAACCCAAGCGTTAAATTAGAAAAGCTCATTGATATTTGCAGCAAATAACTTCACCGCAATAGCTAAAAGTATTACCCCAAATACTTTACGAATAACGCTAATTCCGTTCTTGCCCAGAAATTTTTCTATTCTTGTAGATGATTTAAGTACAAGATACACGAAGATAATATTTACAACGATAGCTACAATTATGTTCTCAACGTAAAATTCTGCTCTTAAAGATAGTAATGAAGTCATTGTACCAGCACCAGCAATTAAAGGAAAAGCTATAGGTACAATAGATGCGCTCTCTGGGGCGTCATCTCTGTATAGCGTAATTCCTAAAATCATTTCAATAGCTAAAAAAAAGATTACAAATGCACCCGCAACCGCAAAAGAATTGACATCAATACCAATTAAGTTTAAAATTTCTTCGCCGACAAATAAGAAAGCAACCATTAAAATGGCGGCAACCATTGATGCTTTTTCTGATTGAATGTGTCCTACTTTGTTTCGTAAACCTATAATAATAGGCACACTTCCAACAATATCAATAACAGCAAACAAAATCATGCTCGACGATGCTATTTCTTTTAAATTAAAGTTTAAATCTAAATCCATATCTTTTCTAGTCCCAAACATTTCGAAACAATTCGAAATAATTTGTAGTGTTTTTTTGTGCAAATTTAAAGTATAAACTGATGAAGATTGTTCATAATCTAGAAATATATTTTAAGAGCTGCTTATTTTTGATACCCTATCTTTGTATTCTTTAAATAAATTGTATGTTTCAACTAGGAAAAACCATAGTATCTGAAGAAATTATAGAGAATGACTTTGTTTGTAATTTAAACGCTTGCAAAGGACAATGTTGTATTGATGGTGATGCAGGTGCACCCCTTGAAGACAAAGAGACTGAAATATTGGTTGATATTTATGCCGATGTAAAGCCGTTTTTACGTTCCGAAGGAATTGCAGCAATTGAAGATCAAGGTGCATTTGTTAAAGGGGAAGACGGTGAATGGGAAACACCTTTAGTTAACGGCAGCGAATGCGCTTATGTTATTTTTAGTGATAATAAGGTAGCAAAATGCGGTATTGAAGAAGCTTATAATCAAGGTGTTATAAAGTGGAAGAAACCGGTTTCTTGTCATTTATACCCCATTAGAGTAAAAGAGTATACCGAGTTGACGGCAGTAAATTATCATACATGGGAAATTTGCGACCCAGCCTGTTCATTAGGTGCAGAGCTAAAAGTACCGGTTTACAAATTTGTAAAAGAGGCGCTTGTTCGAAAATTTGGCAAAAAATGGTATAATGAGCTAGAGCAAGTTGCAAAGCAACATACTAAATAATAGGTATTTGTAACACTACTTTAGTGCCATTTACAGTATTATCCTCTTTGTAGCAATCAAAAATATCAAGCTTAAAGTAATTTTGATAACCTCTTGAAAAATTTGACAAACGATCTCTAGTGATATCTAAACCAACAGATTTTTTTTTCAATACTTTGTTGCGTTTTATTTCCTCTGATGCTTTTCGTCCAATGCCATTGTCAAGTATGCTAATTTGAACATATTCTCGATTCATCTTATTAATGTTTAATCTTATTTTTTTCTGGCCTTTTTTAGATGAAAGTCCATGCCATAAAGAATTCTCTAAAAATGGTTGTAAGATAAATGAAGGTATTTTTATATTATGTGGGTCAATTGCCTTATCAATGATGATTTGAAAATCGATTTCATTAGAAAAACGAATATTCTCAATTTTCATGTATAAAGCTATAGTTTCTAATTCATCGGCAAGAGAAATTTCTCGAACAGAAGAAGCTTCCAGTATTTTTCTAACTAGTTTAGAGAATTTATTTAAATAATGAACTGCATTCTTTTTGTCGTTATTTATTATATATAGTTTAATTGAGTTTAGCGAGTTAAATAAAAAGTGCGGGTTCATTTGACTGCGAAGCATATTTTGTTCTAGTGTCAATAATTTTTTTTCATTTTTTAATTGATTTTGACGATAAAGAATATATAAAATGAAAGCAAATAAGGCTATAGCTAAGCTAATTATTAGTACAATAGTTTTATTTTTTCTAAGTTCAAGTTGCGTGCTTTCGTTCTGTTCGGCCAAAAGTTTAATTTCGATACTCTTTTTTTCAGAATCGTTTTTAGAAATTTGATTATTAATATAACCAATCGTATTCGCATTTAATATATCGTCTTTAAGTTTAAAGGCTTTAAGTTTATAGTCAAGTGCTTTTTCAAATTCATTTTTACTTTGATATAAAGTAGACAATAAGTTAGAAGCATTTATAGTAGATCGAATAAGATGATGTTTTTTTGAAATATTAAGTCCTTTAAGTATATTCTTTTCTGCTTGGTTGTATTGTTTTAGCAACATTTTTGCCCAACCTTTATTAATATAAACAGGCGCTATTACATATTGATCGCTAAATTTTTTAGAAGTATTCTCGGCGGCTTCAAGAAGGGCAATGGCCTCTTTAGCCTGGCCTTGTTTTATTAAAATTCTAGCGATAGCAGTTTTGCATTTTACTAGGTTTGGGTAACAGGCAATAGCTTCATTTAGTAAAAGGCTTTTTTTGTAATAACGCAACGCTTCATCAAACTGCTTAGTTAGCTCTTTACACTCGCCAATATTGTGGTAGTTAATGGCTTGCCCCAATTTATTACCTTGCTTTATTTCAAGTTGTACCGATTTTTCATACTGTTTTATAGCTCTATCGTATTGTTGTAATTGCTGATAGATATTGCCGATACCGTTTTGCGCCTGGTTTAGGTTATATAATATGGTTTTGGTGGGGTTTTGTGAAGATTTAGCCAAGCTTAAAGCTTTGCTACTATAATCCATGGCTTGTTTAATCGACGACATTTGTCGATAAGTAAGGCCTAAACTATTTAAACAAGCAATTCTTAATTCTAAAAAATTAATTTCTTTAGCTAGTTTTAAAGCCTTTTTGTGATGGGTGATTGCTTTTAAATATTGTGTAGAATTTGTATATATTTTTCCTAGGGCATAAAGGGCATAGGCTTGGCCAAATTTAAAGTTGTGCTGTTTTGAGTATTTTAAAAGATAGTGCAAACGTAGTGTGTCATTTTCGCTTCCTTGAAGCGCGGTATGTATGCGCTCATAATCTTTAGGAGAATCTTGTACAAGACGATTAATGGCTGCTTTATAATCTGCATCATTCGGTTTATTTTGAGAGTATGAAGCAATTGAAACTATAAAACATAGAAAAACAAAGCAATTTTTTAAGTTTGTTTTAACCAGTTCAAATAGATTTAATTTGATGTTTGTAACTTTATGAATCATATGCTGTTTAAATCAAATCTAAGAGTTCAGATTTTTTTTGCCTTGAGACCGGTATTTTATGATTAGGTTTTAAGATAATGTAGTTATCAGTTTTTATAAACTCTTTAATCTTACTAAGATTTACGATAAATGAATTGTGTATTCTAAAAAATATGTCTTCTGGTAACAGTTCATTAACTTCTTTTAGTTTTTTAGTAAGCACAATTTTATGGCCATCAACTAGATAAATAGTGCTATAATTTCCATCAGATTCGGCATAAATGATTTCATCACTTTCTAAAAACACCAGTTTACCATCAGTTTTAAAAGTAATTTTCTTTTGCAAAACAGGTATTGTAGCGCTGTATATTAGTTTTTTCTTATTGTATTTTTTAATTTTTTTCACTGTTTCCGAGAGGTCATCAGTATCTATTGGCTTTAAGAGGTAGTCTATTGCTTCATGCTTTAGAGCTTTTATTGCATATTGATTATAAGCGGTAGTAATTACAATAGGAAAATCTTTATTTTTAAGGTTTTGTATAAATTGAAAGCCATCCATAGTGGGCATCTCAATATCTAAAAAAAGACAATCTGGGGTGTTTTTTTCTAAGTAAGCTTGGGCTTCAAGTGGATTGGTAAACGCTGCAGAAATAGTAATTTCATTACTAAAATTGGTAAGCTCCCAAATTAGGCTTTGTAGGGCTTTTTTCTCATCATCTACTATAACTGCTTTAACCATAAAATTTAGTAATTTCTTAAAGTTAATTAATTATCGCTATTTCGTATTATCTTTAATTCATAAAATTGCTAAATTATCCATAGCGCTAACCTTATTTAGGCATAATATTTTTGTTACATGATTTTGCTTTTTTCACCGTAGATGCGCATTAGTATTTATTGTTAGCGATTATCGGCATCAATTTTTTAAATATTTTCTTGTTCAGTATTTAATATAGCGCCTAATTCAGCTGCTACATGATGATGCCAACACTTGGGTGTAAATTTGTAAAATATGACTTTTTATGGTCTTTTTTAAATAGAAATTAAACGTACTACGTAAAAGTTGACGCACGGTATTAAATTTCGAATGCAGAGACTATTCTTTGCAAGTTGGCTAAAATTGCTAAAAAAGAGAAGAGGTTGTTATTGTTTATCTGAAGATATACTTTTGATTTTAATCAATGATCATTTAGAAAGACAGAAAAGTACTATCTAAAACTGTAGGTTAACCTTTAAAAAAGACGACTATTTTTAAACCAAAAAGTATATTACTAAACATACTTTTTGGTTTATTTTTTATTAGCTCATTTAGGGTTGTTTTGGTTAAAATCGCTTTTCCTTGACAAGGCTAATATACATCAGTACTGAGCTTAGATTTCAACATACGATGTTAAAAACTTTGTGATCAAATCTTGGTCTCAAACGCTTTTGATAGCTCATATTTTTCCATCTTTGTAAGCCCATCACGGGGTAATATCCAATCCATCACATTAATTTTTAAAATTAAAACTACTATGTCCACTGCCTTAGAGCCTATTCTGGAAGAAAACGCTGACCGCTTTGTAATTTTTCCAATAAAACATCATGATTTATGGGAATGGTACAAAAAATGTGAAGCTTGTTTTTGGACAGCAGAAGAAATTGACCTTAGTGAAGATCCTATTCATTGGAACAATAAGTTGAATGATGATGAGCGCTATTTTATAAAACATATTTTGGCATTTTTTGCTGCTTCAGATGGTATTGTAAATGAAAATTTAGCTGAGAATTTTGTTAGTGAAGTGCAGTACGCAGAGGCAAAATTTTTCTATGGCTTTCAAATCATGATGGAAAACATTCATTCTGAAACCTATTCGTTATTAATAGATACATATGTAAAAGACGAAAAAGAAAAAAATGTTCTTTTTAAAGCGATTGAGAATTTTCCTGCGATTAAGAAAAAGGCAGATTGGGCTTTAAATTGGATAGAATCGCCCAGTTTTGCAGAACGTTTAATTGCTTTTGCTGCGGTTGAGGGTATTTTCTTTTCAGGTGCCTTCTGTTCTATTTTTTGGTTAAAGAAAAGAGGTTTAATGCCAGGCTTAACCTTTTCTAATGAACTTATTTCAAGAGACGAAGGCATGCATTGCGATTATGCGGTGCATTTACATAACAGACACCTAATTAATAAAGTTCCTAAAGAACGAATTACCGCAATTTTAACTGAAGCTTTAGATATTGAGCGAGAGTTTATAACAGAATCACTTCCTGCAAGTTTAATCGGAATGAATTCGAAACTTATGACACAATATTTAGAATTTGTAACGGATCGACTTCTTGTAGAATTAGAATGTGATAAGGTTTATAATACCACCAATCCGTTTGATTTTATGGATATGATTTCATTGCAAGGAAAAACAAACTTCTTTGAGAAACGAGTTTCCGAGTACCAGAAAGCTGGCGTTTTAAACAAAGAAAAAGATGAAGATGCGCAGAAAATTAGCTTCGACGCAGATTTTTAAACTTTCATGTGTTGGTAGTACATCATGTAGTATCAAGCGAACAATTACTCGGTCCACATCTTTAACAATAGTTTAAAGCTCTTGTAATAAGGTGTTACTTAATAGTATACAAATCACACAAAAAACAGTAGTAACCAAATGTATGTAATAAAAAGAGACGGTAGAAAAGAGCTTATCATGTTTGATAAAATTACAGCTCGAATTAGAAAATTATGTTACAGCCTTAATGGCTTGGTAGATCCATTAAAAGTGGCAATGCGTGTTATTGAAGGTCTTTATGATGGTGTAACAACTTCTGAGCTAGATAATTTAGCTGCAGAAATTGCAGCAACAATGACTACAACGCATCCAGATTACGCTAAGTTGGCCGCACGTATTTCAGTATCTAACTTACATAAAAACACTAAGAAATCGTTTTCAGAAACAATGGAGGATTTATACCTCTACGTAAATCCCCGAACCGGAAAGAAAGCACCACTAATTTCAGACGAGGTTTTTAAAGTGATTTCAGAAAATTCAGAAAAATTAGATTCAACCATAATCTATAATCGCGATTTTGGTTACGACTATTTTGGATTTAAAACCTTAGAGCGATCGTATTTATTAAAACTAAACGGTAAAATAGCAGAGCGTCCACAGCATATGCTAATGAGGGTTTCTATAGGTATTCATTTAGATGATTTAGATGCTGCGATAGAAACATACGAGTTAATGTCTAAAAAATATTTTACACATGCGACTCCAACTTTGTTTAACTCTGGTACACCAAAACCCCAAATGTCTTCATGTTTTTTGATAGCAATGAAAGATGATAGCATTGAAGGCATTTATGATACTTTAAAAGATACCGCAAAAATTTCGCAATCGGCAGGTGGTATAGGCTTGTCTATTCATAATATTAGAGCAACAGGCTCATATATTGCAGGAACAAATGGAACATCCAACGGTATTGTACCCATGTTACAAGTTTTTAATGATACGGCCAGATATGTAGATCAAGGAGGCGGAAAACGTAAAGGGAGTTTTGCAATCTATATGGAGCCTTGGCATGCAGATATCTTTGAGTTTTTAGATTTGAAAAAGAACCATGGTAAAGAAGAAATGAGAGCGCGTGATTTATTTTATGCGATGTGGATTTCAGATTTATTCATGAAAAGAGTTGAGAATAATGAAAATTGGACACTTATGTGCCCAAGCGAGTGCCCAGGTTTGTTTACCAGTCATAGCGAAGAGTTTGAAAAACTGTATACGAGCTATGAGGCAGAAGGAAAAGGCCGTAAAACGGTAAAAGCAAGAGAACTTTGGGAGAAAATACTTGAATCTCAAATAGAGACAGGTACGCCTTACATGTTGTATAAAGATGCTGCCAATCGTAAGAGTAATCAAAAGAATCTTGGTACCATTAGATCCTCAAATCTTTGTACTGAGATTATGGAGTACACCTCTCCAGATGAAATTGCCGTTTGTAATTTAGCATCGATTGCGTTGCCAATGTTCATTAAGAATGGAAAATTTGATCATAAAGAACTATTCAAGGTAACCAAGCGGGTGACCAAAAATTTAAATAAAGTAATAGATAGAAATTACTATCCTGTAGTAGAAGCAGAAAACTCTAACATGCGTCACCGCCCCATTGGCTTAGGTGTTCAAGGTTTAGCAGATGCTTTTATTATGTTGCGGTTACCGTTTACTAGTGATGAGGCAAAGAAACTTAATCAAGAAATATTTGAAACGCTATATTTTGCAGCTGTTACCGCTTCAATGGAGGCAGCAATAGAAGAAGGGCCATATTCAACCTATGAAGGTTCTCCTATTTCAAAAGGAGATTTTCAGCATAATTTGTGGAATATTAAAGACGAAGAGTTGTCTGGTAGATGGAACTGGGATAAACTTCGTAAAGAAGTAATGAAAAATGGGGTGCGTAACTCGCTATTAGTTGCGCCAATGCCAACAGCATCTACTTCCCAAATATTAGGAAACAATGAATGTTTTGAGCCATACACGTCAAATATTTATACAAGACGAGTACTCTCAGGAGAGTTTATCGTTGTAAACAAGCATCTCTTAGAAGATTTGGTAAGTTTAGGGTTGTGGAATGAAAATATGAAACAAGAATTAATGCGTGCAAACGGCTCTATTCAGCATATTGAGACTATTCCTTCAGAGATAAGAGAACTGTATAAAACAGTTTGGGAGTTAAGTATGAAAGACATTATTGATATGTCGCGCCAAAGAGGGTATTTTATTGATCAAAGTCAATCATTAAACCTATTTATGGAAAATGCGAATTACTCAAAATTAACATCAATGCATTTTTATGCTTGGAAAAGCGGATTAAAAACAGGAATGTATTACTTACGAACAAAAGCTGCTGTAGATGCAATTAAGTTTACGCTTGATAACACTAAAAAGAAAGAAACGCCTATTAGTGTAGCAGCAGAAGCGGAAATTTCTGCAACCGTACCGTCTGTAAAACAAGTAGCCGCTATTCAGGTGCAAACTACGCCTATAGGGGTTTCTCAATCAGAATCTGATATAGTACCTATGACACCTCAAGAAATGAAAGAGATGATTGCGAGAGCTAAAGAAGGTCAGCCAGATGATGATTGTTTAATGTGTGGATCTTAACCATACGATTTATTAGATTATAATTCTTCGTATTTAACAACACGAAGACCTTTTAAAAAGCCCCAATAGCTAATATATAAATTACTATTGGGGCTTTATGTGTGAGTACGTTTTTGCTAATTAATATTGAAAATGCGAATACGAATAAGCCTATTTAATATAAAGCTAGGTATTGGTTTGCAAATTATTGTATTCTTAAAAATAGAATGGTTGAAAGAGGTCGTATCTAATAGGAATATAGATATCTAATTGAAAGCGGTTAAATTTATTTTTCTACGAACGGCTTTGCAATTTTAGAAATTGCGAAAGCAGCAATGTAAATCGCCAAAATGATGTAATACTTGTCCATAACTTCAATCTTTCGGAGTGCGAATTTAAATCAAATATTTGAAGAAAGAAGTATGTTTTTACACAAATTACAGTTCAAATACATAAAAAAACAATAAAAAGCACGAAATCTTTAGTTTACTAGTACGAATTTTTGTTAAACGATTGTTGTGAGTTGCCGGCTAACACCAAATACTTAAAATACTAATCCAAACACTCATTAGACTTTCACGTAAAGGATATAGTTTAAAGTTTAGATTAATCTTCGGTGTATTACTTAAATCAGTAGATTGGTTTAAACTGCTATAATACGAATAGACGATCTTAGAAACAACCATTAAAATAAAGTAGGCTAAAATTGCGGATACATATGTTTTCATGCTTTAATAACTGAGCCTGATATCTAAATGTTATACGGCTATGGTGTAGTACAACGAAAACAGCGTATTTTTTCGATAAACGGCTTAGTAAAAAAAATATTTCAGATCAAATACACTATTTAGTGCGCTCTGTAATACCAATAAATTGCAGTATATCAATTATTTAAAATACGTTTTGGTTCTCGAAAAGAATATATTAAGTTGCTATGGTAGTATTAAAAGGTATCGACTTGCTTATAGGCATCAATAACCATTAGTTCACCTTTTTTATCGGGGTTAGCGTTACCGTGTTCCATTCCTAAAATGCCATCGAATTTTTTATCATGTATCCATTTAAAAACATTTTTATAATTAATTTCACCAGTAGTAGGTTCTTTGCGACCCGGATTGTCACCTATTTGAATGTAGGCTATTTCGCTCCAGGCAGCCTCCATATTAGGTATTAAGTTGCCTTCTTGAATTTGCTGGTGATAAATGTCAAATAATATTTTGCAGGAAGGTGAACCTACAGCTTTGCATATTTCATAAGCTTGTGGAGATCTTGTTAAAAATAAACCAGGATGATCTCTAAAATTTAATGGTTCAAGTACCATGCTTATGTTATGCGGTTCTAGCAAGGCAGATGCTTGTTTTAAAGATTCTATGACATTCGCAGTCTGAAAGCCCATAGATTTACGCAAATCAACATGACCTGGCACAACGGTCATCCACTTCGCATTAACTCGTTTAGCTACTTCTATAGCGCTTTTAATGTCGTTTAAAAACTCAGTTCTTTTAGCTAAATCACCTGAAGCTAGATTGGGTTCTTTCCAATAGATCTTATGTGCTACAAATACTCCCATTTGCATCTTGAGATCTTGCATAGTTTTAGCGATTCTTTCTTGAAGAGTAGTGGAACGATTACGCATTTCATTGTCTTCAAAAGCTCTAAAGCCTTGGTCGGCCATAAAATGGAGCTGATCAATGGGATCTTCTCCTGCATGATTTTTGAACATACCCAAATGCGGAGCGTATTTTAAATGAAAGTTATGTTTAGGCATACGTGCTTTTTCGGTTGCATAAGAGAGTCCTCCGCTCATGGCAATTGCGCCCGTGGATAAAGCAGTTTTCTGAATAAACCTTCTTCTTTTCATTAGGTAACTTTATTGATTATATGTACACCACTATTTTACAGATGATTTTTATAAAAATAAAAAAGCCCTTGCAATGCAAGGGCTCAGTTTTATAGGGTTAAAGTGACCAAGCTTTTCCTTTCGTCAGTTCTTCAACATCAGCACAACCTATATATTCACCTGGTATAGGTTGATAGGCCAATACTTCTTCTCCGATATATTCTGAAGTTTTAAAACCCATAATGGTCATATTTCGTAAATTACTTGCGTAGGCGTGGCAAGCAATTTCATCGTCAAGGAGCGCTTCTTTGCCATCGGCAATCGCTAACATATATTTTTCAATGGCTTCTTCATTTGTTTTTTCAATTTCTTTTGAAACATTTAAAGTTGCCGCTAAGGTTTTCTCAAGTTGCGCCTCGTTTAAATCAGTAATGTTTTCGACGCCTGCGTCTTTAAGCGCTTTATTAAAAAACCGAGATGCGGTCATTTTTATAAAGTCTTGTTGATTCGTATCTAAGACTTCGTTATTAAAACGGTCTATAAAAAGATGCGTTTGTACTTCAGAGGCAGATGGGGTATCTGTTTTTGGTAAAATAATATCAACCAATTTGATTAAAGCCATACCTTGTTCTTTGGTAAAAAAATCTGGTGTCCAATCAAAAACAACTTCCTCTTTACAGCTTTGCATTATACTAATAAGCGTTGGTGCTGCTACGGTATAACCCATTGCAAGACCCATATTTCTGAGTGCTTTTCTTCTATCCATTATATGTTTCCTTTTTTAAGTTCTTGTGCGGCATGATTTGCAGCTCTAGCCGTAAATGCCATGTAAGTTAATGATGGGTTAACACAACTTGCTGAGGTCATAAATGAACCATCTGTTACATATACGTTGGGTACATCATGAAGCGCATTGTGACCATTTACAACAGAAGTTTTTCTGTTTCTGCCCATACGAGCGGTTCCCATTTCATGTATTCCTAAGCCTAGCGCACCAGGATTGTCAAATGGCTCTACTTCTTTTAAGCCAGCTTTGGTAAGCATGTCTACGGCAGATTCTTTCATGTCTTTACGCATGTTCCATTCATTTTCTTTAAATTCCGCATCAAAAGTTACGGTTGGTAAGCCCCATTGATCTAGCTTATCGTAGTTTAAAGTAAATCGATTGTCTTCATACGGTAATACTTCTCCAAAACCGCCCATTCCAAAAGTCCAACCCCCTGGTTTTAATATCGCATCTTTTAAATCTTTACCATGTGATAATTCAGCAATTGAATCTTGCCAATTACCTCTTCCTCCGCCACCTTGATATCCAAAGCCACGCTTATAATCGGTTCGATTCGTTTTTCCGCCTAAATTTCTAAAACGAGGCAGATATATACCGTTTGGTTTTCTTCCTTTAAAGTACTTATCTTCAAAACCTTCTAGTTTTCCAGAGGCACCCACACCTAAATGATGATCCATAATATTACGACCGAGTTGATCAGAATCATTACCCATTCCGTTTGGAAAGCGATCTGATTTCGACTGCATTAAAATGGAAGTTGAAGCAATAGAAGAGGCACAAAGGAAAATTACCTTTGCTTTAAACTCAAAAGTTTCTTTTGTAACCCTATCAATAACTTTAACACCCGTCGCTTTTTTAGTATCGGGGTCATACATAACTTCATGCACTATAGAATCTGGTCTTAAAGTCATGTTACCGGTTGCTTCTGCTGCCGGTAAGGTAGACGAAAGACTGCTAAAATAAGCTCCAAAAGGGCAACCTCTAATACATCTGTTTCTAAATTTACAACGCGATCTGCCGTCACCGGCAAATTTTTTATCGCTGTTAATGTGTGCAACACGACCAGCCGTAACGACACGCCCATCAAAATTTTCTGCTACTTTTTCTCGTATTAGCTGTTCAGCACAATTAAGCTCCATCATTGGTTCAAATTGGCCATCAGGCAATTGTGGTAGGCCTAATTTCTCTCCCGTTACCCCAATATAAGATTCTACCTTATCATACCAAGGGGCAATATCTTTGTAGCGTACCGGCCAATCAACAGCTATGCCGTCATTCGCATTGGCTTTAAAGTCAATATCACTCCAACGATAACTGTGGCGACCCCATTGCAAAGAGCGGCCACCTACGTGGTAACCACGCATCCAATCAAACCTTTTCGTTTCGTTGTACGGATGTTCAAGATCGTTTACAAACCACATATGACTTGCGGCTTGTGTAGTATAACCTGTTCGATTTTGTTTTTCTTGTTTCGCAATAATTTCTTGTGTTGCTGCACCCCCATTCGGAAAATCCCAAGGATCCATGTTTGCAGTTTTATAGTCATCCCTGTGGGTAACCATGCGCCCCCTTTCTAAGACTAGGGTTTTTAAACCATTTTCACAAAGTTCTTTAGCAGCCCAACCACCACTAATGCCTGTGCCAACCACAATTGCATCATACGATTCTTGTTCTTCGTTGTAATAAAATTTACTCATGTAACAGATTGTTTAGAGCTTAAATTTATTAAAATATAAATTAATGTTCTACTTTAGAACTTAAAAATTAGATTAAAATATGGCTGTTGTCATTATTTTTCCTTTTGAAAGGTAAAATAGGTTTGATTTTTTTTACGCATCATTTAGCTCAAAACAGATAGGGTTAAACATTAAATTAAATAAGTTATCACATGAAAAGAAGAAATTTTATTAGAAGTAGTTCGCAAGCCGGTCTTGCTTTTTCACTCTTAGGTGTTTATGCATGTAAAGAGAATGGCAAAAAGGAATCTGAAAATACAGAGGTTATGGCAGATGACGCCATGGAAGCAGCCCCTTTCTTTAAACTTTCGCTAGCACAGTGGTCGATTCATAAAATGATACTAGAAGATGGGGTAGACCCCTATAGTTTTGCCGAAAAAGCCAAAAACTGGGGCTTTACAGGTTTGGAGTACGTAAGTCAGCTTTATAATCCAGAACTTTCAGATGCCAATTATTCTGATGAAGCGATGGCTGCGTTTGTTAACAAATCAAATGCAGAGGCAGAAAAACACGGAATGGAGAATGTTTTAATAATGATCGACGGTCAAGGTAACTTGGCAGTAAATGATGAAAAAGAACGAAACGAAACGGTAGAAAAGCATAAAAAATGGGTAGATGCCGCCGCGGCCATGGGTTGCCATGCCATACGAGTAAATTTAAACGGTAGTATGGTGCCTGCAGATTGGAAACGAAGTGCTATTGATGGACTTACAAAGTTGGCAACTTACGCTAAAACTAAAAATATTAATGTTTTGGTAGAAAATCACGGAGGGCTATCATCTAACGCAGCGCTACATGCTGAAGTGATGAAAGAAGTAAACTTAGATAATTGCGGTTCGCTGCCCGATTTTGGCAATTTCTGTATTACCAGAAATGAAGACGGCAGTTGTAAAGAACTATATGACAAATACAAAGGTGTTGCTGAGTTAATGCCCTACGCAAAAGCGGTAAGTGCAAAGTCAAATGATTTCGATGAAAATGGAGAAGCGATTGATATTGACTATAAAAGATTAATGCAAATTGTTAAGGATGCAGGATATACTGGTTTTATTGGGGTAGAGTATGAAGGTAGCGTTCTCAATGAAGAAGATGGCATAAAAGCGACAAGAGATTTGATGTTAAAAGTTGCAAAGGAATTGAACTAATCGCTTTTGTGAAAACTGTTAAAATGAAAAACTGATGTTTTTGTTGCTTACAAAAACATCAGTTTACATCATAGGCCTCATATTTGTTTAAAAGTGATTTGGTTTTAACTTTAAATTTGTGCGAGGTAAAATTAAAATAGCTTGCACTAGGTGGCAGACTACCTAGTTGGTTTTACATTTTAGTTTATTTCTGCCACAAAAAGATAGGGTAAGACAGTAGTATATTTTATATATTCATACCTCATAATGTAAAATTGTTTAATAATAAAAGATAGAAGTACCATGCCAAAAAAAATAAGGTTAGGAATTTTAGGTGGAGGAGGAGATTCGCTAATCGGTGTCTTACATCGAGTTGCATCTCATATCAATGATAATTATCAAATTGTTGGAGCCTGTTTTAATCCAGATTTTGCGGTTAGTCAAGCGTTTGCAAAAGAAATAGATATTCCTCTTAATCGTATTTATTCAGATTTTGACACCTTGGTGGAAGAAGAACTAAAATTACCCGAAGATAAGCGCATTCAGGTATGCTCAGTACTTACACCAAATTTTCTGCATTTTCCAATGGCCAAAAAATTATTAGATAATGGCTTTCACGTCATTTGCGAAAAGCCAATGACCACATCGCTTGAAGAGGCTAAAATACTGCAAGCTGCGCATAAAGCTTCGGGCAAGGTGTTTGCGTTAACTCATACCTACACAGGCTATCCAATGGTGCGGCAAATGCGAGAGATGATTAAAGATGGTGTATTAGGAAAAATACATAAGGTAGATGCGAAATATTATCAAGGATGGATAAACGAAATTATTCATGATAAAGATAAACGGTCAACTGTTTGGCGCTTAGATCCTAAAAAAGCAGGAATAAGCTCTTGTATGGGTGATATAGGTGTGCATGCATTTAATATGGTAGAATATACGACTGGGTTACGAGTAGCGTCGTTACTATGCGACTTTAATTATCTCTACGAGGATAACCAAATGGATGTTGATGGAACAGTTTTAATTCGGATGGATGATCATGTAAAAGGTGTAATTAGAAGCAGTCAAGTGGCTACTGGCGAAGAAAACGGATTAGCAATATCAATCTATGGCGAGAAAGCTTCTTTTCATTGGGAGCAAGAAAACCCTAATTTCTTATATGTAAAAAGCGATACGCAACCCATGCAGGTCTTTAAACCAGGACATGCGTATAATTCAAAATTATCGCTAGATGGCACAAAGCTGCCCGCTGGTCATCCTGAAGGTATTTTTGATTCTATGGCAAATATTTATTTAGGTGTTGCCAGGGCTATACGTGGCGAAGCTTATAATGATGGTGAATTTCCAACTATGGAAGATGGGGTGCGTGGCATGAACTTTATTGAGGCTACAGTAGAATCAAGTAAAAATAATAACGTTTGGGTGAAGTTGCTATCTTAATGTTCACTTTGGTACTAATTCGACTTTAGTTTTTTTAAAAGAGCCTTAAGGAAAAAGATGCAATGATACCTGTTGTGTATTTAAGCTTAGTTAGTTTTAATTCGCGCTCTTATCTACCTTTTTTTTAAAGGCGCATAAGTATGTTGATTTTTTCGCTTTGGAACAGACCGATTCATATTGTAATGAGAAAACCAATGTAACCGATAATTAGTATTTATGTAAGCGCTATCACCGATTCATCTGCACCTTTTACAGAGAGTTTTATATCTTTTAAATACTTCATATCATGAAGATGTGCCGGAGCTAAATCAAAAGAATGAAACCCACCATTTTTTCAAAAATAGTATGAGATAGATATGCAAAATTCGTACTTTTTTGTGAAGTAAAAGGTGCAAAATGTAGTCGGAATAGGATGAGTAGCGCATATAGTAGAACATGCCGCTATTGCAAATTTGCAAATAGGTGTTGGCCTAGAAGCTACCTCTTAAACAACTGTAAACTAAGCAAACATTTCGCTACTACATTTTCTAATGAATTTTGTGTAACCAAATTGTTTTGTAGGTTTTGGAAGACCAATAATTATGTAAAGTTAAAAAACTTATCAGTATTTTTTATGGGTATACTTTAACAAACTCTTGACAAACAACAATCATACTTTCACTTGGTTTGCGACCAAATTTGGCAAGCTCTCTGGTAAAATAATCCCAGTATACTTTTTTCCAGTGCGTTAAAGACTTGTCGCCCTCTGCTTCAAGTTTAGCATATTCCTCATCAATACTAAAAAAAGGTTTCAATTTTACTTTTGTGGTTTCAATAATACATTGTGCTTCTCCTTCCCAATTTGTTACTATTGTAAAGTCACCAATTTTTGCGTGTTTTTCTTCACTTTGTTGAAGCCTTAAAAGAGAGTCTGAAGTTGCTCTTTTAATACCATTTTTCACCAATTTAGCAGATTCATTGGCAGCGAACTCATTGTCATAAAAATGAATAATTTTCGGTGTCTCGTGAAAGACATCCTCTAAGTGGTTTTTTAAGTAATCACCCCACATATTATTGGCAGAAGCGTTTTTCATAAAATAATAACGTTTGCTAGTTATGTTATATTGTTATTTCAATAATTGATGAATGTAAATTCAAATCTAAATAATTAGCCCAAATTTAATATTCAAAAATACTATTATCCTCTTAAATTACGATAACATTTAGCTTGCCGATCCACTTTTACTTTCAGCTAAGTGCCGATATACTTCATTAAACTCAATAAAATTTAATGTTTTATGCCGAGTTTCTAAAATTTGCCAGCTTTTAATTGTTTGGCTGCATGGTCGGCAGCACGTGCAGTAAAAGCCATATAGGTTAAAGATGGGTTTACGCAACTTGAGGAAGTCATAAAAGCCCCATCTGTAACATAAACGTTTGGCACAGCATGTATTTGGTTGTTTTTGTTTAAAACCGAATTTTTAGAATTATGCCCCATGCGCGCACCACCCATTTCATGAATACCTAATCCAGGTCCCGATGGTTCTTCATAAGAATTTACATCTTTAAAGCCTGCCGCTTTAAACATACTTACAATTTCTTTTTTAATATCTTTTCGCATATTAAGTTCATTCTCTTTAAACTCAACATCAAAAGCTAACTGTGGCAAACCCCATTGGTCTTTTTCTGTGGGGCTTAAGGTGACTCTATTATCATCATAGGGTAGAAATTCGCCAAAACCAGTAACACCAATTTGCCAACTTCCGGGTTTTAAAATCTCTTTCTTTAAATCTTTGCCAAAGCCCATTTCGGCAATAGATGTAGACCAATCGTTACGACTAGCGGTACCTTGATAACCAAAACCACGCAGATACTCTTTTCGTTTTGTTTTTGCATCAAGGTTAACAAACCGTGGAATATAAAAGCCATTAGGTCTTCGCCCTTTATAGTATTTGTCTAAATACCCATCTACCTTTGCAGTTGCACCAAGTTTATAGTGGTGGTCCATTATACCACGTCCTAATGCGTCTGAATCATTACCCATGCCATTTGGAAATCGTTTCGATTTTGACTGCATAAGAATACCAACCGATGCCATCGCCGATGCACATAAAAAAATTACTTTTGCTTTAAACTCAAATTTTTCATGCGTTTCTGTATCTATTACCCGAACTCCGGTTGCTTTTTTGGTGGCGTCATCATACATCACTTCATGTACAATAGAATTTGGTCTTAGGGTCATATTTCCTGTTCGCTCGGCTGCGGGTAAGGTTGATGAATTGCTGCTAAAATATCCTCCAAAAGGGCATCCGCGCCAGCAACGATTTCTATTTTGGCACACACCTCTGCCTTCAAAAGTGGCCTTTGGGTCTGTAATATGAGCGGCTCTTCCGATAGTGACAAGGCGCCCATCATTAAATTTTTCGCTAGTTGATTTTTTAAAAGACTCTTCAACACAATTTAAGTGCATCGCCGGTTGAAAAATACCATCTGGTAAGACCTCTAATCCTAATTTTTCTCCACTTACACCAATATACTGCTCTACTTTGTCATACCAAGGAGAAATATCTTTGTAGCGCACAGGCCAGTCAATACCTATACCTTCTTTCTTATTGGCTGTAAAATCAATATCACTCCAGCGATAACTTTGTCTTCCCCAGGTTAAAGAGCGTCCACCTACTTGATAACCGCGTATCCAGTCAAAACGTTTTAATTCTACATACGGATGTTCTAAATCGTTAACGAAAAAATGTTTTACATCTTCTGTGGGTGCCCAATTTACACGGCTTTGAACATGGTATTTCTTTTTATCTTCTTGCGAAAGTTTTCCTTTTAACGGATAGTCCCATGGGTCATCATTCATCGTCGTATACCCTTCGATATGTTTTACCATTGGTCCACGATCAAGCACTAAAGTTTTTAAACCCTTTTCACATAATTCTTTTGCAGCCCAACCACCGCTTATTCCTGTTCCTACGACAATCGCATCAAACTGTTCTTCTGTATTCATTCGTTTTTTTTTATGGTTTTTCTTTAGGTAATTCCTATATTTAGGACGTATCTAAAAGCTAAAATGACTAAAAACAAAGCGGCTTAAATATAAGGTTAAATTCCGATACATTTATAAACAGTAATTTTAAAATTTGACTAACGATAAAATGAAGACAATAAAAGGACCAGCAGTATTTTTAGCCCAATTTGTAGATAGCAAAGCCCCGTTTAACTCTTTAGATGGCATGTGTAAGTGGGCATCAGATTTGGGTTATAAAGGCATTCAAATTCCCACTTGGGAGACTTTTCTTATCGATATAAATAAGGCTGCAGAGAGCCAAACTTATTGTGATGAACTTAAAGGGAAAGTTAACTCGTATGGGCTAGAAATTACAGAGCTTTCTACCCATTTGCAAGGGCAGCTTGTGGCGGTTAACCCTGCATATGATCTTATGTTTGATAGTTTTGCTCCCGAAGCGCTGAGAAATAACCCAAAAGCTAGAACCGAATGGGCTATTGATGTGGTAAAGAAAGCCGCAACGGCAAGCAGAAGATTGGGTATTACGGCGCATGCTACTTTTTCGGGTGCCTTACTATGGCATACTTGGCATCCTTGGCCTCAAAGACCTGCCGGATTGGTTGAAATGGGTTTTCAAGAGTTGGCAAAAAGATGGTTGCCAATTTTAAATCATTTTGATGAAGAAGGTGTAGATGTTTGTTATGAAATTCATCCAGGAGAAGATTTACACGACGGTGATACTTTTGAGCGTTTTCTTGCCTCAACAAATAACCACAGACGAGTTAATATTCTTTATGATCCTAGTCATTTTGTTTTGCAACAACTCGACTATTTAGCATATATTGATCATTATCATGAGTTTATAAAATCGTTTCATGTTAAGGATTCTGAATTTAGCCCAACGGGTAAAAAAGGTGCTTTTGGCGGCTATAATGATTGGGGAGATCGAGCAGGTAGGTATCGTTCTCTTGGAGACGGACAGATTGATTTTAAAACCATTTTCTCTAAATTAACTCAATATGGTTGTGATGTTTGGGCAGTTATGGAATGGGAGTGTTGTATAAAAAGTCCTGAGCAAGGTGCCCGCGAAGGCGCAGCTTTTATAAAAAACCATATTATAGAAGCAACCGAGAAAACCTTTGATGATTTTGCCGGCGCTAAACATGATAAAGAAATGCTAAAAAAAATATTAGGACTGTAAAGAGTTTGTTTGGCGGGTTTAGGTAGTTTAAATTTATAGCTCAATATTATGAACTACCATAGAAACGTCCTGGGCTACAATCATAAATCAATAAAATTATTAGAATGAAAAAAGTAGTGTTAATTATTTTCATTGTGGCAATGACTATCTCTTGTAAAGAAAAAGCAAAATTGCCGATCAAAGAAAAAATGGCTGATGATAAGGCAAAAACTGAAACCGAGGCTTCTTTTGAGGAATGGAAAATGCTTTTTGATGGAAAATCCTTTGAAGGATGGCACGAATATAAAAAGACCAAGGTTTCTGATAATTGGAAAATAGAAGAGGGTGCCATGGTTTTTTACCCGCCAAAGGAGCGCAAAAAAGGAGAAAGCTACAATCTTGTTTCTGATAACGAGTATACCGATTTTGTTCTTTCTTTAGAGTGGCGTATTTCTAAAGCTGGCAATAGTGGTATTTTTTGGGGAATAAAAGAATTAGACGAACTAAATCAACCTTATGAAACAGGGCCTGAAATTCAGGTTTTAGATAACGACAATCATCCTGATGGTAAAAATGGAGAAAGCCATCAGGCTGGTGCCTTATATGATATGGTTGCCCCTTTAAGAGATGTAACCAGACCTGTAGGTGAGTGGAATTTATGTGAAATTAGTATTAATCACAAAACAAATACTGGTGTTGTAGTTTTGAATAATGTAGAAATTGTACAATTTCCAGTTAATAATCCAGAATGGAGTGAGATGGTTTCAAAATCAAAATTTGCCGATTGGGAGCATTTTGCAAAATATACTACGGGTAAAATTGGTTTGCAAGACCATGGAGATGTAGTTGCTTTCAGAAACATTAAAGTTAAAGAACTATAAAAGGCATAGAAATTTATATTAATTAGAAGACATGATAAAGTTCATTCTACCTATTAGTTTAATTGTGATGATGCTTCTTTCTTGCGGTGAGGAGCCAAAAAATGAAGTAAAAATGAATAACACAGTAGAAGTTAATGATGGTGTTATTTCTTATGAAGAGTATGAAAAGCCTGAACCTACGACACCATCAGAAACAGAGTATTATGAGCCCAAAGTGCCAGTAGTTACCCCTGCGAAAGGTCTTAAGGCGCCAAGTGATGCAATAGTTCTTTTTAATGGTACCTCATTAGATCATTGGGTGCATGCCGAAGACAACTCTCCTGCAAAATGGATTATAAACAAAGATTCTAGTATGACGGTGGC
Source organism: uncultured Flavobacteriaceae bacterium (assembly GCA_947486785.1). GTDB lineage: Bacteria > Bacteroidota > Bacteroidia > Flavobacteriales > Flavobacteriaceae > Maribacter_C. The sequence continues at coordinate 167,240 of CANKUU010000002.1, read as the reverse complement.
AGACAAAACAGGGGATATTAGAACTAAAGAAGAATTTGGAGATATACAGCTGCATCTAGAATGGAAGTCTCCATTACCTGTGCAGCGAGACGGCCAAAATAGGGGTAATAGCGGAGTTTTTTTAAATGGTATTTATGAAATACAAATTTTAGATAATAACGATAATGATACTTATGTAAATGGTCAAGTAGGTTCTGTGTACAAACAGGGCTCTCCTTTGGCTATGGCTTCTATGCCGACTGGAGAATGGAATGTGTATGACATCATTTACCATGCACCGGAGTTTAATGATGAAGGAGGTAAGACTAAGTCGGCAACGGTGACCGTATTACATAACGGTATTCTTATTCAAGATCATACAGAAATAAAAGGTACTACCCCTTATGTTGGGTGGCCAAAAAACCCAGTTCATGGGAAAGGACCTTTATTATTACAAGACCATGGTGACGATAGTCGAGTAAGCTATCGAAATATATGGGTTAGAGAGTTATAAAAAGTCGAAGATTGCTTGTGTCAAAACTAGTATCTTTGCCAAAATTACAAAATGCCCAATGATTCAATCGATGACAGGTTTTGGAAAGCATGTAATACAGCTTCCTTCAAAAAAAATTACAATAGAGTTAAAATCTTTAAACAGTAAAAATCTAGATGTAAACGCGCGTATGCCTTCTGCTTATCGTGAGAAAGAGCTAGAATTGCGTAAAATTATAGCAAGTTCTTTGGTGAGAGGTAAGGTTGATTTTGGTTTGTATATTGAAACTACAGGCACTACAACAACGGCACAAATTAATGAAGAAGTTGTGCAAGCTTACATTAAACAATTGCAAAAAGTTTCTGATTACAAAGCAGAAATGTCTTCTTTGTTAGAGGTTGCTATGCGCATGCCTGATAGCATGAAAACAGATCGAGAAGATATTGATGAGGAAGAGTATAAAGTAATTCTGCGGGCTTTGAATGAAGCTCTTATCGAAATTAATACCTTTCGCTCTGAAGAGGGTAGTGTACTTGAGAAAGATTTTATGCAGCGGCTTAATGCCTTAGAAAACTTACTTGATGAGGTAGTTAAAATGGACCCAGATCGGCAAAGCGATGTACGACAACGTTTAGAAAAGGCAGTTGCAGATATGGCAGCAGATGTAGATGCTAACCGGTTTGAACAAGAATTGATTTACTACTTAGAAAAATATGATATTACTGAAGAAAAAGTACGCTTAGCAAATCACCTCGATTATTTTACTAAAACTTTAAAGTCTGATGATTCGAACGGAAAAAAATTAGCGTTTATTACACAAGAAATGGGTCGCGAAATTAATACCATTGGCTCAAAAGCTAATTATGCGCCAATGCAACAATTGGTAGTTCAAATGAAAGACGAGCTCGAAAAAATTAAAGAGCAAATGTTAAATGTGTTGTAATGAAAGGAGGAAAATTAATTATTTTTTCAGCTCCATCAGGTAGCGGTAAAACAACTATTGTTCGTCATTTGTTAGCCCAATCTGAGCTTAATTTGGCTTTTTCAATCTCCGCTACCTCCAGGCCACGTCGTGGTAAGGAAAAAAATGGAGAGCATTATTATTTTTTAAATGTCACCCAGTTTAAAAAGCACATTAAAAATGAAGATTTTTTAGAGTGGGAAGAAGTGTATCGAGATAATTTTTATGGCACTTTAAAAAGTGAAGTAGAACGGCTTTGGGCGCAAGGCAAGAATGTTATTTTTGATATAGACGTTGCCGGAGGCTTGCGAATAAAAAACAAGTTTCCGGATAAGACTTTGGCCGTTTTTGTAAAACCACCAAGTATTGATGAATTAAAAATTCGTTTAAAAAAGCGAAGTACAGAAAGTGATGATAAAATTAATATGCGAATTGCTAAAGCTTCTGTAGAACTTGCTACCGCGCCGCAATTTGATCATATTATTAAGAATTATGATTTAGAAACAGCTTTAAGTGATGCGCACAAGTTGGTGGCAAATTATTTAGCCGAGTCTAGTTTTAAAAAGGATGAATGAGCTTCTGCTGTAGCTTTTCTTGATACTATATGAAAACAAGAGAGGTTTTAAACTTCAAATAATGAAACATATTGGTCTTTACTTCGGAACGTTTAACCCTATACATGTAGGGCATATGGTGATAGCGAACCATATGGTGGAGTTTTCAAATTTAGATGAGGTTTGGTTTGTAGTTACTCCTCAAAGCCCTTTTAAAGTAAAAAAAACACTTTTAGACAATCACCACCGCTACCAAATGGTTTTTGAAGCAACCAAAGACTATGCTCAACTAAAACCAAGTAAAATCGAATTTGATTTACCTCAACCAAATTACACCATAAATACCCTAGTTCATTTAGATGAAATGTATAATAAAGACTATCAGTTTAATTTAATTATGGGTGAGGATAATCTAAAAAGCTTTCATAAATGGAAAAATTATGAAACAATTTTAGAGAATTATCATCTCTATGTATATCCTCGAATTTCAAAGGGTACAACTGAGCGTAAGTTTTTAAATCACCCAAAGGTACATCAAGTACATGCACCGATTATGGAAATATCTTCCACCTTTATACGAAATAATCATAAAAATGGTAAAAACATAAAGCCATTATTACCTAGTGAAGTTTGGTCTTATATGGATGAAATGAACTTTTATAGATAACTGCTATCAATTAGCATTTTTATTTGCAACTATTATACTTCGCAAAATGCTTAAACCAAATTGTAGGTGCTAGCTCATAAATTGCTATCAGTTTAATTTAATTAAGGGCAGTCTTCAATAATTTCTGAGGCCCATAAAAAGGCATCTTCTATATTTGTGAAAAGTTTAATAGGTACCTTAATAAAATGCTGCTCAAGTTCTGCAATGGTTCGCCTTCTTTTGTTTTCGGCGACAATACCAAAAGCAATTAAATTTGGAAATAGATCAATAACTTCTCCATATCTTATGGGGTTCCAAGAATAAGAATTTCGCCGATGTGAAATGTAAACTATTGGTTTTTTGTCACCAACAGTCATTTGGATTATTTGAATTGGAAAAGCAGTATTTTCAAAGTTAATGTGTACCCCTTCTTTAAATTCGCAAACTATAATATTTAAATATATTGTAATTTTTCCTATTTCTAAATGATGTACCGCAATGGGTTTTTGCTTGGTAAGATAAAGCCTCATTAATTGTAATATTAAGGCTTCAAGATAAGTTTATATTCAAGAAATTTTCATCAAATACGACCTAAGACACTAATTCTCGTTATGTACAAGTACTTTTTTAGATTAAGTTGTTTTACTGTCAACCGCGCTAATACCTATTTTTAATCTTTAATTTATTTTAAAACCTAAATAAAGAATGTTTTTTAAAGGGGTGAAGCTTTTGTTAAAATGTCTGTACCTAAGTGTTGGTCGTTTTTATTGTAGTACCATGCTCTGTTTTGTGGCAGTTTAATTTGGTTATATTCTAGCTCATCAGAAAGAAGAATATATTCTCCATCATTTATAGTTTCGTCATGAAAAAATTGATATACCTTCATGGCATAGGTTTTGGGGTCGAAGTAAAAGTACCAAGTATCTTTACCCACATCTTGTTTATAGTTTACTTTTAAAACAAGATATTCTTTGCCTTTAAATTTTTTTAACCTTGTTTTCGGGTCGACAAGAGTTCCTTTGTCCTTCAATTTCATGGGCAGACCATAGAGGTAGGTATAATAGTTTTTAAACATTTTGGCACGTTCGCAACTTAGACCGTGTTTTTTTTGCTCCTCTTCTGAAATAGTGCTTTTGCCATTTAATGTTAAATGACAGTTGTCTTTATCTAAGGTTTGCTTTACAACCGATCCGTTTTTTTTAGAAGTGACCTGAAAATATTCTTTTATTAGATTTATGGTAATTTCACTAACTCTTTCATTCTTATCGGGTGTTTTCATGGTAACGCTTAAATTACCTTCAAAAGTAGACCAGTTGCCGTTAGGGTCGTGGTATTTAATGGCTTTATCAAGAAGCTGAGCTCCGGTTAATTCTTGTGCAAAAGAAAATAAACTAAAAAAAACCAAAATTATAAAACTAATGTACTTCATTACCATATTTTTAAAAACACAATATAATTATATTTTATGAAACTAAAATAACCGTTAATTTTCAGCTGGTTCATCAATTGTTGCTGGGGTAATTGAGCTGTCGTGTTCGTTATAATAGAGCTCTAAAAGGGTCATGGTAGTAGTCATTAAATCTTTTGTTTCTAAAAGTAATGAGAAGTATAAAGTAGTGTTTTTAGGACTAGATTCTACCGTTCTTGTGCGTGCAACTTGAATCTGAATTTTTTCGGAGATTAAATCAAATAATTCTTGTTTTTTAGCTAATACCCTTCCAATGTCTTCAAAAGATCTATTATCAAAAGCTTCTTGAGTGGTCGTAAATATTTCTTCTAATTTTTGATCTATTTGCTTGAGTTCTTTGATTTGATTGTATTTTAATTTTTTGTGATTATTGTTGATGTGTTTTAGACTTACTTTTCCTATGTATTCTAAAGATTGTGTAATGTCAGTTAAGTGTCCTAAAACGGTAATGTAGAAGTTACTGGCACCTACACTAGCTTCATCTAAATTTTTAATGAAATAGAAAATATGATCACGTATATCATCTATTTCGTTAGACAATTTTGCGCCTTGTTTCTTATTCTTTTTTAGTAATTCAAGGTTTTGTACTGAAAGACCGTTAATAGAATTGGTGTATATTCTATTCGTTCTTTTTATAATGTTCGAGATATTATTTGCACTTTCTTCTATAACACCTTGTATAGAGCTGCTTTCTGCTTTGGTTAATGAATCTTCAGCTTTAATTTCTTTTGATTTCTTATTATGTGAAATGTAGTTTCTTGCTAAAAGTAAAATCGCAACGAAAAGTAATACCGCAATGGCAGAGCCTTTACCAAAACTGATTAGCGCTAAAATTGACCCAGAAGCAATAAAGGCAACAATGGCGGTACCAAACCAACCGCCTATTACATTAAGTACGCCAGCAACTCGATATACGGCGCTTTCTGCACCCCATGCTCTATCTGCTAATGAAGTTCCCATGGCAACCATAAAAGTTACATAAGTTGTAGATAATGGAAGTTTGTAAGATGTAGCTATTGAAATTAATATACCTGCAACCATTAAGTTAACTGCTGCCCTTACCATATCAAAAGCAGGAAGCTCATGAACTTTATTTTTTGCGAGCTGAATTACGGGTTTTTCAAATTGATTTTCAATTTTTTCTTTTGCAGAATTTGGCACAATTTGCCAAATCATATTAGAAAAGGAAACGGCTGTGCGTACCAAACTACGGGAAATAAAGTTCGGTTGAAAGCGTTCGTTAGTTTCTTCTTGACTTGAGAGATCTAAAGAGGTTTTTACGACTGCCTTTGCCTTGCTTGAAAACCAAAGTGTAACTACCATAATTACACCTGCAATAAATAGTAGTAATGTTGGCGTGGGTACTTTGGCATCTAATACGGACATACTAAATTCTGATGCAGCAGTGCCCGACGCTATCCAAGCTTCATAAGATTGCCAAGCCGCAATAGGTACACCAACAAAATTTACTAAATCATTTCCAGCAAAGGCAAGTGCTAAGGCAAATGTGCCTACACCAATAATTATTTTATAAATATTGGCCTTAGCGAAATTCATTAAAATATAGGATAGAATAGACCAAATTACAAAGTTGACTCCTGCGATTGAAACCCAATTTTCTTCAAGAAAATGTTTTATCGTGCTACCGCCAATAAGGTCGTAGCTTTCTTTTGCAAAAGCAGTTCCTTTTATTCCTTTCATAAGAATAAAGTAGGTTATAGCTGAAAGGGCTACACCACCGAAAAGAGCACCAACCCATTTAGCTTTTCGCTCAAAATGATAGGATAATAACAAACGCGAAATCCATTGTACTATGGCACCAATAGAAAAAGCGACCACAACAGATAATAATATACCATATATAATTTCACCTGCTTTTGTTGTATTTATATAGTTAACTACCTCTCCAAAATTACCCCCATCAGCTCCAATTTTAATTAAGGACATTGCAACCGCAGCACCCAACAGTTCAAAAACAATAGAAACGGTTGTAGATGTTGGCATTCCTAAGGTATTGAAGAAATCAAGTAATAGTATGTCGGTAATCATTACCGCCATAAAAATGAACATTATTTCATCAAAGTAAAATTCACTTGGGTTAAAAATGCCTTTTCGAGCAACCTCCATCATTCCACTTGAAAATATTGCCCCAAAGGCAATACCTAAACTGGCAACAATCATAATGGTTCTGAAAGAAATAGCTTTTGAGCCTATAGCCGAATTCAAGAAATTTACAGCATCATTACTAACGCCAACAACCAAATCTGCGATTGCCAAAGCTGCAAGAGCAATAATCATTATAAAGTAAATGTTATCCATAATTTTTGGTGTCAAATAAGTTTACAAATATCTATAGTCTTTTGAATCATAATGTTATCTAAATGTTACTATTTAGGTTAAAAGTGCATGTCTACTTGTATTCTAAATAGTACGCTATTAGTAGTATTATCAACAGAAAGATAACTTAGATCGGTCTGAACTTTTAATTTATGGCCGTGTATAAATTTAGAAAGGCCAAGGGTATATTGCTTCTGTAGATTCTTCGTCATAAGAATAGGATCTAGTTTAATAGCCGTATAACGGCCTGATATTTCCCAATTATTTTGAAATAAATATCCTGATTGTAGATTTAAACCCGTACCTACTTCCACTACATCACCAGTGGGTGTTCCATCAGTATTTTTGGCTATGGGGTCGCTTGCCAATCTATTTGCATACTCTGCCATGAAAGAAATTCCATTGTATTTAAACATGGCATCTATGAAAATGGTGTTAATGTTTGTCTCGTAAAAACCAGTATCGGTTCTCATATACTTACCTTGGTTACTTCTGGTTTTTACAGCATTTTGGTTCGAATCATAGGTTGCAGCTATCAATAATTTTGGTTTTTCTTCTCGTTTTAAATCACTACCGCTATAGTCACCGTTTGCTGTAAATGCCCCAAATGGTAATAGCTCTAACCGCAAGGTATGCTGAAAACCACCTAAGTTTCCTGTGGTTATGTTTCTGCCTTCGCCCATGGTAATTGCGTATTTTTCACGAATTAAAAATTTATTCGAGAGGGTGAAGTGGTGACGTAGTTGTAGTCCGAGATCACGATCTATATTGAAACTACTATTTAGTAGCGAACGATCTACCTGTTGTAAATTACCTGAAGATATGATCCGCTCAATATTACCAGGAAGTTTTGACTGTCCCATCCATAAATCAAAATCTTTATAGAAATTCCACTTAATTACGGCATCTAAAATATACCTTGGGGCATTACTTGTAAATTCGGAGCCCCCTGAGATATCACGGTTTGAAAGCCCTAGTTCAATTTTATATCTTAGTTTAGGAGCATACGCAAAGCCATCTAGTTTTAGTCGTGCGCGCCTTATTAAAAAATTTTGTTTTGGGTCGCTAAGGCCATCGTTTTCCTGTTTAGTCCAGCTAGCTGTTGTTAAAAATTGCATTCTCGTGCCAATTTTCATACTCCAAGTACTGTCTTTTCCTATCAAATTAAAAAGTCCTTTTCCGTAGGCTGGTGCGTTTGACTCTTGGGCAATTGACATGGTGTAAATTGACAAAAGTGCTAAAAGCGAAACAAATCTCAATTTCATGTACTTACTAGTTTTTAACTTTCTAAGGCTTTATTCGTTCGTTTAAGAAGCTTTTATAAAAATAAAGCAATGTATTTATTTAGGAATACAATATAGGGTATTACTCTTCCTATGAATTCATCAAATATAAATTAAAAGTTAGGTGTTTTAGGCTTAGGATATTTTGTTTTAAATAAATTTTCGTAAACGTGCTTATTTCAGGGGCTTTTTATTTCGCTCCGCTGCCATTACCATTAAATTAGTGCGCAAAGAGTTGGTTAAACCCTGATGCAACTTTTTTGATCGCCTTACCTTCTCAGGATATATGTAGTTGTTTTAAATAAAACTAATAAAACTAATTATATGTAATGTATTGATTAAAAGTCTGTTATGTGTTTAATGTAAATTTAATGTTACGTAAATGTTGTTTTTATGTGAAGTTTATGTAATTTTAGACCTGAATGATAATTTAAGTTTTCAATATTATGACTAAATCTATTTTTTTTATAGCGGTTTTATTATTTGCTACCACTTGTTTAGCTCAGGTTAAACCAGAAATGAAATTGAACAAAGAAACTAACCTTATAGAAGCTACCTTTTTTCATGCGAATGGTGAAATTAGCCAAAAGGGAACTTTTAATTTAGACAAGCAATTACATGGTGAGTGGCTTAGTTATAACTCCAAGGGAGAAATGATTACTGTGGGCTCTTATGAAAACGGAGTGAAAACAGGAAAATGGTTATTTTGGGCTAATAATGTACTCAAGGAAGTTGAATATAATGAAAATGCAATCGCTGCCGTTACTGAAACTAAAAATACAGAGGGTATTGTCAGTAGAGATTAGTAACAAGTACCATAATTTTAAAAAAAAGCCCAATCAAACGACTGGGCTTTTTTTTTGTATCATAAGTTACTTTTATTTTATTCTTGGCGTGAGGTTAAGCTCACCTTGGCTCCTTCTTCCATAGCATCTTTAATAGCATCAAAATTAAACTCTAAAGGGTTTAAAATAGCTTTAATTTCTGCAGTTGTATTTTTCTTAATTGTAACGGGTATTTCTTTAGTCTCATAACCCAAATAGCTAACTACTACTGTATAGTTACCTGCTTCTAAATCAGAGATTTCAAAATTGCCATGAAAGTTTGTCTGTGAAACAAGTTGTTTGCCTTTTAGTTGAACATTTGCCAATAATAAGGGCTCATTGTTCATCGATTCATCAGTAACCATACCTTTTAAGCTCCCTGTATTTTGTGCAAACAAATTTGCTGAAAGAAGCAAAAAACTACTAATAAGGATCAAATTTCTCATGACTTTTATAATAAAGTGCAAAGTAAAGCCTGAAATGTAAAATTAGAGTTAAGTTAAAATCAATTATTAGTAAGTTAAAGGTTAAGTTGTTTTATAAAAATAGAAAGCCCCGAATTTAATCAGGGCTTTCAGTGGTATTTAATTAGAACTAGTTTCTAGCCCAATCAAACATAGTAACGTCTACTTGTGTTCCTTCATCATAAGGGCCTTCAACGGTAGCGGTAGCCCCGTCAATTTGTATATTTGCTAAAGGACCGTCATCTTTCATGTCAACTAAAGTTTCATAACCACTTAAGTAAAGATTAGTGATAGTAGCACCTGATTCTGCTTTAAACTGTAAAGCTGTTCCTTCTTGGGTTGATACAGCAGTTAGGTTAACTAGGCTAGGGTTATTATTTACCCCGTCTGCTTCAACTGCGGTAGAGAAACCTGCTCTAGTATGCGATATGTACGCATTGGTTAAGGTACCGTTCCAGCCCTCAGTCCAATCGATAGCATCATCTTCATTATTTTCTAAATAGAAGTTACTAGCGCTTACCGTACCGCCAAAGAATTCAACTCCATCATCTGTACCGTTTAAAATGGCAACGTTTTCGATACTTGTTTCAGAACCAACAGCGTAAAGTGTAAGACCATTATATTGAGACTCAGAGTTGATTTGAGCTCCTGCATAGTTAATGATTAAGTAGTTTATAGAACCAGAGTCATCAGCGTTATCTGTACCGCCGTAAATTATTCCTCCAACTTCTGCAGTTGCATTAATACCTTCAGTCGTTGTAGCTTTACCTGCAATTACTAATCCGCCCCAATCACCAGGAGTTTCGTCTTCAGAGGTCATAACTACGGGTGCAGTTGCTGTACCTTGAATATCTATTTTTCCTCCTTGCTGTACTGCAATATAATTTTCGGTACCAGTTTCGGAAACAATAGTTGTTCCTGCTGGAATGGTTAAAGTTGCACCTGAATTTATATTTAAGGTGCCTTTTAAGGTATACGTTTCTGAGGCATTTAAGGTACGATCTTCAGTTATATTGCCTTCAAGATTAGTTGTAGATGAGTTATCATCTGAACAGGCAGTACAACTTCCGCCGCAATCTACACCGGTTTCATCGCCATTTTGAATATTGTCAGAACATGTGGGTGCTGCTCCTGAGGTACCCGGATCTGTAGCATTGTCATCACTACTACAGCTAATTATTGATAGTGTTAAACCCAACGCTAACATTGAAAATAGATTAATTGATTTAAGTTTCATAGTTAATAGTTTTAATAGTTTCTGATTAAATTTATATTTGAGATTATTAAAATTTGTAATTAATACCTAAGCTAAGATTGGTGCCTATGGTGTAAGACCTAACGGTTTGTTCGGTTTCTATATTTGTGGTACTTGGCTTTACTAATTGTGTTCTTTTTATAGTCGGATTTAAAAGATTTCTACCAATAAGTCGTACTCTAAAATGTTTGCCAAACTCTTTGCTAACTACAGCATCTAAAGCAACAAATCCTTTTTCTATAATTGCGTCGTTATAAAAAGTTTCGCTTTCACTTTGTATTTCTGGTGCTCCTAATGCAAGAATCTTATCAGATGCGTAGTTTGCGGTTAAAGAGGCACTTATTGCATTTTCGCCTACGGTAGAAAAGTTTAAACTGCTATTAAATATCCAATCGGCAGCACCTTGTAAATCAGTTTTTGTTAAACCTTTGTATCTAAAGGTTCTAACAAAGTCGCCTTGTTCGTTGTAAACTTCTTTTAAGTCTTGCCTGTGCCACATGCGCGTAGCATTTAAGTTTAAGTTTAAATTGTATCCCGATTGGGTGCCATCATCTTCGTTTTCAATCGGTTTTATTAAGTTAATTTTAGTTTCGGCTTCAAGACCAAATACTTCTGCTTTTTCTCCAGAATTAAAATAAGAGAATACCCCTGCAGAACCTCTATCCTGTACGGTGTTTATGGGGTCTGAAATATTTTTATAAAAAGAAGCCAGTGATATTAACTGTCCATTCGATGGGTAGTATTCCCATTTTAAATCGTAATTAAGATTAGTTGAAGCTTCAAGATCTGGATTACCTCTAACTACTTGTCCAGTTTGCGAAACATATTCAAAAGGAGCAATTTCTTTAAATTCGGGAAGTGTTATGGTTTGACTCACCGCCATTCTTAGCGTATTCTTTTCATTTAGGTCATACTTAATATTAACCGTTGGGTAAAGGCTGCTGTAATCTTTAATTATTTCGCCAACACGACCAGGGAAGTTGCCGACGTCGAAACCTACTTTTATTTCATCTTTTTGATAACGTAGACCAGCATTAAAGCTCCACTTGTTTAGGTTAAATTTAAAATCTGCAAACGCCGCCTGAGAGTTTAAGGTTCCGTTGTATACATCTGGTTGTAAAACGTTCAATTTTAACAGGCGATTAGAAAAATTACCGGGCTGAAAAATGCCTCCGATATTGTCTATACTTGTAGGGCTTATGATACCAGTAAGTCTTTCTTCTACACCAATAAATTGAGATCTAAAATCTCGCTCTTTGTTGCGAACATTTAAACCTAATTCAATCTTAAAAGATTGGTCGTCGTTATCAAAAATGGTAAGAAGATCTTTTACGTAACCATTTATGGCTACATCTTCTATTTCTTGTTTCGATTTTCTTTGCTGAAAACCACCTGTTCTACCAAGTTGTACCAGCGATCCATCAGGATCAAAGTTTACTTCATTCCTAATTCTGTTAGGTTCATCGGCGTTAACAAGGTTGTAACCTGCTGCCCAGCTTAATTTATTGTTATCGCTTAGAGTATGTGTTCCTAGTAATTGCGTTACCAGTAGGCGTGTTTGTTTGGTGTTTTGATCCCGAACAAACTGAAATAAGCCTTCTGACGGATCTGTTTCTTCAAAAATAGTTCCTTCTCCATTTCGCCCACCTTCATATACTTGATCAGAAATTTTGTTTACAAAAAATGTACTCGATTTTAATTTGTTTTTTTCGTTAACGAAAAAAGCAATATCCAATAAAGCAGAGGTAATCGTTTTTCTTTTAAAATTTGTTGCATCGGTAATCGTATCATCAATAAAATTAGATCGATATTGTCTGAAAAGACCTTGACCATATTCATGAGATGATTTGTGTGAGCCTGTGAGTAATAACGAAATTTTATTATTGAATTTTTTTCCAGCCACAAAGTTCATCGCATAATCAATAGGCGTTTCATGCTTTATGGGGTTCCACCCTTGTCTTGATATTAATTCTTCTGTTGAAAGACTTTGACTATAAAAACCAAAATCAGTATTTCTGCTATTTACTGTCGCTTTAAAATTATCAAATACGCCACTAGCAGCTACGTTAGTATTGATGCCAGATTGCACACCTAAACTAAACTCACTTGACCCAGATAACTCTCTAGAGCTAATATCTATGTTGCCAGAAGCCTGATCTGCAGAAGATTGTGCAGCATAGGTTTTGCTAATACTTACGTTTTGTATTACTCGGGTTGGAAATAGGCCTAAATCAATATTTTTCTTTTCTACGTCGTCTGATGGAACGGATAAGCCGTTAAGTGTTGTAGTTAAATACCGATCACCCAGTCCTCTTACAAAAACATCGCCCGATCCTTCACTACTTGAAACACCTGATATTTTTGTTGTAGCTGTAGCAACATCAGAAACGCCAATTTTACCTAGTTGAATTGAACCAATACTTTCTTTTACTACCGATGCCTTCTTTTGATCTAATAAAAGTGCTGTTTCAGAATCTTTTCGTGCTACTGTTGTAACCGTTACGGCATCTAATTCAACTCCTGCATTTGCAGACATTGCTAAATTTATAGTGCTTATTTTTCCTGCTTCCACCTTTACATTTGGCATGCTAACAGTTTCATAGCCTAAAAAGCTAAATATAACCGTATAAATACCCGGTTCTAGGTTGGTTATTTCATATAAACCATCAAAATCTGAAGTGGTGCCTTTTGTGGTGCCTTCAATTAAAATATTTGCAAAAGCAAGAGGCTCATTATTTAATTCTTTGTCGGTAAGAGTACCGCCAATACTACCTGTATTTTGGGCAAAAATTTGTGCCGTTGCTACTAAAAGTAACGTGGTTAAAATTGTTTTCATTACTATGTTTGTGTTTGTTTTAAATACCGGTGCAAAAGAACTGCCTACTTGTAAAAGTCGAGTTATCGGTATGTTAAATGGATATTGCAAAACGGTTACCTAAATGTTACTATATTAAGAGAAGGTTAAGTACCGATTAGAATCTATCAATATTCGCGCAAACATAGTAAAAGCTGTATCTTGCAAACCATAGTAAAACTACTAATAGGTTATTCTTTTAGGTTTTTCATAAGACCTTAAGAGCCAACTAGGTAATGCAAAGCTTAAAACATTAATTAGCAAATGAATTGGGAACAGCTTCTGTCGTTAAAGCGCTTCGGCGATACCACAAAAAGATTACGTAAAGAGCAAGATGAGACCCGCTTGGGTTTTGAAGTGGACTATGATCGAATTATTTTTTCGGCAGCTTTTCGTAGTTTACAAGATAAAACTCAAGTAATACCACTCTCAAAAACAGATTTTGTTCATACAAGATTAACACACAGTTTAGAAGTGTCAGTAGTAGGTAGAAGTTTAGGTAGAATTGCTGGAAAAAAGTTATTAGAGAAACATCCACATTTAAAAGAAACCCATGGCTACCAGTTTAATGATTTTGGAGCTATAGTTGCCGCAGCGGCATTGGCTCATGATATTGGTAACCCACCCTTTGGCCATAGTGGTGAAAAGGCCATTGGAGAGTATTTTAAAAATGGAAACGGACAGCAGTTTAAAGCCCAACTTTCAGAAAAAGAATTTCAAGATATTATTGATTTTGAAGGAAACGCTAATGGGTATAAATTGTTGACAGAAACACGTGAAGGCGTTGATGGGGGCTTACGACTAAGCTATGCTACTTTAGGTGCTTTTATGAAATATCCTAAAGAATCATTACCTAAAAAAGCTACAAAGCATATAGCCGATAAGAAGTTTGGTTTTTTTCAGTCCGAAAAAGAGAGCTTTCAAGAAGTGGCTAATGAGTTAGGTTTAGTGCAAACCCGAAGTACCGATGCTATTAGTTTTGCAAGACATCCTTTAACATTTTTAGTAGAAGCAGCCGATGATATTTGCTATACTATTATAGATTTTGAAGATGGCATTAATTTAGGACTAATTTCTGAAGATTACGCATTAGAGTATTTGATAAAACTGGTAAAAGATTCAATAAATACCGCTAAGTACAATGCATTAAAATATAAGCAAGACCGACTTAGCTATTTACGTGCTTTGGCAATAAATACCTTAATAAGAGATGCTATTTCTATTTTTATAGCCAATGAAGAGGCTATACTTGACGGCAGCTTTGATGTCGCTTTACTAGACAAAAGTGGCTATAAAGCGCAGATATCTGACATTATTGATGTAAGTGTTGCGCAGGTATATGAATCGCAAGAAGTTATTGAAAAAGAGATAGCAGGCTATAAAATTATCTCAGATATTTTAGAGGTGTATACAAGGGCATTAGTACGTACTAAAGAAGGATGTTCCTCTAATTATGATGCTTTAATGCTTAAAACACTACCAGAATTTTATCGAAAAACCGATCAATCTACCTATCAAATTTTGTTAAATACCTGTTGCTATGTTGCTAGTCTTTCCGATAGTGCTGCGGTACACATTCATAACAAAATTATGGGTAAACAGCTTTAGTCTTAATTGTATTTAACTGTATCATAGAGGCTAAAAATTATATTCTACGCCGACTCCTATAATTTGTTTAAATTGTATTCGTTGTACCCCTTCGTCTATAACAATACCATTTTCATTTTTTATAGGATCAAATAAAATATCGTCATCATAGATTACGTGTGTTCCGATATTTGCGCTTATATATTTGTTTACAATTAGCTTAAATTTTAATTCCCAATCAATATCAATATTTCCAAAACTATTTAGGTAATCTGTATAAAGACTGATACGATGATCCATTTCTACATTTTTATAAATCTCTTTTTCCCAGCTATGATTTATAAGTAGACCTAGTTCAACTAATTTTGTTTTGCCTGGGGAAATTACATTTCCATTGGCATCTAAAATCGCTTTTTGAACCCCGTATGCTCCTTTGTCTGCCAAATTTTGATCTAGGACAAAGGTTGATTTTAGGGTGATTGGTGACATGTACAATATAAATTTTTTATTTTCAGGAATATAGGATGTACCTGCACCAAAGAAAAAATAACCTGGCGCCATAAATCTAGAAATAGGTGTATCTCTATCGGGGTATTTAAACCCATTTGAGAATTGGGTATTAAAATTTGCCTTTGCCGAATAGTACCAATTACTAATAGTATCTCTACGATAACTAAAAGCTGAACTAAACCGAATGGCATCATCTGTTTTTCTAGGTTTTTGCCCTTCTTGGGCGTTTGATCCAAATCTGAGATTTAAAATATTCTTCCAGTTGATGTATCTAAATTTATAATTCCGTTCAAACCTTCCGTTAGCAATTACTGATACCGAGTTATTGCCACCTGCTTTCCAATTAAAAAAAGCAACTTCACTAATAGATAAACTTAACTTATTTATTTCCTCCCAAAAAGAGGGTGGGCGAAAACGCTTAAAACGTTTGCTTAGTGGTTTAGTGTTTTTAAATGAAATTTTCGGACTTACCAGTTCAACGCCCCTTGGTATATGTTTTATCTTATAGTGTTTTCTTCGGATAACGATAGTATCAATTTTAGTTGAATCTACCTGTGTATTTGTAGTAATAGTATCTTGGGCTAAGGTATTGCTGGTACTCGTAATAATTAAGATAACAGCTAGAAGAATATAGTTTGTGAATTTATTATTAAACATTCATCAAATAATTTATATGATTCTTTATTGTTTTTTTATCTATCCTTGCGATTTCATGCAACTCATCTGTAGTACCATGGCTAATAAAATTGTCGTCTATTCCGAAAATTTTAATAGGTTTTAAGTATTTATGAGTATTGGCAAATTCTAACACAGCACTACCAAAACCTCCTATTTTAGCTGCATTTTCTAGCGTAATTATATGGCTATACGTCTCAAAAATATGTACTAATCGATTATGATCTAGTGGTTTAATAAAGCGCATATTATAATGCCCTATCTCTATAGGATTGCCCATTTCATCTATAATTTCAGTAATCATATTACCTATTGGGCCTATTGTTAAAATTGCAATTTTTATACCTGTTTTTAATACGGTTGAAGTACCTATTTTTATTTCTTTAAAAGGTTGTTTCCAGTGTAGTAAAGCTCCTTTTCCTCTCGGATATCTAATAGCAATAGGCTGTTTTAAACCAAGCTGCGCCGTATACATCATATTTCGCAATTCAATTTCATTAAGAGGGGCAAAAATAATTAAGTTAGGTATGCAACGCAAATACGCAATATCGTATACACCGTGATGTGTAGCACCATCTGCGCCCACCAAACCTGCACGATCTAAGCAAAAAATAACAGGTAAATTTTGCAAAGCTACATCGTGTATTATTTGGTCATAAGCTCTTTGTAGAAAAGTGGAGTAAATGGCACAGTACGGCACAAGGCCTTCGCAAGCCATACCTGCGGCCATAGTAACAGCATGTTGTTCTGCAATACCCACATCAAAAGCACGATCTGGAATTTTTTCCATCATAAATTTTAGAGAACTGCCGGTAGGCATTGCGGGGGTAATACCAACAATATTTAAATTTTTGGTGGCAAGTTCAACTAAAGTATGTCCGAAAACATCTTGGTATTTTGATGTTTTATTAGTGTTTACTTTTGGAAGTAAGTCGCCCGTAGCGCTATTAAATTTTCCAGGTGCGTGGTAGGTTACTTGCTGCTCTTCGGCCTGCTTTAATCCTTTTCCTTTTGTAGTGATTACATGTAATAATTTGGGGCCAGAAACGGTTTTTAAACGTTCTAGTTCTGCTATTAATTTATGAAAGTCATGCCCATCAATAGGGCCAGAATAATCAAAGTTTAAACATTCAAAAATATTTTCATCTTTTGCAGTACCCGTTTTAACGTTCGTGAGGTATTTTTTTAGCGCACCAACACTTGGGTCAATACCAATAGCATTATCATTAAGCACAATTAAAACATTAGCTTTTGTTACCCCCATATGGTTGAGGCCTTCAAAAGCCATTCCGCTCGCAATTGATGCATCTCCAATAACAGCAATATGTTGTTTGTTAAATTCTTTTTTTAGGCTTGATGCTATAGCCATGCCTAAAATGGCAGAAATAGATGTAGAGCTATGCCCTGTACCAAAGGCATCATAAGCACTCTCTTTTTTATTTGGAAAACCACTTATGCCTCCTAACTGTCTGTTGGTGCTAAAAATATTTTTTCGTCCAGTTAAAATTTTATGGCCATAGGCTTGATGGCCTACATCCCAAATAAGTAGATCTTTTGGGGTATTAAAAACATAGTGTAGCGCTATCGTAAGTTCTACTACTCCAAGACTCGCACCTAAATGACCTTCTTTACTGGCTACAATTTCAATAATAAATTTTCGTAGTTCTTGGGCGAGCTGTGGCAGGTCATCAATCTTAATCTTGCGCAGATCGCTAGGTTTTAATATGCTATCGAGGATGCTTTTTTTCACTTAGGCAGAATTAAAGATAAAACTACAATTTTTGGTTTTATTCAAAGTTAATTGTACCACATCTTTAACAATTATTTGCGGTATCGTTTAAAATTTAATGGTAAAAAGGTATTGTAAATTGTTTTAGAGATGAAAACAATTATAGTTTGCTACTATTTTCATATAATTTTTTAAAACTTCAGTCGTTGTAGGGTAATATCATAATTAACGTAAGTTCAGCTTGTTGAAGTTGAATATTAAAATTCATCTTATGAGAAGAGATTTAAAAGGCAATAAGGGGTGTTATAGGGTAGGCATAATGGTTCTACTATCATTTTTTCATTTGGGTATGATGGCTCAAAGTTATATTGGTCAGTCTGTAGATAACTATTCGGGCGTGCACGGCGTACTTTTAAATCCGGCAAATGTTTTTAATTCGCCTTTTGCGAGTGATATTAATATTGCCTCTGTTAGTACTTTTGTAGGTAACGATTATATAGGTATTTCACTTGTCGACGCCTTAGATAGTGGTTCAAATTTTAGTCAAAATTCAGAGCGTACACCATTGGATAAAAATCACTTTTTTGGTAATGTAGATATTTTAGGTCCTTCTGTCATGTTCAATTTAGGTGAAAAACAAAGTGTCGCTTTTACCACAAGATTAAGAGGCTTTTTTAATTTAAATGATATTCCTGGTGCTCTTTATGAGCGTATTGAAGATGGCTTTGATATTGGAAATGATTTTCAGTTTAGCGCAGATAATTTGAATCTTACAGCGCATTATTTTTCTGAAATAGGATTAACCTACGGAAGAGAAATTGTAAATACTAAAGAACAGTTTTTAAAGGGAGGTATTACCCTTAAATACTTAGCGGGTTACGGAGCTGCTTATATTTCATCACAAGAGTTATCAGGTGAATTTAATGGCACCCTAAATATGCTAAATACTCAAGGAACGCTTTCTTACGGAAACACCTCAAATTTTGAAAGCCAAGATCTCAATTTTGCTAATAATCAGGGTGGTGTTGGTTTTGATATTGGTTTGGTTTATGAGTATAGAAAGCGGATAATGGACGACAAAGTTCAAGGCAAACGTGCGCAAGAATACAAGTTTAAGCTAGCACTTTCGCTAACCGATATAGGCAGTATAAATTATAAAAATGCAGAAAATACAGTATATGATGCTAATGGTTCGGTTTCTGCAATTGATTTTCAGACTAAAACCATTGATCAAATTTTAGAGGATAATTATAGTGGAACAAGGGTTACTGAGAGTCAAAAAGTATTATTGCCTTCTGCGCTTCAAATTCTAGGAGACTATTATATTGGTAACAAATGGTATTTAGGTTTACACACCACACTTTCTATGCGTAAAGCTAGCCTAAATAAAAGTATTGCGAATACTGTTATTAATACAGCAACTTTAGTACCAAGATGGGAGTCGAAATGGCTGAGTGTGTATTCACCTGTTGGATTACGTCAATACGGGTCACCCACATGGGGTCTTGGTTTCCGTTTAGGCCCTTTAACAGTTGGTTCAGGTTCTATACTTACAAACCTATTGTCTGATAATAGTAAAAGTGCTGATTTTTATATGGGTTTAAAAATTCCGCTTTACAAGAATGTTAGTTATGCTAATAAGTCTTAAGTCTAGCTAATTATTCTTTTTTATAAAGAACTTAGTTTTACATTAGCGGTATGATTTTACCTTTAGATGACAGCTATTTTATGAAAAAAGCCTTGCAAGAAGCAGAAGATGCTTTTAAAAAAGGGGAGGTGCCAATAGGCGCTGTAATAGTAGTTCAAGATCGTATCATTGCAAGAGCACATAATTTAACCGAACAGCTTACTGATGTAACCGCACATGCAGAAATGCAGGCAATTACGGCAGCTGCCAATTTTTTAGGCGGTAAATTTTTGAAAGATTGTACGCTATACGTCACCTTAGAGCCTTGCCAAATGTGTGCAGGTGCTTTGTATTGGAGTCAAATTTCTAAAATTGTTTATGCTGCAAAAGATCCGCAGCGAGGTTGTGGTGTTTTGGGTACTACTTTACATCCAAAAACAAAAATAAAAGGAGGAATATTAGAAAAAGAAGCCTCAAATTTATTAAAGAAATTTTTTATTCAGCGAAGAAACCTTAATTAGAGGGTTTATCTTCTTTTGGAGATTTACCTTGCATCTTTCGTACATTTTCATCGGTAAGCATATAATCTTTAAAGTCTTTTCCTTTACTTTCTTTATATAAAAAAAGGGGCATTGCCAGCAGAAATAAACCTGCGGTGCCAGCACCTATATATTTATGCGAAAGTGCTTCTTGTGAAGCATCTAAGTTATAACCGTAAATAATAGCGCTAAACGAAATTATGACAATAAGAAGTACAAGATATCTCATTTTATTTGTAGGAATGTATCATTAATGACTGGTTGTTGCTATTGTGTAAAATTAATTAATTCTTTTCTATAGCCGGTTAGTAATTTTGATTTTGATACAAAACCATAGTATTTGCCATTTTTAATCACCGGTAAATTCCAAGCGCCGCTATCCTGAAATTTTTTCATTACTTGTTGCATATTGTCTTTTTCATAAAAGATATGCTCAGGGGCAGCTCTCATAAATGTAGCTACTGTTATTGAATTGTATAAAGAAGTTTCAAACATAAACTCTCTAATATCATCTAGTAAAACAATACCCAAAAAGGCATTGCTCTCATCAATTACTGGAAATATATTACGAGCTGATTTTGAAACAGCTTCATGTAGCATATCACCTAAGAGCATATCTGGTGTTACCGTTTTAAATTTTCGTTCAATAACATCATCGATATGCATTACGGTAAGTACATTTTCGTCTTTATTATGGGTGAGTAGTGCGCCCTGTTTAGCCAGCTCTCGAGTATAAATAGTATAATCTAGGGTGTTTTTTGTAATTAGGTAAGATATTGATGCAGTAATCATTAAGGGTACAAAAAGCTCATAACCTCCTGTGATTTCCGCAATTAAGAAAATAGCGGTTAATGGGGCATGTAGTACCCCTGCAATGAGGCCAGCCATACCGATGAGAGTGAAATTACTCTCTGAAACAGCAAAATCTAAGCCTAGGTTATTAACCACTTTGGCAAAAACGTTACCTAAAGCGCTACCCATAACCATGGTAGGAATAAAAATACCTCCTGCACCCCCGGCTGCAAAAGTAGTGGTCATGGCAATGGCTTTAAAAACTGTAAGTCCAAATAAGAGTGCAATTACAACCCATATATTACTTAAATAGTCATCAAAAGGGGTTGCACCTAATGCAGAAAGGTGATCGCCTTCTAAAAGGCTATTAATAAAACCAAAACCTTCACCATATAAGGGAGGAATAAAATACAGCATAATACCAATAGCAAGCCCCCCAACGAGCAAACGATATTTCGGACTTTTCAAAGGTTTAAACAACTGTAGAATGCCAAAATACATTTTGGTAAAATAGATAGAGGCAAATGCCGTACCTACGCCTAAAAGCACATAAAATAAGGTATCTTTAATTTCAAAATTATCGGAAAGTGAAAAATTAAAAAGCACCTCGTTTCCAAGAAAAAAATAAGATGTGAGTACTCCTGAAATAGACGCCAATAAGAGTGGAAGCATCGATAGCATGGTGAAATCGATACTGAAAATTTCTACGGCAAAAATGATGGCAGCAATTGGCGATTGAAAAATTGAAGCTACCGCACCAGCTGAGGCACAAGCAATGAGTAGCGACCGTGTTTTTGTATTTAGGAGTAGTATTTTACCTAAATTGGAGCTAATTGCAGAACCTGATGCTACTGCAGGGCCCAGCAAACCAACCGAGCCTCCAAAGCCTACCGTTAGTGGTGCCGTAATAAGCGGCGTGTATATTTTTTTATAATTAATGACGCCTTTCTTTTTACTCAACGCAAATAAAATAGACGAAATAGCATGTTCTAAGCGCTTTTTATGCACCAATTTTACATATACAAATACTAAGGCAAGTCCAATAATAGGTAAAATAAAATGCAATTGGTTGCTAGAGAAAACAATACCTTCCTCTAAAGCCGATTCTATAAAATACGTAAGGTTTTTAAGGGTTACCGATGCCAAACCAGCTAACAGACCCACGGCTACCGCTAAAATATGGGTAAAGGTTTTATTGGAGATATTTTTATACCGCCATTTAAGAATTTTTCTAAAGGCTCTGTGCGCTGGGGTTGCCATTAAAATTATTTGCAGCACTAAAAGTAGTTAAAATCTTTATGCTATGCACGAGCTTTATTTATAGCTCCTTTAAAGGCAAGGTGCTTTTTACAGAATAGAGGCGCATAAACCACTAGCACATTAAAAATATACCCACCGTTTTAAAATGTGTAACTTTTAAAACGGTGGGGGTATTTTGTTTTTTATTTAAAACTGTTTTTACAGATTTAATTTTAAATTTAATTCCTTCAACTGCGCTTCGTCTATGGGTGCTGGGGCATCAATCATCACATCACGACCACTGTTGTTTTTTGGAAAAGCGATAAAATCGCGAATGGTTTCTTGCCCTCCTAAAATAGCAACCAAACGGTCTAGGCCAAAGGCAATACCACCATGTGGCGGTGCGCCATATTGAAAAGCGTCCATTAAGAAACCAAATTGTGCTTTAGCCTCTTCAGGGGTAAAGCCTAAATGTTTAAACATGGTGCTTTGCGTTGCTGCATCGTGAATACGAATAGAGCCACCACCAATTTCGTTGCCGTTAAGCACCAAATCATAGGCGTTTGCTCTAACGGCACCAGGGTCGGTATCAAGTAATGCTAGCTGCCCGGGTTTTGGAGAGGTGAAAGGGTGGTGCATGGCATGGTAGTGCCCTGTTTCTTCATCTAGTTCTAATAACGGAAAATCTACAACCCATAAAGGTGAAAATTCTTCCGGATTTCTTAGTCCCAAACGATCTGCTAACTCCATACGTAAGGCACTCAATTGTGCACGAACTTTGTTGGTGTCACCAGAAAGCACACAAATTAAATCACCAGGTTTTGCGCCAGTAACTGCTGCCCATTGCGCTAAATCTTCTTGGGAGTAAAATTTGTCTACCGATGATTTGTAGCTGCCATCGTCATTGCAGCGACAATACACCATGCCTAGGGCACCTACTTGGGGTCTTTTTACCCAATTGGTAAGCGCATCTATTTCTTTTCTAGTGTAACTATTTGCACCCGGTACGGCAATTCCAACAACTAATTCTGCCTGGTTAAAAACATTAAAATTTTTGTGCTGCGCTACCGTGTTTAATTCGCCAAACTCCATTCCGAACCGAATATCGGGTTTGTCGTTGCCATACTTTTTCATGGCGTCGTCATAGGTTATCCGAGGAAAACTAGTAATTTCTATCTGCTTAATTTCTTTAAGAAGGTGCTTGGTTAAACCTTCAAAAGCGGCTAAAATATCTTCTTGCTCTACAAAAGCCATCTCGCAATCTATTTGCGTAAATTCTGGCTGCCGGTCTGCACGTAAATCTTCATCTCTAAAACACTTTACAATTTGAAAATATTTGTCTAATCCACCAACCATTAATAATTGTTTAAAGGTTTGTGGCGATTGCGGAAGGGCGTAAAATTGACCTTCATTCATACGGCTAGGCACTACAAAATCGCGAGCACCTTCTGGTGTAGATTTTATTAAATAAGGCGTTTCCACTTCTATAAAACCTTGGTCAGACAAGTATTTTCTTACCTCCATAGACACCTTGCTTCTAAAAATAAGACTGTCTTTTACGGGGTTTCTTCTAATATCTAAATACCGATATTTCATGCGAATATCTTCGCCGCCATCGGTTTCATTTTCAATGGTAAAAGGAGGGGTTTTTGAGGTGTTTAAAACCACAAGATCTTCAACCAATACCTCAATACTACCTGTTGGAATATTGGGGTTTTTAGACGCCCTTTCAATAACCTCTCCACGAACTTGTACTACAAACTCTCGACCCAAACTTCGGGCTTGTTCTAATAGTTTAGACGAAGTTCTGTCTTCATCAAAAACAAGTTGCGTAATGCCATAACGGTCACGCAGATCTACCCAAACAACAAAACCTTTGTCTCTGGTTTTATGTACCCACCCCGAAAGGCTTATTTTTTGGTTGATATGCGATTCGCGTAATTCTCCGCAGGTATGACTTCTGTACATGTGTGTTAAAATTTAAAGCTGCAAAGGTAAGAAGTTATCATGGTATCATCTAAAAAATACAATCGGGTATTGCGCTTTAATTTGCAAATGCAATTAGGATAGCCCGATACAGGTATTCAATCACCAACAAAACCTTTTGAAATGCCTTGTAATCTTAGCTGAGATTGTATGCTAAAAGTTTATAAAATAAGGAGATTTAGCAAAAAAAAGACCCGATAAATTGTAATTATCAGGTCTTTTTTTGATCATGTTCTTTTCATAATTCTACCTCACTCTCATCGCTGCGTATTTGGCAAAGTGTCTAATGTGATATTTTCTAGTGGTGTATTTTCAGTTTCACTAGTATTCGCTTTTTTAAGACCTCTAACCGCTGTTTTTATGCGGTAAATAATGTTGAATAATACCGGAACGATTATTAAGGTTAAGAAAGTGGCAACTATTAAACCAAAGATTACCGTCCATGCTAGGGGCCCCCAGAAAATTACATTATCACCACCCATATAAATTTTGGGGTTAAACTCGGTAAATAACGAAAAGAAATCAATGTTTAATCCGATGGCTAGGGGAATTAAACCCAGTACGGTGGTAATGGCGGTAAGAATTACGGGTCGCAATCTGGCTTTACCACTTGCCACGATAATTTTGGTAACCTGATTCATTGTAAGCAAGTCTTTGTCTTCTAAGTCTAATTTTACCTTTTTACGATCGATGAGAATTTGCGTATAGTCTAATAAAACTACCCCGTTGTTTACAACGATACCTGCGAGTGAAATAATACCCATCATCGTCATCATTATCACAAATGACCATCCTGTAATCATTAAGCCACCAAAAACACCAATAAAGCTCAAGAAAATAGCGATCATGATAATCATTGGTTTTGAGATGCCCCCAAATTGAAAAATAAGAATAAGCATAATTAAGGCTAAACCAACAAAGAAGGCGCTTACAAGAAATAACATTTGCTTATTTTGCTCTTCAATTTGACCTGTAAAATCTAGCTTTACATCTTTTGGAAGCCCTTTATAGTCTTCCATTTCTTTTTGAATTTCGGCTACAATAGCGCCCGCATCACTAAACCCGGGTTTTAGTTGCGAATATATCGTTACCACTCTCTTTTTATCTTTGTGCTTTATTGCACTAAAACCAGAGGAATTTCGTTTTTTGGCAACTGCAGAAACAGGTATTTCTTTTATTTTTCCTGTGGACTGATCTCTAAAAATAATATTTTGATTGAAGAGGGCACTTTTGTTATATCGAATGTCTTCATCAAATCGAACGTTAATGTCGTAATCTTCACCATCTACCTTATAGATACCTGCTTTTTCACCAAATAAAGAACGTCTTAATTGCTGCCCAACTTGCCCCACAGAAACGCCTAATTCACCTGCTTTTTTACGGTCTACCACAACTTGCATGGCTGGCTTGCCTTTGTTGACATCAATTTTAAGCTCTTCAATACCTGCAATATTTTTAGTATTGATAAAGTTTCTAATATCTTCAGCAGTACTAATAAGCTCGGTATAATCTTTACCTTGCAATTCTATATTTATAGGGTATCCTGCTGGCGGGCCATTGGCTTCTTTTTCAACAGAAATACCTACACCAGGATAAATACCCGTTAAAGCTTCTTGAATTTCACCACGAAGCTCTTCGGTATCTCTTCCATTACGATATTTATATTCTTTCATAGAAACCGTCACCTTACCACGATGTGGCATTTCTGCCGATGAACCACCATCTGTTTGTGGATTGCCAGCGCCTTCGCCAACCTGCGATACAGCCGACTCTACCAAATAGTTGTGATCACCATCGGTATACTTGGGGCTGTTGGCAACCGCATAAACACGCTTTTCTATTTCCTTAGTAAGGGCATTGGTTTTTTCTATAGACGTACCCTGTGGGTATTCAATATACGCGTATATTTCATTAGGTTTATTATCTGGAAAGAACTCTACTTTGGTTCTGCCGCTGTCTAAAGACATGCCAAAAAGCATAAAAACAGCAATTAATAAAAGAAAAGTGGTGCCAAAGTACCAATATACATTATTGCCTTTTAACGCATGCTTGATGCGTCTTTCATACCAATTTTCAAAACGAACCATTGCCTTATTCTGAAAGTTTGTGGCCCATTTTTTAATGGCATATTTGTAGATCCAAAAGAAAATTGCGGTTACAATCATAACCGTACCCAAACCTCTCATAGCGCCTCCAAAGAAAAGTATGAATACCCCAAAACTACCCAAAACAGCCGTAATACGTAATAGTTGTTTTTTGGTAAGTTCTTTTTCATCAATACTCATAAACTGTGAGACCAGCATAGAGTTCATAAAAATGGCTACAAAAAGTGACGACCCCAATACCACTGATAAGGTGATAGGGAAATACTTCATAAATTGCCCAAAAATACCGGGCCAAAAGGCTAGCGGTACAAAAGCCGCTACCGTAGTTAAGGTAGAAATGATAATTGGTATGGCTATTTCGCCAATTCCTTTTTTTGCAGCCTCGGTTCTAGACATGCCTTCGCTCATTAAGCGATACACATTTTCAACCACTACAATACCGTTATCTACTAGCATACCAAGCCCCATGATCATTCCAAAAAGAATCATGGTGTTTAGGGTGTAGCCTAAGAGTGACAGTACCATGAATGACATAAACATAGACATGGGTATGGCAAAACCTACAAACAGGGCGTTTCTAAAGCCTAAGAAGAACATTAGTACCGCGACTACTAGTATAATACCAAAGATGATATTATTTACTAAATCGTCTACTTGATTTAAGGTTCTGCCCGATGAATCGTTGGCAATGGTTATATTTAAATCTTTGGGGAAATAATTAGTTTCGGCTTCTTTTACAAGCTCGCGAATTTTGGTAGTCGCCTCAATCTTATTACTACCCGATCGTTTTTTAATATCGAGCATTACAACACTTTTGCCGTATTCACGTGCAAAGGTTGTTTTCTCTTTTTCATTAAAAGAAATTTTGGCAATATCTTTAAGGTATATCGCCCCATTGTCTGCTTTTACAACAAAATTTTCTAATTCTTTAGGGTTTTTAACCTCTCCTAAAATACGTATTGTTCTGCGCTGATCGCCCGCTTTAAGATTTCCGGCAGACATGGTT
The DNA here is from genome assembly GCA_947486785.1 of uncultured Flavobacteriaceae bacterium. GTDB lineage: Bacteria > Bacteroidota > Bacteroidia > Flavobacteriales > Flavobacteriaceae > Maribacter_C. Next base: position 140,327 of record CANKUU010000002.1, on the reverse strand, counting down.
ATATTGCCATTAGCGATAGCGCCAATAACATCTTGAAAACTAACTTTTGCCGCCATCATTTTGTACACGTCAACAGCAACTTCTACTTCTTTATCTTGCGCCCCTCTAATACCTACTTCTTTTATTTCTTGTAGGTCTTCAATTTCATCTTGCAGGTATTCTGCAAATTCCTTCAGTTTTTCTACAGGGTAGTCTCCTGTAAAATTCACATTCATGATGGGAAAAGATTCTGAAAGGTTTAAATCGAAAACTTTTGGTTCTAATTTGGCATTATTAAAGGTAGGCCAGTCTTCACTAGCTTTTTCGCTATCTACCTCGTCTTTTACCTTTTGTTTGGCTTGGTCTACCGTTAAATCTTCATCAAATTCTATGGTGATGATAGCGTAGTCTTCTTGTGATGTAGAGGTTATTTTTACCACATTACTAATATTCTTTAGGCGATCTTCTAAAGGGTCAGTAATGAGTCGCTCCACATCTTCAGCAGTATTCCCCGGATAAGGAGTACTCACATAAATTTTGTTTTGAATGATTTCAGGAAGATCTTCGCGTGGCATGGCTTGATATGATTGAAAGCCCAACCATAGGAAAATAGCAATCATTACATAAATAACCGAGGGGTTATCTATAGCCCACGAGGATATTTTAAACTCTTTATTGGCGTTTTTCTTTTGCTTACTCATTGCTGCTTGAATTTAAAATCTGCACATTTTGACCATCTTTTACACTTCTAGCCCCTTCTTTAATGAGTTGGTCGCCGTTAGCGATACCCGAAAGAATTTCTACCATACTACCTTGGGTTCTGCCTGTTGTAATGATTTGTCGTTTAATTAAAGCTTCGTTTTCTTTTTCTGATGGCGTAGCGATGTATACATACTGTTCTCCGTCGGCATTTTCAGAAATTATGCTTTGTGGAATAGTAATTGCTTTTTCATTGGTATAATCATTAAGACTCACCTTGGCTGTAAGGTTGGGCTTGATATTGCCTTTGCCATTGGGTACAGGAATTTCAGCAGAAAAGGCTCTGTTGCCAGGATTGATAAAATTTCCGGTTTGACGAATTTTAGAAACTATAGTATCACCCAAAATAGGGAAATACACGATAGCTTCTTTTCCTTTTTTTACGTTTCCTAAATAACTCTCAGGAACATCAACCTCAATGTACATGTTTGATAAGTTAACAATACGGAAAACCTCAGACCCAGGCCCTGGAGAAACTACCGTGCCTTGGTCTTTGATAACATCATCAATAATACCTGAGAAAGGGGCTCGTAAGGTTGCTTTGCCTAATTGACTTTGCGCTTGTTTTACAGCACTTTCACTAGCTTCATAGTTGCTTTTTGCCTGAAGGTATTGAATTTCTGAACCTATTTTTTGTTCCCATAACTTTTGTTGACGTTCAAAGGTGGTTTGTGCTAAAGCCGCTTGTGTTTTTAGTTGTGCCAATTGGCTAGTCATACCACCATCATCAATGCTGGCTAAAAGTTGCCCTTTGTTTACCTTGTCGCCCTTTTTTACATATACCTTTTTCAGGGTACCTGCCATTTCAGGATATATTAATACGTTTTGCTTTGTTTTTACATCGCCTTGTAGTTCTAGGTAGTGCTCAAAGGTATCGGCTTTAGCAACGATAGTGGTTACCAATGGTAATTTTTCATTCCCTTTAAATGTTGCAATTACAGAATCTAACTGATGCAATTGGGCATTTAATGCTTTTTGTTCTTTTGATAATTCACTTTTTTTGGTGCGTAATGCTTCCAAATTTCCTTCCGCTATAAGGTCGTCAACAGACATTATTTTGCCGTCTCCGCAAGAAGAAATGGCAATGGTGGCGATACAGAGGTATATTATTTTTTTCATAAGAGTCGTATTTAAACCTGTTTTTAGGACAGGCAGGTTGCTGTTCGTTTTTTATGATTTATTGTTAATTATAATTTCTAAGGCTGTTTTTTTATTGATGACCTCAACCATACTTTGTAGGTAATTTTGTTGGGCATCGTATAACTGTAATTGTGCTTGGCGTAGTTCAAAGCTACTAGACAATCCTTCGGCATATTTAACTTCGTTTTTATGGGCAATACGTTCTGCTAAATTTAGGTTGTCTTTTGCGGTTTCATACTCATCAATAGCTAAGGTATAGCTGCTTTTTGCACTTTGTAGTTGCAATCTAATTTGCTCTTCTGCTTCGCTAAGTTGCGTTTTCGCTTTTTCTAGAGCTATTTTTGCGCGTGCAGTAGTTGCGCTGCGTCTTCCGGAGCTAAATATGGGAATAGTTAAATCAAAACCAAGTACCGATGAGTTGAACCATTTTTGGTCACTACCAAAAAAATCAAAATTATCAGAAAAGGCCGAAGTGCCATAATTAATAAATGAATTTAAGGTAGGTAGCGCCTTGCTTTTGGCAAGTTTTAATTCAAAATAACGTTGTTCATTAAGGTTTGATGCTAGTTTGTAATCCACATTATTTTCAATATTGAAATCGCTTTCTAAGAGTCCAAAATTAATTTGCTGTTGGGCTAAATCATCTAAATTTTGTTTTAATGTTGTGGGAGCATCAATAGCGATACCTAGTACTAAATTGAGCATTTGTAAGGTGATATTTTGTAGTCTACCGGCATTTTTTAATTGATTATTAACCGACGAAAGGGTAATTTGAAGTTGCTCTACACTTTCTTCGTCACCCAAACCATTTTCATACAGTTTTGTGGTTTCGTATAGATTCTTTTCTAAATTCGCTTTGTTTTTTTCTAAGATTGCATAGCTCTCACGGGCAAGTAAAACATTGCCATAAGCTTCAGTGACTGCTTTTATTATTTCTAATTGCGTTTTCTCTTTGTTATTCTTGCTATAATCTAAAAAAGCTTTGGTTGCCTGTACCCCCACAATGTAAGAGCCATCAAATATTTGTTGCCGTAAGGTAGCTGTGGCTGTTGCAGACTGGGGCTGACCAAAAATAACTTCGGCAAAAGTACCTGGCTCGCCACCAAAAATTTCTGCAGGAATTAACTGTACAGGTTGTTTTAGTTGATTTTGATAATTTACCCCAGCTGATATTTGAGGAAGACCTGTAGCAATGGTTTCCCATTTTTGTTTCTTGGCATCAATGAGGTCTCGGTCGGCATTAATAGCACTATAATTATTGGCCAATGCATAGGCAATAGCTTCTTGTAAGGTAAAATTATTGGTTGTTGTTTGTTCTTGTGAAAGCCCAATATGAGCAACAGACAAGCTTAAAACCAATAGCAGAAATTTTCGCATGTTATTCTTGATTTGAATTGATGATTTTATTTAATATTTGTCGTCCTTTTGGGGTAACAATACCCCGTAGGTGGTATTCTAAAAAATAACCCTCTAGGGTGGTCATTTTAAATTCGGTATTTGGAAACAAGGTGTTGTCTTTTATGGCAAATACACCAGAGTAGTAGATTCTTGAAATAAAATCGACATTAATATTATCTCTGTAAATACCCAGTTCAAGTCCCCTTTTTATGTTGTTTACAACACAGTCTAGCATAATATCATATTCTTTTTCTTTTAGTTCTTTGTAAATTTTTGGATAGTATTTTTGAAGTTGGTATTGGGGCGAAGACTTTTCGTCTTTTAAATGCTCCATAACAAATTTCTTAATCTCGTAGAGTTCTTCAATAGGGTTTTTGTTAAGGGCTATAATTTCATTAATCCCTTCAGTAATAATAATAAAGAGGTGCATGGTACTCTCCGCTACCAATTTAGTTTTATTATCGTAATGCGTATAAATTGTTTTTTTAGAAATGCCCATTTCATGTGCAATATCATCCATTGTAACACTCTTAAACCCGTAGTTTAAGAACATGTCGGTAGCCTTTTCTAAAATTTTTGCTTTCATCGGAGGCAAATATATAACAGGAAACTTTAAAAACACAAAAAGTTTCCTAGGTTTTTTTCTTTTTAACATTTCCATATGCAGTATGTCATTGTTTTGAATTGGTGTATTTTTGAAAAAAAACATCTATGCATGCTATAGCGCACTATCGCAATGAGTTTATCTCGTACTTAGAGTTAGCAACTAAAACTAAAGAGCCTGTTAATTTGTATGAGCCCATTACCTATATTTTGGGTTTGGGCGGCAAGCGTTTGCGTCCGGTATTGGTGCTTATGGCTACTGATATTTTTGGATCAGATTATAAAAAAGCTTTTGATGCAGCTTTGGCAATTGAAATTTTTCATAATTTTTCTTTAGTACATGATGATATTATGGATGATGCGCCCCTGCGAAGAGGCAAGGCTACCGTGCATGAAAAATGGGATATAAATACGGGTATTCTTTCAGGTGATGCGATGCTTATTAGTGCTTATCAGCTGTTTGAAAATTATGATGGTGAAACATTTAGAGCTTTGGCAAAGCTTTTTAGTAAAACAGCCCTTGAAGTATGTGAGGGTCAGCAATATGATGTAGATTTTGAAACCCGTGATGATGTAATTTTAGCAGAGTATTTAAAAATGATTGAGTTTAAAACAGCAGTTTTAGTTGCAGCAGCCTTAAAAATGGGAGGAATTGTTGCAGGGGCTACTGTTTATGAGCAAGATGTGTTATATGAATTTGGAAGAAATTTGGGTATAGCCTTTCAATTACAAGATGATTATTTAGATGCTTTTGGAGATCCTAAAACCTTTGGAAAACAAGTAGGGGGTGATATTATTGAGAATAAGAAAACCTTTTTGTATTTAAAAGCATTAGAATTAGGTTCTACAGATCAGAAAAATGAGCTGTTTGACCTTTTTTCTATTCAGCCACAAGATCCTACCCATAAAATTAGTGCTATTAAACACATATTTGAGACTACGGGTGCCTGTGAAAATACGCAGCAAGAAATTGAAAAATATACCAATAAAGCATTTGAGGTACTTAACAGGCTATCAATTTCTGAGGAAAAGAAAGAAGTGCTAAGAATTTTTGGCAAAAATTTAATGAGTCGCAAGGTGTAGTAATTTAGTGCTAAACTCGCTTTCTGTTTTTGCTCCCTTAGGGGCTAACGAAATGGAGTGCATTACGTTTATAGTTCTTATTTATTTGTACCAATGTTAATTACCAGTACTCACAATTCCCCCTTTGAAGGGGGCTAGGGGGATGTGCTCTTTACTCTAACTGCTTGCTGGTACTATTGTGACACTTGCGCTAGCGTTTATTTTATCTGTTTTCTGCTCGCCAGTGGGGGGATAAAAAATCAACTTAAACAATAGTGTCACTTTCTATTATTTTTAAATATTTGCCGCTGTCTAAATAATCAATAAGAGATAAAAATCTTTTATAGGTATCTTTATATTTGTTAATGTCTTTTTCTAAATATTCTTTATATAGTTCTATTTTTCTATTTTTGTAATCTTCGTATTTTGAATTAGCACAAAGCTTCATAATTATTAATGCTTTATACAAAAAAAGGCCAGGAAACCATTCAAAATAATCATCCTCTGGTACTTTATTAATAATTTCTTGGTTAATGGTTTCCAAAGTGGGGTATTGCTCAAAAAAGGGAAAGTCTATTTTTTTTATATGTTCCATAATGACAGCTATATAAACTCCTATGTCTACGTTTTTTACATGCCGGTTTATTTTTTCAAAATCGTCTTGTGTTCCTCCGTTTTTATGGTTTTTTAAAGTTATAAATTCATTGTTATCTGATAAGTCTGGTATAAATTGGTTTAGTATTTTGTTTACTGGGTTTACCATGATTTCTCCATAAACATAGCTTAATGAAATACTTTTTGAGGAAAGATGAAAACTTAATAAATAGGTAAGTTCTCCTATGTTTTTTTTGGCATCTAACAAATAATTATGAGGTCGATAATTAAATTCATTAAAACCAAATTGTTCTAATTCTACCTGCAGTAAGCTAAATACTTTTTGATGTTTTTTTAAAATACTCATGATGCTTAGTTTGTTTTTAAGGCTGTTTTTAAAGTACCACCTTCGTTAAATAGTTTTATAAATTTTCCTTTTTTGGTTAACCAATTATCAGGTTTTAATCCTAAATCTGTTCCATGTATTAATTTACCTTTTACTGCTTTTATTTTCCATCTTGTTAATTTATCTGCTTCTTTTTGGTTGAGGGTAAAGTCTGTATTTCGAGTACGCTTGGCAACTACTACTATGGTTTCGAATGTTATTTTCTTAGTTATCGCATTTTCTCTTTTAGCCACCAACACAAAATCAGGAATCCAATATTCGCCTTTACCCATACACTTGCCTTTTAAGCGTTGCCCTAAGTCTACGTTAGACAGGGTGCTATTGTTGGTTGGCTGCCTAGCGTACTCTTTTAGTTTTGGATGGTATGCTATTATTTGGTTTTTCATGTTATTTGCTTACTCTTGCGGACATCCCTTGCCATCGCTGCATCTCGCCTATAGCTTTCGCTCTGTCGCCCCTTTGAAGGGGGCTAGGGGGATGTGCCCCCTGTTATTTTATACCGTTCTTAAAAAAACAATCTTCGAAATAAGGCTTGTATAAAAGGCTTTTTTGGGCAGCCAGCAATGTATTTTATATCTTCCCAAAGGCGCGTTTTTTCATCTAAAAATTTAAAGATGAGCTGCGGTCTTCGATTTTTAAAAAGGGTTTCAAAGATGTGGTATCCGCTGGCATTATCTTTATAAAGCACATCTAAAAATAATAAATCGTAGTACCAGAACCTATTTTTAAAACGCAAAATTTTTAGCGGCTTTCCACTTTTTATATGCGCTATTAAAATAGGAATTTTTTGTGCTGTACTGGCAAAAGTATAGCCTGTGCTGGGTTTTGCCCAGCCCCCTGCTGTACCAATATAACGAAGGTTTTTGGTGTGGTGTTCTTTAAACTCATAGCAGGTCATGGGTATGCTGCCCATTTCTTTTTCTTTTATGGTATATGCACTACATTTTAAATCATTGGTGAGGTAGTCTTTTAGGGCAGTTTCATAGGTGTCTTTTGGTAGTAAATCTGTTGAAAATAAGGTATATTCTATCAGGGCTTCTTTTGCAGAAAAAGGAAGTACATACATAAAACGGGTATTTTTCTGCTGGGGAATAGAAAAATCCATATAGGTAGCTTGGTCAGCATCAAAAACAGCTTTTTCTGTTTGTACCACCCAGCCTAAAAAATGCTGCTGTAAAACAGGGTATTTTTTTTGGTGGGTAGCCATTTTATAGCTAAAAATGCTATTGCAAACTTTGTTAGCAACAAATGTTTGTGTTGCGGTAGTTACGGTTACTACTTTTCCGTTATCAACCACATTGGTTACCGCTGCTTTTTTAAAAGTAACATTGGGGTATTTGGCTATTTTTTGCAATAATGCGGTATAAAAATCAATACCCCGTATCATTTTATAGCAATAGGGATTGATGTTATAGCGTTTTGAAAATTGTTTTCCTTTGAAAAAAATATGATGCCATTTTTTAGAAACAAGAAATTCAAATTGCCCCGCTCCACGTTCCCAAAAACACCAAGTACGATCGTTGGTTTTTTTGTCATCTTTGTCTAGCAGCAAAATACTTTTTTTCTTAAAAAAAGCATCTTCACCCATAGCATGGGCTAGCATTAAACCGGCTGCACCAGCACCTATTATGATATAGTCGTAATGTAAAGAATCATTCAATGCTGTAATTGGTATTTGTACTTTCAAAAATAGCCATTAAACCCGCTGTATGCAATAGAACTTTGTGCTGAGACTTAAAAGCACCGTAAAATAAAGTGTTTTCTTAATGGTAGCACCCCTATAGCTTTTGGCATAGCTAGGGTTACCTTAAAAAATACACTAGTACGTTTTGGTTTGAAGTGATTGTAAGGCGTAATAGGTTTTCTATTTAAAGCAGGTTAAAATTAATTTAGGCGATACCGTAGCCCCAAGAAACTACGTATTCCTTGGTTTGGAGCGTATACGTAACTAGGGTCAAAAGTTAAGGCATGGGGGTTGTCAGCGGTAGCTATTACATTACCATTGGTATCAAAAACTACGTTTTTGTCAAAAGGGTCATTTGCACGGGCAATAATAAACGGATTGCCTTTGTTGGGTGTCCAGTTTAAAAGGTTTTTTACGCCTCCGTAAATTTCAAAATTAGCAAAGCCCTTGTAGGTAAACTGTATATTTTGAATACTCCATACGGGCGAATAGTCACTACGAGGGTCTTTTGGGCCAAGGGTAGGTAATCGCATAGGGCCATATAAATTACCAGTATAATCAATACTTAGGTTTATTTTTTTGAAATTATAACCTGCATTCCAAGTAGCGGTATAGCTTTCGGTTAAAATTTGACGACTTGAGCTATTGTTTTCTGTTTGACGCACATCTTGAAAAGTAGCCCCAATCAAGTATTTAAAACCAGACGGAAATACCACATCAAGGTTAACGCTAAGCCCCTGAGAAACTGATTTTCCTTTTAAATTATCATAAATAATTTGGTTGGGGTTCGTATCGTAATCGGGTAGAATGGCATTGCTAAAATGGGTGTAAAACAGCGAGGCATCAATATGGGCAAAGGTGCCATTGTCAGCGTATATTTTTTTTAGATAATTGAGGTTTACATTAAATGATTTTTCAGGTTGTAATGTTTCAGCTACAATAACATCTCGCGCACCGGTAAGGGCGGCATGCTCTTCGGTAAATAAATTAACCACCCTAAAACCGGTACCTGCATTTAGGCGTATAATGTCATTATCGGTCATTTTAAAACGATATGCCATTCTTGGTGTAACAATGTTTCCGTGTCTTTTGTCATAGTCATAACGCATGCCCAATAACAGAGCGTGTTTTTTAGAAAAGCCAATTTCATCTTGCACAAACAAACTCGGAATAACTACTTCATCAGCAGCTACTGTAGCCGTTGTGTTATCATCATAATAATTGTAGCGTAGGGCACTACCTAACAGTATATCGTGTTTGTTTATTTTTTTATCCCAGGTTAATTGAGCGAAGCCTATTCGCTGATCGGCTCTATAAGCAACATCGCCATATACCGAGTTTTGTGCGTGGTTGTTGTAAGAGAGCGATAAAAGCAGTTTTTCATTTACAGGCAGTTGGTATTTACCCAAAACCTCCCACCGACTGGTATAGATGCTTTCGCCGTAAATTTCATCACCGCCGCGAAACGCTGGTGTCCATTGTAATTCGCCGCCCCATCTGTCTTCATAAAAATAACGCCCAGCCAAGGTGAAGATGCGATTGTCTTTGCGTTGAAAATTCCATTTTTGAAAAATAGAAATACGGTCTTGCAGTGTTAAATCAGTAAAATTATCTCCGTTATTATCCATTAACCCATCAAAATTGAAATAGTTAAGCCCTAAAAGCAAATTAGTTTTCTTTCCTATAGTTATTTTGCCACCTACATCAATATTATATTCGCCCCAATCAGTAATAAAGGTATCGGCGGCAAAAACTGGTGCTGCTAAAGCGTTTTTGGTGATGATATTAATGAGTCCGCCTACTGCTTCACTGCCATAAAGACTCGATGCGGGCCCTTTAATAATTTCTACTTGTTCTATAAGCGAGTTTGGAATACCCGATAGGCCGTAAACCGTTCCTAGGCCGCTTACAATAGGCATGCCGTCTATTAAAACCAGTGTGTAGGGGCCTTCTAAGCCATTGATATGAATATCGCCCGTATTACAAACATTACAATTTATTTGTGGGCGCACACCGTTTACGTTTTGTAAAGCTTCAAAAATATTGGCCGTAGGATTCTTTTTTAAAAAAGTGGGACTATACACTTCTACCGGAACAGGACTTTGAGACCTGCTAACTGCTTTAAGCGTACCCGTAACAACGGTTTCCTCGAGCTGTTCGGAGGCTGGTGTTAACGCAATAGGAATATTTAATTGCGCATTGGGTTGTATGTAAATGGTTTTAGAAAAGTTATGGTAGCCCAAAACGGTGGCTTTTAGCTTGTACTTTCCGGCAGGAATGTTTTTTAAATGATATTTTCCGTCGCCATCGGAAGCGGTTCCTATGGAGGTGCCCTCTAAATAGATATTGGCAAAGGGTATAGGGGCATCACTATCTGTAATTGTACCATAAATTGCTGTTTGTTGCGCCTGTGCCCAAAAAACAGCAAAATAAAACAAGCAAAGTAGACTGTAGCTTATGTTTTTATCTTTCAAAAATTTAATTTTTGAATGCATAAAATTAATTTTTAGATAAAACTAAATATTTGTTTTTGGATATAAAAATGTATTTTTGTTTAAAGGCTATTTTTAGTAGGGTTCAAATACCGTTTAGGGGTTGAATGAATGTGAAAGCTTATGAGAGTATGTGCTGCCAAACAGTACTGTTACAAAAAAGATTAGAATGACACTTTCTGAAGAAGATTACATAAAGGCGATTTATCACCTAGGTAAAGGAGAGAATACTACGGTTTCTACAAATGCAATGGCAGAAAAAGTTGCTGCCAAACCTTCTTCGGTAACAGATATGGTTAAAAAATTATCAGAGAAGGGTGTGGTTAATTATAAACCTTACAGAGGCGTTAATCTTACTGAATATGGTCAAAAAATTGCACTTTCGTTAATTCGAAAGCATCGTCTTTGGGAGGTTTTTTTGGTTGAAAAGTTAGATTTTTCTTGGGATGAGGTACATGTAGTGGCCGAGCAGTTAGAGCATATTAAGAGCGATAAACTTGTAGATCAGCTCGAGAGGCATTTGGGTTTTCCGCAAGTAGACCCGCATGGAGATCCAATTCCTTCAAAAGAAGGAGTGTTTAAAAAGGCGATAAAAAAACTACTATGTGATGTGCCAGTGGGTGCTAGTGGCACATGTGTGGGTGTAAAAGATTCATCGCCGCCATTTCTTAAGTTTTTAGACAAACATAAAATTGCCTTAGGCGATACCATTTATGTACGCGATAAAGAAGAATTTGATGGTTCGTACATTATACAAATTAAAACACATACCATACATATCTCTTACCTAATAGCCAGTAATTTATACCTGAAAATAGCAGAATAGTTATGCAAGAAGTAATTGAATTTTTGAAATCGATCAATCCCATTCTAGCTGCATTTTATGCAACTTTATTTACGTGGCTTTTAACCGCATCGGGTGCCGCTTTGGTTTTTTTGTTTAAGAATCCAAATCGTGCGGTAATGGATGGTATGTTGGGTTTTACGGGCGGTGTTATGGTGGCCGCTAGTTTTTGGAGCTTATTAGCCCCAGGAATAGAGATGAGTCCGGGGACGGGTTTTGTAAAAGTGATACCTGCTGCTGTGGGATTCTTTTTTGGCGCCCTTTTTCTCTTCGGATTAGATAAAGTGTTGCCGCATTTACATTTAAATTTTAAAGAATCAGATGCAGAGGGTATGAAAACACCTTGGCATAAAACTACACTTTTAACTTTGGCAATTACTTTACATAATATACCAGAAGGATTGGCGGTAGGAGTTCTTTTTGGTGGTGTAGCTGCTGGTTTTGATGGCGCAACTATTGGGGGGGCGGTTGCTTTAGCACTAGGTATTGGTTTACAGAATTTTCCAGAAGGTTTTGCCGTAGCTATGCCATTAAGAAGGCAAGGCTTAAGCAGGTGGAAGAGTTTTCAATATGGCCAAGCATCTGCATTGGTTGAGCCTATTGCAGCAGTAATTGGTGCTTGGGCAGTATTAACGTTTCAGCCGATATTACCATATGCGCTTTCTTTTGCAGCTGGGGCAATGATTTTTGTTGTGGTAGAAGAAGTAATTCCAGAAACACAGCAAGACAAACACTCAGATATAGCTGTAATGGGTTTTATTGCAGGTTTTATTGTAATGATGACTTTAGATGTGGGGCTAGGATAAGCTTCGGCTTATAAAGCTGGTGCTACCTAGTAAAACAAGCTGTGAAACAAAAAAATAGCGCAGATACCTATCCGCGCTATTTTTTACTGGTGTAAAAGGCAGTAGCCTTTAATCACAGTTTTGTTTAAATCGAAGTTTATTATTAGTAGCTGTTTTAAAATTCAGTCTAATTTTACCGTTGTTACCATTCATAAAGTTTTTAATGTTAATCAGGTTCCATGTTCCGTTAAAGTGAAAATTAGGTAATTGGGGTATATTAATGGTTAACAAGATATCATTGCCTGTGCCGCTAGTGGTCCAAGATCCTGAGTAGGATAATAGGCTAGAAGAAGCTAGTAAAGTGCCATCTTGATTAAACTTAAACACAAAATCTTCATAAATATGGCCTACTTCAAGCTGGTCCACTTTAAGACGTTTAACCGTCCACTCTGAACAAAAAGCCCATATAGCTACTAAATCATCAGGTTCGCAGTTGGCACAATCGTTTACCATTTGGTTGGTGTCAAGTTCATCACAATCGTCTTTATGTTCGTTGATAACGTTTTCTAATTCTTCTATCGATGAAATTTCTATTTCAGATCGGTCACTTAGTATAACGGTGATCGGAAAATTTAAACTTACCACTACATCATTATTTAAATCTTCTAGAAAATCAAATAATTTTTTATCGTTAGTAATCGCCTTTGTTTCAATTGCGCCACTATTTACATTAACGTAAGCCGCTTCAATAGGATATTGAATATCGATGCACTCTACATCTGAATCTGAAGTGTTGACAGGTTCACAGGTGTTGGCATAAGCTTGTAATTCATCATTACTTGTTAGCGTTACTTCGGTAAAATCTGATAAAATAATAGTGATCGGAAAAATAATCGTCAGCCTATTATTTTCATCGTTTCTTTCGCTAATAAGATCTTCTAAACGATCTAAATCATCAGCAGTATTTACTATAATTTGTGTTTCATTAGCAAAAACAGTAACCGGCAGTTTAACAGAAAAACAACTTGCTTGGTCTATAATATTATCATAAGAACCATCATTCATGGTAATTCTTGATAATAAATTAGTAATGTTAGCATTTTTCGGTAGTCGGTCTGCTGGGGTTTCACCCACATATTCAGAATCTTCTTTCCTACAAGAGCTACTTGCTAAAACGCAAATAATTAATAGAATAGCTACTATGGGGTTATTTTTTTTCATCGTTTATTGTTGGTGTATTTGGTCTACGTTTAGTAGTAAAACAACTGAAGTATTAAATTTCCTGAAAATTTAATAGAAAAGTTTATTTACTTTTATCAAATAAAATAGTGAGAGTTGAAAAAAGATCTACATCAAGACGTATGTAACGACACCATATATGCCAATTTATATGAGAAACACGCTAAAAATCTACACGATTTTCTTTATTATAAGTATGGTGAAAATTTAAATCCTGGTGATAAAGCACAAGAGGCATTTATTAAGTTATGGGAAAATTGTAAGAAAGTACCCTTAACTAAAGCAAAGTCTTATTTGTTTACCATAGCAAATAACTTAATGCTAAATGAGGTAAAACACCAAAAAGTAGTTTTAAACTATAAGTCGGTAGCGCCTAAAAACTATACAAATGAAACCCCAGAGTTTATACTTGAAAAAGAAGAGTATAATAAAAAGTACCAAAATGCTATTGCTAATTTATCAGAAGATCAACGAACCGCTTTTATGCTAAATAAGGTTGAAGGTAAAAAGCATGAAGAAATTGCAGAATTATTAGGAGTCACTCGAAAGGTGGTAGAGTACCGTATTTACTCGGCTTTTAATCAATTAAAAAAAGAATTAGAAAATTTTAAGATAAAATAGTCAGGAGATTTAGCTTGTTAGTTGTTTTATAAAAAAAAGGATTATGCTCATAAATAATAACGATCTACTAAAAAAGTGGTTGTCTGATGAAATGACAGATGAAGAAAGAAGCACTTTTGAAGCTCATGAAGACGCCTCTTTTTACAAAAGCATTATTGAAGACGCTACCCAATTTAAAGCAGCGAATTTTTCTAAAATGCCAGATTTTGAAGATTTCAAAAAACAGCTAAAAGAAGATACTACCCCTGTTAAAAAATTAAATTGGTATAAGCCATTGATGCGTATTGCAAGTGTTGCTTTAGTATTGGTTGGTGTTTATTTCATGTTTACTAATAACCAGTTAGTTGAAGTACAAACTGCGGTAGTTGAGAAAACAACAATAGCTTTACCCGATGCTTCAAAAGTGGTACTAAATGCTTTGTCTGAGGTAAAGTACAACGAGGAAGAGTGGCAAAACAAAAGAGAAATTGAATTAGAAGGAGAAGCATTTTTTGATGTTGCTAAAGGAGCAAAATTTGATGTTGTAACTGCTAGCGGTACGGTAAGTGTTTTAGGTACCGAATTTAATATTAAACAAAGAGGGCATATTTTTGAGGTTACTTGTTATGAGGGTACCGTACGAGTTAAAACAGATCGTGACACTAAAATATTAAAGGTTGGTGATAAATATAGATCAGAGGCTGGTGAAATAGTTACCGGTAAGCATAGCTCTGAAATGCCCGAATGGATAAACAATTTAAGTACATTTGATCATACCCCACTTGCTGAGGTATTTGAAGAGTTAGAGCGTCAATATGGCGTAAAAATAACTACAGAATCGGTAAATACCGAACAGTTATTTACAGGTGCTTTTACACACGGTAACCTTGCAAACGCCCTAAATGCAGTATCTGAGCCACTAGGTATAAATTATGAGATAATAAATTCAAACAATGTGCGTTTGAGTATGAGTGAATAAGAAGTTTAATGTCCCGCTCCTCACAATTACACTACTATGTATATGTAATTGCACCTTCGCTCAAGAAAGTAATGCTGTTAAAAAACGTTTATCAAATGTGTTAACAGAATTGCAAGCTCAGTATAGCGTTCAGTTTAATTATGCCTCAACTTTAGTAGATAGTGTTACCGTAAACTATAGCACTAGATCAGCACCAATAAAAGAAATTGTTTCAGATTTAGGTGCGCAATCAAACTTAGATTTTGTCTTTATTTCTGATAAAATCATCTCCATTAAAAACAAAGAAAAGATACTTTGCGGCTATATAAAAGATAGATATACCAAAGAAGTATTACCTTTTGTAACCATACAAAATGGCAACAAAGGCGTTATATCAAACGAAGAAGGCTATTTTGAAATTGCTATTTCTTCTGATGAGGATCTCATCCGAATTCGACATATCGGCCACAAAACACTTTCAAGACAAGCGAATAATTTTGAGCTTTCTGCCGATTGTAAAGCAATTTATTTAGACCCAAATTACGAGCAATTATCTGAAATAGTCGTTTATGACTATTTAACCCAAGGTGTTGATAAATTAGACAATGGTGCGTTTCAATTAAAATTAAATAAAATGCGTTTACTTCCTGGTCTTATAGACAAAGATGTATTGCATGGTGTTCAATCTTTTGCGGGCATACACAGTATTGATGAAACGGTTTCAAATATTAATATTAGAGGAGGTAGTAATGATCAAAATTTGATTTCTTGGGACGGCATTAAAATGTATCAATCGGGTCATTTTTTTGGTTTAATATCGATGTATAACTCTAATATTACCCAAAAAGTTGAGCTTTATAAAAACGGAACTAGTGCTGCCGAAACCGATGGTGTTTCGGGCACAATAGCCATGACTACAGATAAATTTATCAATAAAAAGTTAAAAGGTAATATTGGGGTAAATTTTTTGGATGTTAATGGTTTTGTAGATGTACCCATTAGTAAAAAAGCTTCATTACAAGTAGCAGCACGAAAATCAATTAGCGATTTTATAGATACCCCCACGTATGGTGAATATTTTAATCGTATCGCTCAAAATACCGAAATAGAAAATCATGTAGTTAATGTCATTAATTCAGGAATTGATTTTGACTTTTATGATGCTTCTTTTCGAGCCTTATACCAACCTTCTAATAAAGATAGATTTCAGTTAAATTTTATTCAAACCGCCAACGCCTTGGTCTTTAACGAAAGAGAAGAGGTTAATGGGGCAGAAGAAGTTAAAGAAAGTAGTTTAAACCAAAATAGTACTGCGGCAAGCTTAAAATATCAAAGAACTTGGTCTGAAAAATTTAGATCAGAACTTTCTATTTACGAAAGTGAGTATCAGCTAAAGGGTATTAACGCGAACATTCTTAAAAATCAGCGATTTTTACAAAAGAATACCGTTTCAGAAACTAGCTTTAAGTTTTTAGGAGATTTAGAACTTTCACCTCAAGTACATTGGATTAACGGGTACCATTTAGTAGAAACCCAAATAAATAATCTTGATGATGTAGATCGACCTCAATACCTTTTTTACGAAAGTAAAGTATTGCGTACCTATGGTGTTTTTAGTGAAATTAAATGGGCTTTAAATAAACTACTGTTTGTAAATATAGGTTTGCGACACAACTATTTAGATAAGTTTAATACCCAAATATGGGAACCTCGATTTAGTTTAAACTATAAGTTTTTAAAGTACTTTAAGGTAGAAGCTCTTGGCGAGTTTAAGCATCAGAATATTTCGCAAATTATTAATTTTCAAAGTGACTTTTTAGGTGTAGAAAAACGACGCTGGCAAATAGCAGACAATAAAACTATTCCGGTAATAAGAAGTAAGCAAGCATCATTAGGGCTCAGTTATAGTAGAAACAAATGGTTGATAAATGCTGAAACATATTTTAAAAGAGTAAACGGAATTACGGCACAGAGCCAAGGTTTTCAAGATCAATTTGAATTTGCAAAGACGAGTGGATCTTATGATGCAATTGGTATTGATGTGCTAACGCGAAAACGCTGGAAAAACACCAATACTTGGATCAGCTATTCTTTTCTTAGAAGCAAGTATATTTTTAAAGAACTTTTAGCGCAAGCATTTCCTAATAATTATGATGTAACCCATACCGTTACTTTTGGCGCAAGTTACTCTTTAAACGACCTAATTTTTGCTACCGGATTAAACTGGCGAACAGGAAGACCTTTTACAAGGCCAGTAGAAGGGCAAGAAGTGATTAATGGCATCATCAATTTTGATACTAGTAATACCAGCAGGCAAGAAGATTACCTGCGCTTAGATTTGTCTAGTACCTATCAATTTAATTTTGCTAAAAACAAAAAAGTTGAAATAGGCTTGTCGATACTAAATGTACTCAATAGAAAAAATACCTTACATACTTTTTATAGGTTAGATGATGAGGATCAAATTAAGAAAGTAGAGCAAAACTCATTACGTATAACTCCAAATGCATCATTTAAATATATCTTTTAGCCGTAGTTTGGTTAAATTTTAGGTGATAAACAGCTTTTTTAGCCTTGGTATACCGAACGATACAACAAGTTTTTTAATCTTTTTTACAGCTTTTTAGTAGCGATAATTGGTGCCGATGTATTTTTTTTCAAGATTTTAATATTTTTTAGTAAAAATTACTCAAATTTTGTCTGATTTTGCTAGTACTACATTTGGTAGCTATTTGATGTATTTTATCTGATAATCAGCATAAATTTAAGCGATTTTGTAAGCATAAACTGACCTTTAAAAATGGTCTTTTTTTACATTTAAACACTTGATATTTAAATACTTGAGATAAAAATGGTTTATTGTAAAAAAAGGCATATTTTTTTCAGGAGTTTTTATCTGTTAATTGTTTTATGGATGTAACGTGAAAGCGAAATATTATGAAAATCAATAAAGAGTCCCACAGTTTTCAATTAAGAACAAATAAAGACATTGTTAAAATAGAGAACCACTATAATAATTTTTTAATTTTTATTGGTTCGTTTACAATCATACAACTATCAATCCTACTTACAAGTGCTATTTTTTAAAGTATTCTAGTCCTTCTTTATAGGTTTAGATTTCAATATAGGTTAGCGTCTATAATTTTTATGAATCAAAAAACACAGGCACCACCATATTTTTGCTAGAAGACAAATAAAAGCCCAAATTTAGTTGTCATATCATCAAAAATAAAGTCCATTTAATTTGATTTTGATATCAAAAATCGCTGAAGTATAGCTTTAGCGATTTTTTGCGTTTAGTAGGTACTACTATTTCTATGCTATTAGAGCAACAAACTACTGGTTGCCAACAACTTTTTTTAAATAGCACATAGTTCTTGTTTTAAGAAAAGGTATATCTGAGTATTAAGGGTAACATTTATTTTCAGATAAATAGGTTGCAAGTGAAGTGTTACAATACCAATTTAGATCTCATTTTAAAGAGCTGCAGAAATCAATCATTAGGCTGGTATATAAGGAACGCTTATATAAATTGGTATTATTATTTTCTTTGCGCTATGTTCTTTTGCTAAAACCGGGCAGTTTTCTCAATAAAATTTGCGAGTAAAAAATGGAAGATCTACTAATTTTCGCAAAACAAGGGGTTATTTATATGGTAAATATGATATTTTTTTTGGCTTCAGCTTAAACCAAAGGTAAATATATCTAAAGTACGGTTTACAGCGGTTTATTGAAGTTGGTCTTATTAATCATACGGCTATAGCTTGTTTTGTAAGTGGTTGCCTACGAGCTATATCATCTTTGCTTTTGTTCTTATAAAGAGTAGTAGTATCCCCATAGTTTAACCCGTATTTTTTAAAAAAAAAGCACAATAATTTCAGGAATTTTTAGCGGTTGATTGTTTTATCTATGAATAACGGAAACGAAATATTATGAACACGCAAAAAGAGTCCCACATTGTTCAATTAGAAAATAATAAAGACATTATTAATATAACAAACCAGTATAATAACTTTTTAATTTTTATTGGTTTCTTTACAATCATACAACTATCAATCCTACTTACAAGTGCTATTTACTAAATTACCTTAATTGTAATTAAGGAGTTAGATTTCATTATAGGTTAGCGTCTATAATTTTAAATAATCAAAAATGATACGCACGATATTTTTATGATATAGATCCAAAAAATACCCCATATTTAGAGGTCATATTACAAAAAGTATTGCTTTGATTTAGGCATAAAAAATCGCTGAGAAAATTCCTCAGCGATTTTTTTTATAACATTTTTAAACCAATTAGCTCTTCTTACTAGCAAGCTATATTAAATTTATACACCAATAAATAAGGCTTAGGTAAGGTTTTGATTTTAAATCTTTAACTATTTTTTATACCCATCATCGGCGCTTAATTGTTAATAACAGGCACTTGTTAACAATTTTTTTAATAAAAAGTGCTGTTAATCGAATTTTTTTGTTGTTAAACGTGTAATAATATATCTTTACCAGCGTTAAGTATAAGCTTACAAAGAGTTTAATTTTTTTTGACAGCTGTTTTTTTGTTGACGTAGTAACCTGTTTAGTACATAAATAAGGTAGAGAACTAAATTTTTAAAATTATTTAACGTAACCCAAACCTAAACCGCACCCAAATGAGTAACGCCAAACGATTTGAACTTATTCAAATTAAACACAACGCTGAAATTAACAGGATAACAAATAATTACCACAATTTTTTAATTGGCTTGGCCGTTTTTACGGTTATTCAAGTTTCAATTTTATTAACTAGCGCTATTTTTTAACGACTTACCAACTCATATGGGCATATGATTCAAACGGTAAACACGCATGGTTTTGCGAAACTTCGTGCGTATCCGAATGTTTTAATAGGCCTAAATAGGTTCTTATATCCCTTGCCATACATCTTTAGCTTTTAATGTTTTTTACATTTTAACTAAAAAGCTATCTTACATGGGCGCTATCTTGTGCCGCTTCGTATGCGATGTACTAAAATTTTGGCTGCAGGTCATCTTTAGTAGTAATTTGCACAAACGTCATAGGTATTAGTTTTTTTACCTAGCCTTTTATCGAAGTGTGGTCTGTTATAGGAGGCTTATTATCTTTGCGATATACTATATCTGCTAATTTTGAGTTTAATTTTTAGAATCGAAGCGATATATGGCAGCAAAGAAATCACATTGGTTTTTAAATATTTTAATTGTACTTACTGTGCTGGTTTGTTTTTGTGCATTTGCGGCACATTATAAAAACTGGCTGCGCATAGAGCAAGATAAAATGACCATTTTATCGGGCATCTATTATCACGATTTAAAGTTTGATGAGCTTGATGAGGTGGGGTTAGTAGACCGAATACCGCCCATGATGCGCCTAAACGGTTTTTCTGCCTTTGAAAAGGGTAAAGGGGTCTATCAAGAGTTTAAAGACAGCTTAACAGATAAAAAAGTGTATGTTTTTGTAGATAATTTTGAACAACAGAAGATTTATTTAAAAAATAAAGACGAATCGCAACTTTATTTAAATTTAAAAGATTCTTTAGAAACACTAGAATTGTATCAATTATTTCTAGAAAAAAAAGAATTAAAAGGTAAAACTACTTCCGAAAAATAATATTTTAATGCCGCTCTTTCTTCTCATTCTGCGTAATTTATTGCGGGCTAAAAACTATATTTGATTTAAAACAAGTAAATGATATTATTCGCACAATGCATGGGTGCGCTCTACGGGGCTTTGGCCGTAATTTTTGGTGCTTTTGGTGCGCACGTGTTAAAAAAGTCTTTTTCTCAAGAGCAATTAAATAGCTTTGAAACGGGGGTAAAATACCAAATGTATCATGCGCTTGTGCTACTAATTCTTGGTTTTAATTTAAATTTTAGTTCGGTTTTAGAGCAGTATATGATGTACTGCTTTGTATTTGGCACGTTTCTTTTCTCCTTTAGTATCTATGGCTTAACTTTAAGTGCGTCTAGCGGCAAGAAAATGCGGTTTTTAGGTCCTATTACCCCTTTAGGAGGTATAATTTTGGTCATAGCTTGGGTGCTTTTACTTTGGTCTTTTATAAGAAATATAGTGTAGCCCTCTTGGGTTAATGTTAGGGGTGTTATTGTTACTTACACATCAAAATTACTGGGCTTAGAGTAGTTGTAGATGCTCGACCTTTTTTGAGAGTTTATTTAAATTTATTGCTCAAAATTAGTCAAGGGTTGATGCCTATGTATTAAACAGTATTCAAAAAAATCAAACCGTTTATCTTTGTTGTTTTTGTAAGTTTTCCCTTTTTCGTTGCAGCACATGTACCCTAACTTTCCGCGTAGAGAAGATTGCTTCTTCGGATGACTATATGAACGTAGCGCTGTATACGGCGCATTTATGTAGATGCCAATTTGGTCATTGAGGTTCCTTTTGAGCGATAACAGTAGGTTATTTAACTTCTATCTACGGTTAATGACCAGCCTCTACCGCTAGCTTTTGATGATGGTATTATTAATATGGTTGCGCTGTTAGAAACAGGTACTATTACAATTTGTTGTTATTTAAACCTTTTTTATGCTTTAATTTATTTCTAATCAGTGCTTATTTGCTATATCCACAATTGTATTAAAAACTAAGAGAAAACTTTGTTTTGAAGTGGTTAATGGGGTAATTAAAATACGATTTACAGATGAAGACATAAGAAATTGCAATACAATTAGAGGTCTGGTATAAGGCGGCAGATTTTAAAAAGCCATATCAAGACTTATACATTCCTAAAATCAGTAGTATTGAAAATGACGGCAAAAGCGAAGGAGATTATGTAGAATGTTTCTATGGGTATTTAAAAAAAGGAGAATGGTGGAGCGCTAAGTTTGAATTTCACAGAAGTAAGGTATCAACACCAATTGTTGCAGGTAATGGGATTTTTTGTGCGTTTTGAAATGGATACTACGGATAAAGCATCGGGGCAGCGTTCTACAAGATTCGTAATTGGGGTGTACCAAGTTAAAGATGGCAAGATGCTTAAAGAACAGCTGTTTTTATGATGAGAAGTGTGTTAGGTTATTGGTAGTCTATAGAGATACGTATACTATCTAATTATGGCTTTTTCCTTTTAGTATTGAAAATTAAAAATTAAGCCAAGGTTTGGAAACTTTCCAAAACCTTGGCTTGATGATATTCATTCTTTTTTTGTTAATGTTAAAGCAACCTCCTTAGCAATTTCATCTCCTACATATAGAATTTGAGGGGTGTTTCCTGTATCCCATATTTCTTGTTCTATGGTGATTGTAGCACCAATAAAATAATTGCCAGATTCAAGTCCAGAGAAGGAGAAATTTCCTTCTGCATCTGTGGTAGTTGTTGAAATTAAGGTGGTGTCTTCAGTATATAATTTTACGGTAATTCCCGATAGTACATTCTCATTATCTGCACTTGCTGTTCCAAAAATTGAACCTTGGTCATCTTTACTGCAAGATGCCATTATAATAAGTGAGATGATTAAAAAAGATATTCTTTTCATATTGTAATTTTAATATTGTTTATTCTAATACGTTTTTCCATTTTGCGGTACGGCCTGTAAACCATAAGGGTAAATTAGGGTCGTCATGCTGGCTTAAGCGTGCCCATGCTTCAGGGTCTGTTGCTTGAATGCTAGGGTTGTAAAGAAATCGCTCTTTCCATTGAAAAATTTCATAGGGTGAACCAGGGTTGTCGCCAAGATATTTCACTAATCGACGTGCTGCTGTCCATGGCGTTTCAAAATTAAACATATTATAATGTAGCTGTAATTGATTAAAAATAGACCT
This sequence comes from uncultured Flavobacteriaceae bacterium, assembly GCA_947486785.1. Classification (GTDB taxonomy): domain Bacteria; phylum Bacteroidota; class Bacteroidia; order Flavobacteriales; family Flavobacteriaceae; genus Maribacter_C. Next base: position 117,986 of record CANKUU010000002.1, on the reverse strand, counting down.
CACTTTTTCTTGGTCAGATAATCCATCAAAACGTTGTGCTTCAAATTCAGCATAAGCCATGGCATTATACTCTTTTCTTGGCTTATCTCGGTCAATTCTTGATTGATCCATAGTGCTTGGGAAAGAAGGCACCGTTTGTTTAGAATAGCTATTTTCTACATTTATGGCGTACCAGTATTTACAAGATAGTTCAATGGCCTTTGCGTAGTGATCACGTGCCGAACCAGGATCTCCAAAACCCCTTACCGCAGCCTCTGCCAAGGAAAGTTCAGTTTCAACGGCATGTAAGGTAGGATATCTAAGATCAAAGTTGTATTGTGGTCTAGTATTAAATTCTGAAATTAGGTTGTTGTCTGTACCTATGGTATAATTGGTGTCTCTATAATTACCAATATAATCTCTAAATGCATTCAATAAAAATTCTTCTCGCTTAGAAAGATCAGCTGCAGCTTCTTCGTCTAGTCTTATAACCTGTTCATTTGCGTCTGTACCAAAAGAAATTTCAGTTACGCTTAAATCGGTCATAATGGGATGGTTGATATAATAAGCCCTCATTGTTTTATTGAGGTAGCTATTAGGGTCATTACCATTATCGAAACCAGTCTCTGCTCCAATGTATCTGCCCATAATATCTTTTGAGAATAGATACGCAACTCGTGGATCAACAGTACCGTTTTCTAAGCCTTCTTCTGAATTGTCACCGTCGAAATAAAGTAGGGTTTCGCCATTTATTACGATACTCTTTTCTGTGGGAATGCAATGCATTACATCTTCTAAATAACGTTTTGGAGCTCTACTTTCATCACCACGTTCTCTAAATGCTCTAGTGATACCGAGTTCAACTTGTAAACGATTTGGTTCAACTATAGCAATATCAGCCAAACCTGCAACATCTGAAGCCTCCGTAAAGAGTGGCTTATCAATTAGATCATTAACTGTTGCTGTAGTAAGTTCAGGTAATTGTTCACTTACTGTCATGGCCCAACGTAAACGAAGCGAGTTAATGTACTTTCGCCACTGCAATAAACTTCCATTAAAAATTACATCTTGATTTTGAAATATTGTTTGTTCAGTTGCATTTAATTCAACCGTGGAAAGAAAGGTTTCTATTTCTCCTAATTCTTCTATGATGATAGGGTATATTTGTTCTTGTCCTAAAAATTCTGCTTTTTCTCCTTCAAGGGCACCTGCAGAACCTGTTGGAAAATAGGGTACTTCATCATAACCATCTATTCCACGTTGATAGGCATAGGCTTTTAAAACATGTAATAGTCTCATGAATAGTACATCGAGCTGAGTGCGTTCTGCCTCTGGAATTTTGTTGAATTCTTTTTGTCCCCAAAGTACTTGTTTAATCCATGGGCTATTTAAATTATTAAAAACCGATTGGTTAAAACCATTTGAACCCCAATCATTCTCTACATCTCTTAGAGTGTAGGGAACACCTTGTGTATTTGAGGTGAAATATAATTGAACACCAGTTCCCATAACTCGTGAACCACTTCTGAGCTGATGGTAGTGCGAAGCATAGTCTCCACGTAGCAAGAAGCCACGCGTTAGCTGTGAGGTGAAATAACCTGCTATAATACTTACACCAGCGTCATCTGCTTGGCTTTTAGAAAAGCCGTCAGGGTCTTGATACAATTCTTCTAATTGGTCTTGACAACCTATTGTACTTAATAGTATCAAGCACGATAAAGTGAATTTAATACATAAATTTTTCATAGTACTATTTTTTAAAATTATAATTTGGCTTTTACCGACAGACCAAAAGATCTTTGAGAAGGCAAAGCGGTTGAACCGAAAGCGCCATCAGACCATCCTGTACCGTTTGCCGATTCAGGAATGGTATTAGGGGCAGCTTTATAAAGGTATGCAAGATTGTTTGCAAATAAGGAAACCACGATATCGTGCAATCCTATTTGTTTTGAAAATTCAGGAATTCTATAATCTATAGATACATTTCGTAACGCTACATAATCACTTTTGAACAGACGATCTTCGGGAAAAAAGCCATTTGAAAAATACGAAGCTGAATAATAGTCTTGTGCGGAAGAAATTTGCGTATTCGGCGTTCCATCAGCATATACTCCATCTAATAATACGCCGTCATTAAAAGTTGCTCCGTTGTTTGGATTGGCACCTGCAATTTTAGCACCCTCATCATTTAAGTGGTATGGCAAACCGCCATTTGCAGCGTCTCTATACTGTAAGCTCTCTTTTAAAGTACCAGATGCCAACAAATAGGCCTCGGCTTCATTGATAAAGGTTGCTCCAAACGAATAGTCAATATTAGCGGTTAAACTGAAATTTTTATAGTTGAACTTGTTGAAGATACCTCCAGTAAGATCGGGTAAAAGTTTTCCAACCAATTTATTGCTTTGCCTTGAGTAGCTATATCGTTGCCCATTTCGATCAACAATTCGCTTACCATTGTTAGGGTCGTTATCATCGGATGGATTGATATAGTTTTGCCAACCTTGTTGCTGTATAATTTGACCGTATTCTCCTCCTACTTCAGCTACTACATTAAGTCCGTTACCACTAAACAGGGAAAGTGAAGTAAGTTCGTCATCAAGCCTTATTACTTTGGTTTTGCTTGAGGCAAAGGTCATGTTTAGATTCCATTGAAAATCTTCGCTAAAAATAGGCTTAGTTTTTAATGCTAATTCCCAACCTGTATTTGCTACATCTCCTGCATTAATTCGCACATTTCGAACACCAAGTCCTGGAGGAGCTGTAATTTTCATAATCTGATCATAGGTATTTGCATGATATACAGATAAATCTATTCCTAGTCTTTGATTTTCAAAGAAATAGCCTTCTAGTCCTACTTCAAATTCGCGTTTACGTTCTGGCTTTAAATTAGGAACAAATTCAGCGTCAATCGGAGGAAGATCATCAGGAGGCGAAAGAATAAAACCGTTTCCAGATTGTGAAACGCCTAAATTTACGTTACTAAAATAGAGTGGTCCTGGTCTACCTACATCAGCCCAAGAAGTTCTTAGTTTTAAGAATTTTACGGCTTTTGGTAAGTTTAATGAGCTAGAAGCAATCCAAGTGGCACTTACCCCAGGGTAGAAATAAGTATTGTTATTAGGAGGTAAAATGGATGACCAATCTTGGCGTGCCTGAGCTTCAATATAAACTTGCCCCTTCCAATCAAGTTGCATAGAGCCCATTAGACCATAAAGTACATCTCTACCATTATCTACAATTGCTGTAGGGTTAACGCCAGAAGGAAGATTAGAAAACGAAAAGAAGTTAGGTATAACAAAACCTCCAATTTTTTCAGCGCCTTTAACCTCAAATCGATTATCTCTATATACAGCACCTGCGAAACCAGAAAAACCCAAATCTTTGAAATTGGTATCAAAATTAAAAGTTGCTTGTGTATAACTTCTTCGTATAATACGATTTTCATCCCTGAAAACAGAACCGCTATTTGGTCCTATTAAGCTAGGGTCTTGTAATTTTCCTTTAAAAACATTTCTTTCTGTTGTATTGTCTATACCACCAACTAAAGTGGCACTAAAAATATCGCTAAATTTTAAATTAAAAGTTAAAGACTGAATGCCGTGAATTCTATCAAAATCAGATTCGTTTTGTGTCCAGTCCCAAAGAGAGCCTACTATGGCCCCTCTACCAGCCGAAATAAAATCTCTTCTTCGATCTTCATTTTGAAAATAGTTATATCCATTTTCGGTTACCAAAACACTTCGCAAAAGGTCTACATCAATGTCTCTTGAATACGCTCCTAAACCTGTTCTTGATCCTTGTGAATCAAAAGACCCAGCGTAGGCCGAATTAAGATTATTAGATAAAAAATAATTGCTTACATATTTCACAGAAATATAATCGTTTAAATCATAAGAAGCATTAATGCTAAAGGTGTTTTTGGTGTATTTAGCTCCTCTGATAATAGGATTGTAGTTCATATTAGTATATCCAAAACGAACAGAACCTCTTTCGCCTCCAGAACTTACTGCTACATTGGCCGTTTGTTGAAAACCTGTCTTGAATAGCTGATCGTATACATCTCTACGAGTGGCCTGCCAAGGTCGTAACGATCCGTCCCACCAGCGTAGTTGAACGTTGGGGTCAAATTTTGGACCAAAAGCCGTTCCTGAAACATCTAATGCACGTTCACCCGCATCATTAATAAAATAGCCTTGGTCATCATTGGCAGAGATGCTTGGGCTACGCCCAGAGCCATATTGGTCTTGTATGTCCGCGGTAAAGGCAGCTTGTTCAAGTGAGGTGGTTAATGAGGCGGAAATTCCTAAACCTTTACTTCTTGATCCGCTTTTTGTAGTAATTAATATTACACCGTTAGCTCCTTCGCTTCCATAAAGAACAGATGCTTTAGCTCCTTTTAATATTTCCATTGAAGCAATATCACCTGGGTTAATATCATTAATTCCAGTACCATTGTCTCTTCCGTTTCTGTCGTTGTACGTAACTTTAGAATTCTCATCAAAAATGGGAATTCCGTCAACAACAATTAAGGGTCGGGTAGTTGAGTTTTCGTCAAAAGAAATAGCATTACGAATATTAATTTTAAAACCCCCAGAAGGACCTGAAGCAGTAGAGGCTACTTGCACTCCGGCTGCCGTACCATATAAAGATTGTACCGCATTTACTGGTGCGCCACTTGCTAGAATACGCTCTGTATCTACTTTTGTAACAGAATAGCCTAATGCCTTTGATTCTTTTTTAATTCCTAGGGCAGTAACTACAACTTCATCAAGTTCACTAGCATTTTCTGCCATGGTAATGTTTATGGTAGTTCGGCCATTTACTGCTATTGTTTGTGAAGCATACCCTATGTATGAGAATTCGAGCGAAGGCGAATCGCTAGTGGATGTGATGTAATAATTTCCATCGAAATCGGTTGATACGCCATTCGTTGTTCCTACTTCTACTATGGTGGCACCAGCCAGAGGAATACCATCCTCATCGATTACGGTACCCGAAATAGTAGTTTGATAAACTGATTTAATTGTGGTAAGTGAATTTTTTAATGTTGAAAATGCAAACCCCTGATTTAGAAAGAGGAGTGCCGTGAAGACTAATAATATAGTTTTGAGATCGACTTGCGGGACAGCTGAAATGGATACCCCGTATTTTGAGTTTTTTTTCATACGTTGCGAGTATAAGTTTTGATTGAGTTTAATTTCGTTTATTAGATTAAGGGTTGTTTTTCTTCATGTTTTGTTTATTATGTTAATAAAAGCTTAATTTTTATTGAAACTACTACTTTTTTTGTTAAAATCTGTATCACAAGAAGGTTTTTTTTGGGAAAAAAGAGTAGAATGAGTGAGATTAAGATGATGATATAGGATTAAAAAAGTTATTTCTTTTTTTGCGAAACGATACAATAACTTTCGATGTTCCAAATTTTTTAAACAAAAAATAGGGTTCTTCTCGCACAATGCATGGGTGCGCTCTACGGTGCTTTGGCCGTAATTTTTGGTGCTTTCGGTGCGCACGTGTTAAAAAAGTCTTTTTCTCAAGAGCAATTAAATAGCTTTGAAACGGGGGTAAAATACCAAATGTATCATGCGCTTGTGCTACTAGTTCTTGGTTTTAATTTAAATTTTAGTACGGTTTTAGAGCAGTATATGATGTACTGCTTTGTATTTGGCACGTTTCTTTTCTCCTTTAGTATTTATGGCTTAACTTTAAGTGCGTCTAGCGGCAAGAAAATGCGGTTTTTAGGTCCTATTACCCCTTTAGGAGGTATAATTTTGGTCATAGCTTGGGTGCTTTTACTTTGGTCTTTTATAAGAAATATAGTGTAGCCCTCTTGGGTTAATGTTAGGGGTGATCTACTGTTTATATAGTAAAATTATTAGGTAAGAAACCTGATTTGATTGATCCTTGAAAAAGGGGTACAGGTTTAGCGAGAAATCAAAGGGCTAATGCCATTAACATCTTTATAGCAGTGAGATAAGTGATGCCTAATGCACATTGGCCTTTAAACATATTAGACTATATCGAGAATTGAGGGGCAGAAGCTAGAGCAAGAATCAAAGCTTGTGTTAACATTAGAACAGATGTATGAAGTATTGGATGGTTTAGATAGCTTCGTTGTGCATTTAAAAAATACAGCTGGGTTTAATGATTTTCTTAAACAAATGAGAAAACAAAGGGCAAGCGCTACTAGGGTAGTAGAACTTTTGAAGCATTAATGATAAATAGAAACAAGTATTTTGGTAGTGAATCGATTACAGCAATATAAATACAACAGGGTTCAAAATAAGGAGATTTGCTTCCAATGTTTTTGGAGAGCTGAATGAAATACCTCGTTACTATGATTCTAAAAATTGGAGAAGTCGTTAACTTGGTGGTGCAAACGGCTATTGGGAGAGATCCGGAAGGGGTTTTTAATGCGAATAGACAATTGTTTATTGATTCGAAGATAGAAGATTATTTTGAATTAGAAACATTATGTAAAAATGGCGATTTACTTCAAAACCCAATCATGAATATTTTAAAACTTTCACAGTAAGATGTACAAAAGAATAAACACTATAAATAACGTATTTAGTTTTACAATAATCAATGATGATTTATCCTATACTACTACGAATGGTCAAATATTTATTGAAGGGAAAGAAATACCGTCCTTTTTCAACAGCACTTGTTACCCTATGAATTTGCAAGGAAAATTATTTTTGTGGGATTCTTCTGGACAAGGTGCTATATTAGATAAAAAACCTGAACTCATAAAAAATGCAATAGGTATAGAGGGAAGATATGTAGTAACCAGGTTATTAAAAAAAGAGAATGGAAAATATATCAAGGATTACAACCTATACGACCACATTAAAAAAGAAAATCTTTTTACCCAACCAATCAATAAAAAAATTTTCATCCACAACGGTTTATTTTTAACCCATCCCTTCCCCAAAATATCAATATCACGAGTATCGGAAACCGGCACCCCCTTGTGGCAGTTTGCCTTTTCGCAATTAGCCCCCGTATATTGGGATGCCAACACCCCTGATACTTTAGAGAAAATAATAGGTGTCGCGCACGGTAATGTATGGCTAACGACCGATGGAGGGCGCTTAGTGGCAATAAATATCAACACAGGCGAATTAACAAAAGTGTTTACTAGAAGTGAAGAAGAACAAATACACGGGTATGAATGCACTCACGGGCTGGGCTGGGTATATCTAAACCCAAATGATTCACATATACATTGTATGAGTAGTTTTCATTATTATAAAATAAACACAAAAACACTTTCCGTTGATGAAAGCTACCAATACAAAGAGTTAGAGCCAAATGGCATAGGCCAATTCGGCATAAGGCAAACCCTTTTACAAGGTGATTATTTCACTTATTTAGGGGTAAAACAAGGCGAATCTCAAATACGTTGGGCAGGTATTTATGATTATAAATTACGCAAAACCGTGTGGTTACATTGCGTAATATCAGACGAAGAAGTGAAAAAAGGAAATCGCTTAAATATTAACCACCCACCAAAAATGGCAGGTAATAAATTATATATAAAAGATGTTAAACACAATTTACATGTTTTTGAGAAAGAAGCGCTTAGTTAAAACGAAATAGAATTCATTTTTACGATTGCTGCTGTTCACTTTTTGGCCGCCAGTTATAAGCTGTTGGTTATATAGGGCCTAAAGCTACAAAGTAGGCAACTCGGCCAAACCTTAGGGTGTTCGTGTTTTGTTACCCCCTATTTTAAAATTAAAATACAAAGCGATAGGTGGCTTTAATTAAAAATATATTTTGAGGTTTTTCATTGTTAAAAATAGTACCGCTTAAATCATTAAATAAGTCATTTTTAGGGTTTCCAGATTGTGCTAAATCTTGCGACCAGACTAAAAATATTTCTGAACCCGGTATATATTCCCACCGTACCACAAGATTAGATCTAAACTGTACAAATGAAAAATCAGGATTATTGAAACTAAAATCGGCCACTCCGTTTAAATTTTTATCTATCGCATAGGCCTCATCAGCAAAAGATATTTGGGCCTCAGAATACGATAAAATACGATCGTTAAAATTTGCCGCTACAGGGTTAATTACTTCTTTAAAATCGGTATAACGCCCGCGAGAAATAAAAGGTTGCCCCCAATATTGTATGGTAAGGTTGGGGTTAATGGTATAATTTAGGCGTAATGACAGGCTTAAAGTACGCTGATCTAAAGTACCGTTAAGGTAGGTAGTATCATCATTAGTAACAATATTATCAATATACTGTAATTTGTTTTTATTGATGCTGTATGCCGGGTTTACAGTAACACTTAGTGCGTTAATGGGTTGATAGGTAACTCCAAAATCAACCGAATAGGAGCTATAAGAATCATCAGAACCTTTATTGCCTCTATGAAAAGCACTAAAGCGTACTTTTTTTCTTCTATCGGTATTATAGCCATTAAAAAAGCCTATTTCTGGTGCCATTCGTAATCTTGGCCCTCCGCGAAGTGCAAAATTTGAATATTTTAGCGGCTCATAATTAAATCCAAGATTGGTAAACCAGTTATTGTCCCAGTTTTGCCAGCTATTAGCATTTAAGCGAATGCTATTGTTGTTGCCGCCAAAATCCCAAACGGCCCAATGGTTATAATTAATACCCACCCTTCTAAAGGTATTGTTTGGTTTTAGTGTTTGATAGCCTACCCAGGTATAGTGTCGTATATCATCTGCTTGTCGTTGAAAACCAACATCGTTTAACTCTAGTTCTGGTGAACGCCAAGTGGCACCTGTTTCAAATTTCCAATGACCATTTCCTATTTTTCCGAGCTGTAAATTTCCACCTGTACCGGTTAATGAGGTTCTATTTTCATCCACAGAAAGATAACTAGCACCTTCGCGCTGAAAGAGATGGGTAATTGATTGTTGTGTGTTTGTAATTGCTTCTTTGCTACCGTTTACACGACTAAAAACTATATTGCCACCAACATACCAATCACGCTCATGCCATTGGTGTTTAAGATCAAAACCACCGGTAAAAGCAGAGTGATGTAAAAAGTTTAGTTCGGGCGTAAGTTGATCGCGGCTGGTTGCTGTAAATATGCCGCCAATAAAGGTGTTACTATCATTTAAATCTTTTTGTACCCGACTTACAAAATAATTGGTAAGCGGTTCTACAAGCTCTCTTCTTCGCTGGTTATTAGTGGCGATAGTAGCATATTTTTTTGCGGTAACACTTTCTAAAACACCAATAGACCAGCCATCTTTGGTTTTGCCACTAAATTTTGCTGCGCCCAAAATTGGCGTATTTTCAGGTTGATCTACAAACGCACCATCTTCGGTATTTGGGTATCCTTGCGGACTTCGCCCAATGCGTCTTGAGTAGAAAAGGTTGTCAGAACCAAAGGTGTTACCTGCCTCTGAGTTAGACAATTGATAATCGAATATGTTCTTATTTTCTACAAAAAACGGACGCTGTTCACGAAAAAATATTTGAAAGCCATCTAAAGCAATTGCCGATGGGTCGGCTTCTACTTGACCAAAATCGGGGTTTACGGTTAAATCTAAAGTTAAGTCGTTAGTTACCCCTATTTTAGCATCAAGACCTACATTAATATCGCTATCGCTACCATCGCGAAACGGATTATCTATTTCAGCTTCATAGGTTTTTAGTTTAGCAACAGTATAGGGCTGTATTTCAAGTTGTTTTTGGGGTTCTAAATTTATTAGACCTTTTAGCAAGCCAAATTCGCTAACAAAGCCGGGCGTATCTTGTTTTATTCGCTGCCAAAAAGAGCGCTCTTCTTTTCTAAAATAGTGACGCATCACTTGAAGCCCCCATACTTGATCTCCAGATTTTCCAAATTTTAATTGACTAAGCGGTATTTTCATTTCTACCGTATACCCCTCAGCATCAGCATTCGATTTAGTATACCAAATCGGATTCCAGTTTTCATCTTCATTTGCACCGTTTTCCGATGAAAAAAGATCTGCTTTTACCCCAGCAGCAGTAGTAATAAAGCCAAAAGCAGAGCGCTTGTCATGGTAGCTGTCAATAAATAAACCTACCCAGTCGCCTTTAAAGCCATCGCGCCTAGATAAGCGCATTTCTATTTTTTCGGGTTCGCTATCAAAAGCCCTAATACCAACATATAAGAATTTTTGATCATAAATAATTTTAAATTTAGTTTGATGATCTGGTGCCGTATTCTCGTCGGGTCGGCTCTCTATAAAATCACTTTCCCATGCAACAATGTTCCAAGCTGGGTCATTCAGCAATCCATCAATAGTCGGAGCTTTTTGCTGGCCTAAAAATTTTGTGGTGTACGACCGTTGCACTACAACGTCGGTAGAATCTTGCGATAAAAGTACCGTTTGTGTTATGAAAATAACACAAACGGTAAGTAAAAAGGTTTTCATGATTTTGATTGATAATTTTGATTGATGATTTTGATTGATGTAACAGAATAAAGACGCAGAAAAACGAGAAATGTTACATTTTTTTAAAATTTTGTTTTTTTACATCGATTTAGGGCTGCTACAGATGAAAATGATGCATAAAAAAAGGGCTAGTACCTAAAAGTACTAACCCAAATCACATTATTTTGAAACCCATTTTATTTGCAGGGCTATAGTTGATTACATAAAGTGAGTTTAATTAATTAACCACATAGTAGCGTTTACATCATCGCCTGCAGAATATTGTCTAGAAATTGCAGCTTCCAGATTTGTATTATTATTGTTTATTTCAGATTCAGGATACATAAAACGTTTCGGAATTCTTCCGCCATTGCCGGTACCACCACCTGAAGTATCGTAAACAGGGAAACCAGTACGTCTTTGCTCATAGAAAATATGCCACCCTGTGTTTAAGAATAGGGCAATGTGCTTTTGCGTCATGATTTGCGCAATGGTATTTGCGCCAGTTAGTTTTACACCTGTGTGATTAAGGTACGTATTGATGCTTGCTTCGTCTTCAATACCATAATAGTTCATTGATGCGGTGATGCCTGCTTCGTAAAATGGGGCTACATCTCCAGAAATCCACCCACGTTCTGCTGCTTCTGCCAGAATAAATTGCAACTCTGCATAGCCCATGAGTACCCCTTGTTCATTAATGGGGTCTTCATAATATCGGGGTTTGATACGAGATGCATTACCTTCTGTTGCGGGCACTGCCAAGTCGCTAAAAGGGGCACTTCCTAAGAGTCCACCATAGGCATTAAAATCATCTTCTGCCAAGCCATTTGCTACACCGTTAGGCGTACGTTCTGCAAAAGCAAATAAGCGAGGGTCTCTTAAGTTTATTAATTTATCTACAAATGTTTTCTCCATATAATAGGCGGTTTGAAGACTGTTGTTTCTGTTTAAAGGATACCGGTTTTTATCGGTATCAACATAATTAATAAACCCAGCGTCTTCATTAGATTCAAATATGGGGAATTGGGAAGGATTATTAACAATAGCGCCAAACCGCTCTGCTACATCAATTGTTGATTGCCCTTCTTTTGTAGACAGGCTCATAAGAACCCGTAGTGCATATGAATTTATGAGTTTACGCCATTTTAATTTATCACCTCCATAAATAATATCACCGGAAATGGTTTCATTAGTTGCAGCTAATTCTGTAGATGCCATTTTTAAATCTTCTAAAACTTGCAAATAGATACTTTCCTGGGTATCATATACGGGTTGGTTAATGCCTTCTGTTAGCTTAGCAGCTTCAGTATAAGGTACATCACCAAATTGCTGACTTATTTCAACAATGAAATAAGATTTGAAGAAATTGGCCAAGATGCGATATACATCTTGATTAGTTCTGTTGGCCTCTTTAGTCATTTCATTGGCTTGTTTGAGGTTGTCATAAGCATTAAAATTACCTCGTTGCCAGGTGTAGTATTGGTATTGACTAGCGCCATCAACATTAGTAAGTTGTCTGTTGGCAAGGGCAGCACTTAGGCTTACATTGCTGCTAAAGGCCTTTATCTGTAGGTGTGTAAAAAGTAATTCCGGATTGGCATTTACAGTACGGTTTGGGTCATCTTGTAATGCATCAATATCAGAACAGCCTACCAACAGTATCGTTAGTAAAATCACTAGGGGTTTTATGCTATAGATTTTCATAGTGTTGCTTTTAAAATTTTAAATTAAGGTTTAACCCAAGGCTTCTTGTTGCAGGTGCTTGTAGGTTATCGTTAAATTCAGGATCTACATTTTCTAGAGTAGAAGAAAGCCAAAGGTTTCTGCCTACAAAAGAGAGGCTTGCATCAGAAAAGGGCAATCTGTCTAAGGTTGCTTTACCAAAGTTATAGGTAAGTGTCACTTCACGTAATTTAATATAATCACGAACATAGTAATGATAATTATGGTTTTGGCGATCAGAGGTAGTTTGGTTATAAGTAATATAATTAATAGCCTCGGTATTAGGTGCGTAGGTACGAGTATCGCTGGTAATGTTTCCGTTTACATCATAGGTTACCGTACCACCAGTAACAACAACACCATTGCCAACATAGGTGCTTTCGCCATTGTTAGCATCGGTTCTAAACTGATTGACAGTGCCTGGATGCTTGCCGCCCCACCACATTTTTTGATTGGTAATGGAATACATATAACCACCCAATCTACCATCAAAAAGTAGGGAAAGTGAGAAGTTTTTGTACTTAAACGTATTGCTAAGGCCGTAAATTAGATCTGGCGCTGCATGACCAATAAAACGTTTGAAAGGATCAAATACAGGAAAACCATTTTCATAGACCACTTCACCTTCACTATTGGTTTGATATACATTGTCCCAGATTTGATCTGTACGTTCACCTACACGTACGTAATTTTTGGTGCGCTCGGCATCACCAAAAATGCTTACTTGGTAGTCTCTATAGTGCGATAAATTAAGGCTAGTATTCCATTCAAAAGTTTCTGATTTTAATGGAGTAGCATTAATAATGGCTTCTATACCTTTGGTTCTGGTAGATCCCCCGTTTTCTAAACGAAAAGCATAACCCGAAGCGTCTGAAGCAGGTACTCTTAATATAGTATCTTCTGTGAGTCTATTGTAGTAGGCTAAATCAATCCCTAAGCGATTATTAAAGAAACGCAAATCGGCACCAATCTCCCACGTATTATCTATTTCTGTTCTTACATTGGGGTTAATAAGTACATTTAATGCACTACTAGACGGTACGCCATTCCAAATAGTTCCACTTCCATAGGCCTGTAGTAATGAGTAAGGACCGTTTGAATTGTCATTATAATTACCATCTCTCACTTGGCTAAAACCTCCACGAAGTTTAGCAAAGGTGAGCCAGCTGGGTTTTGAAAACAATTCAGATACAATTAAAGAGCCTGATATTGAGGGATAAAAATAGGAGTTGTTTCCGTTTGGAAGAGCTGATATTTTATCATTTCTTCCTGTTAAAGATAAATAAAAAGTATTGTAAAAGTTAAGATCTGCATAGGCATAGAAACTTTGAATAGCAGATTTTTCTTCTCTGTTTTCGCCAAACAAGGTGCTACCTAAATTGTTAGAAACATTGTAAAAACCAGGTATGGTTAAGCCATCGGTACTGATAGAATTATAAATTTGCTTTTTAAAGTAGTGGGCATAAGCTACTTCAGTTTCTAAGCTAAAATTCTCAGAAAATTTAGCTTCATATCGGAGCCCTAAATCTGAAGTAATATCAAATAGGTTGGCATCTTGTTGTTCAAAATTACCTTGTGATTTTGAACCATAGCCGATATAACTTTTGGGTTCTTTAAAGGTTCGGTAAAGACTCCACACATTAATACCACTACGGGCTTTGAGGGTTAAGTTGGGTACAAGCTCATAAGCAAGGCTGAGGTTTCCGTAAATATTATCCTTATCGTATCCTCTTTGATACTCGTATGCTTGAAAATAGGGGTTGTTGTAATATGATATATTAAAGTGTCTTTGTTGAACCCCTTCTTGCCCTTCACGCCAGTAGTTTTTTAAATCACGTACATCAACATCTACCCCTGTCCAAAGTACAAGGTTATATAGGTAGTTGGTTGGCCCATAGCCAATTTCAGGAAAATTTTCAGTAAACTGCTTGTTGTAGGTCATTGATCCGCTTATGTTTACGTTATCGGCAGGTTTCATAGAGCCAGCCAGCGAAAAAGAAACATTATTTAGGTCTGTATTGGGTACAATACCTTGTTGGTACACGTTTGATAGCGATACTCTAAAAGTGCTTTTGTCAGAACCCCAGTCTGCACTTGCATTAACTGATCGTATGTATCCGGTACGGAAAAAGTTTTTAATATTATCCTTTCCGCGAGAGGTAAAGGGTATAGGGATAAGTTCACCAGTAACAGGATCAGTAGGGCTATTGTACTGGGTTGTTTCAAAAAGACCGCTGGGGGTACTAGGATCTTCTTGGTCTACTCTTGGTCCCCAAATCCATCCGCCACCTTCTGTTCCAGATCCAGAGCCATCAATATAGGCATAGTTACCTTGATTTCCGTTGCCGTAAACAGTTTGAACTTTTGGAGATCTAATAAATGAGGGCTGATACATGGTAGAAACGTTCAACGCTACATTTATTTTTCCACTCTTTCCTTTTTTAGTGGTAATCATGATAGCACCGTTTCTTCCTCTTGCGCCATAAAGTGCCGAAGCAGTGGTGCCTTTTAATACGTTTACCTGTGCTACATCATCACCCAATACCTTAAAATAATCTGTATTACCAGATTCACTACCATCAACAGGAATACCGTCAATGACGATTAGGGTTTTGTTTGTTCTTCCTCTCAATACAATTTTAGGATCTTGAAAAAGGTCGGTAGAATTGTTTACCTCTAAGCCTGCGACTCTACCCGTGAGATTTCCAAAAACCGTGGGTTCTTTTGTTTTTTCTAGTAGATTACCGGCCACCTCCTGTGATGCGTAGCCCAAGGCTTTCTTTTCTTTTTTAATCCCCAGAGCGGTAACTACCACCTCACTCAATTGTTCAGAATCTTCAACCATGGTTAGGTTGATGGTCTTTTGGTTGGTAATGGCAATACGCGCGGTCTTAAAACCAATATATGAGAATACTATGTTGTCTCCTTTTTGAGCTTCAATGGTGAAATTACCATCAAAATCGGTAGCGGTTCCTTGTGTGGTGTTTTCTATTAAAACGGTTACACCAGCCAAAGGAACACCTGTATTGTCTTGCACCATACCTGAAATGGTTTCTTGTGAATAGGTGGTAAATACTACCAGATAGAGTACAAAGAAATTAATTATTACTTTCATTTTTTCTGTTGTTTTGTTTTGTTGATTTTTAGTTTTTTAACATCCATGTATTTATAGTGTTGTTTGGTGCTTTAAGTACAATTTTATAAAGATTTGATTTTGGAACTGTTGGAACTATAAATTCTTCATCACCTGTGGTAACTTCTCCTACAGCAATGTACTTATCTACACCTCCTTTGGCGTGATTGTTTGTGGGTGAGATAAAAACAGTAGCTTTTTTTGTTGGATTTGAGAGACATTTCCAACGGAGTTTTAGCTGCTTGTTTGGAGTTTTAGTAGCCTCTAAATTGGCAACGTCTACTTTGCCAATGAATGGAATGCCATCTATTTCATAACCAACATGTGTAGGGATGTTTAAATGCATAAAGCGTTGTATGGTAGGCATGATGTCAATGATGGCTGGTGTTTGTGTTTTAAAATAGGTGTTTGTGTTTTTGGCGTTGGTAACAATCCAAGTGCTTCTTTCTCGGTCTGATTGTCCTCCATGACCTTTACCGTCTTCTGATGATCTACCGTGATCGGTGGTGATAATGACCAACCACTCTTCGTTGAAGGTTTTTTCTCTTTCTAAAACAGCTTTCCATATTTTGCCTACTAGCGCATCTTCAAATTCAATGGCGTTGTAGAGTTGTGGACTGTCACCAAAACCATGGCCCATATCATCTGAAAATTCTAGGTATACCCACGAAAGGTCGGGCCCTTCTTCTTTAATATAGCGGGCAGCTTCCTGTGCTACTTTTTCATCTATATTTTTAATGTACTGTCGTTGTTTGTCATGCGGAAAGTTAATGGTATCAAGTTCAAATCCGTCAAAGGCATAATCCATTTTAATATGATCTGTTGCTTCAAGATTTTCACCGATAAGTTTAGTACGGTTATCTAGCCATGTAGAAAAAATGGCTGTTTGCTTTTTGGGGTGATTGTCTTTTAAAATTCGGAAAATAGTAGGGTAGTTGTAATTAGGATTCTTTATACTATTGCCCCATACATTATGTTTATTTACCCAAGTGCCAGTAAGCATACTATTGTAACCTACGGCTGAAATTGTAGGTGTTTCAGAATACCTTGCTTTTTTACCTCCTACATAGGCTTTTGAATAGTGTCCTACGGTAGCAATAGCATCCAAATTAGGGGTTTTTGCTTTTTCAAGCATATCAGCAGCTATCCCATCTACAAGAATAAAGACTACTTTCTTTTTTGGGGTACTATCATTGTGTTGTTGTACCGTGTTTCCAAATGAAGTTTGAGAAATGACCATGCCTAGCAGTACTAGCAGTGTATTGTTCAAAAACATATTTTTAGTTTTCATAATTGGTTCTGTTTTATGGCGTCAAAAGTATATGCTTCTCTAATAGATTGAATGATCGTTCAATTAATAAATCTTTAATTTAATGTTAACTTGTCGTAGAAAATCTTTTTTTTTTAATCTTTGAAAAATGGGAAGAAAGAGCTTAGGTAATATTCGACGTAAAGAAATTGTTAAGGCATTTTATGCAATAGCAAAAGAGATAGGGTTAGAAAATACTTCGATAGCGAAAGTTGCTCGTAAAATGAATATTAGTAATGGTCTTGTGATGCATTATTTTAAAACAAAAGACGAACTTTTAAAGGGGCTGAATGAATTTATACTCGAACAACATCTTAATATTGTGGCTAGTAAGGAGTATGGGTCGATGGATTCAGAAAAAAAATTACGACATTTTATTGAGACTCTTTTTTCTCGAAAATGGAATAAGTATTTTGATGATGGCGTTTTTTACAGTTGCTATGCTTTAATTTATCGTAATGCAGATTTTAATAAGAGTTTTAAAGATTACTTAGAGTCTTTACACGGAGTTTTACGACAAAAACTACATGAAGCTTATGCGCACGGATTGATATTGAATAAGAATATTGATGAGGTTACCGAAGTGATTTTTGCTCTGGTAGATGGTTCGTATTATTATTTGGGTACTTTTAAGCAATCTGGTCCCGATTATGATAAGCAGGTGGCCATTTATATTAAGTATACTACCCAATTACTCTCTTTTAATGATACTACAGTTTTACTTTCTAATGAAGAAAAATTGAAGTAGCGCATATAGGCCAATAATGGTCCAAATGCTATTCACCAAAATATTAGGAAAGTCATTTATTTTAGAGGCATTTATGATTAGGCATACTGCCCCTAAAATATTTAAAATGTGATAAAAGGGTTTTGCCGCTGATATTTTTTTTAGCGTTAGTAATACATACGCTGCTATGAACAATAAAGCACCAAGCCACCCAATAATTTTATACCACTCCATAGTTTACTTTAAAGGCGCAAGCTATATTATTTATTCGAAAATGAGGTGTTTAGGGTTTAAATTTAAAATACAGTATCACACTTTATTATGAAGAAATTAAAGGTAATGTCGTGTCTTTTAATGTATAAATTTTAAACGATTGAAATAGAGTTTATATCAAAGATGCGTATTCATTTTTTATTACTCCCTAAAATACATATTGCCATTGATTGTGTTTAAATACAATATATTTGAACCCTTTCCGGTAGTGCCTGATATTTTTTGTCCTACCGTGCGATTATTTACAGTAAATTTTAGGTTTTCATCTGCATAAATATCACCGTGAATGGTTTCGGCAACCAAATGTGCATCAATCATTTTAAGATCAATTTCTCCGTTAATAGTATTTAGCTCGAGGTCTCCGGCATACTTTTCAATTTCAATATCGCCATTAATTAGGTCGGCTTCAAAATTACCCTCAATACGCTCAGACTTTAGGTTGCCATTAATGCTACTAATTTTAAATTTTGAATTTTTAGGAACATAGAGTATATAATTAAACTCATAGTCATCATCAGTATTAACATAGTGGCCTTTTATGTTGTTTTGATATTTTAAATCTTTTCTTTTGGCTTTAAAAATGGCATCAGTATCAGAAGTAAAAGCGATGAGGTTTTTTGTTTCTATCACCTTTAGCTGGTATAGGTCTAAGTATTTTTTCTTTTTTGTGCTTATAATAGCTTTAAAATACACCTCATTCTTGTTCCAAGTATTTACGGTAATTTCAGAGGCAAATGCAACATCTAAATCAATAGTTTGATTGTTGTAAGCGATATTTTTTTCTATTATTTTTTGAGCATTTACCGCAAAGCATAAACAACTTAGCAGTATGGTAATTTGTAAATTTTTCATGACGATTCGTTTTTTGATTGATGATTTTTTGATTGATGATTTTTTTTGATTGATGAATTTTTTATTGTTTTCTTAAATAGATGTTACCGTTCGTAGTTTTTAAATTTAATGGTACTCCACCGCCATTAATCGACTGTTTTATTTTTTGAGTAGAAAATGGTTTTAAGCCACCTTTTTTAGGAGAATTTAGGTCAAAATTGGTATATATTTCACCATTTATGGTACCTATAGAAAGTTCTGCTGGCGTGCTGCTCGGTAGTTTTACGTCTACAGCGCCATTGGTGGCATATATAGTTATTGGCGAAGTTTGATTTACTTTAGAAAAACTAATTTCGATATCTCCGTTTAACGCGTTGGCAGTAACTGGGCCGCTAATATCGTTTATTGTAATATCGCCATTTAGTTCTGATTCGGCCTCTATTTCTCCTTTAAAACCCGATATAAAGATATCTGCACTTGAGGTGCCGGTAGAGGTTACCGATATGTTTTGGTTTGCGGGTAGATATAGAATTGCATCACCATGGTGGCTATGTCCTTTTTTTAAGTTTCTAACAATTAAATTATTGCCTTCTGTGATAACGTAAAAGCCAACGTCGGTATTATCAGTACCATTTTCACCCACAAGTTTAAGCCCTTTTGCACGTTCTGGAGTTTTGTACTTTTCTTTTGTTTCAATAAGCAACTCATTTGATGAATGCGTTTTAATTTTAATGACGGCTCTAGATTCTATTTTTACCCAGTCAATTCCACTTAAAGAATGTTTGTATTCTTGTGCCTGTAAAAAGCTGCTAAAAGCGAAAACGATACTTAAAATGATTAATTTTTTCATGATTGTTGTTTTTTGATGTTTAAATGATAGTGGATATAATTGATTTCAGTTCTTCTTTTACATAAGATTTGGTATTCTCTTTATCTAGCATTTGTTGCATAGGAGCGATTGCATTTTTTTCTTGTATTTTACCTAAGAGATGAATGATAGTAATTTGAATACCGGGGTCTTGTTCTGTTTGTAGTGCTTGAATAAAGCTATTTTTTACGCTTTCAGATACCGTAAATTCACTAAGCACCTCAACAGCTGTTCTTCTCACGTTCGTATTTTCATCATGCAGCATGCGATCAGCGATGGCTGCCACAATGGCTTCGTTTGGTGCAGATAATTCTTCAATGTATTGTACGCCTTGAATGCGTTTACTAGCAGATTTATTGCCAATTAAAGATAGTACAGCAGTTTGTTTTAGTGCTAAAGTTTCATGGTTAAGTTGTGCTATTTCTTTATCTAACCGATTTACTTGTTGTTGCTGCCCAAAAAAGTAGCCCACAAATAGCAAGGCAATACTAGCAGCTATTTTTAAAAGAAAAGGGGTCCAATTCTTTGTTTTTTTATCAGTTCTGTTATCTAAAGAAACAACTTTAGAAGAGTTTTGTTTTTCAGTTTCTAACTGTTCAAAGAAATTAGTTCGCAACTGTTCAGATGCTGCTACTAAGGGTTCGTCTTTAATATGATTTAATAAAGTACTTAGTTCTGTTAAGGCATTTTTGCATGAGGCGCAAGAGGCAATATGGGCCGCTACCTTATTTTTTTCACTTTCGCTTAATGTATTATCAAGATAATCGGGCAAAAGAGTTTTAACGTGATTTTTTTCCATCTTATACGTTTTTAAAATAAATGGTTTTTAGTTTTTGAAGCGCTCTACTAATTTTGGTTTTAACAGCACCTGGGGTACTACCAACAATTTCTGCTAATTCGTTATATTTTATTTCTTGAAACCGGTTTAAAATAATAAGCTCTCTATCAGAGGCACTTAGTTGTTGTAAGGCTAGGTGCAAATCAGAATAGTCGGTTTGTTGTTCATCGTTTACTAGTTGTTTTTGAGCTACCGTTTCTATAGGCTCATGTTCTTTAGGCCCTCTTCTAAAATGTGTGTTTAGGCAATTTCTGGCTATGGTAAATAACCAAGAAACAAATTTGCCGTTATTATAGGTGTCGCGATATTTCATTACCTTATAAAATACATCTTGCGTTATATCTTCACTTAACATGCGATCGCCGCACATTTTTAGTAAAAAATTAAATACATGCAAATGGTGTCTTTCAAACAGAATTTTAAGTACGTCTAAATTTCCGTTTTTAGCTTGTTGCATTAATTTCTCGTCTGTTACTTTTTGCAAAAGAGAATGTTTTTTAGTGGGTCTTTATGTCTATATAGTCAGTAATGTACAAAAGGTTACACTAGGGCATAAAAAAATCGCATCAATTTAAATTAATGCGATAGTATTTTTCAAATAAAGTAACGGCAATAGCTACGGTATTAGTCTGTTGTAGGCGTATCAATAGAAGTAAAGGCTTTAATAGCCTTATTGGGTTCTATAATATCATACCCCTTCCAAAATTCTGGACTATAGGCTGGCATGTAGGTAGGCAGCACATTATTATTTTCTTTAAGATCATCATAAGCCGTTGTAGACAAACTATTTTTGTTAAAAACGACTACTTCGTGGCGCTGGTGATAGCCAAAAGCAGCATCTATGTCTATGGCTAGTTCGTTTTGTTTATTTCGGCCCTTTACCACCTTGTTAAGTTCTATAATTTTCAAAGGTCTTTTAAATCCAAAGCGAGAGGCGTTTGAAACATCGCTATAGCTTAAGGCATATTTTTCATCATCTCCTTTGGTAAAAATATACCTTCCTTTTTCTAAATACTGTTTATCAGAAATGCCAAGTAAACTAAAACTCGATACGGGTTTTACATTTTCAAAATCCATTCGAATTAATGCAAAATCATCGGCATTAATATATAATTTTCCTTTAAATTTTTCTGAGCGTTTGGGTTTAAAACTAATTACATAAACGGCATCATCCCCTAGGTAGGTAAATTCATTTATTTTAAATTCATATCGGTTTGGTTTATGCAGTACGTTATAGTCACTATCCTCGTTAATTGGAATATTTGTATAAATTTTGTTAAGTTCTTCTTTTCGGCCCTTAGAAAAATATTTTTTACGTTCTTCTTTATCTTTCTTTTCTTCCTCTAGTCTTTGGTTTAAAGCTGCCACATCTGTAGAGTCAACCTCTGAATCTAAGGGGTTACCGTCTAATTTTTTACCAAATAATCCTGATTTAACTTTAAAGTAAGAATCTCTTTTTACGTGTTTTTTAATAATACTGTTAAATTTATCTTCAAGATCTTCGAATTTAAATTCTAAGCTTTTGTCGTACAGTTCAGAAGCTTTTATAAGCTCAATTTTTTGCTCATCCTCTTTTAAGCTTCCGTAGTAATCTGCGAGTATTTCTATATAGCCTATATTGCTTTTAGGAGCTTTTCTAATGAGTTCATCAAAGAAAGAGGTATTAAATTCGGGTATGGTAGATTTTTTTATGGTATAGTCAGATTTTAAGGTTCTATTACCGTAAGTTTCTCTGTAAAAAAGGCGTTTTTTGGTTAGTCCTAAATTATAGTTTGCATTAATATTTGCTACTGTTTTCTCTATAATTTCTTCTGCAGAGAACGTCTTGTTAGAAACAATAACTGGGTTTAATTCTATGGCTTTTGCGCTTAAATAAATAGTATTTTCTGTAAATTTTTCAATAGGTTTTTTAATGGATGCGTAACCAATACAAGAAATAAAAAGCGAGTCTGTAGGTGTAATAGCCTTGTTCAGTTGAAAGGTAAAGCGGCCCTCTTCATTGGTGATAATACCTTTGTTTTTTAGTTGTACGGTAACATAGGGTATGGGTTTTTGCGTGGCAGAGTCAACAATAACTGCGGTTAATGATTGTGAATAACCTGAAAGATGCAGTACTAGTAGAGTTAAAAAAAGTGTAGTTGTTTTTGACATATTTAAAAGTGAAAAAGATTATTTAAACAAAAAACGGAATAGCATTGAAACATAAGCTCCCTTTTTTGATTTTATTAATACCGATTTATTATTTATTTAACGAAATGCCAGCTAAAAACAAATAGTACTTAAAGTTGATACGCCTCGTATTCCTTATTCTATTTCAAAGACGTTTAAGGCTGCAAATTGTTACAAGAAAAAAAATAGGGTATTACAAAAAGGAATATGGCGTATTAATGACACCCACAATCATTTTGCCCACATGCTTTAGTTTTTGTTTTTTTAGAAGTAAAAAGCCTTTTTGGCAACAAAAATTTCTTTACCATATAACTAACGGCTATGGCAAGGGTAATATACATTAAAACCGTTTGAAAAATTTCCACAATTATTTAAGGGTTTGATAGGCTATTAAGGCTACAATATAAGCAAAAACACTCATAAATGCCAATTGAGCAATGGGCCATTTCCAAGAATTGGTTTCACGTTTAACTACTGCAAGGGTGCTCATACATTGCATTGCAAAAGCATAAAAAAGTAATAGTGAAATACCCGAAGCCAAATTAAATAGGGGCTTGTTGGTTTTATGGTTTACTTCTGCTGCCATTCTATTTGCGATGGTGTCTTCTTCATCGTTTCCTACACTATAGATGGTGGCTAACGTACCTACAAAAACCTCACGAGCGGCAAAAGAGGTAAGCACAGCAATACCAATTTTCCAATCATAACCTAATGGCTGTACAATAGGTTCAATAGCTTTACCAGCGTATCCTATAAACGAATTTTCTAATTTAAAGCTGGCAATTTCTTGATTACTAGCAGTAACAAATAGCGCTTGCTTTTTTTGATGAAGCGAGTCTTTTATATCGTTGGTGTTAATCGCATATACTTTTTTTAGAACGCTATCTTTTAAAGCCATTTTATAGGCCCTTATATCTGCTTTAATAGTAGCTTTATTAAAGTTTGACAATCCATTTTTTGCAATTCTATTTGAAACAATTTCTTCGGCATTTTTAAAATTATTTGAAATACCGTTTGATCCTAAGAACCAAAGAATAATAGAAATAGCTAAGATTATTTTTCCGGCGCCAAAAACAAAACTTTTGGTTTTTTCCCATACGGTGTACGAGACATTTTTAATAAGGGGAAGCTTGTAACTGGGCATTTCTACAACAAAGAAAGACTTACTTTTTATTTTAAGAATTCGATTTAGAATCATTGCAGAAAATATCGACATGCCAAAGCCAATTAAATACAAAAACATTAAGGTTAGGGCTTGGTAGCTTAAACCAATAAAAGTTCCGTTAGGTATGATTAGCGAAATAATAATTAAATAAACGGGCAGTCTTGCTGAGCAGGTGGTGAACGGAGTTACAAGAATGGTAATCAGTCGTTCTTTCCAATTTTCGATTGTACGGGTAGCCATAACTGCGGGTATAGCACAGGCGGTACCTGAAATGAGAGGCACAATACTTTTACCACTTAGTCCAAAAGGACGCATAAGCCTATCCATTAAGAAAACAACACGGCTCATATAGCCAGTTTCTTCGAGTAGGGCTATAAAAAAAAATAGAAAAGCAATTTGCGGAATAAAAATAATGATACCGCTAATACCGGGTAAAATACCTTCAGCAATTAAATCAGTAAAAGCGCCAGCGGGTAAAGACTGCTTTATCCAATTACCCGAAAAAGCAAAAAACTGGTCAATATAGTCTTGTGGTATTTTGCTCCACTCGTAAATCGCCTGAAAAATAGTAAGTAATATGACAAAGAAAATTATATATCCAAAAACTTTGTGCGTAAGCACTTTGTCTATATTCGCCCTTAAACCTGTAGCGGCATTTCTATCTTTTTTATAGGTTTCCTTTAAAATACTATTAATAAACTTATATCTTAAAATAGTTTCTTTTTGTTGTAAGCGCTTCAGCTCTGATTCTGATTTTGTAGAAAAAGAAGAGGGGTCTTTAATAGTCGACTTTTCAATAGGCATAAAGTTCACATCTTGTGTGATCACTAGCCATAATTTATATAAGTCTTGGTTAGGAAAGGTATTGCGTAACTCTTCAAAATAATTAGGGTCAATAACCGAAATAGCTATATTGGGCTTTTCTGAAAGATTTTTATAATCGGTAATTAGCTCTTTTAAGTGCGCAATACCCGTATTTTTTCTGGTGCTAACAAGGGCAATTTTAGTGTCTAATTTAGCTTCTAAAGCATTAATATCAAGTGAAATACCGGTTTTAGACATTCTGTCGGCCATATTTATAACTAAAATGGTCGGTATTCTCAGATCTTTTATTTGGGTAAATAAAAGTAAATTGCGCTTTAAATTTTCTACATCAGTAATTACTAAAGCTACATCGGGGTGGTTTTTGTCGTTCTTATTTAATAATAATTCAACGGCAACACTCTCATCTAAAGAAGTTGTATTTAAACTATAGGTGCCCGGTAAATCTAAAATATGAGCTTTAACCCCACGAGGTAGTTTACAAATGCCTTGTTTTTTTTCAACAGTAATACCAGGGTAGTTACCTACTTTTTGATTTAGACCGGTTAGGGCATTAAAAACTGATGTTTTACCCGTATTTGGGTTTCCTATAAGGGCTACATTAATTTGCTTGCTCATTCGATATCAGTATCTAGTATGAGGTTTAAGTCAATTTTAAGCGCCATTTCTCTACGTATCGCAATATGAGAGCCGTTTACATTAATGTATATGGGGTCGTTTAAAGGGGCTACTTGCACTAGTTCTACGATATTGCCAGGCAGGCAACCTAACTCTAACAGCTTAATAGGTAACATTGTACTCGAAAATTCGACGATGATACCTTTTTGCCCACGTTGTAAATCTGCTACGGTTATATTCAATTTTTATTTAGATTGATTATAAGTAAGAGCACAAAAGTAACAGAAAAAGCTGAATTTTTAAGCTATTATTTTATATTTTATTCAACAAAAAAAATAGGGTATACGGCAAGCGAGATGATGATTTAAATAAACACATGAGCTATTTGTTAATTTAGAATAACTACCCGATGCTAAGCTTCTTTGTAGTGTTTTAAAATACAAAATAGAAATGTAGTGCTTTGATAATTTAGTTAGGTTTAAGCCCAAGTCGATTTTAAGTAGTACGCTTAGGTCTGCTTCTCTAATTGTCTTAAGATCTCTATATCTTTAAATAATTTTTCAATATCTGCGGTTTTAGTACCATCATAAAAACCCCTTATGCGTCTTTTTTTATCTACCAGAATAAAATTTTCGGTATGTATCATGTCATAAGGGCCACCATCGCCATCGGTTTTTACCGCCAAATAAGATTTTCTGGCCAGCTCATAAATCTGTTTTTTATCACCCGTCACTAAATTCCATCGAGAATCATCTACACCTTTTGCCACGGCATATTTTTTTAATTGGGCAACCGAATCAATTTCTGGCGTTACCGAGTGCGATAATAAAAGAACATCATCACCCTTTAATTTGTTTTGAATAGCAAGCATATTTTTGGTCATAATGGGGCAAATACTTGGGCAGGTGGTAAAAAAGAAGTCGGCAATATAAATTTTACCCTCATAATTTGCTTGAGTAACCACCTCGCCGTTTTGGTTAAGTAAAGCGAAGTCTGCAATCGTATGATATTTTTTTACGTAACGTATATCTTCGCTCACCAAATCTTGGTTCACCATAGAGGGCTGATAAATAGGAAGTCTTTTTTGGGGGGTAAGGGCATTGTAAAACAAATAGATAATTACAGCTGATAGGCATAAGAGCGTTATGCCAAAGAGTTTAAATTGATTAAAAAATGACCGCATATTTTTTTTTCAAAGATACTGCAGTAAAAAGAGCTTTCAAACAGTACTTACGTATTATGGCGGTGGAAATATCAAAAAAATAGCCTCTAAAAAAGAACTAAACCTTAAAAATACCCTAAATAAGGGTTAAAATTAGACGGCTTTTAATAGTTTTTTTTATAAGACCTTCTAAAGCTGTACTTTTGTCCGCTTTAATTATATCATTCGATTATGGAATTAATTATTCAAATATTAACTTTTGTTCTCATAATTTCCATTCTTGTTATTTTACATGAATTTGGTCATTATCTGCCTGCAAAATGGTTTAAAACCAGAGTAGAGAAATTCTACCTCTTTTTTGATTGGAAGTTTTCACTTTTTAAAAAGCAGATAGGCGAAACAGAGTGGGGCATAGGTTGGTTGCCTTTAGGAGGGTACGTCAAAATTTCTGGTATGATTGACGAGAGTATGGATACCGAGCAAATGAGTAAAGACCCCGAACCTTGGGAATTTAGAAGCAAACCTGCCTGGCAACGTTTAATTATTATGATGGGTGGTGTAACGGTAAATTTCTTACTGGCCTGGCTTATTTATGCAGCACTTCTTTTTAGTAACGGCGACACCTATATACCTGCAGATAGCTTAAAATATGGTATTTTGGTAGATTCAGTGGGTCAAAAACTGGGTTTACAAACAGGAGATAAAATTTTAGCAATTGACGGCGAAAAGTCGGTAAAATTTTCTGATGCTGCAAAAGACATACTTTTCGGAGATGAAATTACGGTTGATAGAGATGGTAGAAAAGTAACCATTAAAATTGCAGACGAAGGCAAGAAAGATTTTTTAGCCAATAAAGGTGCCAATTTCTTGTCGTATCGTATGCGTCCAATTGTTGAAAAAACGCAGCCAAATTCGGGGGCAGAAAAGGCGGGTATTCAATCGGGTGATTTAATTAAATCGGTAAATGGTAAAGAAGTTACCTATTACAGCGATTTTATTGCGATTATGCAGGGTTTTGATCCTCATGAAACTATTAACTTAGAAGTAGAGCGAAATGGCAGTATAAAGCGCATTAATCTTAAACTATCAGATGAAAAGAAAGCGGGTATATACCCAAGCGTTGCCGATTTAAGAGTAACAGATAGGTATGGTTTATTTGCCGCCATACCTGCCGGTTTTAGCAAAACGATAAAAGTGCTTACCGATCAAGTGCGACAGTTTAAAATTATTTTTAACCGAACTACCGAAGGCTATAAACAAGTAAAAGGGCCAATAGGTATTGTTGAAATGATGCCAACCGCATGGGACTGGGATTTCTTTTGGGGTTTTCTTGCTTATTTTTCTATTTGGTTAGCATTTGTAAACTTATTACCTATTCCTGCACTTGATGGTGGGCATGTGATGTTTTTGTTGTACGAAATAATATCTGGTAGACCACCTAGTGAGAAAGTTTTAGAACGAGGGCAAATTGTGGGCTTTGTAATCGTTATGGGCTTAATGGCTGTAGTCTTTGGTAATGATATCTGGAATATCTTGAAGAAATTTATCAACTAAAAAAAATATGATAAAAATTGTTGTAAATCACCCTTTATTTATTTGTGATATTTTAAAAAACAATTATATTTGCACCCGCTTTCAGTATAGAAAGTGAGTTTTTCCTCCTTAGCTCAGTTGGTTAGAGCATCTGACTGTTAATCAGAGGGTCCTTGGTTCGAGCCCAAGAGGGGGAGCTTAACAGAGACAAGCCATTCAAGAAATTGAGTGGCTTTTTTTTTAGTGGGGACGACATAGAGACAACATTTAATCAATCCTATTTTTTTCTTTTAATTTCATTTATCGCTATCTTGATAAAATGGAACGATTAGCAGCAATAGTAGGCGTTTGGCGCTGCTAAAGTATGAAAGAGTTTAGGCTGTAATGGTTGAAAAATGGCACCCGATCTACGAACCGACTTTCTTTTGTTATTATCTTTCTTTTTGGCATAGTACCTTTAACGATTTACTACGTCATTTCTCGAGCTACTTATTCTTTAGTTCAAATCGTAGTTAGCTATCTATTTGATCCGTTATTGTTCGCTCTAGCTATATGAATAGGGATTACCTGGTTTAAATCTAAAGAACTATTCAAAACCAATGTTTAGGGCTTCTCGTTCCTGCATTTTTCCCTGTCCATAATCGATACTGACTTTTTTGGTTTTGATGATGACGAGGTAACGAATTTTTGCAGACTGGTCAACGGGCTTCCAGCAGCTCAGAAAATCGTAATCAGAGAAATCTCAAAAAATAAACAGTCCAGAAACGTTCGATTCTTATTTACGCTTATCTGCCAGAATGCTATAAAATCGAAACAAGATCCGCGCGCTTTTAAGTTTTGTTAAGATTTGGGGGCTTCTAGCTAAAATGAAGTCTTTTGTGTCAATTGAAAGTGTAAATAAGGGAGGTATTTTTGTATTTGTTACACTTAATGTAAAACACCTTTATTTAAACTTTTGTGACAATGTTTTACACTTTTTAAGATTAGTTATCGAATCATTTCTAATTATAATTTCCTCTAAAACCTCCAATGCAAAGCAAAGGAGATTTTTTAAGGATAAAAACTAGTTAGTATTTATTTTTAAGCCGTGCATAACTTAGTTTGATTCAATAGCTTTTATAACTTTTAAAGTTTTTAACATTGAATCTGGAGTAACGGATATTGTATCAATACCTTCTTCTACTAGAAATTGAGAAAAATCAGGAAAATCTGAAGGACCTTGCCCACAAATACCTACTTTAACCTTATGTTTTTTAGCTGTGGTTATCAACATTTTAATCATTTTTTTTACGGCCTGATTTCTTTCATCATATAAACTGGCAACTAAACTTGAATCTCTATCAAGACCTAAAGTTAATTGTGTTAAATCATTAGATCCTATGGAAAACCCGTCAATTAAAGGTGCAAATTGGTCAGCTAACAATACATTCGAGGGTAATTCAGCCATCAAATATATTTCAAGACCTTTTTCGCCTCTATGAAGACCGTTTTCTTTCATGATGCTCAAAACCTTTTTAAGCTCTTCCGGTGTTCTACAAAATGGAACCATTATCGTTGTATTTATTAATCCAAATTCTTCCCTAACCTTAACCAAAGCTTTACACTCGAGTACAAAAGCTTCTTTAAAGACATCTGAATAGTATCTTGAAGCACCTCGCCACCCGATCATAGGGTTTTCTTCTTTTGGTTCAAAGTATTTTCCACCAAGAAGATTATAGTACTCATTAGTTTTAAAATCAGAGAGTCTGGTTATAACCTTTTTTGGATAAAACGAAGCGGCGATTTTAGCTATGCCTTGTGCAAGTTTATTTATAAAATAAGATTCCTCAGATTCATAACCCCTTATCAGTTTTTCAATGCTTTTAGACAATTCTAAGTCATTTAACTTTCGATGATTTAGTAAGGCAAGTGGATGTACTTTTATATGATTGTTGATAATAAACTCCTCTCTTGCCAGCCCAACTCCTGAATTGGGAATTTTTCTATATTGAAAAGCTAATTCGGGAGAACCTATATTCATCATCACCGGAGTTTCTGTTTTTGGAAAATCTGTGTATAACGTTTCTTTTAAATTATACTTTATAATTCCATCATATATTTTTCCTGTGCTACCTTCTGCGCAGCTAACAGAAATTTCTTGACCATTTTCTAGGTGCGTTGTTGCATGCATTGCCCCTACAATGGCGGGTACTCCAATTTCACGCGCCACAATAGCCGCATGGCACGTTCTTCCTCCTTTTTCTGTAATAACAGCAGAAGCTTTTTTCATTAGTGGCTCCCAATCTGGATCTGTCATTTCGGTAACTAGTACTTCTCCTTCTTTAAAATCAGTTTCATCGGAGCTACCGTCACGACCATCAAGAGTTAATATTTTTCGCACACGTCCGGCACCTATCTTATCGCCAACGGCAACGCCTTCAAGTAGAAGCTTCTCTACCAACTTTTCTGATTCCTCAATATGATATTCTTTTACCGTATCTTGTTCCTCTTGCTGAGAGTGGATAGTCTCTGGTCTTGCTTGAACAATGTAGAGCTCGTTTGATAGTCCATCAACTGCCCACTCTATATCCATTGGACACCAAGACCCCCGCAGAGAGGCATAATATTCTTCAATTTTTTGAACCCATTCAGATAGTTGAATAATTTGTTCATCACTTAAACAAAATTGTTGTTGTCTTTTCTTATCGAGAGGTACTTTTTTAACTGTTTCAAATGGTTTATTTCCGTAAACCATTTTATGAGTTTTATTACCAAGTTTTTTATCGATAATAGATTGGAACCCTTTTTTTAGCGTAGGCTTAAATACGAGGAACTCGTCTGGTGAAATTTCACCACCAACAACTAATTCTCCGAGACCATAGGCACCGTTAATAAGTACAATATCCTTAAACCCGCTCTCCGTGTCTAAAGAGAATGCAACACCAGATACTCCTAGGTCAGAACGAACCATTTTTTGAACGCATACAGATAATTTTACTAAAAAATGATCAAAACCTTTTGAAGATCTATAAGATATTGCGCGATCGGTGTAGAGTGAAGCAAAACAGCTTCTAATAGCGGTCAAAATCATTTCCCCTCCACGAATATTTAGATAGCTTGATTGTTGCCCTGCAAAAGAAGCATCGGGCAAATCTTCAGCAGTCGCCGATGAACGCACAGCTACATCGGTAGCTTCTTGGTCATAGTTTTCCGATAGTTTATAATACGATTTAAGTATCTCCTTTTCAACAATAATTGGGAATTTACCGTTAGATATTAATTTTCGAACTTGAGAACCTGCTTTACGTAGCTTAATTATGTCCGTTACATCTAAATCGTTTAATTCCTCTGCAATTCTATTCTTAAGATTGTTCTCTGAGATAAATTCATCAAAGGCATCTACAGTAACTGCAAAACCATTTGGAACATTTACGTTCCGAGAAGAAAGATTTTGTATCATTTCACCTAAGGAGGCGTTTTTACCTCCTACATGAGGCAAATCTCCTAGTGTTAAATCTGATAATTCACGTATGAAAATTTTCTGCTTTTTCATTGGTCTGTTTAATAAATATATTAAGTAGTGGGAATTGATATTACTGGTTTTTCAATTTTTGGGGTAGTAGATTTGATACTAATAAGTGGTTTATGTTTTAATGTGTTGATTGATATACAGCCTTTTTCTGCCACTTTTAATAATTTCTCAAATTCATTCGGTGAGCTACAATAGCCATAAGAAATAGTTAAATTAATTTTATTCAACCTCTTAAGAGATACCGAAATTTTAGCGGTAACTTCAACTTTAAGGCCAATTATCTTGATGTTGCTAGATTGAGCAGCAGACAGTAAGGCGCTAGAAAAACAACCACCAATACCTACCAGTAAATACTCGCCTCCTACAAGTCCTTTTGAAGAATATAGACTGTTGTTGGATCTGCCAACCAATATATTTTCATCTTCATTTTCTAATTGCATTACCAAAGAAGAATATTGATTTAGTGCAATGCTAATATTTTTCATGATAGAATGTTATTATTACAGATGGGTTTAGCCTTTAAAATAATAAGTATAGATTTTCGTATGAAAAAGATGATGTGTTTACTGTAACACCTATAAATATGAGGGTTAATTATAAAAATCAACCCCCATAGACAAATTAACTAAACTAAAAATTGAAATACTTATCGTATTATTTCTGAATTTTATTGTAATAAGCCTGCTCTGTTACTTTAGACCACTTGGAAACACGGTTTTGAAATTTTGAATAACTTTCATAAACCTCTTTAGACAAGGCATCGTCACCAATCATTTCTCGTAAAGCTTCATCAGTATAGCCCCTTAGAATATCTAAGGTTTCTTTAGAAAATTCACGCACTTCTACTCCTTCCTCTTTTACCAACTTATCTAAGAAAATCCCGTTCTGCCTATCAAATTCTGATAATACCCATACTTGTGCTCTTTTTGAAGCAGCTTCTAAAATAGCTTGTAAATGTTTTGGTAAATCATCGTACTTTTCTTTGTTCACAAAAAACTCAAATTGCGTACCTGGCTCATGCCATCCTGGTGTATAATAGTATTTTGCTACTTTATTAAAGCCCATTTTATAATCATGATAAGGACCTATCCATTCTGTAGCATCAATTACACCACGCTCCATGCTTGTGTAAATCTCTCCAGCAGCAACAAGAACGGCAGCACCGCCTGCTTTTTGTAATACCTTACCACCAATACCTGGCAAACGCATTTTTAAACCTTTTAAATCGGACACAGATTTAATCTCTTTGTTAAACCAACCGCCCATTTGAACGCCTGAGTTACCTCCCATAAAGGGAACAAGATTAAATTTAGCGTATGTTTTTCTCCATAATTCTAAGCCTCCACCTGTTTCTAGCCAAGAAGTAAGTTGTTGACTATTCATACCAAAGGGTACTGCTGCAAAAAACTGTGCTGCTGGAGTTTTTCCTGCCCAATAATAAGATGCGCCTGAACCCATTTCTATGGTTCCGTTAGATACAGCATCAAAAGCTTCTAAAGATGGAACCAATTCACCACCACCATAAACTTTTATTTTTAATTGCCCATTTGACATCTCCTCTACCCATTCGGCATACTTATTAGCTACTTCACCAACAACTGGGAAATTAGGAGGCCATGTTGTTGTCATTTGCCAATTATAAACTTTTTTTTCAGCAGCAGCTGCTGAGGTATTTGATGTTTTTGCATCTTTTTCATTACATGATACCACTACCAACATTAGTGTTAGAACTGCTGTGATTGTCTTAAATAAATTATTTTTTTTCATTTTGAATTAATTTAAATTATGATTATTTAAGTAGGAAAATAATCTCTGGAAAGAAAGTTACCATTCCCACAATGATTAGTTGAATTAAAATAAAAGGCACGATACCTTTATAAATATGGCTTGTTTTCACTTCAGGAGGAGCCACCCCCTTTAAATAGAATAGCGCAAAACCAAAAGGAGGTGTTAGAAAGGAGGTTTGCAAGTTTAGTGCTATCAAAATACCTACCCATAGCATATTCATATCAAAGGCATTAAATACTGGGGTAACTACAGGAATGATTATGAAAATTATTTCAATAAAATCAATAAAAAAACCTGCAATAAATATGACAACCATAACTAGCAATAGAAACATGAGCGGAGTTAGTTGTGAGGATAGAATTAATTCCTGTAAATAATGGTCTCCTCCTAAGCTCCTGAAAACAAGAGTAAATGTAGTAGCACCAAGTAAAATGAAGAATACCATTGTGGTTAGCTTCATAGTTTCCTGAGCCACTTTCTTTAAGATTGCTAAACTGAATTTCTTTTGTATAATTGTAAGTATGGTCGCACCTAATGCACCTATTGCAGAAGCCTCTGTTGGTGAGGCAATTCCTGTAAAAATAGACCCCAATACAAGAACAATTAATAGCACAGGAAGTACGAGTACCTTTATGATTTTAGAAGTAAAATTATCTCCCCTAAATGCTATTATTTCTTCTTTAGGAATTGCAGGTGCATCATCTTTCCTGATATAAGAAATAATCAAAATATACAGTATGTAACAAGCCACCAAAACCAGTCCAGGGATTAATGCTGCTGAAAATAAGGCACCAACATCTACAGATTCAGCTCCTTTTGATGAGCTGTTTATAGTATCTGCCAACAGCACCAAGACAATGGATGGCGGAATAATTTGGCCTAAGGTACCCGCTGAGGCAATGACGCCCGTGGCAAGTTCGGTTTTATAACCGCGTTTGAGCATTGTAGGTAGACTAATTAAACCCATGGTAACCACGGTTGCACCTACAATACCTGTAGAAGCAGCTAATAATGCTCCTACGATAACCACAGATATGGCTAAACCACCGCGAACAGTACCGAACATCATCGCCATGGTTTCTAAAAGACTCTCTGCCAGACCAGATTTTTCAAGCATTATTCCCATGAATATAAACAATGGAACCGCCATTAAAACGTAATTATTAATAACGCCCATGATACGTGATGGAAGAATATTAAAAGTTGACATCGAAAAATATTCTGGAGCGAAAATGCTAATGCATAAAGCAAATATTATGGAGATTCCTCCTAGAGTTAATGCTACTGGATATCCTTTAAGGATTAAAATAAAGATGACTAAAAATAATACGATTGCTAAAATTTCCATGCTAAACTTTCTTTTTTAATAAAATATTTACCGAATTAAGTAGTTGCGCAATTCCTTGAAATAGCAATAGAGAAAACCCTAAGAATATGGCAAATTTTAAAATATATAATGCTGGTAAACCACCTGGCTGCGGAGAACTCTCTCCCATTAATAAGGAAGAATATGCATATTTCCATGAACCAGACATAACTACCCAGCACCACGGCACCATGTAAAACAAACCTCCAAATAGATCTATAAATGCCTTATTCTTGTTAGTCATCTTACTATAAAACACATCTACGCGCACATGCTTTTCATGTTTTAATGCATAGCCAGAACCCAATAAGAACATAAATCCAAACAAGTATATCTCAAGCTCCACAATCCAAATAAAAGTGAATTGGAATAAATAGCGAATAATAACATCTAAGCTTATGATAACCACCATAAAAACAGCTAGCCAGCTTGATATTTCACCTACTTTTTCGGTGATATTATTCATTGTTTTTATTAGTTTCTCCATATAACAAAGTTTTAAGAAAATGAGATTTAAATTTATGTGTTAAAGTTGTTAAGCACAAACTACTACAAGAAAATATGTGCTTGAAAACGCAATTGACTATTGTCTGCACCTACATCAAATTTACTTTTTACGTATTCTAATGTTAGTTTTAAATTATGACCAGAAATATAATAGTTTAAACCTAGGTTTGTTGTTGTTCCTCCTCGTTGAGAGCCTAAAACTGTGCTGTCATCCCAATCTCTATTTTGATATGCAATGTATGGTTGTATCTTAGTTTTTGGAATTAAATACCCCAAATGAGCATACAAGGCGTTTCCGGTTGCGCCTGCAGGTCCACCGCCATTTTCTCCATAATCGTAATTTATGTACGCACCGTAAGCCGTTAGTGCTCCTCCGTTAGTACCTAATGGTGTGTCATAATTTACATCAAAAGAAAAATGATTAGTGTTTCCTGTATTTGTTTTTGAAGCTATTGTTGCTGCATCATCAGTTTCTAAAATTGGATTTGCATCGTTTATCAAACTAAGCGTACTGTTGGCATGACTAAAAAAACCTACACTTGCAGATAATGTTTTTTTCTTGCCTAGGTAAGTACCTACTACATAGGGCAGTAAATTGCTTTCAGAACCGATAAAATTATACTTTAGGTTTCCTTCAAGAATTGTTCTTCCCTTGTCGTGAAAGTTCCAAGCGCCATAAACAGAATTATTTTCAGAAATATTTGTGGGAGTTTCTCTAAAACCTGTTAAACTAGGGTCGTTAACAGCAACACGATATTCGAACTTACCAAGTTTTCCCTTTGCATAAATACCAACGTGTCTTGCAAATTGATCTGTACCACCGATTCCTGGAACAAATACTAACGGATTTGGAATATCATACGTTAATGATGTTAACCCAGCCCAACTAGAAAGTCTTGCCAAACCATTCCAGTAATGCAGACCTCCACCAATACTTAATGCCTCAGAAAATTTGTAGTCTACCGCGGCATCATGAAGAAAGAACTGTGTTGGGTCACTACCGTCTATTTGACCTAGTCTACCACTATTTATATTATTCACACCCATATGGATATAGGTGAAAATTTTGTTTGTGACTTGACCTAAAACCAATAAACGAGATCGCCTAATATTTGGTTTAACGTTAAAATTAGCATCCCCGCTTAAATTGTTTGAATTTAGTTGCACTTGATTCCAAAGAATAAATCTAACCCATTGAGAGCCATCTTCAGTAATATTAAATTTTAAAGGTTTGAAGGTTAAAGGTTTTTTTTCCTCTTTTTTTTGGTCTTCTTGCGCATTTGTAGAAAGGTTAAATACTATAGTCAACAAAAAAACTAACGGTAATATGTTTCTTTTTTTCATAATAAAATAAAGTTAGTTAGTTAGTAATAATTTTGTCTAATATATATATAAATATGTGAATATTTACATATTTAGATATAATTTTCATAAATTATTCTTCTCGCGTTGCTATATTAACAGAATAAAGGCACCTGTTTTATGAGATTGATAATGGTGCATTAGTTTAGATAAACAACCATTTACATGGCTTTGCCATAGATAACAATGTAAAGAATGTTAGTTATAAGCTTAGGGTAGAAAAACCTTAATTACCTAAGAGAATTATTTTCTTAAAAATCGCTTTTACTTCTTTTAACTCCACTCTGTAGAACACTTTAGTTCCTTTTCTAGTAGAGACTACCAAGTTTACTAAGCGCATATTTTTAAGATGATAAGAAATAACAGATTGCTCTATATCTAGTTTTTGATAAATTTCTGTAACTGAGAGTTGTTCTTCTATGATTAAAATTTCAATAATAGCTAAACGCACAGGATGAGCCATCACTTTTAAAATTTCTGCACTTTTATCCAGCACTCTAAATGGTGTAGTATTGCTCATTTAACATCTAATATTGGTATATTCAAATATACTTAAATATAACTATTTAAATAAGTTTAGATTTTAGGTTATATTTGAAACTATGAAACGCTTAAGTAAATCTTGGTTAATTATAATTACTATCCTTATTTTTCTATTATTTAATTTTCCTCTTATAGGTATAATAGATGCTAAGTTTATTCTTAACACAATACCATTGAGCTATGTATACTTCTATTCGGTTTGGTTACTTCTTGTTATCACATTAAGATTTGTAATTATAAAAATTAATAAATGATACCTGTATGGGTAATTATATTAATTTGTTTAGCTTATCTAGCGCTCTTGTTCTGGATAGCCTATTACGGGGATAAAAAGTCAGCTACAAAAAGCATTATCAATACCCCGTTAATTTATGCACTTTCATTAACTACTTATTGCACCGCATGGACCTTTTATGGTAGTGTTGGTAAAGCATCAACTGCTGGCATCAGTTTTTTAGCAACCTATTTAGGGCCCATAATGCTTTGCCCATTATGGGTTTTACTTTTTAAGAAAATTATTAAAATCTGTAAAAGAGAAAAAATTAGCAGTATTTCAGATTTTATAGCTACTCGCTATGGTAAGGATAAGTTTTTAGGCAATCTTATTACAGTCATGATTTTTTTATTTATGATTCCGTATATATCTATACAATTAAGAGCCATTTCTACCACATTTAATATTTTAATACGAAACACCACAGAGGGCGCTATATCTAACGAAACTGCTTTAGTAGTAGTTGGTTTAATGTCTGTGTTTATTATTTTATTTGGTACAAGAAATCAAAGTACTATACAACGCAATGAGGGTATGGTTGCAGTTATTGCTTTTGAGGCAATTTTTAAACTCATTGCTTTTCTAACTGTTTCCTTTTACGTTATATTTTTTATTTTTAATGGCTTTGAAGATATATTCAGCCAAGCAGCAGAGCAGAATATGCTATCCGCTATAAACGATATTGAACAAAGTTTAGAAGGTGGTTACTGGGATTGGCTAATGCTTATTTTATTATCATTTTTAGTGTTTATATTACTGCCGAGACAATTTCACTTAATTGCGCTAGAGAATAAAGATGAAAACCATGTTAAGACTGCATCTTGGATATTTCCATTATACTTGTTTGCTATTACTTTATTTGTTGTACCAATAGCTATTGCGGGGAAATTATTTTTTTTGGATTCTACCTTTAGTCCTGATATATATTTGTTGCATTTTCCAATGCAAACAGGCAATAATCTTTTAGCTACTTTAGTTTTCTTAGGTGGTTTTGCTGCCGCAACAGGAATGATTATTGTTGAAACTATTGCCGTTTCTACCATGCTGTCCAATAACATTATTATACCAATTGTAGTAGGAAGACTTAAAGGTTTTAAAACGTCAAAAATTCAAAAATTCATACTATTCTGTAAACGGATAAGTATTCCCATAGTTCTTTTTTCTGCTTATATATATATGCTTATCATTGGTGATGATTATATATTAGTGGAAATAGGCCTTATTTCATTTGTGGGCATAGTGCAACTAGCACCGTCCTTTTTTGGTGGAATGTTTTGGAAAACCGCTAATAAAAATGGAACAGTAGCTGGGTTAGTTGTTGGTTTTATAATTTGGTATTTTACCTTACTCTATCCAACATTTATTAGCAGTGGACTTATTGGAGACATGGCTATTCTTTCAGAAGGGCTTTTTGGTTATTCAGCATTAAAACCATATGCTTTTCTTGGTTTAGAGGGTTTGAATAAAATTTCGCATGGCTTTTTCTGGAGTATCGGTTTTAATCTTATTTTTTATGTATTAGGCTCCTTAGCAACACTTCCTAAGGGTATTGAATTACAACAAGCCAACAAGTTTATAACATTAATGGATGATTTTGATAGTAATCGATTCAGGAACAAATACAATCAAATACAATTCAATCAACTATATGAGCTTATTATTAAATTTTTAGGTGCGGAAACTACAAATAGAGCTATTAAAAAATACGATAAAACCTATAAAAATTATGATATTGTTGATATTGGGTTTATTGATTATATGGAAAATATATTATCAGATTATATTGGAAATATTTCCGCTAGAATTGTTATTTCAAAACTTTTGAATGAAGAACCGTTAAGTAGAAATGAGCTAGTTAAAATTTTAGAGGAAACTAAAGAAGCAATAAGCTATAGCAAGCAATTAGAAATTAAATCTGAAGAATTGGTTGAGATTCAAAAATCATTAGTTCTAACAAACAAAAAATTAAAAGAAATAGACAATCTTAAAGATGAGTTTATACTAACTATTTCACATGAGTTACGCACACCCATCACAGCTATTCGTTTGCTTTCTGAAATGCTTTTTAAAAACCCCAATCAATATAAACTACAGAGCACAGAATTTTTAAAAACTATAGTGCAAGAAAGTGAACGTTTAAGCAATCTAATAGATGACACTTTATTACATGAACAATTAGAACTTGGTAATATAGATTGGGAATTTCAAGATTGTTACATAGATCAAATTATTAGTAATACCATAAAAACAGTTAGCCCGATTGCAGAAAAATTAAACCTTTTGATAAAGAATGAAACTTTAGAAGAAATGGTTCTGGTTTATGCAGACAGCACTCATTTAGAGCGCGTCTTTATAAATATTTTTACGAACGCTATTAAATTTTACGACCCAAATAAAAATAATCATTTTATACATATAACATACCTCTTAAATAAAGAAGACATACAAATTATTATTGAAGACAATGGCATTGGAATTGCTAAAGAAAATCATCAAAAAATATTCAACACCTTTGTTCAAATACAAGATGAAATACTTAGAACTAAACCAAAAGGAAGTGGTTTAGGTCTTTCTATTGTTAGTAAAATTATACAAAGACACAACGGCACCATTGCCGTGGAAAGCAGACTTAAAAAGTACACTAAATTTTTAATAACTTTACCCAGAATCAAATCGTTATGAGTACGCTAAAAAAAATATTAATTGTAGATGATGAATCATCTATTGTACTTGCCCTAGAGAGCCTTTTAAAAGTAAATAACTATGAGGTTGAAAAATCTTATAATGGGAAAGACGGTTTGGTTATGGTTAAAAAATTTAAACCTGATTTAATTCTTTTAGATGTGATGATGCCTTTTATTGATGGTTTCGAGTTTTCTAGTATTATTAGAAAAGATAAAAATTTAAGAGATACTAAAATAATATTTTTAACGGCTAAAGGCGAACTCAGCGACAAAAATGATGGCTATAAGAAAGGCTGTGATGATTATATTGTTAAGCCTTTTTCAACTGAGGATCTGTTATTTAAGATAAAATATTTTTTAGATTAATACTGCTTTAAAATATACCTTATTTATTTCGGTAAATACCGAATTACGATCTCAAGCATAGCTCAAATTCCTCATTTTAACGGGTACTGCTTTTTAATATTAATTATAATCTACTTGTTTTTTGTTGGTTTAGTAAGATTTCTTTGTGACCACTAAAAGAACAAAATACTTTTTGGATGAGTTGATGTGCAATGTATGTTCCATCTGACAATAACTTTTTTTTAAGAACAATCTTTAGCCTTAGTATATGTAATAGATTTGGAGACAACATAGAGACAACAAATGGGCTATTAAATGTACTAATTGTAAAACCAAATGCAGAATAAAAAATCATAAAATATGGATTGTCACATTATAAGATGTCATTTGGTGCTAAATGAAAACACTTCATTTGCGACTGTTAATCAGAGGGTTCTTGGTTCGAGCCCAAGAGGGGGAGCAAAAAGCGAAATCCAATCTATGTATTTAGGTTGGATTTTTTTTGTTTTTAAGCCAAATCCTTTTTTGTTCATGGTTTTGCAGTAGTATCGGATAGGTATAAAATTCGGTAAAAGAGCGCAAAAACAACTCAATAAATAAGTAGCTTTGAAAATGATTTCGGTAAACCATTTGGAATGGGAAGAATTGGCAGAACATAAAATGAGTCGCATTAAGTATGAGCTAACAGGTGTTAATTTATTTGATAAGGCTGATTGGGATAAAATGAGTCAATTTTTAATTGAATACTTGCCAAACTTTGAAGCAGCATTACAACCAGCAATTAAAAAATTGAAATAAATGCACCAACTCACCAAAACAGACTTTAAGTATTATTTAGATTGTCCAGAATCTATATGGTTATTAAAAAATAAACCACACGTATACCCTAAAGGTGAGTTTTCATTATTTGCAGAAAAATTAATTAAAGAAGGTTATGAGGTTGAAGCCTATGCAAAACTAGTATTTGCCAATGCTTTAGATTTACCAGAATATGGCAGTCCTAAAGAAACTCAAAACGCTTTAACAGATGCGCATAGTGTTTACTTTCAGCCATCATTTAGCACCAATAAAAACATATTTGCACGTATAGATATATTAGAGCAGTTAGCAGATGGTACGTGGCATATCTATGAAGTAAAATCTTCTACCTCAATAAAAAAAGATAGAAAGCATCGGCATATAGAGGATGCCTGTTTTCAGAAATATGTACTTACAGAATGTGGTTATGTAGTTTCTAAAATGTCTATTATTCACCTAAATAAAGAATACATTAAACAAGGTGCTATTGTAGCTAATGAGTTATTAGAAATTACAGAAGTTACAGAAGCTGTAGATAGTATTTATTCAAGTGTAGTTAATCTTATTAATTCGGCATCAAATTTTATTAACAAAGAAGTTATTAATGAGACCGTATGTTCTTGTAAACACAAAACAAGGTCTAATCATTGTGATGCCTTCGGGTATTTTAATACCACGATACCAGAATATAGTGTTTATGAAATAGGTCGTATTTCAGCAAAAAAAATAGGTTTATTAGTAGATAATGAGCAATTAGCAATTATTGATATGCCGCAAGATTTTGAGTTAAATGTAAATCAGCAAACCCAAGTAGCATCTGTAAAACTAGAGCAACCTATAATCCATCAGTCTAATATTAAAAGAGCGTTAGATAAATTAAAGTTTCCATTACATTTTATAGATTATGAGACCTATGCAAGCGCTATTCCAAGATTGGATGGTTTAAGTCCACATAAACATCTAACCTTTCAAGTATCTATTCACACACTAACAGAAGACAATACGCTAACGCATTTTGAATATTTATTAGATACAATGCAGATGCCAATAGGTATGCTCGGCGCCATGCAAGACTTTACAGGAAGCACAGGAACATTTGTATCGTGGCACGCAAGTTTTGAAATAGGCAGAAATAAAGACTTAATAGGATGGTTGCCACAGTTTACTAATTATCTCACGTACATTAATGAGCATATGTTTGATTTAGAGACTATTTTTAAAAAGGATTACATCGATTATAGATTTCATGGATCTAGCTCTATAAAGAAAGTGTTACCGGTAGTAGTCCCTGATCTGTCCTATTCCGAATTGGATATAAATAATGGAACCAGTGCAATGGACGCATGGGGCAGAATGGTGTTGGTTAAAGAATTTAAAGAAGACATTAAACTGGCAAGAAAAAAATTATTAGACTATTGTGAGTTAGATACATTCGCCATGGTTGAGATTTACAAATTTTTACATAGTTTAATAAAATAATAATTAAAAAAGGCATACGATTCGGATACCCATTAAATTGACAAGTTGACAAAAGATTGGATATAAAGAAGTTACCTTCCGTGGTTCGAGCCCAAGAGGGGAGAGCAAAAAAGTAAAATCCAATCTATGTATTTAGGTTCAATTTTTTTTGTTTTTAAAACAAAGCTTTTTTTGTTCTTGGTTTTGCAGTAGTATCCGATAGGTATAAAATTCGGTAAAAGAGCGCAAAACAACTCAATAAATAAGTAGCTTTGAAGAGGAGCTAAACCAAAACTATCATCAGAAGGTAAACGATTATGAAAATCACATATATTTTAAAATACTCAGTAGTATTGTTACTGATGTCTTTAATGGCATGTAAAGAAGATACTAGTGCCAAAGCAGCCGTAAAAGAAATAAACAAACCAAACATTGTCATCATTTATGCAGATGATTTAGGGTATGGCGAATTAGGCGCCTATGGGGCAACTGCTTTAAAAACACCTAATTTAGATCAACTAGCAAATGGTGGCCTCCGTTTTACAAATGGCTATGCGTCTTCAGCGACCTGCACACCAAGTAGATATGCCTTGTTAACAGGGGTATACCCTTGGAGAAATAAAGAAGCCAAAATATTACCAGGCACCGCTCCTTTAATTATAGATACGGCACAAACCACGTTGCCAAAAATGCTTAAAAAACAAGGTTATACCACGGGTATAGTGGGTAAATGGCATTTAGGGCTCGGTACTGGTAATGTTAATTGGAACACAAAAATTAGTCCCGGTCCAAACGAAATAGGTTTTGATTTCAGTACTATTTTAGCAGCAACACAAGATAGGGTGCCAACCGTGTATATAAAAAATGGACATGTAGTAAATTTAGACCCAAACGACCCAATTGAGGTTCGGTATGATAAAAATTTTGAGGGCGAACCAACGGGGTACGATAGTCCAGAGCTATTAAAAATGAAGTGGGATCATGGTCATGCGAATAGCATTGTAAATGGTATTTCAAGAATCGGGTTTGTGAAAGGTGGTGAGGCTGCCAAATGGGTAGATGAAGATATGGCAGACTATTTCTTTGCAGAAGCAAAGCACTACGTAAAAACACACAAAGAAGCACCTTTTTTCTTGTATTATGCCTTGCAGCAACCTCATGTGCCTCGTACCCCACATCCTAGGTTTGTTGGCAAATCAGGTATGGGGCCAAGAGGAGATGTTATTGTAGAAGCAGATTGGATGGTGGGTGAATTTATAAAGACCTTAGCCGCAGAGGGCCTATTGGAGAATACGCTGATTATCTTCTCAAGCGATAACGGACCAGTAGTTAACGATGGTTATAAAGATGACGCGGTAGAAAAATTAGGAAACCATAAACCAGCAGGAGTATTAAGAGGAGGAAAATATAGCCTTTTTGATGCGGGCACAAGAGTGCCGTTTATTTGTTATTGGAAAGAAACTATTGCGCCCGGCACTAGTGACGCCCTTGTTTCTCAATTAGATTTGTATGCTTCGCTTGCTGCACTAGTGGGTAGCGATCAAAAAACTAGAGATAGTGAAAATCTCTTAGATGTACTTTTGGGTAAAAGTGATAAGGGTCGCGATGAAATAGTGCTCGAAGCCTCTTCTAAAACGCTTCTTCGCAAAGGCGATTGGGTTATGATACCACCCTATAAGGGCCCTGCAGTTAGTACGCAGGTAGCTATTGAGTTGGGTAACGATACAGCGTATCAGCTTTATAACCTAAAAGATGATGTGCAACAGAAACATAATCTTGCGACCAGCAATACAGCAAAACTTGAGGAAATGAAACAGGCTTTTAAAAGACTTAGAGAAGATAAAGGCTAAACAAAATAGCGTAGCGTTACTACACTGATACATAATATCGACTAGGATAATGAAAACCATATCAGAACTTATTCGTCTGCTAACCTTAGAAAAAATTGACGATCAGGTGTTTATCGGACAAAATTTTAAGGCTCCTTGGGGGCGTGTTTTTGGAGGTCAAGTACTTGCGCAATCGCTACACGCAGCTTACCAAACCGTACCAAAAGATCGTATAGCACATTCTATGCATGGCTATTTTATTTTAGGGGGCGATCTTAATATTCCAATAACCTATGAGGTAGACACTTTAAGAAATGGAGGCAGTTTTACCACACGTCGGGTGATAGCAAAACAAAACGAGC
Source organism: uncultured Flavobacteriaceae bacterium (assembly GCA_947486785.1). Lineage (GTDB taxonomy): Bacteria > Bacteroidota > Bacteroidia > Flavobacteriales > Flavobacteriaceae > Maribacter_C. Next base: position 73,615 of record CANKUU010000002.1, on the reverse strand, counting down.
GTACTATTTTTAATATGGCAGCATCGTTTCAATTAAAGCAAGAGGGGGTTGATCATCAAATTAGGATGCCTAATATGGTAGATCCAGAATGCTTGTCTACCAGCTTAGAACAGATAGAAACATTAAAAGACTTAGACCCTGGTATCTACCGCAGACTAAAAGCGGTTTTGCCTGAGGTTTTTAGTTTTAAAACGGTTGAAAAAATAGCAACAAAGTTATCTAAAAATGGCCCTCCTTTTAATACCATTTGGGTGCGTACGGTTGAACCTGTGGTTGCAGATTTGCCCATGCAGCAGCAAATATTAGCCTATATGTCCGATTATAATTTATTAAACACAGCTAGCTTACCACATCGTGAGGTGTTAAATAAAAGCGATACTTTTTATGCTAGTTTAGATCATGCGATTTGGTTTCATCGCAATGTAGATTTTAGTGACTGGTTACTTTATGCAATGGATAGTCCAAGTGCCTCTAATTCTAGAGGTTTCGCAAGAGGTAGTATCTTTAATAAAGAAGGCGTTTTAGTGGCATCGGTAGCTCAAGAAGGCTTAATGCGACAGTAATTAAATACATAGTGATAAAGTATGAAAAGATTAGAAAAACAAGTCGTAATTGTTACCGGCGGTGCCCAAGGTATTGGCGAAGGGGTTTGTGAAGTTTTTTGTAAAGAAGGGGCAGTTGTTGCACTTTGGGATGTAATGCCTGATGGTGAGGCTACAGCCGAAAGAATTAAAGCTGCGGGAGGAACCATTTTTTTTCAAAAAGTAGATGTCACCCAGCAAGAGGAGGTAACTGCTGCGGTTGCAAGCATTATTGCTGAATACAAAAAAATTGATATTCTCATAAACAATGCAGGTATTGTTCGCGATCGTTCTATCCTAAAGATGACTCGGAAAGAGTGGGATGAGGTGATGCGTGTTAATGTAGATTCGCTATATATTACTGCAAGAGCCGTAATACCGCATATGAAAAAGGCGAATTATGGTAGAATAATATCTGCATCATCAATTAATGCTTTTGCAGGCGCATTCGGACAAACCAATTATTCGGCAAGTAAGGCCGCTATAGTTGGTTTTACACACGCTTTATGTAAAGAAGTGGGCAAATATAATATTACAGTAAATGCTGTTGCACCAGGTTTTATTAAATCTGAAATGACAGACACGATGCCCGATGAGGTGGTAACCAAAGCGATCGCCATGATTCCTGTAAAACGTATAGGCACTCCTGAAGATATGGGCTATGCTTATTTGTTTTTAGCCTCAAAAGAAGCAGGTTTTATAAGCGGCCACACCCTGCATGCGAACGGTGGGGCAATGCCAGTTTAATGTCTTAAGTGATGGTGGTATGGCTTGCGTTAAAGCTGGTAGCTAATTGGCTAATTCATTAATTTTTAATTGTTTTTTTGTCCAATATTCTTCTTTTTTAAAGCCATAGGCAGAGGGTTTATAGTCGCCTACTAAGTTAACATTGGCTTTTTCTGGCACCTCTAAGTTCATAGCCCAATAAATTCCGTTTACTAAGAGTCGGCGTACTCCTTCATTTAACAAGTCGGTTGCAGCCCCAATCGTCGAAGTAAATGCTTTTCCTTTCTTGCCTTCAGGTAATTGGTAGCTTTTTGCCCATGCTATTGGCATTAATAGATCATTCACCTTTTCTCCTCTGTTATTTTCAGTTGCCATTTCTGTATCTGTCGGTCGCATGCCAAATAGCGCATCAGCTTCATCAAATGGACCTTCACGATTAATAACTTGCCCTAAAACAATAGCTTTACTATCACCTGAGAGTGGTAAGCGAACCCCATATACATCCGTAGGCCCCCAAATACTTCCGCTTTCAATACCACGAGCAATAGGATGTGTTGCTGCTTCTTTAGCAATTATACCTCGCGTGCTTTGGTGTTTGTGATTTCCGTGATGATTTACCCAGTTTTCACCTAAAACCAAACGTCCAAAACCATCTTTCCATTCCGTTTTATCCCCCTCATAATAATTACCATAATGCGCATAGCTCGAACTCGTTTCTTTATCAAAATTAAAAGCATGGGTAGCAGTTCGTATTCCTATCAGGGGTTTGCCTGCTTTTAAATAGGTGTCAATATGCTTCATTTGCGCATTAGGCAAGGCACGAAAACGAGTAAAAAGAACCATCATGTCTGCATGGTCTAGCGCTTCAAGTCCTGGTATATGCTCTAAATAATTTGCATTAACAATGCCCGGTTCTTTTGGCTTTTGAGCGAAAAGAACCGTGCATTTAAATCCGTGGTGCTCCGATAAAATTTTAGCTAGTTGTGGCAGCGCCTCTTCGGAGCGATATTCTTCATCCCCAGAAATCAATACAATATGTTTCGCATGAGTAGTACTTCCGTTAAAAACGAGCCATTCTTCAGGTGTTTTTACTTCTTTGGTCACTGTTTCTGTTGTTTTTTTTAATTTTTGTTCTTTACAGGCAAATAGTACTAAAAATAAAAAAGGAAAAATAATTGTTTTCATTATGCCATTTTTACATAGGGGTAACGCTTAACGACCAATCCTATTTTTTATAAATTCATATCCTTTGGTATAGATCTCTTTTGATGGCGAATAATCGCGCCAAACATTTATTGCATTTGCAAATTCTGGAATAACAGTACTAAACGCTTCAATGGTAAGCCAGCCGTTATATTCTATTTCTGTGAGTGCCGTAAAAACATCATTCCATTGGACTTGCCCACTACCCGGCGTTCCTCTATCATTTTCACTTATATGAAAGTGTTTTAAAACAGGGGCAATTTTACGTATTGCTTCGGCCTGGTTTTTTTCTTCAATATTGCTATGATGCGTATCGTACATAGCTTTTAAATTCGGATGATCAACCGTCTCAACTAAGGTTTTAAGGTCGGCCATGGTATTGTATAAATAACACTCAAAACGATTTAAAGCTTCTGGGCATAAGGTTACTTTCGCTTGTGCAGCATATTCTGATGCTTTTCGTAGTACTTCAGCACTTCTTTTACGCTCATCTGGTGTTGGGGGCTGTCGGGTAAAATAAGCGAAACTAGAGTGTAAAGGGCCGCAAATAATTTCTGCACCTAAAGCTTCTGCATTATCTATGGCCCATTTTAATCGATTAAGACCTGCTTGTTGAATAGAGGCGTCTGCACTTGAAATATTTTCTTCAGGTGCTAAGCCTGTTACGGTGGTTACGCCTAAATTTAAAGATTTTAAATGCCTTCCTAAGTTAGCGTAGTGTGAAATGTTACCATCACCCATGTATAACTCTATACCATCATACCCAACAGTTTTAAGTGTGTCTATTATGGGGTAATGCTGCTCGGTAACATGGTTCGTCCAAAGGAGCATGTTCATTCCAATTTTCATATTAAAACTTAGTTTAGAATTACTTATAATTAAGACTAGTACAAAAAATAAAATGTATTCTTCAAGTATTTACCTTAGGCAACGGCTTCTTGTTTCTCTTTTTTCATCCAAAAATATAAAGCAGTAAAAAGTACAATTAACAGTGCAGGAAAAATAGTCATGGTCTCTAAGGTCTGCTGCCCAGATTCTAAGATTACTTGATCTATGGTGTTCGATAAATCTGTTTCTGATACATTTAACATGGTGGCCGCTTCATTTAAATTTTCGCCGCTATCAAATACCTTTTTTGCTTCGTTAAAGGTTTCACCTGAAATGTTTAATAAAGCATTTGCTTTATCGTTAATATCGGTATCAATCCATCCACCAATTATGCGTTGAAAAATGGAAGAAGAGAACATACCTATGGCGCCAATTATTGACATTCCTAAAGCCCCACTTTTAGGCACTTTGGTAGCAACTAAACCAATCATATTTGGCCAAAAATAGGCAATTCCTAAGGCAAAAATAATAGCCGCTACATACGCCATTGCTCCCGTTTGGGTACTAAAAAGATAAATACCAATGGTAGCTAAAATTGCAGAACCTAAAAGAACACCAGTTTGGTCAAATCTTTTTACCATATCACCCCCAAAAAATCTTGCAAAGGCCATTAAACCAGCAGTTAAGGCTAATATTAGGGTGGGTTCTGCACCACTCTTAGCAAGAATTAAACTTACCCATTGGTTTGGTCCGAACTCCGATATTGCCGTTAAAGACATACAGACTGCTATGAAGAGGAAAATGGGTGTTGCCATTCCTTTAAAATTGCCGCTGAGGGTTGCCGCTTCTTGAAATTTTGCTTTGGGCCAAGATTGACCAAAAAATAAATAGGCATAAATAAAGGTCGGAATTAATAGTAGCCAAACTTGACTTTGTCCGGTGATATCCATGTCCGTCATAAAACCAGAGAGTAAGCTTCCAAGGGCTATTCCCGCAGGAAACCACATATGAAATCGATTTAACATTTTACTCATTCGAGTACCTTGGTAGGCATCTGCAATCATAGGATTACAAGCTGCTTCTGTGCATCCGTTTCCTAAACCTATCAGTAAATTTGCAATCAATAGCACATAATAGCTGCCAGAAAATATGAGTAATAAAATACCAATAGCATGAGCGAAAAACGCAAATTGCATAATATTTTTTCCTCCTATTTTATGATAAATAAGCCCTCCAATAACCATAGAGATCGGAAAACCTAAAAACCACATAGATCCGATAAGACCTGTTTGGCTAGCAGTTAATTCTAATTCAGTTTTAAGCTGATCTAAAATACCTGCTGCTATTGCAAATGAAAAAGCAGTAGTAATTAGCGCAAAACAGCTACCATAAAACAGTCTATTTGCATTTGATTCTGTGGACAAATTTGATTTCATAAGTTTAGTTATTGTATTATGTTGATTGGATGTTTTTTCGTTGTGGCGTATTTATAGCCTATAAGTTTACTTACTTTTTTGTTATTATCATAATTATTTTTAACTCAGTTATTGGTTTATAACAAAAAAGCAGTGTTTTTGTGAAACCAGTTGAAAATATAGCATCATATACCTGATTTTTAATTAAATTAGAGGGATAGTTAGCTACTATTTAGTATTCCACCCCCCGAGTAAGCACTTAAAAAAAACGTAATTAAAAAATTAGAGCATATGCAACCAAACAATTATCCAAAACTGCATAACGCCTCGTGGCCCGGGGTGGTAGGAAAAGGACCTGATTCTGAGCCGCCAATTGATATTGACACGATGATTGAACTTACGGCAAACGCCGAGGTAGATGGTGTAAAATTCGATGGTTTCGATCTTTTTGTAGCCGATCCGCATCTAGATATTAATGCTTCTGATGATGCCATTAAGCGAATGGCCGAGAAAGCGGCTGCCAAAGATTTAGAAATAGGCAGTCTGGTCGCACCAATTTGGGCAGGTACGGGCGGCGGATCAGCAATGGGTACCGCAGCGGAACGTAAACAGTTTGTAGGCCAAGTTAGAAAAGCCTGTAAAATTGGCAATACACTGCGCAAACTTGGTATTCGGCCAAACGGTGTGGTGCGCATAGATTCTTCTATTGATCCTGAATCTTGGGCGAAAGATGAAGTAGGTAATACGAAGCTAATTGCACAAACATTTAGAGAAGCTTGTGATGTAGCTGCAGACTATGGAGAATTGCTGGCAGCAGAGGGTGAAATTTGTTGGGGTGGGATGCATGGTTGGAAAACTATGCTTAATACCTTAGAGGCGGTAGATAGGCCCAATATTGGCTTTCAGGCAGATATGGCGCACACCTTACTTTATTTACTAGGATACAATAAAGAAGATGAACGAATATTACCAAAAGATTTCGTTTGGGAAGACAGGGCAAGTTTAACCGAAGGTTTAAAAAACTTAACAGCTGCATTACGCCCTTGGACAATAGATTTTCATGTAGCACAAAATGACGGAACAGTTTTCGGCGCAGGTTCGCATGATAAAACAGGAAGACATTGCCTAGCTACCGATCCAAACGGAAAATTAGATATTGCAGTAGATGCTGGGCATTGGTTGCGCGATGAAAATGGAATTTTAACCAAAAAGATGAGACATATTTGTTGGGATGGTTGTATGTTTTCTAATGAAGTAATGATGCAAGCAAAAACTTGGAATGATGTACTAGGTGCAATGGTTAAGGTGCGTGATAAACATGGCTGGTATGAAGCGGAATAAGTAAATTTAGTGGTGTTTGTGAACCCTGTTATAAGAGTAATACAATGAGCAAAAAAGAAATTAGAATTGGTTTAGTAGGCTATGGTTTTATGGGGCGTACGCATACTAATGCTTACAAAAGAGTGGGAGATTTTTTTCCAGAATTAAAGTTTATACCAAAATTACAGGCAGTTTGCGCTCGTAATGAAGAGCGCGTTAAGGCCTTTGCAGACCAATGGGGATATGCTTCAGTAGAAACAGATTGGCGCAAATTGGTAGAACGTGATGATATAGATGCAATTGATATTTGTACTCCAAATAATATGCATGCAGAAATTGCCATTGCCGCAGCTCAAGCGGGTAAAATGGTGCTTTGTGAAAAGCCTTTGGCGCGAAGTGTTGCGGAGGCGCAGCCAATGGTTGATGCTATTGAAAAAGCAGGCGTGCCCAATACAGTATATTTTAATTATCGAAGAATACCAGCCGTAACACTTGCAAAACAGTTGATCGACAGTAACAAATTGGGTAAAATTTTTCATTTTAGGTCTAATTTTTTACAAGATTGGACGATTAGTCCAGAATTACCCCAAGGAGGTGAAGGGCTCTGGCGCTTAGATAATGATGCAGCAGGTTCTGGGGTTACAGGAGACTTATTAGCCCATTGTATTGATACCGCCATGTGGTTGAATGGTGGTATAAAAGATGTGTCTGCAATGACTGAAACTTTTATTAAAGAACGAGTACATACCGCTACAGGAGAAAAGCAGCAGGTAGGTATTGATGACGCATGTCTTTTTCATTGTCATTTTGAGAATGGCTCTTTAGGCTTATTTGAATCAACTCGTTATGCTCGCGGACATAAAGCCTTATTTACATTTGAAATTAATGGCGAGCACGCTTCTATAAAATGGAATTTACATGATTTATCTCGATTAGCGTATTTTGATCATCGTGATGCATCTATTGAAAGAGGATGGCGATCTATTCATGTAACCGATGGCGATCAACCTTATATGGATAAATGGTGGGTGCCTGGTTTATCTATCGGATATGAGCATAGTTTTGTGCATCAAGTGGCCGATTTTTTTAAAAATTTAGAAGAAGGTAAACCCTGTTCTCCTACTTTTAAAGAAGCGCATCAAACTCAAAAAGTATGTGAAGCAGTTTTAGAATCTGCAAAATCAAAAAGTTGGAAAAACACCCATGTAGAATGGTAACTAGAGTGCTGCCCGTGAGCACTACCAAGCTTTTAAGTTTAAAAAACTAACAAAATAAGGTTCTGAGTTTATATTTAAAGATACCAATGACTAAAAAAATACATGGCTTTTGTCTTCAAAAAAAGGAAAGAATTTATCCAAATTCAGGAGTTTCTGTCACGAACAATACCGCAGTAGTACCTATAGAAATACCCCAACTAAAAGAGGGTGAAATTCTTGCAAAAACACTTTATACGGGTATTTGTGGTTCTGATACTAGTGCTGCAATAGGTAAGGCAAATTTTGATTGGGTAGAGCGCCCAAGAATTATTGGTCATGAATTTAGTGCAGAGGTTCTAGAATTAGGTCCAGGTGATCATGGAGATGTAAAAGTGGGAGATATTTTTACCCCCTTAGCTATGTTGGGTTGCCAAAAAGAAGCGTGTCCGGCATGTAGTGTGTCTAAATGGAATCTTTGTGCCGAAAAAGAAATTATTGGTTTTCATAGAAATGGAGGTTTCGGGCAGCGAGTGGTTTTAGAATCTGATCGCGTGGTACACCTATTAGATGGGCTTTCGCCTGTGCAAGGTGCGCTTGTAGAGCCGCTTTCAATAATTACGAATGCACTTTATACTAAATGCAATATAAAACCAGGTCAAGATGTAGTGGTTACTGGTTGTGGTATTATAGGTTTAATGTCTGCTGAGGTGGCGCGAGCTGCTGGTGCACGAGTTGCAGTCACGGGCATTGCACAAGATCGAAATATTCGTTTAAAAAAGGCAAAAGACCGTGGTTTTATCACCCTAGAAGTATCACCCGAAAACACACTAAGGCAACAACTAAAAGCAGGGGTATTTGATGCTAACGGTGTTGCTTTTGGTCAACAAGCTAAGGTAGATCTGCTTATTGAGTGTTCTGGCGTTGCCGATGTATTAACAGAAGCAATTGGTGTAGTGCGACCCGAAGGAGATATTTGTGTTATTGCAACTTACGGGCAAGATGTCGCTATTAATGCGACTCATTTAACCCGCACTTCATTAAACATCAAAGGCTCTATGGGCTCTTGTAGAACAGATTATTTGGTAGCAATGAAATTGATGCTTACAGGTGTTTTTCCGGCCGAGCATTATACAGATCAGTATAATTTTAATGAGCTTACCCAGGCCTTTGAAGATTCGATAACAGCTAAAAATATGAAAGCTGTTGTAAAAATGAATTAGTGCTTTTATGCACTTCACAAAATTATTTTAGAACTATTATATGCATAAAATTTTTATTACGGGCGGCACGGGTTGTATTGGATCGGTAACCATTTACAAACTATTGCAATCTTCAGCGGTTGAAAAGATTGTTGTTGCTACACGTACTACAAATAAAGAACCCCTGAAGCTATGGTTGGGTGATGGCCTTGACAAGCGTTTAGAATTTATCACCTTAGATATTTCTAATTATGATAAAATTCATCAGGTGCTTAAAAACGTAAATCCAACGCATATTATTCATTTGGGGGCATATCAAAGTCCCGATTGTGCAATAGATCACATCGGAGGGATGGAAATTAATACGGGGGGAACGATGGCCTTATTTGATGCTGCTGAAAAGCTTCCTAAACTTAAAAAATTTGTTTTTGCTAGTTCTGCTGCTGTATACGGTATGCGTGCTATGTATCCGCAAAAAAGTATTAAAGAAGAGGTGCTCTTAGCCCCTCCCAATCATTATGGTATTTGGAAATTAGCAGGAGAGCATTTAGCTCGTCTGTTTTACGACAAAACCAAAATTGCTACAGTTTGTTTAAGACTTAATACAACTTATGGAAAAGGAAGAGATAAAGGCAAGACCTCTGCCCCTACAAATGCGATAAAGGCGATTGCTATGGGAACCGTTTTAGGAAAGCAGATTCCGTTTGTAATGCCATATCAGGGCAGAGAAAACTATCATTTCGTAGAAGACGTTGGCGCTCAATTTTCAGCGGTTACGCTGCAACCCTTTACTGGTTTTAGCGCCTTTAATATCAAAGGTGAAACCATTGCGATTACTGATTTTTTGAATCTAGTAGATCAACAGGCAATAGCATTGGGCTGGGGCGATTACTCTTTAGCTTCAATTGCTGAGCATGCCCCGCCAAATCTTTTTGTATATGATTTAGATCATCAAAAAATAGAGGCAAATTTTAGAGATTTGCCAATGACACCTATTGCAGATGGAATTAAAAAATCTCTTTTAGCATTTAAAGTCATGGCAGAAGCAGGCAAGCTAGCCTATTCATCACAGTCTTCTTAATACGTGAATTGAAACAGTTGATATGAAAACAATAGGAATAGCATTTATAGGCGCTGGCGATATTGCAGATTTACACGCAGAAGCTATTAATGCATTACCCGGGGCCGAATTAGTAGGTCTTTGGAATCGAACCCATGGCAAAGGCGCCTCTAAGGCATTACGATATGGCTGCCATGTATATAGTTCAGTAGATGAAATGCTGAAAGATCCAAAAGTAGATGCTGTTTTTGTGCTTACCAATATGCAAACGCATTGTGAGTATACTTTAAAAGCAGCAGCAGCAGGAAAACATATTTTAGTTGAAAAACCAGCGGCGGCTTCTATTGCAGAGCTAGAAAAAATGAAGGCTGCAGTTGAAAAAGCAGGCGTGAAATGCATGCCTGTTCATAATTATATTTATGAACCCGCTATTGAACGTACCAAAGAGATGATTTTAGCAGGAAAATTAGGTAAAATTGTACAGTTTTATATGCTTTACAATATTCACCATGCCAACGAAATACGCGTGCGGTACCCTGGTGTAATTCGGCAAATATTAACGCATCATAGTTATACGATGTTATATTTAGCAGGAGATCCGAAAACAGTTTCTTGTATGATGCACACAACCGATAGCACGATAGCGCCACAAGAAAATATTACCATGGCCAATGTTAAAATGACGAATGGTACCCTAAGTCACCTATGTGCTAGTTTTGCAAACGATGACCATGCTGGTGACCCATGGAGCTGTATGATTAAAGTGATAGGAACAAAAGGAAGTACACGATACAGTTATAGAGATTTTGTGATCAATGATAGCAATGGGGCACATTCGCAAACCTATCAAAATTACCACGAGTCTATTAAAAATACGGCTAGGTATTTTATAAATCGAGTAGTTCGGTTAGGCGATGCTCCGCTTTCTAGCTTAAAGGATGCCATTACCTGCCAGAAATTAATAGAGGCTTACGAAACATCTGTTAAACATGGTATTCATGTTCAGTTGCATGTGTAAATATGTTTTAAAAATAAAACCCTATGAAATTTAAAACCAATACTATAGCGTTTAAGATAAGTATTTTATTAATTGTTTTTGGTGTCGGTAGTAGTTGTAGTAAAAAAGAGACCAATTTTTTACCCATTCACAAAAATGAGCACATTGTTTTAATCGGAAACAATTTAGCTTCTCGCATGCTCAACTTTGGGCATTTTGAAACAGAAATGCAATTGCGATATCCAGATAGTTCGTTGTTTATTAGAAATATGGCAGACCCAGGAAATACGCCGGGTTTTCGTCCACATTCTTCCAGAGAGTCTCCATGGGCTTTTCCGGGTGCAGAAAAATTTCAATCAGAACTAGCCAATCCATCGGGCAGTACGGGTCATTTTCCATCAGAGGATGAATGGCTTTCGAAGTTAAAAGCAGATGTAATTTTAGCCTTTTTTGGATATAATGAAGCTTTCGATGGTAAGGCAGGTTTACAAAACTATAAAGACGAATTGCATGCGTTTATACAGCATACTAAAAGTCAAAAATATAATAATAGAAATACACCGCAACTGGTACTGATTTCACCTATAGCCTTCGAAGATTTATCCAATAAAATGGATCTGCCCGATGGAAAACAGATAAATTTAAATTTGCAACGCTATACAGATGCCATGCGAGAAGTGGCGGTAAAAGATAGTGTGTTTTTTGTGGATGCTTTTACCGCAAGTAATACATGGTATGGTGCTAATGAAGAAAATTTAACGGCAGACGGGTTTCAGTTAAATGATTTGGGTTATCAGAAATTTGCCAAGTTTTTAGCGGATGCAATTTTCGGCAAAAAAGAATGGAAAGCCGCAGTACATCACGATCTTGTTTTAGCCGCAGTAAAAGAAAAAAACTGGTTTTGGCATAATGATATTAAGCTGCCGAATGGCGTACATGCATGGGGAAGACGTTATGACCCCTTTGGCCCTGATAATTATCCGTTTGAAAAGAAAAAGATTCAGCAAATGACTAAAATTCGCGATACGGCAATTTGGCAGGCTGCAAAGGGGAAAAAGATGAATATTGATGCCGCAGATGCCAAAACTGAAAAATTACCCCCTGTTGTCACCAATTATAGCAACGGTCAAGGTGATCCTTCGCAAGGGTATTTGTATGGCGAAGACGCCCTAAAAACAATAAGAGCTGCAAAAGGCTATAAAATAGAATTGTTTGCATCAGAAAAAGAGTTTCCAGACCTCGCAAACCCCGTACAAATGTCCTTCGATAACAAAGGGCGACTTTGGGTAGGGGTTATGCCTACTTATCCACATTATAAGCCTGGCGACAGCAAACCAAACGATAAACTTATAATTTTAGAAGACACCAATAATGATGGTAAAGCAGATAAGCAAACGACCTTTGTTGATGATTTACATTTAACCATTGGTTTTGAGTTAGCTCCAGAAGGGGTGTATGTTTCACAAGGCACCAATTTTGTTTTGTATAAAGATACGAACGGAGATGATAAAGCCGATGAAAAGGAGATAATTTTAAGCGGTTTTGATGACCACGATACCCATCACACTGCTGGTGCATTTGTTGCCGACCCATCTGGTGCCATTTACATGGGCGAAGGGGTGTTTTTGCATACCAATATAGAAACCGCATATGGTCCGGTAAGGGCCACTAATGGTGGGTTTTATCGCTACAGTCCGCAGCGCCATCATTTAGAACGTACTGCGCAATTAGGAATACCTAACCCTTGGGGCATAGCTTTTGATGATTGGGGGCAACCATTTTTTGCATATACTTCTAGTACTGATATGACATGGATGACACCTGGCACCATTAAACCTCGTTATGGCCAATTTTCACCATCATCTAAAAACCTAATTGAAGAGAAACACCGAGTGCGACCAACTTCGGGTCTTGAGTTTATATCGAGTAGACATTTTCCAGAAGACGTACAAGGTGACGTAATAATAAACAATACGATTGGCTTTTTAGGTACCAAGCAACATACGATGTTAGATGATCCTAAAACTGCGGGTTATCTTAGTAAACACCGTCAAGATTTAATACAATCTACAGATACCAATTTTAGACCTGTTGATATGGAAATCGCACCAGATGGTTCTTTGTATGTAGTAGATTGGCATAATATTTTAGTGGGCCATATGCAGCATAATGCTAGAGATCCACTTCGCGACCATTCTCACGGTAGAATATACCGTATTACTTATCCGTCTAGGCCATTAGTACAGCCTGCAAAAATTGCAGATGCAAGCATTAGCGAACTATTAGATAATTTAAAATTACCCGAATACAGAACACGATATAGAACAAAACGCGAACTTCGAGGCAGAGATGCTGCAACTGTTATTTCAACATTAAAAGAATGGAAGAATACGCTCGATAAAAGTGATGCTGCATACGAGCATCATCTTTTAGAAGCCTTATGGGTGACTTGGGGTTTAAACAGTATAGATATCGATTTATTACAACAGCTTTTACATGCTAAAGATTATAGAGCAAGAGCCGCGGCTGTTAAAGTTTTACGTTATACTGGTCATCAAGTTCCAAATCAGGCTAATTTATTAATGGTTGCTGCCAAAGACATCCATCCAAGAGTGCGATTAGAAGCATTTGTGGCGGCATCATGGTTGCCAAAAGAGGTAGGGCTACCAATTGTTAAGGCAGCGGGTGAACTTCCTTTAGATGAGTGGATGGCAAAACCATATGAAGTTGCTTTAGCTCATTTAGAGGGGCATAACTTTGGAGAATCTGAAGCATTAAAAACGAAAACAGATTTAGAAGGAGCAGCAAAAATACTTTTTTTAGAAGGAGAAGAAATATACAACAGAGAGGGGTATTGTGTAACCTGTCATCAATCAAATGGTAAAGGCTTAGCGGCGTCTCAGTTTCCACCCTTAGCAGGGGCTAAATGGGTTACAGGTAGTAAAGAACGACTTATTAAACTCACTATTAATGGGTTAATGGGGCCATTGCAATTAAACGGAAAAACTTATCCTGGACAAGTACCCATGACTCCTTTTGGCTCTATGTTAAATGATACCGAAATTGCCTCAGTTTTAACCTATGTTCGCAACGCTTTTGGCAATAAGGCCGATCCAGTATCGCCAGAAAAAGTGAAAGAAGTTCGTAAAGCCATAAAAGATAAAAAAGGTTTTTATACACCAGAAGAACTTTTAAAAGAGCATCCGATGGATTAGTTATTTGAACTAAAATCAAATATTTTATGCATAAGTAACCATTTTTCACCAGGCTTCGCTAACGGAAGTGCTTGTTGGTATTCCCACATTAAGGTTTCCCAATCTTGTACACGATGGTTATTAGCGTCCATTTGTGCTTTTTTTTCAAAAGAAAAGGTGTCATCTACCTCAATGATCATAAATAGCCGATTAAAAATGCGATAAATTTCCATATGAAGAATACCCGAATTTTTTAGGCTATCGAGTACTTCTGGCCATACATTTTTGTGATATTCTTCATATTTAGCTATAAGAGATGGATCGTCTTTTAAATCGAGTGCCAAGCAATGTTTTTTCATAATGTGTTATATTTTTTTTGTTTTGCTTTTAAAGCATCAATATTATCAAAAAATAGCAGTCTAATTACGGTAAATGAAGTAAATTTAAAAACTTATTTTAATTTAAAAAAGCATATGTTGCTTCACTCAAAGGTAATTTCGCTTCTTGTTTTTAGCTTCATTTTGCAATGTAGCTCAGTTCCAGAAAAAAGTAAAGTATTGAAGGTAACAGAAATTAATTCATCGGAAAATACTAGTCTAACAGACGTATCTGCATTATTAGAACAGTATGCAAGTTTAAATCAGATTAGCGTTTTAAATTGGCCAGAATTTGAATACCAACCTAAAGTTAGTTTTAGAATAGCGCATTGTAATAATCAAATTTGGTTAAAGTATTATGTAGAGGAGAAAAGTATTAGAGCCGAAACCACAAAAACAAACGGATCGGTATATTTAGATAGTTGTGTAGAGTTTTTCTTTGACCCCAAGCAAAATGAGAATTATTATAATTTTGAATTTAATTGTATTGGCACCACACATTTGGCGTACAGGGCAAAAGGCGCTAAAAGTACTTATGTAGCACCCAGCATTATAGAGAAAGAAATACAGGTAAAAAGCTCATTAGGTGCTACCAAGTTTAAAGAGAAAACAGGCAAGCATACTTGGGAAATGACCATTATTATACCAGCTACAAGTTTAATACATGACCCCAATATTCAACTTAAAGGCTTATCGTCAAAGGCAAATTTTTATAAATGTGGAGATAAAACTGCCGATCCGCATTACTTAAGTTGGAATGCCATATCATCAAAGAAACCTAACTTTCATCAACCTAAATTTTTTGGAGAATTAATTTTTGAATAGTGTTTGGTTAAGGTTACAAGACCTACCTAATTTATCTAATTGACGTAATTTATAAGAATGAAGATACAACAGCTATTGATTTTGATTGTTTTGTTAAGCTCTTGCAATCTTGTTTTAGAGGACAAAAAAGAAATTCTTAAAAACACCAAGGCTAAAATAAGTAATGATATGAGTGTTGATGCAGAAGCTAATCTAGCATCATTGGCGATTGAATTACCTGTGCCTTCAGCCCCTGTTGCAAATTATGTTCATCTTACTCGTTCGGGTAATCTGTTGTTTTTATCAGGAAAAGGGCCCAAAAAAAGCGATGGCAAAAATATGGTCGGCAAATTAGGCTTAGACCTAACGGTTGAGGAAGGTTATGAGGCTGCAAGAATAGCCGCAATTAATCAGCTAGGGGTGTTGAAATCTGAATTAGGAGATTTAAATCGGGTAAAGCGTATTGTAAAAGTGAAGGGGATGGTAAATGCCATTTTAGATTTTAAAGATCACTCCAAAGTAATTAATGGATATTCAGATTTAATGGTAGCAGTTTTTGGAGAACAGGGCAGACACGCACGTGCAGCAGTAGGAGTAGGCTCATTGCCGGGTAATATGGCGGTTGAGGTAGAAATGATAGTTGAGGTAATTGACTAAGCAGATTCTTTAAAAAGGTATACTTGTTTAATAGTGATAAAATAGATGCAAAACTTGCAAATTTGTTTGTTTCAATCTTTATTTATATTCGTAAATAATTCTATTTTAGCAACGAGTGAAAAAAGCCCCGTAGTTCAATGGATAGAATAGAAGTTTCCTAAACTTTAGATGCAAGTTCGATTCTTGCCGGGGCTACAAGTCTGCCATTCGTATTAAAAAATACCTTATTCGTTACGTTTAGTGAGGCAGTTAAAACTAAATTTTAGTTTAATACTGTTATTCAGTATATCATTTTATTTTTTTTAAAGCCTTGTTTTACATAGCATGATGCCGTTTATCTAAGGTTGGGCAAAATACTTTTTCGATGTTTGGCCATATTTATGATATATTCTTGAGCATTTCATCGGTAGTTTTCGCAAGATCAAATTCTGCTTTCCAACCCCAATCTTCAAGAGCTTTAGAGTCGTCAATACTACTAGGCCATGAGTCTGCTATGGCTTGCCTATCGTCAGGGGCATAGTTGATTTTAAAATCCGTAATATGCGACGAGATGCTTTCGGCGAGCTCCGACGGATTAAAACTCATAGCAGCAAGGTTATAAGCAGAACGTATTTTTATGTTTTTGGCATCACTTTCCATCAATTCTAATGTGGCCCGTATAGCGTCGTCCATAAACATCATAGGTAGTACGGTGTCTTCTTTTAAAAAACAAGTATATGCCTTATCAGAAAGTGCTTTGTGATATATTTCAACCGCATAGTCTGTAGTGCCACCGCCAGGCATTGTTTTCCAACTTATTAGGCCAGGGTAACGAATACTACGTACATCTACACCAAATTTGTTGTGATAATATTCACACCATCGCTCACCAGATTGTTTGCTAATGCCGTAGACCGTACTGGGTTCCATTATAGTATGCTGTGGCGTATTGTTTTTTGGAGTATTTGGTCCAAAAACGGCTATGCTTGATGGCCAGAATATTTTACTCACCTTCTTTTGTCTGGCTAAATTTAACACGTTAAACAAAGAATTCATGTTAAGATTCCAAGCGCGCATAGGAAATTTTTCTGCGGTAGCGCTTAACATGGCAGCCATAAGATATATCGTGTCAATTTCGTTATAAGCGACAATTTCTTCAAGAGCATCAAAATCAGTAGCGTCTACCAGCTCAAAAGGGCCCGAATTCATAAGATTTTCGCTGCCTTCTCGTATGTCACTAGCTATAACGGTATTGTTACCATATTTTTTTCTAAGAGTTAGGGTTAACTCTGTGCCTATTTGCCCACAGGCGCCTATTATAAGAATATTTTTTTGCATTAAAATGACGTTAAATGAGTTCGTAGTTAAAGATAGCTTTTATTAAAATTTGTACATTCGTGAAATGAGTAAATTATTTGTAATTAACTGTTTTTTTGCGCTTTTTATTTCTTGCCAAGGAGAAAAAAAACAAGCGATTGATGAAGAAAGTAAAGCTTTTAAAATGTCGATTGAAAGGTGGTCAAAAATAATAAATATAACTGCGAAAACAAAAGAAGTTTTAAATGACTGGCCAGAATATAATGCTTTAGAAACAAGTTTTAAGTCCATTTATAAAGTTGCCAGTACCGAAGATTTAAGTCTAGTATTAGATGATTTAATAGACCAACAAAAGGCACTTGAAAGTTCTAAATATCCTGAAGTTTTTGATAAGGCTCAAATAAGGACTAGGCAGAAAGTCTTTAAAACTTATATTTTAAAGACTAAAGGAGATTTAATATATAGTTTAGATATGAATACCTCTGTGGCTGAAATGATAGATGCCTACAATGCTTTATTAAAAGAGATGAATATAATTACAAGTAATACCTTAGATTTAAAGCGTATTTTAGAAGAGGATACGAAGTAATTTTAAAAATTTAGCACAAAAAAAGTGGGCACTAACCCACTTTTTTTTGATTTTATCTTAGGTATTACTTTTTAGTGTCGGCAGTAGCACCTTCTTTTCTAGCTGTTAATGCTTGCTTGCTTAAACTAGCCAAGTTAAAGTTGGGGTCTATAGCTAGTGCTTGATCAATTAATTCAATAGCCCCGTCAATATTATTTTTGTCTTGATTAAACGCAACTAAGGCTTTAAGGTGAAAAAAAGCTGCTTTTAATGAGGCCTCATAGGGTTGTTGTCGTTCATAAAAGGCATATTTCATATCATCTTTAACATTTTCAATGCCGTATGTAATATGGGTATCTGCCCCCGTGACATCGCCTGTTTGAATTTTTAGGTCGGCCAATTCATATGCAATATATGAGCTTGGGTTTCTTTTAAATAAAATTTCAAATTGTTCTATAGCTCGTTTAGGTTGGCTAAGCGCCTTTAAAGAAATTGCTTTTACTTGAACCGCAAGATCTGAATCACCTTCATTTTTTTCAATACCAATAGTATTTAAGGCTTGTAAATGCTCATTGTTATTGGCGTATATAAAGGCTAAAGTATCTTTGCGTTCTTTTGATGGAGAAAGCACATTCAAATGGGTCATTGCATTAATTATGCCCGTCACATCTCCTTGAAGGCGCATTTCTTTGTAAAAATCTTCATAATGCGTCAGCAATTCTGATTTGGTTTGTGCATTAGTCATAAAGCTTAAAGCAAGTACCAACACAAGAGCAGCATTTTTCATTTTATTTATTTTTTAGAATAAGGCGCAAAATTATAAAATTTATTCATAGGATTTTGTTAATTAAATCTTTAAAACTCCGCAAAATAGTAATCAAATATAGCAGCTGTTTAGTGTATGAAGTATTTAAAATTGTATTTTACCTAGGGTTGGGTTACTTTGTAAAAAGGTATCATAAGGAGGTAAAATTATAATACCTAGCTAGTAGTTTTTATAGCTATGCGAGTATCGGAAAGTAGTGTTAGCTTAAGGCATAGGTTTCCTTTTAGATGTTTTCTGTTACAGGTAGTATAAAGTAGATCTTATTGCTAAGGTTTTAGGCACAAAAAAAAAGACACCTTTTTTGGGTGTCTTTTTTTTTCATAGCAACATTTTTTATGCGGTCATTAACGATCTTGACTTTATCGTGTTAGAGCGGAGTAAATTAGCATAAAACAAAAGACTTTTGGTATCCGTATCAAGACAAGATTTTAAAAATGTTTCTAAATTTCTATAACGAAGGTTTACATGTAATGTAGGAATATTCGTATTTAATTTGTTGTAATCGTAATTGGCATCGTCAACTACAAGAGATAGCACAACACGTCTTCGGTGATAATCTATAGCTACGTCGGTGGCGTTATAATGGTTTTGTATAACTGATTGATGTATAGGGCTGTAATCGCTAATATTTTCTTGTTGCATACAACTTTCTACAATCAGGTTTTCCATTTCAATCAGTTTTACTTTTAATAAATTTGAATTTTCCATGGCTTTTTTATTTTATTTTTCCTACAAAGATACAAGATAATCGATGAAATACAGTTTTTTTTAACATGTATTTACTCACTCTGTTGTGTAGTACTGTTATTTTGTGGTGTAGGTATAGAAAGTTGTTGTAAGAAATTTAAAGCCTTTAACATTTAAAAGTACCTCTGAATGTATTTTTTTTCCTGCGACACGCGCATCAGTTTTATATATAGGTACAGGTAGTCCCCTTTTACGTGCTTCTCTGGTATAATAATCTTTCTTGGAGCAATACTTAGGGTATACGCCATTGAAGGTTTCGTTCCACCATGCATTTTTTAAAATTGCACTAATAATTCGTATGCAGTCATCTAGATGAATTAGATTTATAGGATGGTGGCCATTTGCTAAGTCTTTTTTTCCTGAAAGTACCGTAACAGGATTTCGGTTTTCGCCAACTAAGCCACCAAACCGAACTATTGTTGTTTTTAAATACGAGTCGTTCTTATAAATTTTTTCTGCGGCCAAAAGCTGTTTACCAGATGAAGTTGATGGTTTTGGTAGTGTTGTCTCGGTAACATCTCCGATATGATCACCATAAACTGATGTGCTGCTAATAAAAATAAGCTTCTGTAGGCTAGAGTCTACTATTTTTTGATGTAGTAGTCGCATTTTGTGTTCGTAATTTTCGTTAGAATTACCACGCAATTTAGGGGGTATATTAACTACAAGTACATCAATAGACTCTAAAAAAGATGAAATATCGCCTATAATCTCATTTTCAGTACAAGATATTACATAAGGCTTGATGCCTTCCTTTTGTAAGGTTTTAATCTTTGCAAATGATGTAGTAGTACCATACACTTGGTAGCCCTTTTTAATCAACGCAATGGCTAATGGAAGCCCAAACCAACCACAACCCATAATACCAATAGTCTTAGTCAAAGCGAATTGTTTTAGTTACAATGATAGCATCATTAAGTACAAAAGGCATAGGTATGTGATGTTCTGGCCTTGCTTTAATATCAAATGCATCATGAGTAAGTAAATCATTTGATGCCTCATACAAGGATAATTCTAAAATATCGTCTTTTGGTATTTGTATTTCTAATTCAGTATAGTCGTTGTTGCTAATAAAATGAGTAGCTAATTTATTGCGTTTACGATTTTTTAAATAATAGGGCGACAGCTTAATCGAGTTAATAGATGCCTTTTCTAAAGTGTTTTTGGTAAATATTTCAAGACGATTTACTTTACGTTTTGGGCTAATACATATATTTAAAATTCTACTCGATCCGATAATGGTATCTTTTGTTTTTTCTATCGAAATATCTGCTATATTTTTTGGTGCAGTGGCTGCAATAAAGGTAAAATTAGTTGCATATTTACTCGTAAGCGTATTGCTAAAATTCTCTTTTGCCACTATAGTGTTTGAGTTGAAAAACTGCTTCGTCCAACTAGAAAGTTCATTTTCATAACTCGCCCAAAATGCTTTTTTAGTATCACTATTATACAAATAAACGAGGCTTGTAGGTTTAGGGTTTTCCTTGGTGAATTTAGCATTTAAATGAGCAGAAATCATACATCCTATGAAAAGTATAAAACCTAAATATGCCCATTTGTTTTTTCTGCTATAACTGCTTAGAATAGGTAATAGAAGTACAAATGTTAATGTAGCTAATAGTGTAGTAGCTATTAGCATTTTAAGGCCAAGGCCAACCGGAAACATTTTTAAAAAAGGAGTAAAAATAAAAATAGCTGGTAGGGCTAAAAATAGTAATAAAAATGGGTTGGGGTGTTTTTGATTTATAGTGACAAGAAGAGCAATTAAAATTCCAAAAACAGGAATAATAAAGAAGCTAGCGCCTGGCAGGTAAGCACTAACTAATGCGCATAAGAGCAACCATAAAAATATGGGTGCTACCAATAGGTTTGCAGTAGCTATTTTTCTAAACTTATGATAGATCCAAAAGCAAATAGCAAATGAAAGTATTGCGAAACCTAAAATATAGGTGTGACCGTTATAGGTGAAACCTTGCAGGATGTCTTTGTATTGAGGGTACCCCCATTTTAGTACAGGCCAGCTGTAAAAACCAATGACACCATTAATTGCTAATGCGATTAGTAGTGGTAAAAAGCCTTTACCAATTTCTTTTAGGTGTACTACTTTTTTTTGAAAACCGTGCGCTAGAAGTACAACGAAGCATAATATCGCTAGGCCATACATAATCCAAATCCACTCAAAGGGGTATGAGATTAAGTTGAAAAAAGGAATATTAAAATAAACAGAATCGTTTAAGCTTTTTAAATTACTGAGGTCAGACGTACTAAAATGAGCTAATAAAGGCATTAAATAACTGCCTTGATGCGCAAGCGTTTTTTTATCTAATCGCTCGTAGGTATCTAGGGCGGTGTGGTAATCGTAATGATCATCAATAAAAGCGAAATTAAACCCTTCAATATCACCATCTTCTCTAAAAACGGTTAAATCAGTATCGTTAGGTAACATTTTGTAGATGCTGTAAGCTAATGAATTGGCAACAGGATATTTTGGATTTGCCTTAGTAAATTCTTCTATAAGTTTGGTATTACCTCGATTGGTTTCAATAAGCATATAACTTGGCCCACCACTACCACGGGCTTCAAAATTTAAAACTAATCCAACATCTTTTATCCAAGGATGCTCATTAACAAAAAGATCTGCGCCATTTAGTCCTAGTTCTTCTGCGTCTGAAAGTAAGATAATAATATCGTTCTTCGGCAGCTTGTTTTGCGATAGAAAGGTCCGAACGCCCTCTAAAATCGTCGCCACCCCGCTACCAGCATCACTTGCTCCAAACGAAGAATGTGGGTTGCTATCATAATGTGATAATAGCAGTAGTGCTTTGCCTTGTTCAGAACCTTTTATTCTAGCCAAAATATTAATCGCTTTACTTAGGTTACCCCAATCACCTGCGGTGTATCCTTCTTGTAAGCTAGTCTCTAAGCCTAGGTTTTGAAGTTCTTTCACAATATAGTTGCGTACTTCTTGGTGTGCTTTAAAACCAACAGCGTGTGGTTTTTGCGCTATATTTTTTACATGAACTAGTGCTCTATCTGTAGAAAAATTGTTTTCGTTCTCAGTTAAATCGCTCGAATAACTGGGTATTGCCGAGTGAAAACTCCAATACATAGCAAATAGTATTAGAAAAAGGGTAAGTACTGAGGTCGCTTTTTTCATTTTGATGATTCTAATTTTTAAAGATATAAAAACTATAATTGGTTGTTTGTTATCGTATTTCAAATGCGCTTAAGTCTATTTTATTTGAAAAGCAGAAATTTACAAAAACCAGTATTTTTTTCTTAAAACGCCGCTATAATTAATAGAGGCCAAAATACGGTACAGAAAAACTTTTGAGTCTATGAAATAACTTGAGAATAAAATCTTGATATCGCATACTCAAAATGTATCTAAAAACCTGTGCTACTGTTGAATAGTTAAAAAAAACAATCATTTTTTTTTCGTAACTTTAAGAATTAACCAAAAAACCAAACTAGTATGGGAATTAAAAGCTTTCAAGGAAGACGTGTAAAAGATGAAGTAAAAAAAGAAAATGAAGCGCCAATTTTGGTGACTGATTATATGACTAAAAAATTGATCACCTTTAACCCTAAACAATCGATTTTAGAGGTGATGGAGCAGTTTGCAAAATATAATATTTCTGGGGGGCCTGTGCTTGATGACAACGGTTTTTTAGTGGGTATTATTTCTGAGGCAGATTGTATGAAGCAAATTTCGGAGAGCCGCTATTTTAACCAGCCTATATTAGATAAGAGTGTAGAGAAATATATGACAAAGGATGTCGAAACTATTTCCCATGAAATGAGCATCTTTGATGTAGCAGGTGTTTTTCATAAGAATAATCGAAGAAGGCTTCCGGTGATGAAAGATGGTCTGTTAGTGGGGCAGATAAGTCGAAAAGATATTGTTGTTGCAGCGCTAAAACTAAGTGGTGCCAACTGGAAATAGTCTTTTTAATTCATTTGTGATTTTACTTTCCTTTAGCAATTAAATCGAGCTCTTTTTTGATTTTTTCTAAAGGAAATTTCATTTGATTTCCTTTTTCGCCTATCACTATCGTATTATTTTTGATCGTAAAAGGTTCTTTTGCTTTTTCATCGTTAGTTGCTTCAAATATATTTGAGTCAATTTTCAAGCGAGCAACAACACCGCTTTCGATAGCTATAGCATAAACGTGAAATTTGTGGCTAGCCGCTAAATTTTGCTTCACAATTACGAGTGTATCGTGTAAAATTACTTCTTGTATCGAGGGCCACCTGAGATTTTTAAGAGAATCAGCGACCGCATTGTCGGTTACAAATAACCATTTAAAGGTGTTTTGTTTTTTTATCACGACCCCGTGGGCAGTTTTTAAAAGTTCATAGTTTTGGTTTTTGGCTACCGAAACGAAGTCTTTTAGCGCTTCATTTTCAGTAGAAAAATGCGTGTTGCCATAATATACCAAAAAGTCTCTCTCGTTTAAATCTCTAATTTTGCTCGTAAGCTCTTTCTCTTTGGGCGAAATTTTAGATAATGTTTTTGCATTTACGACTATGGTGTAGTTAAATGGCCGCTCTGGCTCGCCCGTTCTCCAATTAGTTTTTGGATTAAAATAAAGGTCGAAATAGGTATTATCTTTAAGAACTGAGGTGTTTAGGCCGCTTTGCATAATCCAGTTTAATGATTGGTCTGGAAAAGATTTAAATTCGGGTAAAATTTCGTTTTTTAAGGTGTATAAGAAATATTCATTCTCTTTTTTACGCAATTCAGGGTCAACATATACCCATTTTTTAATCGCACAATAACAACCGTAATTAGAAAGGGTAAACTTCTTTTTAGTTTTACCATCTAAGAGATCACAGCTTGCCCCACCATAAGCATCTCCAAGCTTAAAGGTGCATTTTAACAAATCTTCAATGCCATCATTGTTGAAATCTTTAGAGCTTACTGAAGTATGTTGAGCCGATAAAGAAAGTGAGAAAATTAAAAAAAATAGAGTAAAATGGTGTTGCATAAATTGGTGCTATTCTCTTTTTACTATCATATAAAAATCATTATCCAAAGGTAGGTAACCTAAATCGTACACAAAATAATAGGTAGTTCCTTTTTTAGTGGTATAAAGGTTTGTTATAAAATTGAAATCAAAGTTTTTATTTAGTAAACGCGTCTTTGTAGTTTTTGTTTTGCCGTTTTTAAGGTTATAACTGTCTAAAACGCGATAATTTTTGCGTAATCTGTTGTTTATATTTCGAATAAGATTTTTAGTGGCTGGGTTTACTTTATTATGAAACGTATTTCTACACCCATCAGAACAAAACTTTTTATCTGATCGTCCTATAAGCTCTGCATTGCATTCTTGGCATAATTTTTTCAAACTATTGTCTTTTAAAATTAAAGATTTCTTCTACTTCGGTGCCATTTTCTGTAATGCGCCCATAGATATTTACCTCATTCTCACTTATTTTTTCGAAGGTAAAGCCATCAAAATAGAATCGATTATCCGCTACTTTAAGTAGTTTAAAGCTTTGCACTTCGTCTTTTTCTTCCCAAGCTTTTAAGTCGGGGTTAAAGTGCTTAAGTTCAAAAACCAAACTTTCTTTTATTTGGCGAATATGACCTACCTCATAAAAATTTACTTTACCGTTAATAACAAGTTTAAAAGAAAATAGCATTGATCCGCCAAGCGGAGGACTCCATATTTCTTCAGTGATTCCGCCAAAAGCTTCTCCTCTCCAATGCCCCTCCATCCATGCAATTTCACTTAGGTCGGCTTTCGCAAATGAATCTCCATCTTTAAACGCCATAGTGTTTTGACAAAAGCAGTAGTTCGTTGCCAAAATAAGTAGTAGGGTTATAGACTTCATTGGAATGCAATTGAGGATTACAAGATACTAATTTTTCCGTTTGTAAACGTTTTGATTTTGTGCTAGCTTTTAAATGGATGGCTAGTGCTTACAGGTTTTAGCTATTTAAGGCAAGACAACTGCCCTTTAACTACTTAGATTTATTTAGGGGTAATTTTGGTATGAATAGTTGTTTAAGAGTTTGCATTAAATAGGTTTGTAAATGGGCACCTTTATGATTCGGAAGTGTATTAAAATGTTTACTGGGCTTGGTTCATCTGCTAAAATCGGCATTATTCAACAACGATTTTATGTTTGTTTAATAAACCAATAATATTATCATGTGAAAATTTAGCCTTTTTAATATCATTTATCTCAGGGTCGATAGAAAAATTTTCAGCTTTGCTAAAATCTGCTTTTTGTAGTTGTGTTCTATTAAAAATAGCCCTTTGTAAAGTACTTCCTTTAAAATTTGCATTTTGTAGTTTGGCTTCAGAAAAATCAACTTCTATCAATGAGCAATTGATAAATTGTTGTGTGTTTAATTGTAGGCCATAGAAAGACGATAGGTTTAAAATACAGTCTTCAAATTTCAAATTCATTAAAAAATCATTGCAATGTTCAAATCGTAAACCCACCAATTTGCAATTTAAAAAATGAACCTCGTTAAAAATAGTATGCTTTATATTTGAGTTACTAAGATTACATTCTACAAATTCACAGGATACAAAGTTTTGATTGTCGAGGTAAGCATTTTCAAAAGTACATTGCTCAAACCTACACTCTTCATAAGTTGCTTTAGCAAGAGGACTGCTGATATAGTTTTTTCCTTTAAATTCTTGATCTACGATCATTTTTTGGGTACTAACACAGCAGGAAGATTAAGACTTCTATAAAGGCTATTAAATTCTTTCATTTCAAGGTCTATAATACTTTGTTTCTCTTTATGATACACCTGCCAATCTTTTTGCAGGTCTTGCCATCGTTCTATTGCACCTTTGGTAAGTTGAGGCTCTGCAGCATCAATATACCCTTTTAGGTGAATCAGTTGTGCATTAAGCTTGTTGTTGTAATTTATAACATCTTGAAATGTTTTTTGTTTCGATTGAATTAAGTTTTCTTCCCAAGAAACAATGCGTTTTATGAGTGCATCTCCTTTATCTAGAAGGTTTTTTGCATTCGTATTATCTTTTAATAATTTGGCATACGTTTCTAATTGCGATTTTGCCGAACGCATTTGATTAACCGATGTATGTATACTTTTTAAATGAGCTTCAATAGCGGTAAGCATAGTTTGCTGATTTTCGTAGTCTTCTATACTTGCCTTAATTTTCGGATTTGGTAGTACGCGTACTTGTGTTTCTGCTTGCTGCTCCTCTAAACTTAGTTTTAGCGTATACGTGCCAGGCCCTACTTTTGAGCCCGAATCACCACCAAAAATAAACACTCGGTCAATAGCAGGTAAGTTCTCTCGTTTAAAATTCCAGGTAAAGCGGTGGTAGCCTTTTTTAGACGGTAACACTTCTCGTTTTGAAGGGCCTCCAGGCCAAGATTTAAAATCTTTATCCTTTTTGTTGGTATAGGTTCTAATTAATTCATTTTCTTTGAAAACCTCTAGTTTTAGGTTTAAACTATCGGCGTTTTTATCTAAATAATAGTCAAAAGTTACACCGCTTTTAGGATTTTGACCTAAGCCCGATTTTGGTTTTTTACTGTAGCCGCCAACAATCAGATAAGTATCTTTAGGTTGAAAAAGCTTTAAATTTTCATTAGATGAGTTATAGTTTTGAATGGCAGTAACATCATCTAAAATCCAAAAAGAACGCCCGGCGGTAGCAGCAACTAAATCGTTATCTTGAAATACCAAATCGTTAATAGGTACTACAGGTAAATTTAACTGAAATGGCTGCCAATGTTCGCCGTCATTAAATGAAATAAATAACCCAGTTTCTGTGCCAGCATAGAGTAGACCTTTTCTTTTTGGATCTTCGCGTACTACCCTGGTAAAAGTGTGTTCGCCTGTAATACCGTCGACTATTTTGGTCCAAGTTTGCCCATAATTTGAAGTTTTAAAGATATAAGAGCGCAAATCCATTGATTTATAACGCATGATAACTACGTAAGCTGTGGCAGCATCATGCGGAGAAACTTCTATACTGTTTATGATGCCATCAGGTATATTTGGCGGAGTTACATTGTTCCAGTTTTTGCCTTCATTTTTGGTAACATGAAGTAAACCGTCATCTGTGCCAACCCATAATACTCCTTTTTCGTGTGGTGAAGCCGTCATATATGAGATGGTGTTATAATTTTCACCCCCTGCAGCCTCATTCGTGTAAGGTGTACCCCCAGGCCCGTGTTTTTCTTTTTCGTTTTTAGTTAAGTCGTTGCTAATTACCTGCCATGATTGGCCTTCATCGGTGGTTTTAAAGACCACATTACCTGCATGATAAACCACACTTCGGTTGTGTGGAGAAGTTAGGGTAGGGGCATTCCAGTTATAGCGATATTTGGTGTCTTTGGGTGCAATGCTTAAGCCTAGTTCGGGGTATTGTTTAATAGATTTTGACTCTCGTGTAGTGGCATTCCACTTTTCTAAATTGCCTTGATAGGTGCCACCATATATAATGCTTGGGTCATTTGGATCAAAAGCTAAAAAGGCACTTTCTCCACCGGCAACAGCATGCCAATCTTTCCAATCAATACCAGCGTCATTTGTTCTGCTGGCAATGGCAACGGTAGAGTTATCTTGTTGCCCACCATAAATATGGTAAGGCACTAAATTATCAGTAATAACACGATAGAATTGTGCGGTATTTTGATTTTTTTGACTACTCCAACTTAAACCTCCATTAAGAGAAACGTTTGCACCACCATCATTTGAGTTAATCATTTGTTGGTTGTTATAGGGGTTTATCCATAAATGATGGTTGTCGCCGTGAGGCGTAGGCAAGACGCTAAAGTTTTTTCCGCCATCAATTGATTTGGTAAGAGGAGCATTTGCAACATACACCGTATTTTCGTTTTGTGTATCTGCAAAAATTTCCATGTAATACCAAGACCTGGTAATATTAATACGGTCTTTATTCACCTGTTTCCATTTTTTGCCTGCGTCGGTAGATTTGTAAACGCCTGCTTTTGTGCCTTCGGCTTCGATAACAGCATATACTACGTCGTTGTTTGCTCTAGAAACCGAAATGCCTGCTTTTCCGAAGTCTTTAGGTAAGCCTTCTGTCATTTTTTTCCACGTGCTTCCACCATCTGTAGATTTATAAAGACCAGAATCTTTTCCACCAGACTCCATTACCCACGGATATCGACGATGCTGCCACATAGCGGCGTATAGGATAGAGGGGTTTTTCATATCCATAGAGAGATCGGCAGCACCGGTTTGCGTATTCACAAAAAGCACCTTTTCCCAGTTTTCTCCCCCATCCATAGAACGGTAAATACCGCGCTCAGAAGTTGCTGCATATTGTGCACCTTGTGCCGCCACATAAATAATATTGGGCTTAGTTGGGTGAATAATTACATCAGAAATGTGACGCGTTTTATCAAGACCAATATGTTTCCAGCTTTTACCTGCATCTGTAGATTTGTAAACTCCATCGCCCATAGAAGTCATTACACCACGCGCAGCATGTTCGCCCATGCCTGCAATTACGATATTGGGGTTGCTTTCCGCTACAGTGATTGACCCAACTGTACCTGTTTTTAAATAACCATCAGAGCAATTTTTCCAAGTAATTCCGGCATCCGTAGTTTTCCAAATACCACCTCCTACACTACCCATATAGTAGGTAAGTGGGTCACCTACTACACCTGTAGAAGTGACGCTTCGGCCACCTCTAAATGGGCCAATATTTCGCCATTTAAGCTCATGAAATAAACTGTCTTGAACGTTAACTGTTGTAGGTCTTTTTTTCTTTTTTCTTACCTGAGATGGGGAGCTTAGCGGAAATATTAAAAGTAAAAGCAATAATAGAGAGGCGTTTTTCATAATTTTAACATCAGATATATTTTAAAATTAAGAAAATTCTTTCATTCAGATATTATTGCCACAAAAATATCCACTTCTGCAGTTTTAGGATTTTTTGCTTTTGCTTCATAAATCTCAAAATCTGCGGTGTATAGTCGATTTAAAGGAGTGTTCCATATATCAACCCAAGTGTTATAAATAATTCCTTTTGTAAGATCACCTTTTGCTGTAAATTTAGCATAGGTTCCGCCGTTAAAAGATTGGCTCACCAAACCATCGGGAACGGTTTCTAAAGTTGTTACCCTACAACCTAAAATAGTATCATAAGCCTTAGTATGGTCACTTTCGTAGTTGGTATAAATTGAAAAAATATCGTTACTTACTTTGTTAGGTATTTTAGACAAAATATCATTCTCTACAAATTGCTCCCAAAGTTTTGGTATGTCTTTCGCAGCTTGTTCGTTTTCGTTTGTGGTTCTTACAGAAATACCAATTATTTGAAAGGGGGCTATTATCACTTTAGTCATTTGAAGATGGGTTTAGTAGGTATTAAAGGTATAGCATTGATTACATTAATGCTATCGCTGCTTTAAAATTGAAGCTGTATAGTTTTGTAAAAGGAGTTATTTAAGTAGCAAATGACACTATTTTTTAAAAACAATAGGGTATGATAAAGTACTGATATAAGGTATTTTAATAATTTACAAACGATTACATACGTATACAAACATATACAAATGTTTAACATACGATTATATTTTTGTTCTGATTTTAGTTTTGCGGTGTAGAAACATTTGAACTTGAGTTAATCAACGTTTAAAACTTTAAAAATAAAAAAATGAACACCCTTAGAAATTCAGTAAAATTAATCGGAAATTTAGGTCAAGATCCTGAAATTATTACGTTAGAAAACGGTAATAAGTTAGCCAAATTTTCTATGGCAACAACAGAGAGTTATAAAAATACTCAAGGAGAAAAAGTAAAAGACACCCAATGGCATTCTATTTTAGCTTGGGGTAAAACTGCAACCCTGGTTGAAAATTATCTAACAAAAGGAAAGCAAGTCGCAATTGAGGGTAAACTTACCCATCGCTCTTATGAAACTAAAGAAGGCGAAAAGCGCTATGTTACAGAAATAAAATGTAATGATATTTTGATGCTAGGAAACTAATTTTGGTGGTTAAAGATAAGTTTGGAGGTGTTTTTTAACATCTCCAAAAATTATTATTCAATAAAAGATATGTTTACTTGCTTAAATTTGTACTATGCCTAAACTTGATGCTGCTGAGCAACTTTTACCACTTTTAAAAACTTATTTCGGATACGATTCTTTTAGACCCAATCAGCTAGAGGTCATGCAAGACGTGCTTGATCAAAAAGATGTGCTTACTATTATGCCTACAGGTGGCGGTAAATCACTTTGTTTTCAACTGCCTGCGTTGGCGATGAAGGGTACTGCAATAGTAGTATCTCCGCTTATTGCATTGATGAAAGATCAGGTAGACGTACTACAAGCAAATGGAATAGACGCAGCGTATTACAATAGTTCGCAGCCAACCGAAGAACAGCAAGATATTTTTAGAAGGCTAAAAAATGGACAGCTAAAATTGTTTTATGTCGCTCCAGAAAGCATTACTCAATTCAATTTGGTTTTTGATGAAATAGAAGTGAATTTATTTGCTATCGATGAAGCACATTGCATTTCGTCTTGGGGGCACGATTTTCGTCCGTCATATACCCAATTGGGGAGTTTTAAAAAAAGGTACCCAACTATTCCAGTGATTGCATTAACCGCTACCGCTGATAAAGCTACTCAAGATGATATTGTAGAACAGCTTTCTATACCTACTGCCCAAAGGCACTTAGCATCTTTTAATAGGCCTAATTTGTTTTTAGAAGTTCGCCCCGGGCAAGACCGAGTTAAACAGATTCTAAATTTTCTAGAAGATCGAAGTGATGAAAGTGGTATTATTTACTGCTTAAGTAGAAAAAACACCGAAATGCTAGCCGAAAAACTTCGTAACGCAGGTTATGACGCAAAGGCATATAATGCTGGTATGGATGCGCAGAAAAGAACATTGGTTCAAGAAGACTTTATTAACGATAGAGTGCCTATAATTTGCGCTACTATTGCCTTTGGTATGGGTATAGATAAGAGCAATGTTCGTTGGGTAATACACTATAACTTACCAAAAAATTTAGAAGGTTATTACCAAGAAATTGGACGTAGTGGTAGAGATAGTTTGCCAGCACATACATTACTGTTTTATAGTTACGCAGACGTGGTTCAACTTCGAAAATTTATTACCGAAAGTGCAAATGCCGAGGTTCAACATGCAAAATTAGAAAGAATGCAGCAATACGCCGAGGCCTTAAGCTGTAGAAGAATTGCGTTGTTAAATTATTTTGGAGAGCAAGTAACCGAGGACTGTGGTAATTGCGATATCTGTAAAGCACCACCTTCTTATTTTAATGCTACTATAATGGTTCAAAAAATTTGTTCAGCTGTGGCTCGATTAAAAGAACAAGAATCTATGGGTATGTTGATTGATGTGTTGCGAGGGGCACAAAATGCTCAGGTTTTTGAAAAAGGATATCAAAATATTAAAACTTTTGGGGCTTTAAAAGGGGTGTCTTGGCAAGATTTGCAGCAGTATATCATTCAATTACTAAATCAAGGAGTTTTAGAAATTAATTTTAGAGCGCATAGTCGTATTGCGCTAACGCCACTATCTAAAGAAATTCTATACCATAAAAGGCCGGTTCAATTAGCTATTCTCAGTCAGTTAGAGAAAAAGGAAGAAAAGAAAACTTTAAGTAAATCTAGTAAAAAAGGGCTTTTTGAAAAGCTACGTGTTTTACGGTATCAGATTGCCAAAGAGCAGGGGGTGCCTGCATATGTTGTTTTTGGAGATGCTAGTTTAAAAGATATGGAAGTAAAAAAACCAGTAACAAAGACCGATTTTGCTAAGGTTTCTGGGGTAGGAGAGGCGAAGTTAGAAAAGTATGCCGATGCTTTTGTTAAAGAGATTGCAGCGCATGTAGCATTAACACAGTCTAAAAACCCAACACATAAAAAATCTTTCGAATTGTTTAAAGAGGGACTTTCTCCTGCTGAGATTGCTGCCAAAAGAAACCTAGCAGAGAATACTATCTATGGGCATTTACAAAAAATGCATGCCCTTGGTGAAGAGATTGATTTACGGGCCTTACTCGACCAAAATGATTTAGATAAAATTGAAAAAGCAAAATTGGCGCTACCTGATGCCGACGGATTAAAGCCTTATTTTGAGTATTTTGAAGAAAAAATGCCCTATTGGAAGTTGAAAATAGGCTTGTATTTATTAGAGTCTTACTAATGTAAATTACTATTATTGAAGGTTTTTTAGTGAAAATAGATTTTATTACTGCTGTTTTTAGTCAGGTTTACACAAAAGGCGCCTTTATTTGAAAAGGACACAATGTTAAAATAGCGACTTTAATTGAAATAATTTAAAAATAAAAGCAGCGATAGCGAATTTGCATTAATTGAAGAAAAACAGTAGCTAACACCAAAAAAAACGAATTACTAGTGCATGCTTATGTACTGTATTCTTTGGTGATTTTTTATGCTGCTATTTGCTAAATTAGATCTTTATGAACCTAGTTATTTTTATTTAAACGCCTTAGCAGATGACAGAACATGAAAAAATGATTACAGGTCAACCATACGACCCAAGAGATAAAACACTGGTTTTAGCAAGAAGAAAAGCACGTTCTATTTTGCGAAAGATAGCAGAAATACCAGATGATAAAGAACGGCAACGGAAACATTTTTTTAAAGAGTTATTTGCAGAAACTGGCAAGCAATTTTTTATTGAAAATCCATTTATTTGTGATTATGGCAGCAATATTTACTGGGGAGAAAATGCCTACGCTAATTTTGGTTGTATTATTTTAGATTCAGCACCCGTATTTATTGGTAAAAACGTAATGCTTGCTCCGGCTGTAAAGATTTTTACCGCAACACATCCATTAGCATATAAGGCTCGTAATACGGGTATAGAATTTGCTAAACCCATTCGAATAGGTGATAACGTTTGGATTGGTGGTGGTGCTATTATTAACCCAGGTGTTACTATTGGCAATAATAGTGTAATTGGTTCTGGTAGTGTAGTAACCAAAGATATACCTGAAAATGTTGTTGCCGTTGGTAACCCATGTAAGGTGATAAAAGTGATTGACAATAAAACAAACTAAACCTGCCTAAGCAGTAGCAATTTTAGATCTTTTTTAGTTTGTTATTTTTTAACTTTCTGTAAAATAACAACCCAAAGTTCGTGCATAGGATATAACTGAAATCTACATGCTTAAAAGAGGAATATCATTGCTCATATGCATCATTAAAAGAAAATTTTTTTGGCGATACGAAAGGTGTTGGCATGGGCTTCAATAATGGTTTTTATTTCGGGTGAGTAGCCTCCACCCATGCTACATTGTACTGGAATTTGATGTCGAAAGCAAGTTTCTAAAACTATTTCATCACGCTGTTTGCACCCTTCTAAGCTCATTCTTAAGGTTCCTAATTTGTCTGTCGCAAGCACATCTACCCCACACAGGTAAAAAATAAAATCAGGTTTTTCTTGATCTATTAGCTTGGGCAGCTGTTCTTTAAGCAGATTTAAATAGTGATTGTCGTCTGTGTTTTTTTCAAGGGCAATATCTAAATCAGAATGTTCTTTTCGAAAAGGATAGTTAGCTGCCCCATGCATAGAAAATGTAAAAACAGAAATGTCGTTCTGAAATATAGAAGCCGTTCCGTTACCTTGATGCACATCTAAATCTACAATCAATATTTTTTTAGCAAGTTTTTTAGCCTGTAAAAAACGAGCACCAATCGCTTGGTCGTTAAGCATGCAAAATGCTTCAGCACGATCACTAAAAGCGTGGTGAGTGCCCCCAGCTATATTCATAGCAATTCCGGTTTTTAGTGCAATCTCACATCCTTTTATGGTACCACCTGCAATAATACGTTCTCTAAGTATAAGTTCTTTGGATAAGGGAAATCCAATTTTACGAGCTTCTTTTTTATCTATGCTAAGCGCACTTAATTTTTCATAATAGGAAGCGGTATGAACTGCTAAAATAGAGTCATCTTTAGCTATGTCTGGTTTAAAAAAATCGCTTGGCTTGCAAGTTCCTTCATGTAGTAATTGTTGAGGCAGTAGCTCATACTTTAGCATCGGAAAACGATGTCCGTCTTTTAAGTGATGTTTGTAAATCGGATGAAAAGCAATATAGCTCATGTGTGCTATTTTATTTTTTATGCATCGCTAATTGAATTCGCTTTCTGTCGATATCTACAGAAAGTACCTTTACAATAATCTGTTGGTTCAATTGCACATGTGCGTTTACATCTTTTACAAATCGGTCTGATAAATTAGAAACATGAATAAGGCCGCTTTCTTTAATGCCAACATCTACAAAGCAACCAAAATTGGTAATATTATTTACAATGCCAGGCAGTAATTGCCCCTCCTTTAAATCTGTGATTGACCTAATATTTTGATTAAAAGTAAACACTTTAGCTTTTTGTCTACGATCGAGTCCTGGTTTTTCTAGTTCTTCTAAAATATCTTTTAGTGTGGGTAGGCCAATAGTATCAGAGCAGTATTTTTTTAGAGGAATACTTTGTAGCACTTCTTTGTTTCCAATCAGTTCAGATACCGCTATACCTTTATCTTTGGCTATTTGTTTTACTAAAGCATAACGTTCTGGGTGAACTGCAGAATCGTCTAAAGGGTTTTTCGCTTCTTTTATCCGAAGAAAACCTGCCCCTTGTTCAAAAGCTTTTTCACCTAGTCGAGGTACTTTTTTAATGTCTGTACGTTTGGTAAAAGCGCCATTTTTATTTCTATATGAAACAATATTTTCTGCGAGTTTTGGGCCAATTCCAGAGACGTAGCTCAAAAGAGGTACACTTGCGGTATTTATATTTACGCCTACAGCGTTTACGCAACTTTCAACTGCACGGTCTAAAGATGTTTGCAGTTTTGTTTGGTCAACATCATGCTGGTATTGCCCCACACCAATTGATTTTGCATCAATTTTAACCAATTCTGCTAATGGATCGGCTAAGCGTCGACCTATTGATACTGATCCCCTAACAGTAACATCATAATTAGGAAATTCGTCGCGAGCAATTTTAGAAGCCGAATAGATTGAGGCTCCTGCTTCGCTCACCACAAAAATCTCTACAGGGTTTTTAAAATGAATGCGTCTTACTAATTGTTCTGTTTCTCTAGATGCGGTACCATTACCAATGGCAATTGCTTCAATTTTGTAAGAATTGCAGAGCGTGCTAATTTTTTTTATGGCTTCGTAGCTTTTTTGTTGCGGTGGATGCGGAAAAATAGTTTCATTATGCTCTAATTCTCCTTGTGCATTTAGGCATACTACTTTACAACCTGTTCGAAAACCAGGGTCAATTGCCAGAATTCTTTTTTCCCCTAAGGGAGCGCCAAGTAATAATTGTTTTAAATTTTTTGAAAACACTTGTATAGCTTCATCATCTGCGTTTTCTTTCGCTTTTTTTAATATTTCGTTGGATAAGGATGGAAATAATAAGCGTTTATACGCGTCTGCAATGGCCCACTTAATATGGGTAGTACAGGCGTTATTTGATTTAATAATTCGATGCTCAATTCGAGATAGTAATTCATCAGAATCTATATCAATTTTAATGCGAATAAAACCTTCATTTTCAGCACGGAGAATGGCTAATAATCGGTGCGAAGGACATTTTTTTAAGGACTCGCTCCAGTCAAAATAATCGCGATATTTTTGGGCTTTTTCTTCTTCTTTTTTGGCGCCAATAACCTTGGTAATAATCATAGCAGAACGTTCTAACTGAGTTCTAATATGGTTACGAATAGAAATACGTTCGTTAAGCCATTCTGCAATAATGTAACGAGCACCTTCTAGAGCCTCATCTTCATTTTTAACTATATCCGTTACGTATTGTGAAGCTAAAATGTCAATGTCATCACGGTGTTGTGCCATTATGATTTTGGCAAGGGGCTGTAAACCATTTTTTTTTGCAGTCTCTGCTTTTGTTTTTCTTTTTTTCTTAAAGGGCAGGTAAATATCTTCAACCGTAACTAAATCATTCGCTTGCTTTATAGTGCTACGAAGCTCGTCTGAAAGGCAGCCTTGCTCTTCAATAGCCTTTAAAACAGCTGATTTTCGTTTTTCTAATGTTTCAAATTGCGCCTTTAAGAGCACTATGGCGCCAACTTGTACTTCATCAAGGTTACCCGTTTTTTCTTTTCTGTAGCGCGATATAAAGGGTACGGTACATTCTTGGTTGAGCAGCTCAACAGTATTCTTTATGCTGTTTTCAGGTAGTTCTGTGTATTTTGCTAAGTAGGTATATAGGTTCATATTCGTTTTAGCTGATTCCTTCTCCGTTGCCTACACCATCTTCATCAGGGTTTAGAAAAACTAATTTGCCATCTTTATTTTCGGTCATCAAAATCATGCCTTCACTTTCAACACCCCGCAATGCACGTGGGGCAAGATTAATGAGTACTGTAACTTTTTTGCCTAAAATTTCTTCGGCGGTAAAACTTTCTGCAATACCAGAAACAATAGTTCTTGTATCTAAGCCGGTATCAACTTTTAAAACTAACAACTTTTTTGTTTTAGCCATTTTTTCTGCGGCGATAATGGTGCCTACCCGCAGGTCTATTTTTGTAAAATCATCAAAGGCAATCGTTTCTTTTTGTGGCATAAGTTCTTTGTTTGCGTTTTCATTCGCTTTTTTAGTGGCTTGTAATTTGTCTAGCTGAGCCTGTACTTCTTTATCTTCTATTTTTCTAAATAATAGGATTGCCTTATTTATTTGGTGCTCATGAGGTATAAGTACTTCGTTTACGGCAACATGGTTCCAGTCTAAATCATTAAATGAAATTCCTGAAAGGTTTAAGATTGATTTTAATTTTTTTGAGGTAAAAGGCAAAAATGGTTCACTTAAAACCGCTAAAGCAGTTGCTATTTGTAGCGCAACAAACATAATTGTTTGCACACGATCTTTATCTTGCTTTATTACTTTCCAAGGTTCTTCGTCTGCTAGGTATTTGTTTCCTAATCGAGCTAAATTCATTAATTCTTGTCCGGCTTCTCTAAATCGATACCTTTCTATGGAGCTTCCTATGGTTGCTGGGTATTTTTTTAAAGCAGCTAGTGTTTCGCTATCTATAGCTGAAAATGCACCTGGTTGCGGCACTTGCCCATCGTAATATTTATTCGTTAATACTACCACACGATTAATAAAATTGCCAAAAATTGCAACAAGTTCGTTATTGTTGCGTGCTTGAAAATCTTTCCAAGTAAAATCATTGTCTTTGGTTTCCGGAGCATTTGCAAACAAGGTATATCGCAATACATCTTGCATGTCTGGAAATTCTTGTAAATATTCATGTAACCAAACTGCCCAATTTTTTGAAGTAGAGAGCTTGTTGCCCTCTAAATTTAAAAACTCGTTCGCGGGTACATTTTCGGGCAAGATATAATCGCCATGTGCTTTTAAGATCGCAGGAAAAATAATACAATGAAAAACAATATTATCCTTGCCAATAAAATGCACCAATTTGGTATCATCAGATTTCCAATACGGCTTCCAATCTTTTCCTTCACGTGCGGCCCATTCTTTGGTAGATGAAATATAGCCAATGGGGGCATCAAACCACACATAAAGTACTTTGCCTTGGCCGCCTTCTACAGGTACAGGAATACCCCAGTCTAAATCGCGAGTAACTGCTCTTGGTTTTAACCCATCATCAATCCAGCTTTTACATTGCCCGTATACATTAGGTTTCCAGTCATTTTTATGTCCTTCTAAAATCCATTCTTTTAAAAAACTTTCATAGCGGTCTAAAGGTAAAAACCAATGTTTGGTTTCTTTGGTAATGGGTTTGCTTCCAGTAATGGTAGATTTTGGATGAATAAGATCAGTAGCATTTAAAGTAGAACCACAATTTTCGCATTGGTCGCCGTAAGCTTCTTCATTGCTGCAGATGGGGCAGGTGCCTACTACAAACCGATCCGCTAAAAATTGTTTTGCTTGGTCGTCGTATAATTGTGCGGTTGTTTCTTCAATAAAATGATCTTGATCGTGTAATTTTTTAAAAAAATCGCTCGCCGTTTGATGGTGAATTTCTCTAGAGGTTCGCGAATAATTATCAAACGTAATACCAAAATCTAAAAAAGATTGGCGAATGATAGCGTCATATTTATCGATTACTTCTTTTGGGGTAATCCCAGCTTTTTTTGCTTTCATTGAAATGGCTACCCCATGTTCATCGCTGCCACAAACAAATACAACGTCTTTACCCGTTAAACGCAAGTAGCGAGCATAAATATCTGCTGGTACGTAAACACCTGCTAAATGGCCAATATGTATTGGGCCATTGGTATAGGGTAAAGCAGCCGTAATGGTAAAACGTGCTGGAGATTTAAGGTTTTGAGCCATTTCAAATATATTAGGGCACAAAAGTACAGATTTTGAAGTGTTTTACCAGTTAGAGCAAACAACATTCTAGTAAAATAAGTAATTTTCTATGGTCTAAATTTTCATTAGAAACGCATAGTTCTGTTTTAAAATTCTATTCTTATCGTACGTCTAAATAAGTACAGACAAAATTTAAATAGCCATTGTATGTTTTTTAATTCATCTTTAAGAAGACGAATTTATTCTTTGTGTTGGTCGGGTGCTGCTAACTATTGGTTAAAGGAGTAGTTATTGTTAATAATGCCAGTTTAGCAGAACTAAAATCAGTTATAAACGATGTTAAAATAATTTTGCTCGGTAATATCTTTATGTGTCAGGTCTTAGATTGAAACAATAGATTAAGAAATTAGAATAGATTTAGCCATTTTTTTGCCCTGTATATGAATGCGATAGATATATTTACCAGATGATAAATGTAAAGGTATACGTTCTCTAATATTTAGTTGAATGTTGCCCGACATCATCATCTCATTATAAATAGTACCTACTTTTTGGCCTAAAATATTGAATAATTGAATATCAACATGCGCGCTAAAAGGCATTTCTAAATAGATATGGGGCGCATTACTTGATGGGTAATAGGGCTTGTGTACAATAGCCTCAAATATATTATTGCCAGACTCTTCAGAATTATTTTGATTATCTTCTGTATTGGAGGTACTATCTGGAAAGTCAACCCCACTACAATTAAATCCAAGATTAACTGGTCTGTAAGGATGATCTAATAAGTGTTGTTCAACAATAGGTATGTCAACACAGAGCCACTCTGCCAATACGGTGGCATATAGGTCTCTAAAATCCATAGTATATTCTAGGTTTCCTCTTGCATCTGGGTTATCAAGACTGGGGTGTTCGCCAATAAAAGCGCTACCATTTAACCCCGAACCAAAGAAAAGTGTAGGTGCTGCTTTACCATGGTCAGTTCCTTTTGAGCCGTTTTCATAGATTCTTCTACCAAATTCTGAGAAGGTCATACTTAGAACTTTATCATCTTGTTCTGTAAACCCAAGATCATTATAAAAATGTTCAATAGCTTTAGATAAGGTGGTCATTAATTGTTCATGGGCAATAGGTTGGTTGCCATGGGTGTCAAAACCGGGTAAAGAAATCATATATACTTTTGTGCCCAAATTGCCTTTAATTAAGCGCGCCAAAAGCGCCAGTTGTTTTGCAAAAGGATTGTCTTGATATGCTACTTGATTTTGTCCTCTTTTCCATGCATCATGTATAACCCCGGAGTATTCATAGGTTGTGTTTGCCACTCCTCGTAAAAATTTTAACTGACTGCCATACATGCAATCATTAAATAAAGCATCATTTAAGCCATAAACGAGACCAGATTCTGCAATTTCTTCTAGTTGATTTACATTAGAGGTAACAAAGGCATAATTTGTTTCATCACCTTGAAAAACTAAACTGCCAAATTGCCCAATTTGTACAGCTGCGGGTGCTGCGGGCGGGTTAATGAGATAATAAGGATAGGATTGCTCAAAATGCCTACCCATCCATCCAGTATTTAAGCCACTAAAGCCCGTTGTGCTTAGGTCGGTATTTGCAAAAATATCAGATCCGGTAAAGTGAGATAAGCTTTGATCTTCATACCCAACGCCATGTACAGCTTTAAATTGTCCGTTTGCCCACATGGGCTCAAGAGCCTTCATGTAAGAGGGTACGCCAAATGTATCAGTAAGTTTTAAAATTTTACTCTCAGGAATATAGATGTTTGGTCGTGCATTTGCATAGCTATCGTACTGTTCAATAGGTATCACCGTACTTAGGCCGTCGTTGCCTCCTGCTAACCGAATTAGAATTAAAATATGATCTGTTTCTGTAGTTGCAATAGCCCCAGTTAGTGGTGAGGGTGCAGAAGCGGTTAGAAAGTTACTGCCCATCATCATAGAACCAGAACCTGCAATGCCTAAGGCTTGTAAAAATGACCGTCGACTCCATTGCTTATGTTCGGAATCATGTCCTTCATGTTCTAAACCTTTAAAAGGTGATGGGTTGTTATAATTGTTGGAGTTATCGCACATTCTAATAAGGTTATTTTAACTGAAATTCGGGTTGTTTTACAAGATATTGTAGTAATAATTGCACTTGAAATGACGCTTGAGCCCACATGGCTAGGGTCCAAGAAGGGGTAGTGCCACCTTCATAATAGGTGTCATCAACATCTGATCTAAAAACAGTAAAGGCCTTGGTGTACTCTGCTTCATTTAACAAGCCTTTTGGCAGTAAAAAGTCGATGATTGGTCTGGCGATTTCGTCGGGGTTGTTTGAGGTGAGCCCTATATTACCCACAATATCCATGGCAAAAGTTCTAAATTGTTCAGTGTCTTTTAAATAAAATTCTTTAATTACAGATTCGATACTCAGCCATCTGCCAATCATAAAATTGGTATTTATCCAAGATCTGTTACGTTGCCAACCTGCTACATCAACAGGCTCAAATATTTGTTGACTAAGTAAGCCACTATAATAGATGAAACTAGAGACAAGGGTATCGTTGTAATTAAAATTGGTTTCTTTTAAGGTGTTAAAATAGAAATCAAATGGACTTTTAATAATAACCCCAATGGCTTCATCATCAAAAAAATGTTCGCTTTTAAATAGTATTGATAAAACAGGAGCAATCTCAAAATTGTTTGCTACAAAGGCAGCCGCTAATTCATTAATAATAGTCTGAGCATTATTTGATTCATCTTTAGAATCGGGATGCACAAAAAACTCATATAATTTTCGGCAAATAAATTTTGCAATTTCATTGGCGCGTTGTTCAAAAAGAATGTCGATTACATCATCGTAGCCCCAGTTTCCTACTTGACCTAAAATTGTTTTTGATCCTGAATCGTGGCGATCTGCACTAAATCTTACCGCCTCACAGCCTATACTGCCCCGTTCTACGTAGCCAGATAAGGCTCTTGCAGTTTCGGTAATATCACGCTCTGTATAACCGTTTCCCTCTCCTAATGTAAAAAGTTCGTATAATTCACGAGCATAATTTTCATTGGGGTTATTGCCATTATTATAAACGCCGTCTAAATAGTAAAGCATAGCATTGGTTAGCCCAATTTCGCTGACAAAGGTTTTAAAGTTGCCTATAGCATTTCTTTGTAAGCAATTGAGATACTCGTATAAGAAAGCGCTACAATCATAAACTTCAAGCTCGGTTACAAAATGGTTGCTCCAGAAAAAACTTAGGCGATCGCTTAAATTATTGGTTAACATAGCTTTTGCATACGCTAAGCTTAATTCATCAGTTTGTTCTCTTCGTATTTGTGCTGCTAGGGTACTATCTTTAGGGTAGTTGTTATTGTTCCATGTTGCCCAATTAGGTGCAGCTACAGGAGTTGTATTTATCGCTTCATTAATGAGTTGGTTAACCAAGCTTTCGGCAGTTTGTGTGGTGCCGTCATTAATGGTTTGTATGGATGCACTAAAGCCTAATCTTCGATACAGGTGTGCTACTTGATGCTGGTTTAAAGTTCCTGTAAATGGAGTAAGTGGCGACGTATTACAGTTAATGAAATATTCCATTTGAAGTATAAATATTTGTAGGTTTGTAGCAGTTTAGACCTTGTGTTACAACACTTATAGGGTAACGCAGCTACAGTTGGTATAGTATTGCAAAATACCATTGATTGATGAATTGCATAAAGTTTTATCTTTGACTTAAAGAAATAGTTCGTTAGAAAACTTGCTTTTTCGGTAAAAACAGGCAATTTTTATTGTAGTTAATAATTACATGGGAAAACACAACGAGTTTGGTAAAGAAGGAGAAAAAATTGCAGCCGATTTTTTAAGAAATAAGGGGTACGAGATTAAGTGTAAAAATTATAGGTATTTAAAGTCAGAGATAGACATTATAGCTCAAAAGGGTGATGTTTTAGCCATAGTTGAGGTTCGTGCTCGTAGTAATGATCAAATTATTGCTATCGCCGATACAATCACCAAAAAGAAAATTCAGCTTTTAGTGCAAGGAGCCGACCATTATGTTTCTATGAATGAACTAGATGTAGACGTCAGATTTGATGTGATTACGATATTGAAGAATAAATTAGTCTTTAAAATTGAACATTTAGAAAGCGCATTTTATCATTTTTAACACATCTTGAAATTAGAAGAAGTCTTTTACATACAATTTGTTTTATTTATAACAATATGTTATTTTTGATATAAAATAAATAGATAATGAAAACAATTTCAT
This sequence comes from uncultured Flavobacteriaceae bacterium, assembly GCA_947486785.1. GTDB lineage: Bacteria > Bacteroidota > Bacteroidia > Flavobacteriales > Flavobacteriaceae > Maribacter_C. The sequence continues at coordinate 31,065 of CANKUU010000002.1, read as the reverse complement.
CTGTAGTAGAGCAATACATTAGAAAGAAACCTTTTCTTCAGAGTGCATTGGGGCAAGGTATCATTAATTTAACTTCATTATCTAGAATTGTAAAGCCCGAAATAGAAGAAGAACTAGGTAAAGATGTTCGTAATGGTGCAATTGTAATGGCATTAAAGCGACTTTCAGATGATTTAGAGTTTAGAGCTACGCACAAAATTATTAAGGTATTAAAGAATATTGGTGAGATTACAGTAAGGTCTTCATTAATTGATTACACTTTTTTAGCATCTGATACTATTTTAGCCCAACAAGCGAAATTGCTTGAAGCGATTAATCAAAATCAAGATGTGTTTTATACTTCTTCTAGGGGGGTAAACGAAATAAATATTGTGATTAGCGATGTTATGGATGCCACCGTAGAAGATTTGTTTAAGAATGAAAGGTGCACCCAAAAAGCGGTAGAATTGTCATCTATTACTGTAAAATTGCCAGCTGAAAATGTTTCGGTTCCTGGTATCTATTACTTTATTTTTCAGCGTTTAGCTTGGGAGGGTATTGTATTATACGAGGTAATTTCTACCACCAATGAGTTTACCATTATTGTAGACGACCAACATGTTGATGTTGCGTTTAAAACGATAAAAGATTTAAAATCTTTATAGGTTATTTTCTTTTAAAAACTCGATAAGCTCCTTGTCATTTTCTGGTTTCGCAAGAATACGTTTCTCTTTGTCTAAAATGAAGTAGGTAGGTGTGGCATCAATGTTAAACGTTGCTGCATACTCACTATCCCATTTGCCTAAAGCAATGGCATGTTCAAAATGCGACAGTTTAGCAGATTCGGGTTTCCAAGTGCGTTCATCATCTTCTAATCCTACAGCGAGGACTTTAATTTTTGGATGATTTTTAAGCTCTTTATGTAAATCGGGTAACGCTCTTAGACAATGTCCGCAAGTGCTGCTCCAAAATATGAGGATATAGCTTTCGGCACCTTGTAGTTCACTTAAAGTTTTTAATGAACTTCCGTCGTTCCATTTAATTTCTGGAGAGATAGCACCAATACGAAGCCGGTTGTGGCGTTCTATATTTTTAATGATTTCTTCATTGGTTTTAGCTGCGGTAGACGGTTTTAAGTACTTGTTAAATATGTAATCTGCAGTAGTATTGTAATTATTGATCGACGTTTGTGTCCAAAGTGTGTTTGCAATATGAAATTGATAGGCATCCGATAATCCACTTGCTTTAGAGAAAGCGGTATCTATATTTGCTTGTAAAATTTTCTCAATTTCTATCTGTTTCATTTGTTTTATTGGTAGTGCCGTAAAAACATAATTCACAAGTTTATCTGAAATAAAACTAGACGCTTGTAGGGTTGAACTATTAAAATTTATTGGGTTAAAATAGGTTTCTTTTTTATGGGTGATATAAGCTTCAAGTGGCTCATATTTAGTTGGTATATAAGGCCTGTTGGCCTTAATAAATTCTAGGGCAAGGGTGCCTTCTGCGCGTTGCTCATAAGATTGTTGAAGTTCTTGATAGTTTTTAATGAGGGTGCGAAACTCCTTTTTATTGCGGGTATTTGACGTGTAGAAATTAATTAATTTGCGTTCTTGTTCTTGTATTTCCCTAAAGTACGTGTTAAGCAACTTATTCTCGGTAGATTCATTAAATACTACACCATTCTCACTTGTAAAACTTAGTTTAATATCTTCTTTGCCGTTATATAAAACATCAAAATAAAATTCTTCTTGTGGTACAGCATATACTAATCGGTATGTTCCAACAGGCGTGTTTTCGGGCAAATTTAATGTAAAGGCTCCATTTTTAATGGGACTATCTGCTGCATAAACTTGATTGCCAGCTTTCAGGTTATAAGCAATTAGCCATTTATATTCTTTTGCAGGAGAAAAAGTTCCTGAAATACGGTGTTGTGCACTTAGAAAAAATAAGGGAATTATAAATAAGACGGCAAATAGATTTCTCATATCCAAATAAAATCAAAAGTCAATCCAAACTTTCGCTAAGATACAGCTTCGAGTTTTTTAATTGATGCCTAGATACCAAGAAAAACACTTAAAATTGTTTTTAAAGAGGTTTAACTAAAAGAAGGGCAAATTTTACGTCTTAAGAGTGTTGCGCTTGCAGTACCCCTATTGAGAATAAAATGTTATCAATCATTTCTGTTTCTTTGTGATGTACAAACCCGTCAGAAACTGCCATTTCTTGAAAAATATCGCTTAAAACTTCCTTTTTTTGTGCTGGCATTGCTTTTAAAATTTTCATGCACTCTACATCTGCAATATTTCTTGCTTGAACAATAAAGTTTGAGTCAAAATCAATTCGATACATAAGGTCTGCTAACACATCTAACTCTCCTTTATGAACTGCGCCATCTGCTAAAATTAAAGCATCTAATGCCTTTACAATAGCTAGTTTTTCGGCAAGAGAAAAATCGATCTTGTGCTTATTCATATTTTTTAGGTTTTGTTCTTTAGAATAATAAAATTACATTAATTACTTTACTTAGTAAACGATTAATTTTTTGCAATAGTGTATTTATGTTGCTTCAATTGATGATTTTACCTGTAAAGGATTTAGCGCATTTAGGGCTTTGTTTATTGAAGTGATGCGTTCGAAAACTAATAGCAATCGAAGTCCATTTCTAGTTTGTTTTTCTTTCATAGTACAAAGTTTAGGATTAGCCTGAACAAACTTTAATACTTTTGTAAAAGTATCACTTTGGTAAAACTCTGATTGTTGATCTGCAATAAAATATCCGATTAATTTCTCTTTTTTAAGTATAATTTTCTCTAGGCCAATGCTAGTGGCAATCCATTTCATTCGAACCGAGTTTAATAAGTCATCGGCTTCGGCAGGCAATTTACCAAAACGATCCTCTAGCTGATTTTCAAATTTTTTTAAGCCTTCTTCATCTTTTACAAGATTTAGTTCGGTATATAAGTTTAAACGTTCGGTAACGTTATTCACATAATCGTCAGGAAATAAGAGCTCGAAATCAGTATCGAGTTGTGTTTCTTTTAAGAATACCTTTTCTTGATGTCCCTCAACTTCATGGTATAATTCTTTAAACTCATTTTCTTTAAGTTCGTCAATGGCTTCAGCAAGAATTTTTTGATAAGCGTCAAAGCCAATTTCATTTATAAAACCGCTTTGCTCTCCTCCTAATAAATCACCTGCGCCGCGAATTTCAAGATCTTTCATAGCGATATTAAAACCGCTGCCTAGTTCTGTAAATTGTTCTAATGCCAGAATTCGTTTTTTAGCATCAGCGGTCATCATATCATAAGGTGGTGTTATAAAATAGCAGAAGGCTTTTTTATTACTTCTTCCTACCCGCCCTCTCATTTGGTGTAAATCACTTAAACCAAAATTATTTGCATTATTAATAAAAATGGTATTTGCATTAGAAACATCTAAACCACTTTCGACAATGGTTGTTGAAACTAAAACGTCAAATTGGCCATTCATAAAAGAGAGCATAAGACTTTCTAATTTTTTACCTTCCATTTGGCCATGTCCAATACCAATCTTCGCATCGGGGACCAAACGTTGAATCATACCTGCTATTTCTCTGATGTTCTCTATACGATTGTGAATAAAAAATACCTGTCCCCCGCGTTGAATTTCATAAGATATCGCATCACGAATGGTTTCTTCTCCAAAACGAATTACTTGGCTTTCAATAGGATATCGGTTTGGTGGAGCGGTATTTATAACAGATAAATCACGTGCTGCCATTAAACTAAACTGTAAGGTTCTTGGTATAGGTGTTGCGGTTAAGGTTAAAACATCAACATTTTCTTTAATCGATTTTAATTTGTCTTTAACGGCAACTCCAAACTTTTGTTCTTCATCTACGATGAGTAAGCCAAGATCTTTAAATTTTACTTTTTTATTCACCAGTTGGTGCGTGCCTATAATAATATCAACTTTACCAGTCTCTAATTTTTCTAATGTTTCTCGCCGTTCTTTAGTACTTCTAAAACGATTAAGATAATCTACAGTAACAGGCATTTCTTTTAAACGCTCGGTAAATGTTTTGCAATGTTGAAAAGCTAAAATGGTTGTAGGCACCAAAACCGCAACTTGCTTTCCATTGGCAACAGCTTTAAATGCTGCTCTAATGGCAACTTCAGTTTTGCCAAATCCCACATCACCGCAAATGAGTCGGTCCATTGGGCGCTCACTCTCCATATCTCTTTTAATATCGGCTGTTGCTTTACTTTGATCGGGCGTATCTTCATAAATAAATGAAGCTTCAAGTTCATGTTGCAAATAGCCATCAGGATCATATCGAAAGCCTTTTTCTAACCTTCTTTTGGCGTAGATTTTTATTAAATCAAAAGCAATTTTTTTAACTCTCGATTTTGTTTTTTGCTTTATCTTTTTCCATGCGGCAGATCCTAATTTGTATATTTTAGGTACCGCACCATCTTTGCCGTTAAACTTAGATATTTTGTGAAGTGAATGAATGCTAACATACAGCGTATCGCGTTCGCCATACATCAATTTTATGGCTTCTTGTATTTTACCTTCAACCTCTATTTTTTGAAGTCCCCCAAATTTACCGATACCATGGTCTATGTGGGTAACATAATCGCCAACCTCTAGTTTGTTTAGTTCTTTTAAGGTAATCGCTTGCTTTTTAGCGTAACCGTTTTTAAGTTTAAACTTGTGGTAACGTTCAAAAATTTGATGGTCTGTATAGCAAACAAGTTTTTGTTCATCATCAATAAAACCTTGATGAATTGAAAAAACAATAGTTTTATAATGCACTACCGTGTCAAGTTCTTCAAATATATCATGAAAGCGTTTTGCTTGTTGATCGGTAGCGCAAAAAATGTAATTGGTGTACCCGTTTTTATGATTTTTGTTGAGGTTGTCAATCAATAAATCGAATTTTTTATTGAAAGAGGGTTGCGGTTTTGTTCGAAAAAGGATGGTTTTTTCTGGTAGAACTTTATTTCCGTGAAACTCAAATAAGGAGTATTTTTTTAATTGCTCTTTAATCTGCTTAGAATTTAGAAAAAGAGCTTCAGGCGCAGCATGTTTTATAGCAGAAGATAATTGCGAAAAAGCTTCTTCGGCTTTAGTGAAAAAATCATCTAAGCGATCATAAAGTAAGTTTGTATTTTTAGCGAAAACAATGGTGTTTGATGCGGTATACTTTAAAAAGCTCTCTCTCTTTTCCTCTAAAAATTTGTTTGCTACATTTGGTATTACTGTTATTTTAGTTACTTTTTCTGTAGAAAGTTGTGTTTCTACATCAAAGGTTCGAATACTGTCTATTTCGTCACCAAAAAATTCAATTCTGTAGGGTTCATCATGCGAAAAAGAAAACACATCAACGATACCTCCTCTTACCGAAAATTCGCCAGGTTCGGTAACAAAATCTACCCGTTTAAATTGGTATTCAAAAAGTACTTCGTTTAAAAAATCTATAGATAAAGTGTCTTCGATTTTTATTTTAAGGGTGTTTTTTTCTAGCTCTTTTCGGGTAACTACTTTTTCAAAAAGTGCATCGGGATAGGTAACAATAATCGCTGGTTTTTTACGTGAATTTATACGGTTTAAAACCTCTGCTCTTAGTAAAACATTCGCATTATTGGTTTGTTCAATTTGATAAGGCCTTCGATAACTACCTGGGTAAAAGAGCACATCTTTTTCACCAATCAATTGCTCTAAATCGTTTAAAAAATATGCAGCTTCTTCTTTATCATCAAAAATTAAAAGAAATGGCGCATCTGATTGTTTAAAACTTGCAGCCAGTACGAAGGATAGCGAAGAGCCGGTTAGCCCTTTTAAAAAATAGGGATCTGGTTCGCTTTCTGATGCTGTCTTTTGAAGAGATGCTTCATTCTTAGATATAGCATCTTGCAGTTTCTGCAATTGCGGAGACTGTGAAAATAGGTCGAAAATCGGTGTCTTAACCAATCGTATTTTTTTTTGTAAAGATAAGTTTGATTTAGAAAATTGATGCCTTATGTGCTTTTTTTTTATAAAAGCTCTTCATTTGGCACAGCAGACTTTTCTTTTTTTTGTGATATAATATGTGCTACTATTATAATAGCTAAAACAATACTGCATGAAATGGCCACGTTAGCTAAAACATCGACCTTGTCTGTGTGTCTTTTATAAATGGCGATTAAAGCCCAAATGCCAACTACTGCAAATGCTCTCATGTTGCGTTTCCAAACCATATAAATATTAATTAAAGTTGCGATACTCATCATGATAATTGTCCATTGTTCGCCAGAAAATAGTGCACCTTTCCAATGTAGTTTGCTTAAATAAGCTGCAATATTTGCAATAGTAGCAACCGCAATCCAACCGCTGTATAAACTAATAGGTAGACGACCAAATAGGTAGGTGCTTGTAGCAACGGATCTTAGATTCATCTTCGTTTTTCTAATGATTTGAATAAGGGCGTATAAAATACCTATCATGATTAAAACAGAAACACCCGTATACTCATAGGCAAAAGCAAAAACCCAAACACAATTTAACAAGTTTGCAAGCACAAACCAATATGCTGTTTGTTTTATGAAAATTAATGGTTCGCGACTAAAAGCTAACTTTATTTGATAAATACTATAGGCGATTAGGGCTAAAAAGATAAGTCCCCAAATGGCAAATGCATAGCCTGCGGGCGTAAAAAGATTAAAATATTTATTACTTATCTCGCCAATGGTGGTTTCGTTTACCCGTAGTGCTTGCGTGATGTAATTGATGGCGATAACCAGCACTACGGAAGCAAAATTTAGTAGAGATAGCCTTTTGTACATTAAAATGAGTTAGGTGTTATCGGGTTTTAAGGGTAAATTTCTAAATTTTTGAGTAATTAGAGCGGTAAACATACGATTTATTATTAGCCACAAGAGGGTCTAAATAATAGTTTGCTCTTATAAATCTACTTTAAAAACAGCATCTTCGGTTATGGCGAATACTTCATTGTTTTTGCTAGGCTTAATAATGTGGGTACCAGTAAATGTTCCAAAAGCAGGAAAAATCATTTGCTGTTCATTCTTAAAAAAACAAGGTAATCGTAGTGTTTGCCTTCCAAAACCTCGTAATTGAACAGCGGGGTGTATATGGCCACAAAAATTAAAAAAATGAGCTCTTTTTTCGGGGTGATGGGTAAGTAAAAAACCATTTAATTTAAGCTCGGTAACTACGTTTATACCTATTTTTTTATAGCGTAAGGGAGAAATAATATCGTGATTACCTTCTACTAAAGTAAAATTTGCATGCTGTGTTGATATCCATTCTTTAAACAGTTGCCATTCAGTATTGAGACTCGAATGAAATAAATCTCCTAAAAAGCAGACCTCTTTCGGTTTAAAAAAGCGCATTGTAGCGGTAAGTAATTCAAAATTTTTTTTTACTGCGTTTTGAGGAACGGCGGCACCATATTTACGAAAATGAGACACTTTGCCTAAATGCACATCACTAATTAAGAGCATTTCTTTTTCTTTCCAAAAAGCAACACTTGAAGGATGCAGGATAAAGCTTTGATTCTTTATTTTAAGGTCTAATGTCATAAGGGTAAAATTAGCCTTTCTTTTTTTTAGTTAAAATGGCAGTCATACGTTTTATACGATCAGCTAATTTTTCACTAGATAGTTTTTCGCGACTCATGCGATCGGTGATTAAAGGAAATGAAAAAGGGGTAGGAGTTGGGCACGATTTCCAAACTATTTCTTGTGCTGCTATACGTTCTAAAGATTGCCGTAATCGTCCTTCTTCTAACTGATGTTCAAAAGTTTCTGTAAAGGCTTGTTGGTATAGCAGATTACTATCTTCATAATCTCTAAAAACATCAAAAAGTAATTGCGAGCCGCTTTGTAAATGTTTCATTTTAATACCTTTATTTGGATATCCTGTAAAAACCATTCCGCTTATAACAGCTATATCGCGAAATTTACGACGAGCCATTTCGGTAGAATTTAGGCTCTTTTGAAGGTCGCTTGCCATATATTCGGTACTAAAAAGATTATTGTCAATTACTTGCTGTATAGCTATCTTTTTATCAGAGAGCAGCTCAAAGCCATAGTCATTAAACGCCAAAGAAAAAGTGATGGGTGATAGTAGGCTAATACGATAACCAAGCAAACTGCCCATGGCTTCATGCACAAATCTACCTTCAAAAGGATAAAATAAATGATGGTAACCGTCTCTAGTTTTAAATGTTTCTATTAAAAATTCATTAGGTTTTGGCACCACACTAAATCGCCGTTGTTGATTAAACATGGGCAAAAGTGATTTAATTTCTTTTGATTGCTCTTTTTTGTCGAGGCTAACGGTATATAATTCTGCGCGCAGTAATTCTGACATTTGTGCAGATAAGGTTAGGCGTCCGCCCATCCACGAGGGTACTTTATTTGTTTTTTTATTTGAATTTCGTACATGTACTTGCATCTCTTTAATTCGAATAAATTCTAAATTTCTGCCGGCAAAAGTAAATACATCACCGTGGTTTAGTTTTGAAACAAAAAACTCTTCAATCATTCCAATATATCCCCCTTTTTGATATCTAACACTTAGGTGGGCATCGCTAATAATAGTGCCAATTTGAAAACGGTGACGCATGGCAACTCCGCGATTATGCACTTTAAAAAGTCCGTCATCTTCTACAATTACTTTTTTATATTCATCGTATGATTGTAAGCTTTGGCTGCCCATTACCAAGAAGTTTAATAACCATTGCCATTGGTTTTCTGTAATGCCTTGGTAGCAAAAGGTTTGTTTTATTTCATTAAATATATCTTGAGGGTAAAACCCATCGGAAACAGCTAAAGTTGTTAGGTATTGTAGCAGTACATCAAAACTGTTTAAATAGGGTATTCTATCTTCAACCGCTTTCTGCTTTACCGCCTGTTGCAGCGCAGAAGCTTCAACCAATTCAAGGGCATGAGTGGGTAAAAAATAGATTACGCTTTGGTTGCCGGGGCGATGTCCGCTACGACCTGCACGTTGTAAAAATCTAGCAATACCTTTTGGGCCTCCTATCTGTATAACGGTCTCTACAGGAGCAAAATCTACTCCAAGATCTAGACTAGAGGTGCAAACAACTGCCTTTAAACGTTCTTCTCTAATTGCATTTTCTACCCAAGTTCTAGTTTCTTTGTTTATGCTACCGTGGTGCATGGCAATTTCACCAGCATATTCTGGATGTTTTTCCAGTATTTTCTGAAACCAAATTTCACATTGACTTCTTGTATTAGTAAACAGTAGCGTGGTTTTACTGGCGTTTATTATAGGTACTACATCCTCTAAAAGACGAAGGCCAAGGTGGCCTCGCCACGGAAAGGTATCCATTTCTTTAGGAATTATACTTTTTACAATAATTTTCTTGTTCAGATCCGCTTTAATAAGTGTGGAATTTTCTAGGGTTTTAGATGTTGGCCCTAGTAAAACCTGGCGTGCCTGTTCTAAATTACCAATAGTGGCAGAAATACCCCAAATGCGTAAATTTTTAGAAATTGTTCGAAGTCGCGATAAGCCTAATTCTATTTGAACACCTCTTTTTGTTCCCAAAAGTTCGTGCCACTCATCAACTACAATGGCAGAACAATTTTTAAATATTTTAGCATAGCCTTTGGTCGCCAAAAGTAAATGCAAACTTTCGGGTGTGGTAATCAGTAAATCTGGCATTTGTTTTTTTTGCTGTGCTCGCTCTTTTGCACTAGTATCGCCTGTACGTATGCCAACGGTCATTTGGGTGTCAAGGTCTTTAGCGACCCGTTCTGCGGACTGTCTAATTTCTTGAGAAAGAGCTCTAAGCGGAGTAATCCAAACCGCTTTTAAACCTTTTTTATGGTTGGTTTTGTAACTGGGGTTTTGTTTTATGTAGTTGAGCACAATAGGAAACCAAAGGGCATACGTTTTTCCACTACCCGTTGGGGCATTTAAAAGACCATGCTTGCCCTGTAAAAACGCTTGCCATGTTTGTTTTTGAAATGTTAAAGGTTTCCAGCCTTGCTGATGAAACCAGGCTTCTGCAATTTGGTAAAGTTGGTTTCTATTCAATGCTAGTGTACTTTAAATATGCTGTTTTATATATGATGAGGTTTACTTTAAGCAATAATAGGATAAAAATTACATCAAACTATAAAAATAATTCAGCTTTTATTTTTAAAACTATATACCAGTTATAATCAAAAGCCTTAGCGGCTTTTTAGCATTGCATATTTTTTCTTGATAGCATTAAGCCCAAAGTTTTTTAACCACTAGGCGTTCTTCTTTTCTAAATTTATCTAATATAGCGCCTGAAATGAGCTTTTGATATGAGTAAATTCTATTGAATTTTAGTGTAGTTGTATTTGGCAGGGCAACAGTAGGTTAGCTTAATTTTAAACAAATTCGACTATTTGTTTTTTCTAACTTTGATTTTTTTAAAATTCAATTCTTGATCGCGTCATTTAAAGCTCGCAATGCTCTTAAATAGAATTTGGTAAAATATCTTGTCATGAAGGAAATAAAGACCTTGAAAAAAATTATATTTGCGAAGTAAAAATTAGAACTATGTCTATTGCAGATTTTTTTGATAGTGGATTTCAAAAGAGAAATCGAGACCATTTTGCGGCTATTGTACGGGTAGCAATGAGCGATGGTGTTATAACTGAAGATGAGCAGGCCTTTTTAAACAGGTTAGCTCAAAAATTAGAAATTTCAGATGCTGATTATAAAGAAATTTTAAAGAATTATCAATCGCATCCAATAAATCCGCCAAGCAGTTATGACCAACGTTTGTCTCGTCTTTATGATTTGGCACGTATGGTTTATGCCGATCATGAGCTCGGCGAGCGACAGAAAGCAATGTTATCTAGGCTTTGTGTTGGTTTGGGTTTTTCAACGGCAAACGTACAATATGTGGTAGATAAAGCAATGAAATTGGTAACTGCGGGGGTCGATGAAGATAATTTTATAGATGAAATAAAGAATATGAATCGTTAAGATTCTGAACAAATTAAAAAGAGCGCCAGTATATCACTAGCGCTCTTTTTTTATTGATATTTTTTAATAAAATCTTGTAGTTTTTCTATCATTTTTTTACTTCCACAGAAAAAAGGCACCCGTTGGTGTAATTCTGTAGGCTGAATATCCATAATACGCGACGTATCACTCACAGCAAGACCATTCGCCTGTTCTGCTATAAATGCCATTGGGTTGCACTCATATAATAAGCGGAGTTTTCCGTTTTCATTTATACTACTCTTTGGGTACATATAAATACCACCTTTAATCATATTTCTATGAAAATCTGAAACTAGCGATCCAATGTAGCGTGATGTATAGGGGCGATCACCTTCTTCTTCTTGACAATATTTGATGTAATCTTTTACACCTTGTAAGAAATGAACATAATTGCCTTCGTTTACAGAGTATATTTTGCCCGTTTCTGGAAACCTCATATTGGGGTGCGATAAATAAAATGTGCCCAAAGCTGGGTTTAATGTAAAGCCATTAACACCATCGCCAGTAGTATACACTAACATCGTAGAAGTGCCGTATACAACATAGCCAGCAGCTACTTGTTGATTGCCCGGTTGTAAAAAATCTTCAACTTTTACCGGTGTTCCTACTGGGGTAATTCTTCTGTAAATAGAAAAAATAGTGCCAACAGAAACATTTACATCAATATTAGATGAACCGTCTAGAGGGTCTATTAAAACCACATATTTGTTTTGATGTTGCTCATCATTACTATTGATACTTATAAAATCGTCTTCTTCTTCTGAAGCAATACCACAAACGATTTCTCGATTTTTTAAAGTCTGAATAAATTTGTCGTTGGCAAATACATCTAGTTTCTGTTGGTCTTCACCTTGTATATTAGTGTCACCTGCAGTACCAAGAACATCTACTAAGCCAGCCTTATTTACTTCGTGATTTACCACTTTTGCGGCTAACCTTATAGCATTAATTAATTTAGATAATTCACCTGACGAATATTGAAAAGAAGATTGATTTTCAATAATAAACTCTCCAAGTGTTTGATTTTTTTTTATCATTTCATGTGTGCTATATGGTTAATAACGCAAATATCCGATTTTTTATGTTACCACAACTTTTTAGTTTTAAATTCTATTTTTAAATTTATAACTTTGTGTTTTATTTGTAACATTTATGAATTATACTATTCGAACAGCTAGAGATGTAGATATGCATCAGGTATTGCAATTGATACACGAATTAGCCGTTTTTGAGAAAGAAGAAAACGCCGTAGAGCTTACAGAAAATGATTTAATAGGGCATGGTTTTGGTGCTAAATCATTATTTCGATGTTTTGTAGCAGAAGTTGATAGCGTAATTGTAGGTATGGCTTTGGTATACCCCAGATATTCCACATGGAAAGGTCCTGTTATTCATTTAGAAGATCTTATTATCACCAAAAGTATGCGCGGTAATGGTATAGGAAATGCCCTTTTAACTGAAGTTGTAAAGTATGGTCGTAACCAACGGGTAAAACGCATAAGTTGGGAGGTAATTGATTGGAATGCACCTGCAATCGCCTTTTACGAAAAAAAAGGTGCCCGGGTAATGCGCGATTGGGATGTGGTGCAGTTAGACGAGAAAGGTATAGAAGCGTTTTTGAAAAATATAGAAGGGTAAGTTTTAAAAAAAAAAATAAAGTTTGCAGTTTAGTAGCGACGAAAAAATAAGAAAATAGCTATGAGAATATTCAAATTTGGTGGGGCATCCGTTAAAGATGCAGAAAGCATAAAAAATGTAGTAAAGGTTTTACAAGAAGTGGGTCATCATAAAACCTTAGTGGTCGTTTCTGCAATGGGTAAGATGACCAATGCCATGGAGGCTATTGTAAATGATTATTTTAAAGACAAAACTAGTACTTCTGCTGCAATGCAGGAAGTAATAAACTATCATCAAACAATTTTACTTGCGTTGTTTTCAAATAAACAACATCCAGTTTTTTCTAAGGTAAGAGCCTTATTCGATGAGGTACAGGGTTTTTTGGTTTGGAATAAGTCGCCAAATTATAATTTTGTTTATGACCAAGTGGTGGGTTATGGTGAGCTTGTTTCCACTACAATAATTAGCGAATATTTAAACGAAATTGGTATTGTAAACAAATGGATAGATGTAAGAACTTTAATTAAAACCGATGATAGCTATAGAGATGCAATCGTTGATTGGGAGGTAACCAAAGCGCAAGTGTCTAAATCTGTAGATCAACAATTACTTAATATTACACAGGGTTTCTTAGGAGGAGATAAAAATAATTTTACTACAACACTCGGTAGAGAAGGCTCTGATTATACGGCAGCAATTTTAGCCTATTGTCTTAATGCAAATTCAGTAACGATATGGAAAGATGTACCAGGGGTATTAAATGCAGACCCTAGGTATTTTAAAGAGACACAACTGTTAAATAATATATCTTATAGAGAAGCCATTGAGTTAGCATTTTATGGGGCTTCTGTAATACATCCTAAAACGCTTCAGCCTTTGCAGGGAAAAGAAATTCCCTTGCATGTAAAATCTTTTATTAATCCGAATAAAAAGGGCACCACCGTTGGAAAAGGAGTCGGGATTGAGCCAAAAGTGCCTTGTTTTATTTTAAAAAAGGGTCAAGTATTAATGAAGTTGTCTTCACTAGATTTTTCTTTTATTGTAGAAGATAGCATTAGCGATTTATTTAAGTTATTTCACGACCATAAAATGAAGGTAGATCTAATTCAAAATTCCGCGATAAGTTTTTCTGTTTGCGTTGATAATAAATTTGGAAGACTTGACGAATTGTTAAACACCTTAAAAAGTAGGTTTAAGGTGGTTTATCAAGAAAACGTTTCATTATTTACGATTAGACATTTTAATGCGAAGGCTATCAATACTTTGATAAAGGAGCATGAAGTACTTCTAGAGCAAAGAAGTACTGAAACGGTTCAATTTGTGATTAAATAGTTTAAAGACAAAACATTGGCTTACTTTTTTAAAAAAAGAGGAGCTTCAAAGCGATGGGTATACCCCTAATTTTGATCTTGTATTGTTTTCAAAAATGTTAAAATTGGTGGGTGCAATACGTATTTTCCTATATATTTACTTGAAACTAAAGAACTGGTAAATGGGTCTTGTAACTGCGAAAGAATTGGCTAAAGCCATAAAAATTGATAAATATGGCTTTTTAGGCACCTCAATTGCATGGTTTTTAATGCAGATAACAAGAATATCAGGTATTAATAAATTTTACGATTCTATAAAGCACCTTAGCGCAAGTAAATATGCCGATGCCTGTTTAGAGCATTTTGAGATAGATTATGAAATTCCTGAGGAAGATTATCGCCGCTTACCAAAGGAGGGGGCATACATTACAGTTTCAAACCACCCCTTAGGCGCAATTGATGGTATTCTTCTTTTTAAACTTTTGTTGAAACAGCGGTCAGATTATAAAATAATGGCGAATTTTTTACTGCAGCGTATGGTGCCTATAGAGCCACATATTATACCTGTAAACCCATTTGAAGACCACAAAGAGGTACGAAGTAGTATTGCTGGTTTTAAAAAAGCACTTCAACATTTACGAGATGGGCATCCGCTAGGCATTTTTCCAGCTGGTGAGGTCTCTACCATTAGAGAAGGAAAAATGGTAGTGGATAAACAATGGGAAGATGCAGTACTAAAGTTGATAAAAAAGGCAGAAGTGCCTGTAGTGCCTATCTATTTTCATGCAAGAAATAGTTCTTTGTTTTATCGACTAGCAAAAATTAGCGACGTATTTAGAACCGCAAAAATACCATCAGAAGTATATTCTCAACGCCATAGGCCAATTAAAGTTAGAATAGGGCAGCCCATACCCGTAAAAGCACAAAAAGAGCATACAACTTTTAAAGCGTTTGGCGAACTATTACGTAAAAAGACATACATGCTCTCGAACGCGTATGAAAAAGAACGCTTAATTGATCAAATACCAAGTACCCTAAAAATACCAAAAGTGCCAAAGAAAATTGCTTCAGCGGTGCGTACTGAGGTCATACAAGGCGAGATAGAGAAACTTCGTGAAAAAGAGTGCCGCTTGTTGCAAAGCAAAAATTATGAAGTTTTTTTAGCCCTAGAAAAAGATATGCCTTTTATTTTACAAGAGATTGGTAGACAGCGAGAGCTAACATTTAGAGAAATTGGAGAAGGCACCAATAAAGCTATTGATTTAGATATTTTTGATCATTATTATCATCACTTATTTTTATGGGATAGCGATAAAAAAGTTATTGTAGGTGCTTATCGAATGGGCATGGGCTCTCAAATTTTTGAGCAGCACGGTATTGATGGTTTTTACATACAAGATTTATTTCGAGTAGAGCCAGAATTATATGGTATGATGTCTAAGACTATTGAAATGGGAAGGGCCTATATCGTAAAAGAATATCAGCAAAAACCGATGCCTTTATTTTTGCTTTGGAAAGGTATTGTGCATACAACACTTCGTTTTCCTGAACATAAATACCTAATGGGTGGTGTAAGTATAAGCAATCAATTTTCTAACTTTTCTAAGTCATTGATGATTGAGTTTATGAAATCGAATTATTGGGATCCTTATGTGGCGCAGTATATGCATCCTAAAAAAGAATTTAAGGTAAAACTAAAGGATGCAGATAAGGAGTTTGTTTTTGATGAAACCAAGGCCGATTTAAATAAATTTGATCGTCTTATTGATGAGGTGGAGCCTGGTAGTTTGCGCTTGCCAGTTTTGATAAAAAAATATATTAAACAGAATGCAAGAGTGATTGCTTTTAATGTAGATCCACTTTTTAATAATTCTGTAGATGGTTTAATGTATATTAAAATTGCAGATTTACCTGAAAGTACTGTGAAACCGGTAATGGAGGAATTTCAAGCAGAGTTAGAACGCAAGCTTACCGATTCTAAAACAGCATCAGAAAGCTAGTTTTACTCCCCCTAAGTCGCTCATCATTTGCCTTTTCTTAAGTTATTTTGATGCTGTGTTAAATAAAGGTTTGGTATATTTTAGCTCTGCTTTGGGCGTCACTGAAATAAAGACCTGATTCTTAATTAAATACCAATTAGTTTACTTCTTTTTTCGAACAGTAAATTATCTTTCCATTCACCATTCAATTTACCTACACGTTCGCGTTTGCCTATATACCTAAAACCTGCTTTCTTATGTAACTCAATACTACTTTTATTATCTGTAAAAATACCTGATTGCAGTGTCCATATTCCTATTGATTCACTAGTAGCGATAAGGTTTTTCATCAGCAATTTGCCAACACCCATACCACGATAATTGGAGGCAACATAAATACTTACTTCTGCGACTCCTTCATAAACACACCTGCTTGAAACGGGTGATAGTGCCGCCCAGCCTATTACAAGTTTGTTGTAAATAGCAACAATTCGGCAGTTTTGCATATGAGACTTGTTCCAAGTGGAATAGGTAGGTACTTTTGTTTCAAAGGTAGCTATAGATGTTGCAATACCTTCGGCATAAATTGTTGCAACAGCTTTCCAATCTGTGGCTGTCATTTTGCGCACACCTAAGGTATTTTTCATATAATTAACTAGTATTTGGTCGCAAAGGTCTTATACAAATGCATCTTTTATTTTAGCTGTTAAAAGATAGAATCGTATTGAGGTAGTTTGAATCATTGTTGTTCGTTAAATTTTTCTATGATTTTATTTACTACAGTTTCTGCTAGTTTAATTTTACTTTCTACGGTCCAACCTGCGACATGTGGCGATAATAACACGTTTTCAGCTTCAATTAAATATTGAAAAGCAGTTGGTAATTCATGGTCTGTAAACATGTTTTCAAACGAAGCCTTTTCATATTCTAACACATCAAGACCTGCGCCTAATATTTTTTTAGTTTTTAGTGCGGCTACCAAATCATCGGTAACTACGCATTTGCCGCGTGCGGTATTTATTAACCAAAAAGAATGCTCAAATTGCTCAATAAATTCTTTACAAAACATTCCGGTTGTTAATTCGGTTTGCGGAACGTGAAGACTAATTATTTGTGCACGTTTTTGAAATTCTATAATACCAACTTGCCGCGCGTGTTCATCTTCAACCCCACCTTTGATATCGTAACAAATTACTTCGGCAACATCAAAGCCCTTTAATTTTTTGGCGAAAGCCTTGCCCATATTACCATAGCCTATGATGCCTACAACTTTGCCCTCTAGTTCTATGCCGCGATTACCCTCACGATCCCATGTGCCAGATCTCACTTGTCGGTCCGCGATATGTAGTTTGTTGAAAAGAGATAGTAGCATGCCTAATGCGTGTTCACCAACAGCATTTCTATTTCCTTCAGGTGCCGATGCTAAGAAAATATTTCTAGATTTAGCATATGAGATATCTATATTCTCTAAACCTGCCCCTAATCGACCAATAAACTTAAGACGAGTTGCTTTTTCTAAAAATTCTTCATCTAAAGAAAATCTACTACGAATGATAATACCATCATATTGATCTATTTTTTCAAGAATTTCTTTTTTTGTAGAAGTATAATCTTCATCATTTTGGTAGCCTACTGCTTCAAATTCTTTAATAATTAATGGATGATTTGTATCTAGATGTAAAATTTTCATAGAATGCTATTTTAGATTTTTGGATAGTTTTTTTGGGTTTTCTCGTGCGTTTCCTTTCCAGTGTGTTTGATGCTTAATTTTTCAAAGAGCAACAAATACACCTCTTCTCCATTTTTGGTGCTCGGGCAATGTTCTATCCCTTTAGGCACTACAATAATTTCACCTTCATGTACAACCTCAGTTTTATTTCTAAATTTCATATAAAGAGTGCCCTTTAAAACTTGAAAAAGTTCATCTTCGTTTTCATGTGTATGCCAAACAAATTCATCTTTAACTTTTGCTAAAAGTACCTGCATATCATCAACTACTGCAATTTGATGCGGATGCCATTGTTTACTAAAAATGGCATGCTTTTCTTCTAAATTGATTGGTTTCATCTGTTTTAGTTATTAATTAAATCTCCTTATTCTAGGTTGTATATCGTTTGTTAATTATGCGCCTACTAAAATACGAAGCCAAAGTTTGCTACTGTAGTTTTTGTCAATAGCTAAAATAAGGCATTTAAATACCTTTAAAACTCTACTTAATGGCTAAATACCTAAAATAAGCTTTGCGATTAAGAAGTAAATTAGAATGCCAAAAATGTCATTACTTGTTGTTATAAAGGGGCCAGTGGCTATGGCAGGGTCAATTCCTTTTTTATGAAGAAATAATGGGGTAAAGGTTCCTATAAAGCCTGCGACAATTATAACAGCAACTAATGAGATAGAAATGGCTAAGGCAGTCATAAAACTACCTTTCCAAAACCACGTAAATAGTAGTAAGATTATCGCTAAAATAGTACCATTTAGTAGGGCTAGGAGTATTTCTTTTAAGAGCCGATTTTTTGTGCTTCCTTTTAAATCATCATTTGCCAATCCTTGAACGATAATGGCGCTCGATTGTACCCCAACGTTACCAGCCATTGCAGCTATAAGAGGTGTAAACAAAAACAAAACAGTATATTTTTGAAACATTTCTTCAAAATTACCCATAATAACTGCTGCAGCTGCTCCGCCAAAAAGTCCGAGAATTAACCAGGGTAATCTAGCGCGGGTCAGTTCCCAAATACTATCATCCGCTTCAACATCTTGCGATATACCTGCGGCCATTTGGTAGTCTTTTTCTGCTTCTTCTTTAATTACATCTACAATATCGTCAATTGTAATTCGACCAACCAAGCGCCCAATTTCATCTACAACAGGTATGGCTTCTAAATCATATTTTGACATAATTTTAGCCACCTCTTCTGGTTTTTCGTTCACGTTTACCGAATCTACTTTGGGTATATATACCTGTCGAATAGGTGATGTTGTTGAGGTGGTGAGTAAATCTTTTAATGATAACCTTCCAATTAATTTATCATCATCATCAACTACATAGATAGAGTGTACTCGGGTTACATTTTCTGCTTGGGCTCGCATTTCTTTAACACAGGTAAGTACATTCCAATTATGGTTTACGCGTACCAATTCTTTGGCCATTAATCCGCCGGCAGAATCTTCATTGTAACGCAACAAATCAACAATATCTTTTGCGTGCTCTTTGTCTTCAATTTCAGATATAACTTCTTTTACAATCTCTTGTGGTAATTCTCCAACAATATCTGCAGCATCATCAGTATCTAATTCCTCTAATTCTTCGGCAATTTCTTTACTGGAAAGGTTGTTTAAAATAGCTTCACGAACGTCTTCATCTAGTTCGGTAAGTACATCTGAGGTTTTGTCGCTATCTAAAAGCTTAATGATATAGGTAGCTTTGTCTTTCTTAAGTTCGTTTATTATTTCAGCAATATCTGCGTAGTGCACATCGGCTAAAAGATTTTCTAATTCTCTATCTTTTTGGCCTTCTATTAGGTTTTCAATTTTTGCTAAAAGGTCGTCGGTAAGTTTAAAGGGTATCATTCGCTATCTTCTTCGTCAACGTTATAAAATCAGCTACGGCCAATTGTTCTGGCCTTTGGTCAAATATAACATCTTCTTTGAGAATATCAGAAAGCTCAAAGCTTTTTAAGCTATTTCGCAAGGTCTTTCTACGATGATTAAACGCTGCTTTTACTACTCGAAAGAATAGTTTTTCATCACAGTCTAAGTTAAAATTCTTTTTTCTAGTTAAACGCAGTACTCCTGATTGTACTTTTGGAGGTGGATTAAATACTTGTGGATGTACGGTAAACAAGTAACTTGCATCATAAAACGCTCCAACGAGTACAGAAAGAATACCATAGGTTTTATTTCCTTCTTTTTCACAAATACGTTCAGCAACTTCTTTTTGAAACATTCCTGAAAATTCAGGAATTTGTGCTCGAAGCTCTAACATTTTAAAAACTATTTGAGTGGAAATGTTGTAGGGAAAATTACCAGTGATTGCAAATTGCTCTTCTTTAAATAGTTGCTTTATATCGTACTTTAAGAAGTCAGCTTCAATAACAGTCATTGTGCTTTTGTGGTGCATTGATTGAGAATGCTCTAACGAAAAGTTATGATTTAAATAGTCAATAGATTCGTGATCTAAATCCATTGCTGCCAGGTTAATTTCATTTTGTAAAAGATACTTGGTGAGCACTCCTGTACCTGGGCCAATTTCGATTACATTGTTATAGCCTTTAAAAGAAAGGGTACTAGCAATTTTTAGGGCAATTTTTTCATCTTTTAAAAAATGTTGCCCAAGATGTTTTTTTGCCTTTACAGGACTATCATTTAGTTGTTTTGAACCTTTCCAGGTTTGAAATTTTTTTTGCTTTTTTTTGCTCATTATTAGTGCTCGCTAATAATTTCTAATTCGGTTCTAAATGATACTGCTTTGCCTGCAAAAAGTTCAGAAGCCTCTTGTCTTAATTTAGGGGCATCTTCTTTGTAGTAGCGCTGCAGGGTTTCTTTATTTGGTGTTGTAAATTGCACTGAATAGGTGGTGCCTCCCATATCTTCTTCTACCAAAACTTTGCACATTTTAGCATCTGTAAATTTACCAGTTGCCAACACATCGGGTATATGCGATTTTTTCATCCAATTTAGCCATTCTTTATGCGCCGAGTCTTCAATATTGGTAGTAACGTTGTATATGTACATTAGTATGGGTTCAAGTTTATTTTTTTACGTTTTTAGTTTGCTTTGAGTTAGTTTACAGCATCACCACGTAGCATTCTAAAATATTTACGCGCCTGCGGAAAATAGTAGCTATCTTGATAGTTGTAAATAATTTTTTCGTAAGCTGCTTTGGCCTTTTCAGGCTCGTCTAATTTAGTTCGATATAATTCTGCCAGCTGAAATAGAGCATCGTCAGCAAGTAAGTCTGATGCATAAAATTCAATAATTTTTTTATAATTGAATATTGCTTTCTCATAATTTTTCTGTGCCGATAAAAGTGTTGCTTGCTTTAAAAGCGCTTCGTCTTCAATTTTTTCTCCTTTATGGTTTTTAAGTATATCATTTAGTACTTCAATAGCCATAGCGGTTTTATTTTGGTAGGCTAATAAATCTGCTCGGGCATATTTTTTTAATGCTGTTTGGGTAGAATCTTCTAAAGAATTGTCTGCTATTAATAGGCTCAATTGCATTGCATCATTGGCTATCAATTGCGAAGTAGAGCTGCGCAATACCTTTAATTGTGTTAGCGACCAATCAAAATCACCCTTATAAAAACTGGTTTGTGCGACTTTAAACCTTGCATTTTGACTTAGGATATCATTTTTTAGGCCTTTTTGTATTTGAGAAAAGTAGATAAGTGCTTCATTAAACTTTTGATTATAAACAAGAATATCGCCTAGTGCCAGTTTTATAAAGGCTTTGCCTCTTACATTTAAAGGTAACTTGAGACTGTTCTTTAAAACGGTTATGGCTTGGTTTGGTTGGTCTTTTTTAAACGTTAAGAAGTTTGCATAGGCAACTTGTAACTGAAGGGTTTGACTTTTATAGCCATAGGTTTCTAAAAGCTCTTCGTATTTTTTTTGTACTATTTCAAGTTGGTTTTTAGTGGTAGTTAACAACTGAATATCAATTAAATTTAACTGAGCATTTAAAAGGGTTATTTCATCATTACTAACAGAAATAATATACTCATATATATCTTTAGCTAGCTCATCTTCTGATTCAGCTAATACAATACGGCCTAAGTTTTCTAACCGTTGTACCGAAGCACCATCCATTCGCTTATAAATAGCTTTTTCTTGTCGAAAGGCTTTATCGTATTGTTTTTGTTTTGAGAACAGCCAGCTCAAAAGCTGATTCCAAATTAAATTTGGTTGTTTTTGTGCGTTTTGTAATAAGATGGTTTTGAGCTTTTGATTATTTTCATCCTCAGAATCTACACTTATAAAATCATCAAAATTACGAAGCACATTAGATAATGATGATTTACCTTCAATTATGAGTTTTAGATAGGCGCGAAACATTTGATCCATATTTCCTTGTTCGCCATATATGCGTGCTAATTGATAATTATAATCTAGTTTTGGGTTAAGTTCCATCGCCTTCTTAAAAGCTTTTATAGCATAATCTAAAAGGGCGTATTTTTGAAACCGAAGTCCAATACCATAACCATAATTGGGGTTGTTATTAATCTTTGCTATCGCCTTATCATAATATTCGTTCGCTTTTTCTGTAGCACCTTGTAAGGTGTAGTTATAACCGAGTTCTATAAAGTAGATTGGATTTGCTCTTGGTTGTTGAATTTTAGTTGCTAAAAATTCTTCAGCTTCGGTATAACGTTCTAATTGCTGGTAACAGGCTACCAGATTTTCTGCATATTCTGATTTTATTGCGTCATTTTTAACCAGTTTTTCATAAAAAACAAGTGCTTTTTCAAAGGCGCCATCTTCGAAATACCGCTTTGCAAAAAAATCATCTTGAGCCGATGCTATGCCGATAAAAGCGAAATACCAAATAAGAAAAAATATCAAGCGCATATCCAAAGATAAGTAGATTGCTGGTAGTGTTTGTTTAGAGTTTATAAACTAATATGATCAAAACCGCAATATGGCACTAAAACATCAGGAATGCGAATACCATCTTCGGTTTGATAATTTTCTAAAATAGCTGCTAAAACTCGTGGTAATGCCAAAGCACTACCGTTTAAGGTGTGTGCTAGTTGGCTTTTTCCATTTTCATCTTTGTAACGCAGTTTTAATCGATTGGCTTGATAGGTTTCAAAATTTGAAACAGAGCTAATTTCTAGCCAGCGATCTTGTCCCGTAGAAAATACCTCAAAATCATAGGTTAATGCAGCTGTAAACCCTAAGTCGCCACCACAGAGTCGTAGAATTCGATAAGGTAGCTTTAGTTCGCGAAGTATGTTTTTAATGTGTTCTACCATGCTGTTTAGAGCATTATAAGAGTTCTCAGGATGCTCTACACGAACTATTTCAACTTTATCGAACTGGTGTAAGCGATTTAAACCTCGTACATGGGCACCGTAACTACCAGCTTCTCTTCTAAAGCAAGGTGTATAAGCCGTATAGCAAATAGGAAGCTCTTTTTCGCTTAATAAGTTATCACGAAACAAATTAGTAACTGGAACTTCGGCTGTTGGAATTAAATATAAATCATCTTCACCTACGTGATACATTTGCCCCTCTTTATCAGGCAGCTGTCCGGTACCAAATCCTGATGCTTCGTTAACCAAGTGTGGTACCTGCATTTCGGTATAACCAGCTTCGGTATTTTTATCTAAGAAGTAAGCAATTAGAGCACGTTGCAGTCTAGCTCCTTTTCCTTTAAAAACCGGAAATCCTGCACCAGCAATTTTTACCCCTAGTTCAAAGTCTATGATATCAAATTTTTTAGCTAACTCCCAATGAGGCATAGCTTTGCTAGATAAAACAGGTATCTCACCCTCTTTAAAGATTTCTTCATTGTCTTCTTCTGAAGTTCCTGAAGCAACTGAATTATGTGGTACGTTGGGTATTTGGTATAATAATGCTTTTAGCTCTTCTGCCGTGTCGGCTAATTTTTGGGCTAAAATTTTAGACGCTTCTTTTAAGGCTACCGTTTTTTCTTTTAGTTCTTTGGCTTGGTCTGCTTTTCCAGTTTTAAAAAGTAAGCCTATTTGTTTAGATAACTTATTTGATTCGGCTAGGGTAGTATCAAGTTTTGTTTGTGTATTTCTTCTATTTTCATCTAACTCAAGAATGTTGGTTAGTAGTGATTCACCTTCAAAGTTTCGCTTTTTAAGCGCTAAAGTGATTTCATCTTTCTTATCTCGAATAGCCTGTAATTGTAGCATTGTTCTTTGTTTTAAGCTGCAAATTTAAACTAATCCAATGATAAAAAACGCATAGATTAAGCTAGATGCTTATGTTTTTATGGAGAAATAGGAGATTTTTAATAATATGTCTAAGGCTATATTGCGCTAATAAAAGTTTAAAACGCTTTGCTAATGGAGTGTAAATGCCAAAATATTTTTAACTGTTTTAATTGGTAAATTTTATCATCTGCGGTAGAACTTTATAGATAAACTTTAGCAAGGTATACTATTGTTCTAATTTAGAGGGTAATATCCATTCATTGTGCCAAAAATAGTTCCAATCGGTATCTGCTAAATCTATAGTTGGATCTATAAATTCTTGATAAGCTTTTCCATTAATGCTAATTTTAGAATTTAGGGCATAAACCGAAATAGCTTCTCCTTTTAAAAGATATTCTTTTTTGAGTCGCTGCGCAAATTGCCATATAAAATCAGGGTATGCTCCAATTCGTCTACGCTGTTTATTGGTAAGATAATCGTTAAGGTTTATGAGTTTTGATTTTTTAGTTTTTTTGTTAATCACTTTAAAAGTGATTGTTGCCGATCTGCTTCTTAGCATCATTCGCCAGCTCATTCGATGTCCTTCCTCGGTCCATAAAACGGTATCTTTTATAAGGTGATGACGAAGGGGTAAGAATAATTGAATTGCTAAGTAAATTCCTCCAAGTAGATATACTAAATTTTTAAATGAAGGCATAATAATTTCTTTTTTAGTATACCCAATAGAATTTTTGAAAAAGATTTTACGAATGGTTTTGGGCTCAAAAAAGAATACCATAAAGGCTAGTGATAGAAATGGAAAAATTCCAATCTGAAAAACGATAGCATTAAATAAATGAAAGAAAATAGCTGCAAAAAACGCAATTTTACGAGTGGGTTTATAAAGTAGTGCAGGTATAATTAAGAGATCGAATACGATACCAAAAATGCCCATTATTTTATGAACCCAAGGCTGTTGTAGTACCTCGCCAATAAGATAGTAGTGCCCCTTACTAGACATTAATAGTTTAAGGATACTAAAATCTAACCAATCGCCATAAATTTTTGCTGCCGAAGCATACGTGTAGACGATGAATAGTTGCATAATAATCAACCATTTTATGTAATTGAACATCGCTATTTGTTTTATCGACGGGTCATTTTTTACATCAATTGAGCAATTACGATGGGCAGGAAAAAAGCACATCATTCCTGAGATTAAGAGTAGTAAATAGTAATGATTGTTATACGAAGTTTTCTGCATAAAATAGACTCCCGCCCACAAACAGGTAAAAGAAATGATACTAAAACGATATTTATAACCTAAAGCAATGCAAATGCCCAGAGTTCCCATGCCAAAAAAGTAGAAATACATACCATAGCCTGGTAGCGGTTGAAGCCAGTCTAAACCTATAAAGTTAAAGGTCTCTTGGGGCTCAATTAAGGTTTTTTTTACCCATCCGGTTAATATGGCGCCATAGCATTCTAAAGCAATTAAAATTCCGAATAGTATTCTAAATAATATTAAAGAAGCGTTGTCTATTTTTAAAAATAGAAAACGATTTAAAGACTTCATAAACTTTTTATTATGGAAATAGCTTGAGTTTTGTCTTTTGCGAGTTGATTTTGTAAAGCGCTTACCGATTCAAATTTATGCTCATCGCGAAGACGGTCAATAATACTAACTTGTATTTTTTTGAAATAGATATCCTCATTAAAATCAAAAAAATGAACTTCAATAGATTTTTCAGTTCCTGATACGGTTGGGTTATAACCGATATTCATCATGCCATATACCACATTGTTATTCATATTACTTTTTACTACATAGGCTCCATTTTTTGGTATAAGCTTATAGCTTTCCTCAATATGAATATTAGCGGTAGGAAAGTTTAATTGACGGCCTATACCTTTTCCTTTTTTTACGATACCTGTTAGCATATAGCAATAGCCCAAATAACTATTTGCGGTTTTTACCGCCCCCTCTAAAAGTGCTTTTCTTATTTTTGTAGAACTTACCGATACCTCATTTATTTCTTGAGCAGTAATTTCTGCAACTTCAAAATCTAAGGTATTTCCAAAAGAAATAAGATCGTTTATGTTAGCGGTTCTATTTCTGCCAAATCGATGGTCATACCCGATGATTATCTTTTTCATTTTTAAATTATTCACTAATAAATCTCGAACAAATTCGGTAGCAGAGAGGCGACTAAACTCTTTAGTGAACGGATGAATAATTAAGTAATCTAAACCTAAGTTGTCTAAAATTTTTGTTTTTTCTTCTATCGTATTCAGTAGTTTTATATGCTCATCTTTTTGAAGCACCATCCTAGGATGTGGAAAAAAGCTCAGAACCAAAGATTTTAGCTTTAGATTTTGAGCATCATTTTTAAGGCGTTCTAAAATTTTTTGATGACCTATGTGCACCCCGTCGAAAGTGCCAATTGTAATTGCAGTAGGTTGTAATTCATCGAATTGTAAAATATTTTTGACAGTTTTCACTTAGAGGAAAATTAAAAAAGGCTATATTTGAGAACCCAAATTCTCATCAATGGCAGTAAAATTACGTCTTGTTTTTACAATTACAATAGCATTTTTGTCCTTTTATGTTTCAGCTCAAAATGATTACTGGCAGCAAAGTGGTAGCAATAATCAATTAAGTGCGGCTTTTACACAACGTTTTAGTATCGATAAAGGGCGTCAATTTTCATTCAACGAAAAAGTGTTTAAACAGAATTTAGCCAAAAATTCTTCGGCTAAAAACAACATGCCAATTGTTTATTTTCCTAATAAGAAAGGAGAATTAATTGCATTTAAGGTTTTTGAGACGCCTATCATGTCTAAAGATCTTTCCCTTAAATTTCCTGAAATAAAATCATACTCGGGTTATGCGATTCATAATAAGGGCGTAAAAATTCGGTTTAGTGTATCACATAACGGGGTGCAAAGTATGATGATTTCTTCGGACGGAGCGGATCCTGTTTTTATGCAAAAAGATACAGGCAATACTTATGTTCTTTATTCGCGTGACCCAAATTCTAGATTAAATTCAGATTTTTTATGTTCCACAAAAGCAATTGCTTCAGAACCTGTAGCGAGATTATCACGTAAGGGATTTAATGATATGAGCCTGCGTAAATTTAGGTTGGCAGTTTCAGCTACTGGAGAATATACTGCTTTTCACGGTGGATCGACTGCAGACGCTATAGCCGCTATTAATGCTTCAGTAACACGTATTAATCAAGTGTTTGAGACTGATTTGGCAATCACTTTAGAACTTGTAGACGGGCTAGAAGATGTTGTTTTTACAAATGCTAATACAGATCCATTCGATAGTAATTTTAGTTCAGAAACACAAGCAACACTTGACGACAAAATTGGTAGTGAAAATTACGATATTGGTATTTTGTTTCATAAATCACCTGTGGCCAATGGTTCTTCAGGTTTTCTTCCTGCAGTTTGTATAAATGGACGAAAAGGTAGTGCCTTTGCAACAAGTCCTACACCGCAAGGCGATCTTTATGATATCGATTTTGTCGCACATGAAATGGGACATCAGTTTGGGGCAAATCATACTTGGTCATATGAGTCAGAAGGTACCAGAGCTCAGGTAGAGCCAGGAAGCGGAACTACCATAATGGGGTATGCAGGTATTGCTCGTGAAAATAATGTAGCGCCTAATGGTGATGATTACTTTCATCATGTAACTATTGATCAAATTAGAGACTATGTTGTTAGCACCACTTGCCCAGAAATAGTGCCGCTTACAAATGTGCCACCTGTGATTACATCACCTGGTGATTTTGTAATACCGAAATCAACTGCTTTTGTGTTGTCGGCTGAGGCTACTGATGCCAATACAGACGATATTTTAACTTATGCTTGGGAACAAGTGGATGTTGGTGTCGTAACAAACGTAACCTTTGGGCCAACGAACAGACTCGGGGCAAACTTTAGATCTCAAAAGCCAACTACCGAAACAGATCGCTACTTTCCAAAATTATCTAGTGTAATTAATGGCGAATTAACTCAAACAGCACCTACAATTACAAGTAGTTGGGAAACTGTTTCTGATATTGGACGCGAAATGAACTTTGCATTAACAGTAAGAGATAATGCTATTGGCGGTGGGCAAGTAAGGTCTGAGTTGGTAAATGTTAAAGTCGAAAATAATGCGGGGCCATTTGTAGTTACTTCTCAAGCGACAGCGTTTAATACAAGTGCGGGTAGTGTTATAACTATTACTTGGGATGTAGCAAACACTTTTGTAGCCCCAGTAAATGCTAAAGAGGTTGATATTTTGTTGTCTAACGATGGTGGATTAACATTTCCAATAACTTTAGCGGAAAATGTACCAAATAGGGGTAGTCATGATGTAGTATTACCAAACGAAATAACTTCGCGTGCTCGAATAATGGTTAAGGCCAATGATAATATTTTTTTTGCTGTTAATAGCACTGATTTTAATATAGAGGGCTCATCAATTATTTTAAATTTCGAAGAGCTAGAGCACACCTTATGTCAGGGCAATAATTTAAACATACCATTCACTTATGAGGCTTTTCAAGGTTTTAATGAAGAAGTTACCTTTAGCCTTGTTGATGCGCCAGATGGTGGCGATTTTACCATTTCACCCCAAGTGGTAACTACTACTAATACCCCTGTTGAAATTAATATTACAAACACACAGAACATTGCTTCGGGTATTTATTCAGTGAAAATTTTAGCAACGTCGGCTAGTTTTAGTAAAGAAGTACCTTTAGCTATTACCGTTTTCAACACTACTTCTAATCCTATAGAATTGGTTTCTCCGGCAGATGATCTCATGAATGTTTCATCGGATACAAATTTAGAATGGGAAAGAGACACTAATGCAAAATCTTATACTGTAGAAATAGCTACCGATGAGAACTTCTTAAATATTGTGGAAAGCGCTGAGGTTATAGACACTAGCTATAGACCTGCAAACCTAACATTTGAAACGGCATATTTTTGGCATGTAAAAAGAACTAATGATTGTAACGAGAGCGCTTTTGGTAGCGTATTTAAATTTACTACAGTAGGTGTTACGTGTTCAAATTTTATGGGTCGTGGCCTGCCATTAACCATTACAGATATAGGTACTCCTACGGTAAATTCTAAGCTGTATGTGTTTGATGATTTAAGAATTGAAGATGTTAATGTAAATTTAGAAATTGATCATGAATTTCTTTCAGATTTAACCATTGAATTAACTTCTCCAGAAGGTACTTCGGTTGTTTTGATAAATAATTCTTGTTCTAGTGAAGATAATATCAATGCGGTGTTTGATGATGATGCTCCTGCTTTTGTTTGTAGTACAAATGCCCCATCAATTAGTGGAACGGTAAAACCTTTGGGTTCTTTAGAGGCTTTTAAGGGAGAATCAACATTCGGCGAGTGGATTTTGTCTGTAATTGATAATTCAAGTGCTGATGGTGGCGTATTCAAATCATTTGGTTTAGAAATTTGTGCACAAGGTGAGTTTAGGCCAGACGACGATAAGGATGGTGTTTTTGATGATGGCCCTGATTTGTGCCTCAACACGCCTCTCGGCACAACGGTAAATACCTCAGGTTGCCCTGTTGCTAGTTATTCAGCAAATAATTTTCGAATTCAGGCTCAAAGTGAAACATGCCGCAGTAGTAATGATGGTTCAATTAAAATTGAAGTTACCGATGATCTAGATTATAGCATCAACACTACCGTAAATGGTCAAACTACAACAGATTCTTTTACGGCACCGATGTACAGTATAGATAACTTAACAGCAGGCACCTATAACTTTTGTATTAGTGCTACAAAAGAAATGCAAACTTTCGAAGCACAATGTTTTCAAGTGGTAGTATCTGAGCCAGAGCTCTTAAGCGTTGCCTCGCAATCATCTTTAGATGGCAGAACGGTTGATTTGCAGTTACAAGGTGCTTCTTTATATAATATAACCCTAAACGGGGTTCTTACGCAAACCCGAGCGTCTTCATACAAACTGAATTTAAATTCAGGTAAGAATACCTTAAAAGTAAGCTCAAACTTACCTTGCCAAGGGGTTTATGAAGAGCAGTTTTTTTTCGCAACAGAACCTTTTTTGTATCCTAACCCAACGACCGAATCAGTAATTGCATATTTTGGTGTACCGCTAGATCGGGTGGCTATTTCAATATTTTCTTCAAATGGTAGCTTGCTTTTTGAAGAAAATTATCAAGTTGATGGTACAGAATTAGAGCTTGATTTATCAAGGTTGTCTGCAGGTTTGTATTTTGTAAAGTACCAGGGAGAAGCGGTGTCAGGAACTTTTAAAATAGCGAAAAAATGAGAATTATAGCAGTATTATTGCTCTCAACACTTGTTGTCTTAGCATGTAAAAAGAAAGAGATGCCTACGGCGCCAAATGCCCCAGTTTTAAGTCATCCAGAAAATAACTCTGAATGTACGTCGGGTACTGACATTAATAATTTAAGCAGTCAAGTAGAATTTAGGTGGCAAGCATCAATAGACGCAGATACATACAAATTGATAGTAACTAACTTAAATACGAATAATTCACAAAACATGACTACCGCAATGACTTCTGCTAGTTTGCCTTTGATGAAGGGA
Organism: uncultured Flavobacteriaceae bacterium; assembly: GCA_947486785.1. Classification (GTDB taxonomy): domain Bacteria; phylum Bacteroidota; class Bacteroidia; order Flavobacteriales; family Flavobacteriaceae; genus Maribacter_C. Next base: position 679 of record CANKUU010000002.1, on the reverse strand, counting down.
GCGCCTTACTCATGGTCGGTAACTTCATTAAAAACAGGAGTAATTGCAAATTCGACAAGCGCAACATGGGTCTTTTATAATTCAGGGTCTCAAACAAGTTTTGCACCTTTTCCAGCGAGTCTAATAGAGCCAAACATGGGCGCTAATGTGCTAAAGGATATGAATAATGATGTAAGTTTAAAGTGGTCTGGTACTGATCTTGATAACGACCTAGAGGGCTTTGATATTTATTTCTCAACAGAAAATCCGCCAACTACTTTAATTTCTTCACATGGGGCTCAAGTAAGTTCCACAAAAGTTGCTGTAAGTGCTGATACGGTTTATTACTGGAAAGTGGTTAGCAAAGACGCAGAAGGAAATAGTTCTGATTCTAGAGTGTTTGAATTTCGCGTTTTTTAGCAAATGCCCCTATTAAAAACCACTTCATTTTAATTAACTATAGATCGTTTGAAAATGCCAGTAGTTTTATGGAGCGGATGGTTTGTAATTAACCTGAGTTCGACATAAGGAATTAGTAAAAAAGAGTTAACTGCGTGGTATTTGTTGTTTCAAATTTGATTGAAGGTTTCTTTTCTAGGAAAGAATAAGCGATTAGGCTAGCCACTAAATTGGTGATAAAGTTACCGAAACTTCTATGTCTAGAATGTTCAGCTTGGGCAATTTTTTTTAGTTGGTCATT
>CANKUU010000001.1 GCA_947486785.1 uncultured Flavobacteriaceae bacterium | reverse complement strand
ATTACTTTAATATACTAAATATTCTACTTTTTCTATGTTAAAAAAACAAATTTCTTAAGTCGAACTCAGGTTAATAAAACGGGGTTTTAAAGTTCGGTTGTTCACTTTACGCGCTATTTTAGCCTCTAACTAATAAAACATACCCTTAACTAAATCGTAATTACTGCCTTATTTAAAAGCAACAAGGCTTTTAAAACCCAAATAAAAAATCAGCAACACTATTAGAGCGAAATTCGGTTTAAAAATTTTAAACCACTAAACATAAACTACAACAACTGTACACTGTCATATCATGGCAATACTAAAACCCCGCTACTTTAAAATAATTTTAAAATTCGTTAAAACGCATTTATACTGCTGGTTCTCTATCTAGATCGCTGTAAGGATAAATTTGTTTTGCCTTTAAAATTTTGAATAATTCTTCGCTACCATTTAGCCTTGCAAACACCATTTCACTTCTAAAAATTTGCATACAAAGCAGCAAATGATGTTCTCTTTTTCCGATAAAAAATTTCGCATCATTTGGCGTATACCTATCAAAAATTAAACAGGTGTCTTCATCATCATCAAGATTAGGTATTTCAATTGTTTCGTTTGGGTTTAAAATTGCCTGAGAAGAGAAACGGCTAATTGCTGTTAAAAAACTACACGCTTGTCTTTCAATTTTACGAAATAGCACCGTAGTTTCATCATCAGCATCAATATCATACTTTGTAAAAGCTATAAGCTCATAGGTACCCAATCGATTTTCCAAAGGTCCTGTTCCATCAGGTTTTAGCAGCTCCATTGTAGCGAAACCCGTACCTTCAATATGCTTAGAAAAATAATACATATCTACAGTACCACCAACATCAAAAGGAATAATAGCATGCCCTACAAGCTCATGCATATCACCTAGTACATTCTCAAGTCCCTTTAATTTTAGCTCAAAGTTAATCTCAAAATCTTCTTGGCTAAACTCATTTTGAATGGGCGTCTTTTGATTTCCTAATAATTTTCTAAAAAAATTCATCCAATCTATTTTGTTTTAGCCTCTACCCCACCCTGTAAAAGCACAATAATTATGTTAAAACAACTTTTAAAACCTTACCATGTTCTTAAAACCAAAATAAATATTCTGCTTAAATAAAGCCTTCTATCCGGACATATAAGCGCTATTACTAAATTGTAGCGAATTAATTTACTAGGTGTTTTTTTACACGCTAATTAATACAAAAATGAGTCAGCTCAACGATGAATAAGTGTAAAAAGATCTTAAAGTAGCAAAGATGTTAAAGGTAACTTAATTAAAATAAAATAGGCATTAACTATAGATAAGTGTAGCTAAAAAGTAATAGTATAGAATGTATTAAACCTTGTACTTGGTTTTTTCAGCAAAAGATAAAATGAATTAAACAAAAATAATTAGAATGCTTAAAGTTCATCATTAAATCACAAGCCTAACAAACACTTTAGAACGGAGTTTTACGCATTAAAAAAAGCGATAATAAGTGAAATACAAAACGAGAACATTGATGTGCCTAAATTTCTAAAATATAAGCGTATTGATAGGATGTATTTTGTATACCTAATCTACTTTCTTAACATCATCAGCCTGCTGAGTGTCTTTTGGTTTTTCCTTATTATATTTTACAAACTTTACCCCTTTTGAACGATAAATACGATAAAGTCGTTTCGGAGATATTTTTAAAATTTTTGCTATTTTATTTACGCTAGTTTTTCCTGCTTTTAAATCTCTTTTGAAGGCCATAATTTGATCTTCCTGAATACTTTCCTTTAGATCTTCTAACAATTCCATTTCAGAAAGTCCCAGTTTTTTACTGGTCAATCTTATACTGTTCTTTAGCTTTTCAAATTGCATCGTTCAGTTTTAAAGTTTCTTCTTATGATCATAAATACTTATGCAAAAATATAAGAATTAAAACTTAATATCTAAACTATTTCCATTTCTATTATTTATAGTTTAACGAAGATGTAGCCTTATTAAGAAATTAGAATAATTTTATACTAATCGTTACCGCAATAATGTAATTTAAAAGATTCTTTAAAAACAAAAGTATGTATTCAGCTATAATGGGGTTAAGGGTCTCAAGTAGATTTTTGACTTAAAACAGGGTTCATCTCAAAGGTATGCCAGCAGTTTTTTTCAAAGAGCCTATTGTTAAATCGCTTTAAGGAGCCACTTTAATAGATAAATTTTAGGTATTTATTTAAGAATAAAAGTCTATTTTTAAAAGACAGCAACCACAAAAATTTATAGTCGGGTAGGCAAAATACCTCGCTCAATTTTTGAAATAATGACCGCTACAATCTCTAAATACATTTCTTGCATCATTTTTTTTTCATGAGATCGGCCTTCCAATAAAAACTTCGCAAAAACATACTGCGATGCAAAATGCGGAACATCACTTTGACCCACTTGAATATATTCAGCTATAATTTCTTCCCAATTTAAACTGTAAGGCTTTTGCCCAACATAATTAGTCATAGCATCTTGCACTTTATTAAGTACTTTTTCAAAGAAAGTATCTGATAAAGACATAAATTCAAACCTATCAATATCATAGTTAATATTGTAGTGCTTTAATCTTTCAGCATCACTTAGTCTGTATATTTTATCTTTTTTATACATTTCGCTAGTCTACGCTGGTTATATGTTGCTTATGATAATTCATTATTGAGTTTTGATTGATGACCATTTAGGTTGCCTTTAAAAATAAGGTTAAGAAAAATTGTTTTATGCAACCTTAAACAATACTGTTTTTGTGCCTTATCTAACTAAGACACATATTTCAGATCTGCCCTAAACTAGAAATAAAAAAATAAAACTTATCTCTTGTATTTTAATACCTAAACAACGAAGATTTCAGAAGTTAAATTGCACGAATTAATGAGCAATCGACAAAATACCACAAATACACACAAACCACTTGTTATAAATGATTTACATAATAAAAAAAACAAAAAAACCTCACGAAAAACAAAGGTTTTTAATGGTTAAAAAAGAGGTTTTTAATGGTTAAAAAAATAATTCTCCTTTAAAGAGCTAGATTTAAATTTAAAAAGCGTTAGTAACCAAATAAAATGAATAACGCATTTAACTATCAACGTAAACCATCAAGATAGTTAATGTTTAAGAAGTACCCCATTAAAGACTAGCCCAACAATTTCACGTTCTAACTCTACAGGATTTAAAGCACTATTTTCATCGGTATATGAATCATATAACCAACGAATTGAGGATAAGATTAATGCGGTAGCAATTTTAATATTCATCTCTTTAAATTTTCCAGATTTTACACCTTCGCGAAGTAATTTAGCCATCTTTTTCTCATAAAGCACACGTAGCTCCACATACGAACTATATTTTGGCTCCTTTAAATTACGCCACTCATTTACCATTAAAGCAACTTCCAAAGGTTTTTTTGCTGCCACCTGAATATGAGCAGAAATAACTTGCTTTAATTTTTCGTCGGATGCATAGTTGGAGTCTAAAATATTATCAATTGCATGATGAAACTCTTCAGAAGTACGAAATAGAAAAAGCTCTAATATATCTTGTTTTGATCTAATGTAGTTGTAACTGTTTGAAACATCAAAATTCATGCGCTCTGCTATATCACGCATGGTAGTTGCTTTAAAACCCTTTTCATGTATAAGTTGTAATGACGTTTGTAAAAACGCTTCTTTTTTAGAGCCTAAATTCATAAGTTACTTATCCGAAATAATAAAAATTAATTCCATTGCCTAGCGCAAAAATAATACAGCGACTGAAATTAATAAATATTTGTTGATTTTACATCAACAAATGTTTATATTTGAAAGACAAAAATTAATAATTATGCCTTTCTATCACAAACTGGGTAAAATACCTCATAAACGACACACACAATTTAGAAAACCTAATGGCAAATTATATTCTGAGCAGCTTTTTGGTACCATTGGCTTTGATGGCATGTCTTCAAATCTTTATCATGAACACCCGCCAACGCAGGTTAAAGAAATTAAAAAGAAATATTCCGTTGCCCCTAAAATTGCAAACGAGAATAGTATTCAATCCTATAAGCTTAGCGGTTTTCAAATAAAACCAGAGAGTGACTATTTACAGAGCCGAAAAACCATACTAACTAATAGTGATTGCAATATTATTTTGGCGGCTCCAAATGCATCTCAAAAAGGTTACTTCTTTAAAAATGCTGACGCAGACGAAGTTATCTTTATTCATAAAGGAACTGGAAAACTACGCACCCACATGGGTAATCTAAACTTTAGCTATGGTGATTATTTAGTAGTTCCCAGGGGAATGATTTATACGATAGATTTTGACACCGAAGACAATCGGCTCTTTATTGTAGAATCATTTCATCCAATTTACACCCCAAAAAGATACCGTAATTGGTTTGGGCAACTTTTAGAGCATTCTCCTTTTTGCGAACGAGATATTCGCCAACCGCAAGAAATAGAAACTCATGATGAAAAAGGCGATTTTTTGCTTAAAGTGAAAAAGCAAGGCGATATTTTTGATATGGTTTATGCGTCACATCCTTTTGATGTTGTAGGTTATGATGGCTACAATTACCCATATGCATTATCAATTCATGATTTTGAACCTATAACCGGTAGAATACATCAACCGCCACCAGTACACCAAACCTTTGAAACAAGTGCTTTTGTAATTTGCAGTTTTGTACCCCGTTTATACGATTATCACCCTGACGGAATTCCTGCGCCTTACAATCATAGCAATATTGATAGTGATGAAGTACTATACTACGTTGACGGAGATTTTATGAGTCGTAATGATATCTCGGCTGGTGATATTTCGCTACATCCGGCTGGTATTCCTCACGGTCCGCACCCAGGTGCTGTTGAACGTAGTATTGGAAAAGTAAAAACCGAAGAATTAGCGGTAATGGTAGACACATTTAAACCATTAAAATTAACAGAAGAAGCAATACAAATTGCCGATAAAAACTATTATAAATCTTGGTTAGAAGAAAACCACTAAGTAGCAGAACATATGACAAATACTAATTGTTGGGTAACAATACCTGAAAATTCTGACTTTTCAATTCATAACATTCCTTTCGGCATTTTTTCTGATAAAAATGCAGCAAAAAGAGTAGCAATAGCGATTGGAGATCATATTCTAGATTTATCTAAAGTTGCCGATACTGGTCTTTTTGACCCCCTAAATATTGACAAAAGTGTTTTTACTAATACCTATTTAAACGCTTTTATAGATTTAGGAAAATCGAAAACTAATGCTGTTCGTAATCTTATTCAAAAAGAACTTTGTAACGATACCTCTGTTTTAAAAGAGCATCCCTCTGTTCTAATACCACAAAAAGATGCAACGCTTCACTTGCCTGTATTCATTAGAGACTATACCGATTTTTACTCAAGTATTGAGCATGCCACAAATGTTGGCACTATGTTCAGAGATCCAGATAAGGCCTTAATGCCAAATTGGAAACACCTTCCTGTAGGCTACCACGGTAGAGCGTCTTCAATTACAGTAAGTGGACACGATGTGCACCGTCCAATGGGGCAAACTATGCCTCCTAATGCAGAAAACCCTATTTATGGGCCATCAAAAAGAGTAGACTTTGAACTAGAAATGGGTTTTATAATCGGTAAAAACACAGCATTAGGAAATACCCTAAGTACCTCAAATGCCGAAAATTACATTTTTGGTAAAGTATTGCTGAATGATTGGTCTGCTCGAGATGTTCAAAAATGGGAATATGTACCCCTAGGTCCTTTTTTAGCAAAAAGCTTTGCCTCGCATATTTCACCTTGGATTGTAACTATGGAGGCCTTAGATCCTTTTAGAGTGCCAGGACCAAACCAAGACCCTGCGGTTTTACCCTATTTAGAATTTTCTGGAGATAAAAATTTTGACATCAACCTTGAGGTAGCTATTCAACCAGAAAACAAAGAAGAAACAGTTGTTTCTAATTCTAATTTTAAATATATGTATTGGAATATGGCGCAGCAGTTAACGCATCATACCATGAATGGTTGCAATATAAATGTAGGCGATATGATGGCTTCAGGTACCATAAGCGGAAAATCGAAAGATTCTTATGGTTCAATGTTAGAACTTACCTGGGGTGGAAAAAATCCCGTAACACTTAAAGATGGTTCTGAGCGAAAATTTATAGATGATAACGATACGGTAATTATTCGTGGATATTCTAAAAAAGGTGACATCCGCGTAGGATTTGGTGAGGTTCGAGCAAAAATACTACCTGTAAAAAGTAACTAATGGCTATTAAAACTGTAGACCCAAAATCATTAAAAACAGCCGAACTACATAAAATTCTACTTTCTGCTGTGGCTCCACGGCCCATTGCACTAGCAAGTACTATTGATGACGATGGGCAAGTTAACCTTAGTCCGTTTAGCTTTTTCAACGTATTTAGCGCCAACCCGCCAATTATGATTTTCTCGCCAGCAAGAAGAGGCAGAGATAATACTACTAAACATACTTTTGAAAATGTAAAAAAGCAGCAGGAAGTAGTAATAAATATTGTAAATTATGCTATTGTTGAACAAATGTCTTTATCAAGTACAGAATATGAACAAGGTGTAAATGAATTTATAAAAGCAGGATTTTCACAAATACCTTCTGATATTGTTAAACCACCCCGAGTAGGTGAAGCCCCAGTTTCTTTTGAATGTACTGTAGACCAAGTAATAGAATTAGGGCAAGAAGGAGGCGCAGGAAATCTTGTAATTTCAAGAGTAAAACGCATTCACATTAACGAACATTTCTTAAATGAAAACGGAGATTTAGACACCCTAAAACTCGATTTGGTTGCCAGAATGGGTGAGAGTTGGTATTGTAGAGCAAATGGTGATGCACTCTTTGAAATTCCGAAACCTATTTTTAACAAAGGTATAGGGGTAGATGCGTTACCCAACCATGTTTTAAAAAGCACCGTTTTAAATGGCAATCATTTAGGTAGATTGGGTAATATGGCCGGTATACCATCAGATGAAATGGTTGCCAAAGAAAAAGAATCAGAGAAAATGAAGCATATTTTAGCTCAAAATGACACCAACTTGCAGCGGAAGGCATTACATCAATATGCATTATCCTTTATTGAAAAAAATGATTTAGAAAAAGCCTTAAGCATACTTTTTAGCTTAAACTAATTTGAACATATGATACAAAAACAAGTAGCTAGTGTACAAGATGCTCTAAAAGGAGTAGCAAACAATCAAACCCTAATGCTGGGCGGATTTGGCCTGTGTGGCATCCCCGAAAATGCAATTGCAGAACTAGTAGAAATGAACGTTACTGGTCTTACCTGCATTTCAAATAATGCCGGGGTTGATGACTTTGGCCTTGGTCTTTTACTACAAAAGAAGCAAATAAAAAAAATGATTTCTTCGTATGTAGGCGAAAATGATGAATTTGAACGTCAAATGCTAAGTGGCGAATTAGATGTTGAATTAATACCTCAAGGGACTCTTGCAGAGAGGTGTCGTGCCGCTCAGGCAGGTTTTCCTGCAATTTACACCCCTGCAGGCTATGGTACCGAAGTAGCCGAAGGCAAAGAAACGCGAGAATTTAACGGTAAAATGTATGTTTTAGAGTATGCATTCAAAGCAGATTTTGCGTTTATAAAAGCTTGGAAAGGTGATGAAGCAGGCAACCTAATTTTTAAAGGAACTGCAAGAAACTTTAACCCCTGCATGTGTGGTGCTGCTAAAATAACTGTAGCAGAAGTTGAAGAGCTAGTACCCGCTGGTACTCTAGACCCTAACCAAATTCATATTCCCGGAATATTCGTGCAACGTATTTTTCAGGGTGAAACATATGAAAAGAGAATAGAACAACGAACCGTAAGACAAAAATCGTAGTATGGCATTAGATAAAACTGGAATTGCAAAAAGAATTGCTAAAGAAGTTAAAGACGGCTATTATGTAAACCTAGGAATAGGCATACCTACTTTGGTAGCCAATTATGTACGTGAAGATATTAATGTTGAATTTCAGAGCGAAAATGGTGTTTTAGGTATGGGACCCTTTCCTTTTGAAGGTGAAGAAGATGCAGATATTATAAATGCAGGTAAGCAGACAATTACCACCTTACCAGGCGCCTCTTTTTTTGACTCTGCCTTAAGTTTTTCAATGATCCGCGGTCAGCATGTACAACTGACCATTTTGGGCGCCATGGAAGTATCTGAAAATGGAGATATCGCCAATTGGAAAATACCTGGCAAGATGGTTAAAGGTATGGGCGGTGCTATGGATTTAGTAGCAAGTGCCGAAAATATAATCGTAGCTATGATGCATACCAACCGTGCAGGTGCTTCTAAATTACTTAAAAGATGTTCATTACCACTTACTGGTGTTGGTTGCGTTAAAAAGATAGTAACCAACCTGGCAGTATTAAAGGTAACTCCAGATGGTTTTCAGTTATTAGAGAGAGCTCCGGGTGTTAGTGTTGAAGAAATTAAAAATGCTACCGAAGGGCACTTAATCATAAAAGGCGACATACCTGAAATGGCTCTTTAAAACAATTTTACTTACTCAAAACTTCATAAAAACTACTCAAAAACAAAAACCACGCTTTAAAGGCGTGGTTTTTTATTAGTGTGATGGCACTAGGATTCGAACCTAGGACCGCCTGCTTAGAAGGCAGGTGCTCTATCCAGCTGAGCTATGCCACCATTTATTAAATGTGGCTGCAAATTTACTAAAAATTATAGTTTTGATGATGTAAAATTTCAAAAATAAATTAAAATATTAAACCTGATACGACTTCGCTTTTTGTCGAGAGCTACCTAAGCCTTCAATGCCTAGTTCTACAACATCACCTGGCTTAAGATATCTAGGCGGGTTAAAACCCAAACCAACCCCAAAAGGTGTTCCTGTAGAAATAATATCACCAGGCAATAAAGTCATAAACTCACTGATATAACTAATAGAGGTAGCTATATCAAAAACAAAATCTGATGTATTACTGTTTTGTAATTCTTCACCATTAACCGACAGCCATAAATTAAGGTTATTTGGGTTTGGTATTTCATCTTTTGTAGCTATAAATGGGCCTATTGGGGCAAAAGTATCGCAACTCTTTCCTTTTACCCATTGTCCCTCTCGTTCAAGTTGAAACTCACGTTCACTATAATCGTTATGTAAAACATAACCAGCAACATGATTCATCGCCTCTGACTTAGATACATGACTAGCTTTTTTACCTATCACAACAGCTAGTTCTACCTCCCAATCGGTTTTTGTACTGCCCTTCGGTATTACAACATCGTCGTTAGGACCTACAATTGCCGAAGTGGCTTTAAAAAATAAAACTGGTTCTTTAGGAATAGCCATGCCCGATTCTTGTGCATGCTTTGCATAATTTAAGCCAATACATACAATTTTAGAGGGCCTACACAATGGGGCTCCTAAACGTACATCTTGGCTAAGCTTTTGACATGACTGTTGGTTGGTTTGTAGCCAAGCCTTAAGACGGTCAATACCATCGACACCAAAAAAATCTTCATCATAGTCTTGCCCAAAGCTAGATACATCTAAGCGCCTACCATCCTCTAACTGAACACCTGGTTTTTCATTGCCAGCTGCTCCAAATCTTATTAATTTCATTTTATATCTATTCTTTATTTATTTCTTAACCTCCGCCTAATTTCACATATCCACCATCAATAGGAAAATTGGTACCTGTTATAAAAGCAGCTTCATCTGAGCACAAATACAAGGCCAAATTTGCTATTTCTTCGGGTTTACCCATTCGTCCTATAGGCTGTGTTTTAGAGAGTTCTTCAAATTTTTCCTCTATCTGATCTGGGTAACTATTTTTTAAGTACGCATCAACAAAAGGAGTATGTACTCTTGCAGGAGAAATACTATTGCAACGAATACCATATTTCAAATAATCCTTTGCAACAGAAAACATCATGGTTAATGCTGCACCTTTAGACATAGAATAGGCAAACCTATCACTAATTCCAACACTAGAAGCAATAGAAGTCATATTGATGATTACCCCACCCTTTTTCTTCATTTGAGGAATAACGGCATGAATACAGTTGTAAACCCCCTTCACATTTACATTATACACTTTATCTAAATCTTCTTCAGTAGTGTTTTCAACATTGCCAATATGTGCGATTCCCGCATTATTAACTAAAATGTCAATCCGTTCTAATGCCGTAATTGCATCTATCGCAGTATTAACTTCACTTTGAACGGCAACATTGCAAGAATGAGCTACTGCAATACCTCCCTCAGCAACGATCTCATTTACAACAATTTCTGCCACCTCTTTTTGAAGTTCAAAAATATGAACCTTGGCGCCATTTTCTGCAAACACTTTTGAAATAGCTCTTCCAATTCCGCTACCGCCTCCTGTAACAACTGCTGTTTTTCCTTTAAAATTAAATTTCATTTTATTGTATCTCTTCTAAATTTATTATAAATATCAATCTTTTTTTTACAATTGGCACTTTATTTTATTCAAAATTTATAACTACCACATAATCACACGAAATTTTGATTTTTTTATCCCCTCTGTAATTTCCTTGCACGAACCAGTTGAACAAGTACCCAAAATTTTAGTGTTACTGCTCTAAATTATCTGCTGTAAACGCTATTAATTCGTTAGATTGAAACTGCATCGTAAGCGATATTGGATTGCAGCAAACTTCGCAATCTTCAACATAATTTTGACTAGCATTGGAAGGGTCTAGTAGCATTGATATTTCCTCCCAACAATAGGGACATTGAAAAAAGTGTTCAAACATAATTTTACCATTAACGCGTAAAAAATCTACGTAGTAAAATTAGTGATTCTAATTTATTCTTAAAGAACGGCTTAGTTCTTTATTAATGATACCCCCTAAATAAAGTAATCGTTTAAACCAAAAACTAAAACAGGGGGTGCTAAGCACCCCCTGTTTTAATTATCTTAATCGCTTATTTGCGATTTATCTTTTAATTATCAACATCATCATCCTCAAATTTGGTATCAGCCATTCGCGACCTATCTTTTTCAAGATTATCCAAATCAAAATCAAGGTTACCGCCGTCATGATCAAAAGCTAACATTTCTTTTCTATTGATAAATTTTAAACCTTTAAAAGATTCGAACTTATTATTTTGTAATTGTAAAACTTGAAGACTTGACAATTGACCTATTTCCATAGGTATAGCACCTCCTAAATTATTATTTGCCAAAACCAACTCTTTAAGATTTGATAAATTTCCAATTTCGGCAGGAATTTCACCCTCTAGCAAATTTCCGAACAGTCCTAAAGTTTCTAATGTTTCAAGTTGACCTAGCGAATTTGGAATTTCTCCTTTAAAATTATTACTTGATAGATTGATAATTTTAATGTTTTGTAAGGTTCCTAAACTTTCAGGAATTGCCCCTAACATAAAATTATTAAATATCGAAAGTTCCTCTAAATTTTTTAAATCACCAACATTCGAAGGCAATTTACCTTTAAACCGATTCATTTCTAATCTTAAAACTTTTATACGTTCCAATTTGGTAATTGACTGCGGTAAAACCCCTGAAATTAAATTAAAAGCAACTTCTAAATGGGTCAGATGTTTTAAATCAGCAATAGACTCAGGAAGTGTTCCTGATAAATTATTTTTGAATAAATTAATTTCTACTACATGGTTATTCTCAATTTTAACACCGTACCAAGTAGTTTCACTTTTTGCTAAATCCCATTTATTTGTCCAGTTTTCACCATTAGTTTTATAATAAATATCTAATAATGCCTGCTTTTCTTTCTTTGTTATTTGGGCAGTAGCCCTATTTACAAACGATAAGAAAATTAGCAATGATAACATCGCTAAAATTCCTTTTCTGTGTATATTTATTTTACAACCCATATCTCTGGTTTTAAATTTTTTGATCATTTTCAAATTTCGTATCTGTTTTTCTCGATTGATTACTAGTCAAATTACCTTTATAGAAATCGGCAAATGCTTCCACTTTATAAGAATAGAGCATCGCATTGTTTTCTAGATGTGAACTAAAATCAACCAAATAGTTTTTACTAAAATCGCCCCTTTGCAGCTTTACAAGCCTTAACTGAGGTGTTAAAAAAACCATGGACGAAAACAGGCCAATGAATGATTTCTTTTTAGAAACCCGAATTAGTGAATTTTTTAAATTACCAGAAAATTGAGGTAGGTGGGCAAACAAACTAGTATTTGCATGTGCTAAAAGTTGTAGTTTAACACCCTTACTACTCTCACATGAAATAGTTCCACTTTTATCTATTTTAGATGTTGAAACTAATTTCACCTTTTGAGCCACATTGCTATTTTTATGAGTAAGACTAAAAAAAGTATTAGCGCAGCGGTCAAAAACCGCATGCTCTTCAACTTCAGAATTTTTCGAAAATAGGGAACAACATGAAAGTAATAAAAGGATCAAACCGAATGATCTTTGTATTTTCATAATTTTTTCGTTAAATATTTCAATCAGGATTAACTTACTATATAACGAGAATTACAATATATATTGCAGAGCGTACCTTTAAAAAGCAATTATGCTAATGCATTTTATCGAAAAATTACGAATAGGTATCGAAAAAATAATGAATCATTTAAAAAAATCTGCTAGAGCTGTTCCAATTCGCTAGTAATTTCTTCCCACTTTTTCATTAAATCTTCTAAATCTTGCTTCTTTTTTTGATAAGTATCAAAGAAATTAGGAGCTGCAATGGTATCGTCATAATTTAATAACATGTTATGATCAATTTTTGCAATTTCATTTTCTAAAACACCTATTCGACTTTCTGTAGTACTTAATTTATTTTTGAGTGATTTTATCTTTTTCTGATCTTGAAAACTATTATGACCCGACTTAGGTTTTTCCTTTTTTACCACACCAGCTTGCTTTTTTTCAATTGCTCTAAAATCTTCGACCTTTCGCTGCTCTAAGTAATAATCAATATCGCCTAAGTATTCTTTAATATTTTGATTTTTAAATTCATATACTTTGTTAGTTAGCCCTTGTAAAAAATCACGATCATGAGAAACTAAAATTAACGTGCCTTCAAAATTTTGTAGCGCTTGTTTAAGTACATTCTTTGATTTAATATCTAAGTGGTTTGTAGGCTCATCCATCACCAGCACATTAAATGGCTGCAATAACATTTTAGCAAGTGCCAAACGATTGCGCTCACCACCCGATAATACTTTTACAAATTTTTCAACCTCATCGCCTCTAAAAAGAAAAGAACCTAAAATATCACGTACTTTACTCCTATTTTTTTCATTAGCAGCATCAATCATTGTATCTAAAACGGTTTTCTTACCATCTAGGTACTCGGCTTGATTTTGAGCAAAATATCCAATTTGAACATTATGTCCGAGTTTTAAACCTCCATCATACTCTAGTTCACCTACAATTATTTTTGCTAGAGTTGATTTTCCTTGTCCATTTTGCCCAACAAATGCTGTTTTACTATTGCGCTCGATAAGCAAATTAATATCATTTAAAACCTGCTTATCACCATAGTTTTTTGCGAGTTTTTCTATTTCAACAACAACTTTACCAGGTGTAACCGAAATAGGGAAACGTACATTCATTACACTATTATCATCTTCATCTACTTCTATCCTTTCAATTTTATCTAATTTTTTTATGAGTGATTGCGCCATAGAAGCTTTGGTAGATTTGGCTCTGAATTTCTCAATAAGCCGCTCTGCTTGCTGAATTTCTTTATCTTGATTCTTTTGAGCGTTTAACTGTTGTTGTTTCATTTCATCACGTAAAACCAAATATTTTGAATATGGCTTGCCATAATCATAGATACGCCCTAAAGAAATTTCAATAGTTCTATTGGTTACATTATCTAAAAACATTTTATCATGTGAAACAATAACTACGGCACCTGCATAGCTTTTTAAAAAATTTTCTAACCAAATAATAGACTCAATATCTAAATGGTTGGTAGGCTCATCTAACAGTAAAACATCATTACTTTGTAGTAATAATTTTGCTAGCTCTATTCGCATTCGCCATCCGCCAGAAAATGTATCAGTTCTTTTGTCAAAATCATCTCTATTAAAACCTAAACCTAAGAGTATCTTTTCTGTTTCGCCTTGGTAATTATATCCTCCTAAAATTTCATAATGGTGAGTTACGTCACTCAAATCTTCTATAATTTGATTGTAACCTTCACTTTCATAATCAGTACGCTCTACCAGTTGCTGGTTAATTTGCTCTAACTTGAGTTCTAAAGACTTTAACTCTTCAAAAGCCTGGTAGGCCTCTTCTAAAACCGTTCTCCCTTGCTCAAAATCGATATCTTGTCTTAAAAAGCCAATTTTAACATTTTTCTCCATGGCAATAGTGCCTGAGTCATAAGACATGTCTTTGGTTAGCAATTTTAATAACGTTGATTTACCAGCGCCATTTTTTCCAATGAGACCCACCCGATCTCCTCCGTTTAACCGAAAAGATATTTGTTCAAAAAGATATTCGCCTCCAAAAGAAACAGAAAGATTATGTATGTTGAGCATTTTTTATAGGGTAATTAGATCAATTTGTTTTGTTTAACCTTATTTCGCATTTGTAAAAAGCCAACGATTTAATTCGATAATGTAAATCAGCTTTAACAATTAAATCATCAAAATTTATGATGAAGATTGTCTTTTCTAGTATCGTGAATGAATACCTTTACGTAAAGTTTTTGCAAATGTTAAAAAAAGGAAACAAACTATACAGTATTTTAACAGGAAGTTGTCCAAAATGTCATGAGGAGAGCATGTATGTGAATAAGAACCCCTATAAACCAGGTCATCTTTTTAAAATGAATGAGCGTTGTAGCCATTGCGATACAAAATATAAAATTGAACCTTCTTTTTTTTACGGTGCTATGTATGTAAGTTACGGCGTTGGAATAGCATTTGCTGTTGCAGCTTTTGTAATTGCCAAGTTACTTTTAGGCGCTGGTTTGGTAACTACTTTTTTAGCTATCTGTGCTACAATGATTGGTTTTATGCCTGTTATTATTCGTCTTTCAAGGAATATTTGGATTAATTTCTTTTTTAAATTCGACCCAAATGCAAGTCGCACTACTTCTTAAAGTACTTTTTAGTAAATCGCTCACTGTTCATTTCAGCTGGTAAAGCTTTGTCATCTTCTATATACTGTAGTAGCTGCTGAGCTGCTAATGGCGCAATCATTACACCTCGTGATCCAAAACCGTTTAAAACATACATATTAGCTTCTTCTGGGTGCCTACCCACTAGAGGTCTTCTATCTATAACCGTTGGGCGTATTCCAGCCACTTGATCTACAAGTTCATAATCGCATTTTAAAAATGTATCTAGTTTTTGTAAAAGTTCTTCTTTTGATGCTTTAGTTGGCATATTTGTTACATCTTTCCATTTGTAAGTTGCCCCTACTCTATAGAGGTCATTTTGCCAAGGAATAAGAAATATAGATGATTTTATTGCACAATTTTCTTTTAAGTCAGGTGCCTTTATGGTTAAATATTCACCCTTAGTACTTGTTAAGGGTAGATATTTAAAATAAGGGTTCTTTTTTAGTCCGTAGCCTTCTGCAAAAACAATATGTTTGGCCTTTATTTTTTTATAGCTATAGCCCTCTGCAGTAATTTTTAAAGCCTCAAAATCAAAGGTTTCATGACAAAAGAGTTCTTTAGTTTTTAAATAATTCTTGTACGTCGATATTAGAAGTGCTGTGTCAATTCTACCCGTATTTAAAACCTCTCCGTAACCTAATGGCGCATGAATACCTAAATTGGTGTTTTGTATTAATCTATCCGACAAAAAATCTTTTAAAAGAGGCTTATCACAAGCTACAAACCACAAATTCTGCTCTTCTATTGAAGCAAACCGGCGTATGATCCTAAGCTTATAATTTAACTTTATATGAAATTTGCTTTCTAAAGATTCATAAAAAGATTTAGCCAAATGTAATTGCTCTTTGGCATTCCAAGCCATCGTAAATCTTTTTAAAATTACGGGGTTATACAATCCACCAGCAACTATAGAAGAAGTCTGCGAAGTATCACTAATTACTTTAAAGGTTTTGTTTTGTTTTTCAAGTTGTTCGCAAAGCGAAGTTCCTGCAAGGCCAAGGCCTACTATTAAATAATCTAGCATCGGATAAAGTTACAAAGGGCAATACACAAATAAAAAAAATCCCTAATGTTTCCATTAGGGATTTATACTATTGAATTGGAATTCAAAAATTAATTTCACTTAAGACTAGTAACTCCACATATCTTGCTCTCTGTCTCTAATGACCTCTTTTATTCTTTTGGCCTCTAGCAACTGAAACAAGGCGTTATCAGCAATATAGTCGTTTACTTTTCTGTCACCGTGAACATTGTCTTCTCTATAAATAACACCATTGAATCTTCGAGCATTTAGCAACATATCAAATGATATTGGTTGTGCTGAGTTTCGTTGGTTAAACACCTTTGCTTCATGCAAAATTTGCCTTGCAGCAGGATACCAAACCCAAAACAGTTCAACTTTGGCATCTTGAATATCCATTGACTCATCGTCTATAAAGTTAACATCTGGTGCAACTGGTGCAATACCTAATAAACGGTATTTTAATTCTCCTTGCCGTTTATCAAAATACCAAATACCTTTAATACGGTACTCCTCGATATCAGCAGCGGTAAGCTGTCTTTCAACAATATTTTCAGGAGAAAGTTCCTCTCCTGCGTTAATCTCATCATAACCATACTCTAAAGTATCGACTTTTTTAAGTGTTGCGCTAAGATCTTCATATCTTCTTTTTTCTGTAAAATAAGAATCTACATAAACATCTTTAAGTTTTCCGTTTCTAATGTTTTTTACCAAAACATCATATAACGACCTTCTATCTGCACCTATATCAATCGTATCTGTAGGATAGTATAGTGGAAAATTAACGCGTTCATCTAAATCTATGGTTTCCCAAACAGTTTTAGACCAAAGGATATCTCTGTCATCTACGTAGCCATACTCTAAAGGAGCATCATTATCTAACTCCTTTTGCGCATCGGTTTTCATACCAATTTCTTGTGGCTTTTTAGCGTTTAAAATGTTCGCTTGTGCAACCATAGAAGCGGGCAACAAAGTAACAGCTCCGATTAGTAAAACATTCTTCCAATTCATGTTTAAATCAATTTAAAATTACCGAGCGTCGTAATTGACGCTCGGTGATAATTACTATTTAGTTTGTTATCTCCACAACAATCGGAGATACTTTCTTCAATTTATAACTCTTGTTGTTTGTTATATAAGCGTTGATGTCAAAGATTTGAACTGCTGAACCTCTTTTAGCTCTTTTTAAAGCTGATTTCGCTTGAGAATTCAATCTGTTTCCTTTAACCACTACTGTTGGCTGACCAGGAACTTTGAATTTAAATCCATTTACTTTAAGATTCAAATCAAAATCAAAATCTTCTAACAATGCACCTACTGTAGAAATTTCTACGTTTTTACGAGGTAATTTAACACTACCAGTTTGCTTACCTAGTGCACCAGATGGTCTTGGAATATCTTTAATTCTAAATTCAGATTTAGAAGATACTGTTTGGCCGTCGGGTAATTTACCAGATGCAGTAATTGTTACTGTTCTACCTTTACCAGGGTTCATAATATACTTACTACCACTAACCGATTTAAGACCCGGTGCAGATGCACGTACTTTATTATTTGGTATTCCAGGTATAGAAATTGACATTGGGTTAGCTACACCACGATAAACAACATTCATCTTATCCGCAGCTATTAAGGCAGCATTTGGCTTAGATATAGTTGCAAACGTTGATTTAACTGGTACTTCTGTACGCTCACCGTCTTGAATAAAAACTAGATTACCAGCAAGGGTATGATCGCCCGGCGCACCAGAACTAACCAATAATTTTACTTGACCATCTTTAATTTCGTAGTCTCTACCTTCTGTTAACTTTCTTCCGTCTAAAGTAATATTAACTTCGTTTGGTTTGGTTGTAGCATCTTTTCTACCTAATACAATCGCTCCAGAAAATTTCTCTCCTGCATAGAACGCTGATTTCTCTTGTTCTAATAAAGTGGTATAGTTCGTCATTGATACTTCTGAACTTAACTGCCCTTGTAACATAGACTTTAAAGCATCTTCTTCTGTTGCTTTAATATCTGATTGTAATGCAGTTAACTTAGTTAACGAAGCTACTAAAGGAAATCCTTCATAATGAAACTTAATCCAATCTTGCATGCCGTCTTTAGCTTTTACTTTGCCATTTTCGTCACCTGTTTGGAAACGTGCGATAACCGAAGACTTTACATCAACCATGTTAGCTGGTAAAAGTTTGGTAACACCGTCACGGTAATTGTTAATTCTGTTTAAGAAATCTTTACCATCTTCGGTTAGGCCATCGCCTGCGAAGAACTTTTCATCAAGAAAATCTGACTTATCCATTACTTGATAATCTTTAGGATCTTCAATTCCTTCAATCATTTGAGTTTTCAAATCTTCTAGATAATCGAAATACTCTTGAGACATTTGTTTAATTTGTTTAGCATCCTTGTAAAGAGGTCCGAATTTTTCAGAATTCTCTGATGCTTTAGTCTCTAGGCTACTCAAGAAAGCTAAATTACTTTCTGATGTTTTTGCGTTAGAAGCCTCCATCTTTTCGGTCATTATACCGAAAGCGGCTAGAACTTCTTTACTCATATTTAGGGCCAACATCGCGATGAAGATCAAATACATTAGATTGATCATCTTCTGACGTGGTGTTGCTTTTCCTCCTGCCATGTTTTCTTATTAGGTTTTAATTATTATTTGATTTGGGGTGATCTTTAACTAAAACTAATTAGTTTCTGGTCATTGCAGTTAACATTCCTCCGTACACACCATTCAATGAAGAAAGGTTTGTAGCTAAAGATTCCATTTGATTCTTTAAAGCGGCTGCATTTTGTAATTGCTCTTCATTTACAGAGGCTTGTTTGCTAGCACTTTCTAATTGTACTTTGTATAAGCTGTTTAAAGATTCCATCTGAGAAGCAGCTTGCTCCATTTCATCAGAATACTTACGTGTAGATTCCATTGCGTCTACTGTTGGCGCAATACCTTTTGCTGCACCTTCGAAATTTCTAATACTAGTACCTAAGCTTTCCATAAGCTGAGCATCAACACCAGCTTCGGCTAAAAGGTTATCTAATTTAGCAGACAAAGAAGCTTCAGTTTCTTTAACTTCATTAAAGTCGTTTTTAGCACCTGATGACTCACCACCTACTAATTCAGGATATACTAAAGACCAATCGTACTCATCGTCTACTGGTTCGAATGCACTAATCGCGAAAATAAGAGCTTCGGTAATAAGTCCGATTGCTAATAATAATGCTCCTCCAAGTTTAAACCCGCCAAGGTCTACCTCCCAGTGAAGAATTTTAAATAGTGCTCCAATAATTACTACTGATGCTCCTAGGCCATAGGCCATGTTAAAAAGTTTTTTTGTTGCTTTTGACTGTGCCATAATTTAATTTTAATTTAAGGTTTAATATTAATAATAAGTATTTGGTTAACGGTAATTCCGAATTATTCGGAAAAATAAATTTGGATTATTGTATTTAAGCTTCGCAACTTTAACCTTATTCTATTTTTAAGAAGACTGCCATGATCTAATTAAAAAGTTAAATTAAGTATTAGTTACATTTATAATTTTAAACAGAGTTTATCTATTTTTTATTGTGTTGAATCTTCTTCGCCCATATAATCTTGTACGGTTCTAAAACCTATGTAACTACGAGCCGAATCAGAATATTCGTAATCTCTGGTACTTACTTGTAAGAAGTAAGCTACATCTTTCCAAGATCCACCTCTAATTACTTTTCTAGAATTTGCTCCAGAACCTCCATTTGGATTCATTGTAGAAACATATTCATAAGAGCTTGGATCATAGCTAGAATTTGTCCACTCAGAAACGTTACCAGCCATGTTATATAAGTTAAAATCATTTGGCTCATAAGACTTAGCTTCTACAGTATATAAAGCTTGATCGGCTGCATAATCACCACGCTGGGGTTTAAAGTTTGCCATAAAGCAACCCGTGTCGCTTATTACATATGGTCCGCCCCAAGGATAAGTACCTCCTTCAATACCCCCTCTTGCAGCATATTCCCATTCAGCTTCTGTTGGCAATCTAAACTTGTTTACAAATTGTTTACCTCTTGCCTTTTGATCATCATTTTTAAACTTTGTTCTCCAATTACAAAAAGCCTGTGCTTGTTTCCAAGAAATACCTACTACAGGATATTCGCTATATGCATCATGCCAAAAGTAATCGTTATGCATGGGTTCGTTGTAAGAGTATTCAAAATCGCGTATCCAAACCGTTGTATCTGGATAAATTTCTAATTCTTCGTGACGAATAAAGTCTTTTCTTCTACCAGTTTTAGAACGAGCCGCAGCTTCAATATCCATCCAACTGTACTTATATTTCAACTTGGTTACGTCGATAGTTCGTTGACCATTATAAGATTCTACTTCAGGAATATATAAAGAGTCCATTACTTCTGTATAGTACTCATCTGGATATTCTGATGTATCCCAAATTAGATCTTCGTCTCTGTTTAGGGTGTAGCCCTCAAAACCTGTTTCACCCATACCTGCATAGTTATCTAACATATACTTGTCATAGACTGATGCCTTGGTTGTATCTGCTTGATAAAAAGCATATTCACCAATTCCGCCATCTTCAGGTCCTAAACCTAACTCATCGGCAAGGATGGCTAACCTGGTGCGGGCTACTGAATCTTTAACCCATTCTACAAATTGTCTGTACTCACTATTTGTAATTTCCGTGTCATCCATATAAAAGGATCTTACGGTTACCGTTTTGGTTGGTGCGTTTAGAACTTTAGCTTGATCCTCTTCAGACTTACCCATTATAAATGAACCTCTGGGAATGAGTTCCATTCCGTAAGGTTTTTCGGGATACCATTTTTTTCCTTTGGCACCGACTAGCTCTCCTTTTGAATTATTAGATCCGCAACTTGCGAAAATAAAAACAAACGCTATAGATGATAACAATAGCTTCTTCATACTTTAGGTTAAATTTCGATTATGGTTATAAACTGTAAATCACATAATTATTCTACACTCTAAAACTGTGATTTGATAAAATTATTGTATCACATGTAATTATACAGTAAAAAAAATAGATTAATTGAAGCCCTTCTTGTAGGCTTTGAACCACCGTTCAGGAATGTTTTGGTCGCAAGCGTCTAAATAATCCTTTTCTGTACAGGGTAATAACGAAGGAATATCGTTTTTACTATCTGAGTTTAAAACTGTAGGTACCTCAACCCACCATCTTTCGGTATACTGGCTTTTGTAATAAACTAATTGTTGATCTTCGGTAGGCACTATATACTTTGTAAAGGCCTCAGCGTTAGCATATGGTGATTCTTTTATTCTAAAATTAAAGCCTTCGATAAAATACCAAATGATTTGAGCCATCAATTGGTTTGAGGGGTTTAAATTCTCCATTTCATAAATACCAAACACACAAACATTATCACTAATACCTGTATAGCGTGCTATTGCACAAATCTCTCTTCCTGAGAAACCATTTGGAGAAAAATTATTTGAGTAACCCAAGTCACAGGATTGAATTGATTGTGCATCTAAACTGACTATATGCGCATTTCGTAGAACAGGCTCAGCTAGTTTGATATCTGAAATTATATCTCCCAAGCGATAGGCGTCAAAAAATAAACGCTCCATTAGGTCAATTTCTTCCTGAGCATTAAAATAACTTTGATATCCAACATTCGAAAAATTGAACAAATTATTTGGCTTATCTGTTATAATCTTACTCATATATGAATTTGATGAAATGAGCTCATCATCCATACCAAAATCAAAACGACTATCTATCGCTACTAGATTAATCATGTCTTTAACACCATCAAACGCCCTATAAACCGGGTAGGTGATATCTTGAGTTGCTCCCAATATAATGGGCACAATATTATTTTTAAGCAATTCTTTTACAACCTCTTTAACTAAATAATAAGTATCTGCTATTGTTTCACCTTCTTCAATATCACCAAGATCTGCAATAGCACTATTCCAATTACCCATGAATAGTTTATATAATTCAATTCGAATCGCCGTTACATCGAACTTTTCAATTTTTTTTTTGAATGCGTTACGCGATTCTTTTACTCCTAAAATAGCTATAGAAATACCATTTAGTTCGGGCAACCCTTGCTTTACGGTATGGGCATTAATATTTTTTCCTAGTGCTTGCGGCGATAACAATTCGTTATGTGCCAAAACTTTATCTTCTATTGGATTCAAAAATTCAAATGCCATGGGGAAAGAAAATCGTTATGGAGTTATTAGTTTATAGGAGCGTCTACTAGATATAGACAACCCTTTATGAAGTAACTTCTTAAAAAGATTTATAACACAAATCACTTCTTTTTTGCTCTTGGTTTTGTTTTAGGTTTTGCTTTTACTTTTTTCTTGGGAGCTTTCTTTTCTATTAAAGTTTTAGCCTCTTCTAAAGTAACTTTAGTGGCATCAACACTTTTTGCTATTTCTACTTTTACCTTTCCTTTAATTATGTTGTGCCTGCCCCACCTTGCTTTTTCAATACGTATGCCCTCTTCGGGCCATTCTTGAATTAATTTATCAATTTCTTTCTGCTTTTTAACCTCAATAAGCTCTTCAATATCAGCTTGAGTTAAATTTTCAAAATCGTACTTCTTATTGACATTTATAAACATGCCATCCCATTTGATAAAAGGACCAAACCGCCCCGTACCTTTTATTACATCTTTACCTTCATAGTTTGCAATAGGCGCATCTGCTTTTTCTTTTGCAATAATTAGCTCGATTGCTCTATCTAATTCTACTTCCATGGCACTTTCGCCTTTATCCATCGAAATAAACTTTTCTCCAAACTTTACATAAGGCCCAAATCTACCCACATTAGCCAAAACTTCTTCTCCTTTATATACTCCTAATCTTCTGGGAAGCTTAAATAATTCCATAGCTTCTTCAAAAGTAATTGTACTTAAAGACTGCTCTGGTAAAAGACTTGCAAAGGTTGGTTTCTCTTCGTCTTCTGAACTACCTAATTGAACCATAGGGCCAAATCTACCTAAACGCACTAAAACTGGCTTTCCACTCTTTGGATCTTTGCCTAATATACGCTCACCACTTGCCCGTTCGGCATTTTCTTCAACATCAATTACATTCGGTCGAAAGTCTTTATAAAAATCTTTCATGACCTTCTTCCAGTCTTCTCTACCTTCAGCAATTTCATCAAAATTTTCCTCTACTTTGGCGGTAAAGTTATAATCTAATATGGCCGAAAAATTACTAACTAAAAAGTCATTCACAATCATACCAATATCGGTAGGAACCATCTTTCCTTTATCAGAACCTACCATTTCTGTTAGGTTCTTTTCTTTTACTGCCCCAGCCTCTAAAACTAATTGAACATATTTTCGTTCAGATCCTTCAATAGTTCCTTTTTCTACATATTTCCTGTTCATTATTGTTGATATAGTAGGCGCATATGTTGACGGTCTACCAATACCTAATTCCTCTAATTTTTTAACCAAGGAAGCCTCAGTAAAACGATAGGGTGGCCTTGAAAAACGTTCTGTCGCAGAAATATAATTATTCTGAAGAGCTTCACCCAAGCTCATTGCTGGCAACATGCCGTCTTGCTCCTCATTTGAATCTTCTTCGTCTTTACTTTCTAAATAAACTTTTAGAAAACCATCAAATTTGATCACCTCGCCATTTGCTGTAAATGCTTCTGAGTGAGTATCTGCAATAACTTTTACATTCGTGCGCTCTAACTGGGCATCACTCATCTGAGAAGCAATCGTACGCTTCCATATCAATTCATACAATTTTGATTGATCTCTTTCAAGAGAAGGAGACTGTTTCATCATATCAGTAGGGCGAATGGCTTCATGCGCTTCTTGAGCTCCTTTTGATTTTCCTTTAAAATTTCTAACCTTACTATACGATTCACCATAATTGGTAATAATTGCATCTTTAGCTGCGTTTATGGCCTCGCTAGATAGGTTTACGCTATCAGTTCTCATGTAGGTGATTAAACCTGCCTCATACAATCGTTGCGCAACTTGCATGGTTCTACCTACCGAAAAATATAATTTTCTAGAAGCTTCTTGTTGTAAAGTAGATGTTGTAAAAGGTGCTGATGGCGATTTTTTGGCTGGTTTTTTATCTAAACTACCTACCGAAAAAGTAGCTCCCATGTTTTGTTTTAAAAAACTTTCCGCTTTTTCTTTAGAATCAAAGGTCTTATTTAATTTTGCAGTAAATATATTTCCGTCAGTTGTTTTAAACTGTGCAGAAATACGAAAAGAAGCTTTTGGCGTAAACGCATCAATTTCACGTTCTCGCTCAACAATTAAACGAACAGCTACAGACTGCACGCGGCCTGCCGATAGCCCTGGTTTAATTTTTTTCCATAAAACTGGAGAAAGTTGATATCCTACCAATCTATCTAAAACCCTTCTTGCCTGCTGAGCGTTAACTAAATTATAATTTATCTCTCTAGGGTTTTTTATCGCTTTTTGAATTGCGGCCTTTGTAATTGAATTAAAAACAATTCGCTTCGTCTTCTCCTTTTCTAGTTTTAAGGTTTCAAACAAGTGCCAAGAAATAGCTTCACCCTCTCGATCTTCATCACTAGCAAGCCAGATAACATCAGATTTTTTAGCCAAATCTCTCAATTTTTTGACTAAGGCTTTTTTGTCTTCATCAACAATATACTTGGGATCAAAATCATTATCTACATCAACACCCAACTCCTTAGAGGGCAAGTCAGCAATATGTCCAAAACTGGACTCTACCTTAAAATCTTTCCCTAAAAACTTCTCTATTGTTTTTGCCTTTGCAGGTGACTCTACTATTACTAAATTCTTGGCCATTCATTGGTTTTTAGAGACACAAAAGTAGTTGAATTTTTTAATTTGCAACAATACCCCATCTGATATCACAAAAAAACACGCCAAAAAAATGAAGTGCCTTAGAACTGTTTATGAATTATTTAATTCAAATTAAAGGTACTCAACAAGCGTATTTCATTATCAAGATAGCTATACTGATGAAGTACTTTATCTCCAATCATAAGCAGCGAATGTGGTAAGGGTATAACATCATATGCGTTAATCTCAGTAAAATGATTTAGTGCTATAAGGTTTTCTACGTTGGTCTTGTCATACACCTTAAGGCCATCAGAACCATCGCATATAAATAACTTTTCTTCTTTAACACCCAAACCAAAAGGCTCGGTCATAGGGTATGTTTTTATTAAGCTAGGATTGCTTAAATCAGAAATATCAACAATATACAAACCGTTCTCGGTACCGCCACAGCTATTACCACTTCGTAAAGTAACAAAAGCATAATCACCACTAACAACAACAGGGTCACAAGCTTTACCATGCCTAAACTCAGAAACAAAAGTTGGTTTTGCAGGATCAGAAATATCATATATATACATTCCTTGTGTACCCCCTAAAAATAAAATATCACCTTGATTAAATATGGTTTCTATATTGCCATTTGAGTATACTTCCTCTAAAACCTTTGGATCATCTAAATTAGAAATATCAAAAATATTAATACTCCAAGGCTCAACAGCATATAAATAATTTTCTACAATTTTAAAACGTGCAAACGATCCGCCTTGACCCGTAACAGCGTTATCAGATACAGATTCGGCACTATCTACATAGTTAATATCAGTTTCATAAATACCCCCGTAGGTTTCAAGAAACTCTGATTGCCTCATACGTACTTCTTGCACATCCCAGCCAACAATAGCCTCTTCAGTTGCATTAAAATTGCGATAATCCCAAGCATCAATTTCTTCATCTATCTCTGGTATATCAAACGCTACAGTACACCAAAACTCCTGATAAATGGCATTTGTCAATCGACTAACTTGCGTGATATTATGAATATTAGAGATGTCTAAGACCACCAAATCTCCGTAGCTATCAGCAAATATGCGATCATCCTTAATTGAAATATCGTGATTGCCTTCTAGTTTTATAAAACCAATATTTACCGGTGATTCTGGGTGGCTGTTGTCTAAGATATGAAACCCACGACCAACATCATTAACAAAAACATAATCTTTATAAGCATATATTTTACCTGAATCAACTATGGGTCTAGCCTCGAAAACGCCAAAAGCTTCCTGTTTAAATGTATCAAGATTGGTCTTTAAAGGCACAGCCACATGATAGGTTTGCATGAAATCGAAAGTCTCTTGCTCATCAAAATCACAAGACAAACAAGCTACAAACACACTTAAAATTATGAGTTGTTTTTTCATAAATCTTATAAAATTAAAGGTTAAACCATGAACAAAATTTAACGCAGAAACCCTACTTACAGCAATTTATTATATTTTTCACGATAAATATATAATCACATCAATATAAGGCTTCGCAAAGGTCGTCTCTAAAGATTAGATGTTATCAAATCAAATCCGTTGCGTCATTATTAGGATAAAATATACCTGTCAATTTGTCATAAAACTGCATTTAGTCTTATCTTTGTTTCTTTTTTACTGCTAATAGCACTCTACATGGAAAAAACAATTGACGAATCGATTCAGGGAGCAGCTTTATCCCAAACATCAAAAACAACAAACTCAAGAAATTTATACCTTGAAAGCTATGGCTGTGCAATGAATTTTTCTGATAGTGAAATTGTTGCCTCTATTTTAGCAAATGAAGGTTTTAATACCACTCAAAATATAGAAGATGCAGATTTGGTTTTGGTAAACACCTGCTCTATTCGCGAAAAAGCAGAGTTAACGGTTCGCAAGCGGTTAGAGAAATTTAATGCTATAAAAAAACATAAACCTCATTTAAAAGTTGGTGTGCTTGGCTGTATGGCCGAACGCCTAAAAAGCAAACTACTTGAGGAAGAAAAAATTGTAGATATGGTTGTTGGACCCGACGCCTATAAAGACCTACCAAACCTAATAAGAGAAGTTGATGCCGGTAGAGGTGCCGTAAACGTAGTTCTTTCAAAAGAAGAAACCTATGCAGATATAGCCCCAATAAGACTGCAAACCAATGGTGTAAGTGCTTTAGTGTCAATTACCAGAGGCTGTGACAATATGTGTACTTTTTGCGTAGTACCATTTACTCGTGGTCGTGAACGGAGTCGTAACCCGCAATCAATTTTAGAAGAAGTAGCCAATTTATGCAAACAAGGCTATAAAGAAATTACACTCTTAGGGCAGAATGTAGACAGTTATCTTTGGTATGGTGGGGGGTTAAAAAAAGACTTCTCCAAAGCTACAGAAATGCAAAAAGCAACGGCTGTAGATTTTTCAAAGCTTTTAGAAATGGTTGCCAAAGCGCAGCCAGAGATGCGTATTCGATTTTCTACTTCAAACCCGCAAGATATGACGCTACAGGTTATAAAAACAATGGCAAAATATGACAATATTTGCAACCACATTCACCTGCCAGTACAAAGCGGAAGTAATCGTATTTTAAAAGAAATGAATCGTTTGCACTCGATAGAAGAATATTTTGAACTGATTGATAATATTAGAAAAATACTTCCGAATTGCGCCATTTCACAGGATATGATTTCGGGTTTCCCTACAGAAACTGAAGAAGATCACCTTGCCACTTTAGCAGCCTTAGAATACGTTAAATATGATTTTGGGTACATGTATTTATATTCAGAGCGCCCTGGTACGATGGCTGCTAGAAAACTAGATGATGATGTTCCAAAAGAAATAAAACAAAGACGTCTTGCCGAAATTATTGCCCTGCAAAGAGAACATTGCAAATACAGAACATTGGCTCATGTAGGAAATATTGAAGAAGTACTTATCGAAGGCACATCAAAAAAATCTGAAGCACATTGGATGGGAAGAAATTCACAGAATACCGTTGTGGTTTTTCCTAAAGAACATTACCAAGTAGGTGATTTTGTCATGGTAAAAATTAACGAATGTACTTCTGCAACACTTTTAGGTTCTGCCTTAGGGTATCGTAAAAAATAAAAAAATGGAAAGTATTCAATCAATAAAACAACGGTTTGAAATTATTGGCAACAATCCTAAATTAAACCGCGCCATTGAAAAATCGATTCAAGTAGCTCCTACTGATATTTCAGTACTCGTAACAGGTGAAAGTGGGGTAGGAAAAGAAGCTATTCCAAAAATAATTCATTCACTTTCGCATCGAAAACACGCAAAGTACATAGCGGTAAACTGTGGTGCTATTCCAGAGGGTACCATTGATAGTGAGCTTTTTGGACATGAAAAAGGAGCTTTTACCGGCGCCACATCTACCAGAAGCGGCTATTTTGAAGTCGCAAATGGCGGCACAATTTTTTTAGATGAAGTTGGCGAACTGCCCTTAACCACACAAGTAAGACTCCTTAGAGTGCTAGAAAACGGAGAATTCTTAAAAGTTGGATCTTCTCAAGTTCAGAAAACTGATGTACGTATTGTTGCGGCAACTAACGTTAAAATGTTTGAGGCTATTAAAAAAGAAAAATTTAGAGAAGATCTTTATTATCGCTTGAGTACCGTAGAAATTAACATACCTCCCCTACGTGAAAGAAGGGATGATATTCATCTATTATTTAGAAAATTTGCTTCAGATTTTGGTCAGAAATATAAAATGCCAACTATTCGACTAGAAGAAGGAGCAGCCAAATTATTACTTAAATATCGATGGCCAGGTAATATAAGACAACTCCGAAACATTGCAGAACAAATTTCTGTTCTTGAAGAAAATCGAAGTATTTCAGAATTTACATTAAACGGTTATCTACCCAGTAGTGCTAGTACTTCAAGTTTACCCGTTGTAATAGGTGGAGAAAAAAAAGAAGGCGATTTTAGCAATGAGAGAGAGATTTTATACAAGGTCCTTTTTGACATGAAAGGCGATTTAAACGATTTAAAGAAGTTGACCTTAGAATTACTAAACAACAATGATTCTAAAAAAGTACAAGAAGAAAATGAGCATCTAATTCGCAAGATATATGGCGAAAACAATAAAAATGAGACCTCCGACAAAAATAATTCAATGGAGGTATTGCAACTTCCTGAAACTAGGATTGAACCAGTAGTTCATACACCCATTCAAGAAGATAAATACCATTTTGCTGAAGAGATAGAGGAAGAAGAAACGCTCTCTTTACAGGAAAAAGAGATCGAATTAATAAAAAAATCTTTAGAAAGAAATAGAGGCAAACGAAAAATTGCAGCCGCTGAACTCGGTATCTCAGAACGAACGTTGTATCGAAAAATTAAGCAATACGATCTTTAAACAAATCTTGATAAAAATCAAAGACGCTAAGTTACTCGAGATGAGTGTTAAGCTTTGCCAAAAACCTTTGCACTTCAATACATTTTATAGTTTCTTTGATAAACTAAAAATAAAATCTAGTGCATAAAATAAAAATTATAGCCTTAACCCTAATCATCTGCTTGAGTAGTTATTCTTGCGGCATATATAATTTTACGGGTGGTGATGTTGGCGCGGCAAAAACGTTTCAAGTAAACCTTTTTCAAAATTATGCTTCACAAACCCCTGGCTCTACTTTTGAACCTGGTATGGATCGTGATTTTACCCGTGCGCTTCAAGATCGTATACAAAACCAGACTAGTTTAGACCTTGTAAATAACGGCAAATTCGACCTACTATACGAAGGTGAAATCGTTGAATATCGAATCTCACCTATGAGCGCTACAGCACAACAAACAGCAGCTCAAAACAGACTTTCTATAGCAGTACAGGTACGTTTTACAAACAATACAGTGGATGACGGCTCTAAAGATTTTGAGCAGCGCTTTTCTTTTTTCTATGATTATGATGCAAATTTGCAATTATCATCAGTAAAAACAACAGCACATGAGATTATTTTTGAACGCATTACCCAAGATATTTTTAATGCCTCATTGGCAGATTGGTAAAAAAAACGATTAAAAAGTTAACCAAACTGCGCTAGCTTAAAAGTAATTTAAAAAAACACATTTTATTAAGTACTTTCACCGTAGCTTTTAGCATCAAAAAATGAATGTAAGAGATTTTACCTATTTACTTCAAAACCCGAATGAGGTTATTTCTTCTGATCAGACTAATCAACTATCAGATATATTGTCCGAATTCCCATATTTTCAAGCTGCAAGGGCATTACATTTAAAGGGGTTAAAAAATCTTAATAGTTTTAAATACAACAATGCGTTAAAAATTGCTGCAGCTCACACAACAGACAGAGATATTCTCTTCGACTTTATTACATCTCAAGAATTTTTACAAAACACTATCGCCAATACGCTTACTAAAAACACCACCGAGGTAACCAAAAAAACACTTCTTTCACATGAAGAAACCAAAACACCTTTAAAAGGTAGTGAGCCACAAAAAATACCAACAAAAAAATCATTTACAACAGTACCTAAACAAAACCCTGAAGCAACTGATCAAAAGGCAAATGCAGAGTTATCGTTAGCGAAAGAAGAACATATTAAAACACAAAACGAAGAAGCTCAAGATTTAAAACTCGGGCAACCCATAGCCTTTACCAAAAAAGAAAAATATTCATTTGCCGAATGGCTAAAAGTGGCTTCTGCCAGTACCATTGATCGAAAAAATGAAAGTAAACATGAAAATGATTCTTCAGATTTTGAATTAGAAAAAAAGGTTCTTAAACAAAAAAAACTAGCACTAATTGACAAGTTTATCTCAGATCGACCAAAGATAGTGCCCAATCAAAACACTAATTTCAAAGTAAACACAAAGGAGTCTGCGAAATTTGAAGACAAAGAACTCATGACAGAGACTTTGGCAAAGGTATATTTAGAACAAAAAAAATATAAAAATGCGATACAAGCCTATCGCATTTTAAGTTTGAAATATCCAGAAAAAAGTGGTTTCTTTGCAGACCGAATTAAATCGGTAGAAAAAATTCAACAAGAAAATAGCTAGTAATGACTACACAATTTTTGATTTTTTTAGTTCTCATCGTCCTCGTTTGCTTATTATTAGTACTCGTGGTAATGGTTCAAAACCCTAAAGGAGGAGGATTATCCTCATCTTTCGGTGGGGGTGGAAGCCAAGTAGTAGGTGGTGTTAAAAAAACGGGTGACTTTTTAGACAAAAGCACATGGATTTTAGCGGCGTTCTTAGTCGTATTAATTTTAGCTTCTAACTTTGCATTAAGAAGTGAATCATCAGACTCAAAATTATTAAATGGTGGAGATGTAGAAGAAGTACTACCAGAAAGTGAAAGTCCCGAAGAAGTTCTTCCCGACGAACCTATGAAAGAATCAACTACAACAAAAGATAGTATCTAATTTTTTTTTACGAAAAATATCAAATGCCAGCTTAATGACAAGCTGGCATTTTTATTTTCACAAAATGTCAGTTTCTAACAGTTGGCATAATTTCTGTCTAAAGTAGACCATCATAATAAATCATATTTAAAATTTTAATACTATGGCTAAAATTAGCATTAAACCATTGGCAGATAGAGTTCTTATTGAGCCTATGGCAGCTGAAACAAAAACTGCATCTGGCATATACATACCAGACACTGCAAAAGAGAAACCACAAAAAGGAAAAGTAGTAGCGGTTGGTCCTGGTACCAAAGATGAAAACGTTACCGTAAAGGTTGGCGATACAGTTCTTTACGGTAAATATGCCGGAACTGAATTAAAGCTTGAAGGCACCGACTTTTTAATGATGCGTGAGAGCGATATTCTTGCAATCATCTAAAACCTTTTTGTTATTTCTGCATTCAAGAAATTTTACAAAATAACTATTTACAAGAATTAGAAAAATTCTCATTTTAATGAGGATTAAAAACAAAATTATAATTAATTATGGCAAAAGATATAAAGTTTGAGATTGAAGCTCGCGATGGTTTAAGAAGAGGTGTAGATGCCTTAGCCAACGCAGTAAAAGTAACCTTAGGCCCCAAAGGAAGAAACGTAATTATTAGCAAATCTTTTGGCGCACCACAAGTAACTAAAGATGGTGTTACCGTTGCAAAAGAAATAGAATTAGCTGATCCATTAGAAAATATGGGAGCTCAAATGGTAAAAGAGGTTGCTTCTAAAACCAATGATCTAGCAGGTGACGGAACAACTACGGCAACAGTTTTAGCACAGTCTATTGTAAAAGAAGGATTAAAAAACGTTGCTGCTGGTGCAAACCCTATGGATTTAAAAAGAGGTATCGACAAGGCAGTTGAAGCTATTGTAGAAAATTTAGCAAAACAAGCTAAAAAAGTAGGTGACTCTTCTGAAAAAATTAAACAAGTTGCTGCGATCTCTGCAAACAATGACGAAACTATTGGAGATTTAATTGCACAAGCTTTCGGTAAAGTTGGCAAAGAAGGTGTTATTACTGTTGAAGAAGCTAAAGGTACTGACACTTATGTTGACGTTGTAGAAGGTATGCAATTTGACAGAGGATATTTATCTCCTTACTTTGTAACCGATTCTGAGAAGATGACTTCTGATTTAGAAAGTCCGTATATCTTGTTATTCGACAAGAAAATATCTTCAATGAAAGATTTGCTACCTGTTTTAGAGCCTGTTGCCCAATCAGGAAAGCCATTATTAATCATCGCAGAGGATGTAGATGGTGAGGCTTTGGCAACTTTAGTAGTAAACAAACTAAGAGGTTCTTTAAAAATAGCTGCTGTTAAAGCACCAGGATTTGGAGACCGAAGAAAAGCTATGTTAGAAGATATCGCCATTCTTACTGGTGGTACCGTTATCTCTGAAGAAAGAGGTTTCTCTCTTGATAATGCTTCTCTTGATATGTTAGGTACCTGTGAAAAAATTACAATCGACAAAGACAATACTACTATCGTAAACGGTGGTGGCGTTGCCAAAACTATTAAGAGCAGAGTTGCACAAATTAAAGCTCAAATTGAGACTACAACTTCTGACTATGACAAAGAAAAACTTCAAGAGCGATTAGCTAAACTGGCTGGTGGTGTTGCTGTACTTTATGTAGGCGCTGCTTCTGAAGTTGAAATGAAAGAGAAAAAAGATAGAGTTGATGATGCCTTACACGCCACAAGAGCTGCTGTTGAAGAAGGTATTGTTGCTGGTGGTGGTGTTGCTTTGGTAAGAGCTAAATCTGTTCTCTCTAAAGTAACAGTTGAAAATGCCGATGAAGAAACTGGTTTGCAAATTGTTGCAAGAGCTATTGAATCTCCAATAAGAACTATTGTAGAAAATGCTGGTGGAGAAGGTTCTGTTGTTGTAGCAAAAATTTTAGACGGTAAATCAGACTTTGGTTATGATGCTAAATCTGAAAAGTACGTTGAAATGTTAAAAGCAGGTATTATCGATCCTAAGAAAGTTACACGTGTAGCTTTAGAAAATGCCGCTTCTGTTTCCGGTATGATCTTAACTACTGAATGTGCTTTAACTGATATTAAAGAAGATGCTCCTGCTATGCCACCGATGCCAGGTGGTGGCGGAATGCCAGGCATGATGTAATGATACAATTACAATAATTCTTAAAAACGTCATAACTTTAAAGTTATGACGTTTTTTTTTATACTTTTTTGTAACTTTAAGGGTATATGTTTGCTTTCAGAGACGAGTTATGAATAAAAAATAGGTGATTCTTATTTTAATCTTGAATTTAATTTATATCCCTTCTTGCCCTTAGCATCAAGATATCCTATCACTTAAACACTCTTATTCAAAATACTTTGAATTACCAAGACAAAGTATTCACCTACATCTAAATAAAACTGCATTTTTCAGAAACGAAAAAATTTGGTTTAAAGCATATATTTATGATCACAACAAGGACAAACCCTTTGTGCAACCTACCAATCTATACTACGATGTTTATGATGACCGAGGTAAACCAGATAAATTTTATAACCCAAAATATTCATCAAATAATAGTGAAGATTTTTTGGAGTTTGGAACTGTGCATTGGGAACCTAATATAAATGTTAACACAAATGGAAATGCGAGTTTCAAATTTCCGAATTTTAATCTTAATTCTGTGAAAATATTTATCGAAGGTATTTCAGCGAATGGCACGCTTATTTCTGAAGTTCAAACCTTATCGTTATAAGCTACTCCTAAGAAGTAAAAAACAGACAACTACTTCTTTTTGTGTTCATCGCTATCGTCAGTATTGTTTTCTCTATACTTACAACAAGGGTGTACACTTGCATAAGCCTCTTCGGTAGCTTTTAGCTCTTTAGTATCATGCCCCACACTTACTAAAGCCGTTTTGATTTTCATAGGGTCTGTCTTGCGCTCGTCTACAATTAATGAAAGCTGGCGAGATGGTATATCCCACAAGGCATACTTTACTCCCTTTACTTTTAAAGCTGCGGTTTCAATGCGCATTTTACACATTTCACATTTACCATCAACCTCCATAGTCATCTTTTTATTCTTTTCTTGTGCAAAAGAAGCGGCAGCAAAAAAGACAATAGCCACCATTGTAATTACTTTTTTCATGATTTATCTTTTAATTATTATTGTTTATATCTAAATCCAGCATAAAACATTCTCCCCATTATAGGTGCATAGATAATACTGGTATCAAAATTTGCGCCAAATGGATTTTCCGCCCCTAAAACAGGATTACTTTGTTTAAAATTACTCAAATTTTCACCACCAACATAAAATTCGAATTTTTTTGAAAATACTTTAGTTACTTGAGCATTCATTAAACTGTAGCCCTTAGAATAACCGGGCAAGCGATATTGTGGTGGATTAACCTCTGTGTTTGGAAGTCGCTGCTCGCCTACGGTATGCAAAGTATAGTCAAAACGCCATAATGACCCGTTTTCTTTAGGTACAGTTTCGAAACCCATATTTAGAAAAAAACGATGTTGAGCCTGTAGTGGCTTTTGAAGGTTTTCAGATTGGTAATCGGTATTTACATCATAAAACTTGTAAGCCGTTCTTAATTCTAAATTTGGAAGTATTTCGTGATTTACCTCAAATTGAACACTACTAGCAGTACTTGTACCTTCTAAATTGTAAAACTTTATCAATCTAGGATTCTCCCAATCAACAACGATTTGATTTTTAAAGTCTGTTTTATAGAAATCTATAGTTACATTACCAGGCCGGTCTAAAAACCTAAAGCCTTGCAAGAAACTAGCACCAAAATTCCAAGCGTCTTCCGGGTTTAAACCATATACCTCTCCATCTGCATTTGAAATTTGAATTTGCCTTACACTAGCAAATAACTGCTGGTTTTCAGCAAAAATATTTGCTGCTCTTTTTCCCCTTCCAAAAGAAGCCCGTAAGCTTGCCTTTTCCCAAGGTGAATACCGAATGTGCAGACGTGGAGTAATAAAAGTGCCTAGTCTGTTATGAGTATCTATTCGAAGCCCAGCAGTTAAGCTAACTTTTTCTAAATCATCAAAACTATATTCGAAGAACCCTCCAACAGAGGCGTCATCTCTAGAATAATCGAATGTATTTACAAGCTCTTGGTATCCGTCGAAAGCAAAAGTAAGCCCTGTTTTAAACTTATTTTTAGTATTACCTAAAATTGAATTAAAAATGAGGTTCGAGTATATACTTTTATGCATGATATTATACCTTTTAACCCCAAAATAAGATTCTTGATCGTGATGACTATACGAAGCTTGAAAACCAAAGCTTTGATAGGGTAATTCTGGAAAAACATAACCTAATTTTACCGACGTATCAAACCTTTTTGTAGCTATTTCACTACCCCAAATTTCACCTCCAGTAAAGCCATTCGCAGGATTAAAGCCTCGTATTGCATTAATGGCGTCTGGATCAAAGTTAACTTGACCTACTTGCTTTTCATCGTTTAAAAAACGAATATTTAAAAAGCTAACCCAGCCTGCTTGTACATTTTGATACTGCCACCGACTCATAATATTAATTTGATTAGCCAATGGGGCATCTAAAAAACCATCTTCATTATTATCTTCTTTTTGTGTTCTTGCATTACCATGAACGTACAAACCAGTACTCCACCTATCGTCGATTTTGTGATTTAAATGCGTATTTATTTCCAAACGACCATTTTTATTATAATAACCATTTACGAAGAACTGATGATCTGTAAATGGTTTTACTAGCTCTGCATTTATTTGACCCGAAATACTCTCATAGCCATTTACAACACTACCTGCACCCTTTGTAATCTGTATACTTTCTACCCAAGTACCAGGCGTAAAAGTTAAACCAAACGCTTGTGATGCACCACGTACCATGGGTATATTCTCTTGTGTAATTAGTAAATACGGGCTAGTAAGACCCAACATTTGTATTTGTTTGGTCCCCGTTAGGGCATCTGAAAAATTAACATCTATGGCTGGGTTTGTTTCAAAACTCTCTGAAAGATTGCAACAAGCAGCTTTCAACAATTCGGCGCTATTGACCGTTATTACATTTTGAGGGGTTAAATATGCTTTTTGAACAGCGTCGCGCTTCTTTTGCACCACCACCTCATCTAATTCGGAGCTGGGTTGTAAGGTATGATTTATCTTCTTAGGCCCATTAATTTTAATGGTATCAGATTTAAAACCCACATAACTTATGATTAATTTATTATGGTTCTTAGAGAATGGAATGCTAAAAAAGCCTTCATTGTTTGTAATTGTACCTATTTGCGAATTTAACCAGTACACATTGGCCCCAGCAAGACCTATTTTTTTATTGTTTTGATTAGCTTCTGTAATAATACCCTCCACTATATCTTGTGATATAGCTGCAAAAGGTAGCAAGCATATTAATATACGTATATATAACTTCATGATATTATGATTAAATGAAAAAAACCTCTAATTTTTGGCTAAGCCATTATCGTTTGTACTAATAGAATAACTGCCATAACAAGCATAATAGCATTTTCAATAAAAGTTGCCTCGGTCATAGGCAGTTTTAAGGCTGTTCCTAAACAAGCACAGCGAATACTTTTTTTAGCAAATAAAGCTTTGCTTACGCCAATTGTGGTTAGGCCTAAAATTACAATCGTAACCACAAGCGCCGTTGTAATTTGAAATCGCATTAAAAATAAAATTCCAAGAATCAATTCGATAAAAGGATACAACCAACCGTAGATAGGAAAAATTTTCGCTAGAGGGTCATACATTCTAAAACTATCTGGAAACCCCTTTAAATCTAAAAACTTAAAAAAGCTAAAAACAACATAAAAAAGACCCATAAAATCAAGCATCGCTTCTGATACAATACGGTCTTTAGCGTTTAATAAAAAAACCGCTCCAAATAAGTATAAAAAAATAAGAAATAAGGGCTTTAGCTGTTCAATTTTAGACTTTTCTGTAGGTATTGTAGTTATCTCTACAGAGGTTCTTGGTTTTTCAGAAATTGTATACTTTGGTTTTAAAACTGACTTAATATTCGTTAGTGGAGTGTGACTAGAGAAAGATATTTCAGCTTCTGATTTCTCTAAACTAATTTTAACATCTTCGACACCGTCAATTTCAAGTAAAGCTCTTTTAACAGACGAAACGCATCCATTACAAGTCATGCCTGTTATTTGATATGTATTTTTCATGGTAAGTAATATATTTTCATTTCCCTTGAGAAATCGAATTACACTTTTAAATGGAACTTTTGTTTCTAAATCCGTTTAGATTTAAAGAAACAGGATCCCGTATAAAACCGGAATGAAAATAAACTTATATTAAAAACACCTCATCAAGCAATTGTATATCCTTAATGAGTAGTGGCGGCGGATATTCTTCTCTTGAAATTTGCTTAAGGGCTTTTAGCGCCCCTACTTTTTGATAGGTAAAATGTAAATTTGCTACAAACAAAGGTTGATACACCTCTAAACTAGAAAAATCTAAATGCAAGTCTTTTTGGCCATCAACAAAAAATACCTCATCATCGCAACAAGAACCTATGCTTATGTGTTTACTACCTTCTTCTTCGATAAGCGACCCATCCATGCCACACGTATCAACCTTAGTAAACCAAGCAACGTCCATTAAGCGACCCATGCAATAATGCTTTTCAACTTTCCAAGATGTTGTGGAAAGTAAAAGCAAAACTGCCATCAGTAAAGAGCTTATTTTTAGCGCAAAATTTTTCACAAATCAAAAATACAAAATATTATAATAGAGAAATTAAAAAAACCTACCTGTAGCATGTTTTAATCCAAAAGTGATTAAGTAAAGCATAAAATAGCACAAAACAAATATGCTTTTAGCCACATTTATAGGGCTTTTAACAAGCAATAACCTAAAGCTAACTATATTAATTTGCGATTCAGATATACTAGAATGCAATTTTTTAAGTTAAGGTAGTGAACTAACAAGTAAAACAGTTCGTCGATTATTTATAACATTTTAACTCAAAAAAATTAATCATGAAAAGAATTTTGAAACTCCATTTTAAAACCAGCTTTATCATTTTTGCAATGACACTGCTTGCAATAGGCTGTAATTCAGATGACAACACCGGTTTTGAAACGCCAGAAGGAGGCGAAGGCACAGAAGAAACAGAAGTAGCCACATTAAGATTTAGCGAAGCCGATCCTTCTACAAATATTACAGAAGCGACGGCAACTGGCGAAGTTGGTACAACGGTGCCAGGAAGAATTATATTTACCTCAGATGAAACAACGCAACGTCGATTGTACATCACACAAAATATCTCAGGCGCAGGAGATATGCCATTCAATAATTTTGAATTGAATAGCGATGACTTAGATAAAGTCTTAAACAACGACGGTTCAATAGATTTAGATGGCGCAACTAGAAATGCTATAGATTTTACATTTAACTTACCCGTACCAAATATTGAAAATGGTTCAATTGTTTACTCTTTTTGGACCACTCGAGGCAAAGGTGATTTTAGAGACGTCAATAAAAGATTAGCTTTAGGTGCAGGTACAATTACCGTTACAGTAGGTACCGGAGCTAACCCAGCGGCGGCAGTTAGAGAATTTACAAATGTTAAGCTATTTGCCCCTGCCCAAGATGGAAGCACAGAAACGTTCTTTTCGCTTTTAAATGAAACAGTTTACAAAATAAATACAGGAGCTGAATTTAGAGCTTTTTGGGATTTTGGTTACTACTATGGCGCTTCTGGAGTATCTGCCGGTGAAAATGCTTCTTTTGCTTCAACTAATCAGTACAATACCTCTTTTGGCTTTGACGTTATGGGGCTTGAACCAGACGAAAATGAAGACGATTCTGAAAATGAAACCTTAAATAATATGTTCTTCAATTTATCTACGATGACAGAAGCTGAGTTCAATGCCGTTTCTATGTCGGGTGATTTAAATGATATTACCAGTTCAGGAAATCAAAAAATAACAGACCTTGGTGTTGGCGATGTTATCGAGTTTGTTGATAACTATGGCAAAAAAGGTTTAATTAAGATTACTGAACTTCAGGCTGGTTTTCGTACTTCTGACTTCATTACGTTTGATGTGAAAATTCAACCCTAACGAATAGTTTTAAAATAATTTAAAAAGGGATGTCTAGAAATAGACATCCCTTTTATTTTGCTTTGTTTTTAATATCCATGCTCTAAAATTATATTTTTAAGTTTTGCCAACAACGCTACAAACAACTATTTTTGAGAAAATTTAACGACTATGTTTGATAAATTACAGCTCGAAGCGCTTGCCATTTTAGAAGATCGTACTCTTGGTATAATTGATCGCCTACAACAGGTTTGCGAACTACTAAAAAACAATATTTCTTATTATGACTGGGTAGGGTTTTATTTTAAGAACGGCAACAAAGAAGAGTTGAAATTAGGCCCATATGCAGGCGAACCTACAGATCATGTTATCATTCCGTTTGGTAAAGGCATCTGTGGACAAGTAGCAGTTTCTAATCAAAATTTTGTAGTGCCTGATGTAAAAGCACAAGATAACTATATCGCATGCAGTATTACTGTAAAAGCTGAAATTGTTATTCCGTTATTTAAAAACGGAGTAAACATAGGGCAAATTGATATTGATTCGAATTCGGCTGATCCTTTTACCCAAGCCGATGAAAGGTTTTTAGAATTCATAAATTTACAAGTTGCTAAAATTTTAGACTAAACCGTTCAAAACTTTAGCCCTATTGTTGATAACCTGACGTATATGTTCCTTTCAAAAAAAGTAATTTTGCTTGCTTAATACTCCTAACCTTTAGCACGCAAAAAATGAGCACTAAAAAAGCTACTTCAGCATTAATATCAGTATTTCATAAAGACGGTCTTGAACCTCTTGTTCAAAAATTCAAAGAACTCGGTATTACTATCTATTCTACCGGTGGAACAGAAAAATTTATAACCAATTTAGGTATTGATGTAATACCTGTTGAAGAGGTTACCAGCTACCCCTCAATTTTGGGTGGTCGTGTAAAAACCTTGCACCCCAAGGTTTTTGGAGGTATTTTAAACCGCCAAGACCACGATGGTGATATTGCACAGCTAGCGGAATTTGACATTCCACAATTAGAT
The DNA here is from genome assembly GCA_947486785.1 of uncultured Flavobacteriaceae bacterium. Taxonomy (GTDB): domain Bacteria; phylum Bacteroidota; class Bacteroidia; order Flavobacteriales; family Flavobacteriaceae; genus Maribacter_C. Next base: position 429,286 of record CANKUU010000001.1, on the reverse strand, counting down.
ATTGTAATCGTTGATTTATACCCTTTTGAAAAAACAGTTGCCAGCGGAGCTTCTGAAGAAGATATTATAGAAAAAATTGATATTGGTGGTATTTCTTTAATTCGTGCTGCAGCTAAAAATTTCAAAGATGTACTCTGCGTATCTTCAATGGAAGATTACGAAGAGGTTTTAGAGCTAATTACCACAGGAAACGGAAGCACCACTTTAGAAGATAGAAAACGTTTTGCTACAAAATCCTTCAATGTTTCTTCACATTACGACACCTCTATTTTTAACTATTTTAATGCCAATAACAGCATAGCAGCATTAAAACTGAGTGAAACAAACGGAAAAGCGCTTAGATATGGTGAAAACCCACATCAAAAAGGGTTCTTCTTTGGTGATTTTGATGCCATGTTCTCTCAACTACACGGTAAAGAACTTTCGTACAATAACCTTTTGGATGTTGATGCTGCGGTTAATTTAATGCTCGAATTTAAAAATGATGAACCTACATTCGCCATATTAAAACACAATAATGCTTGTGGGTTAGCCCAAAGAGAAAGTTTACAAAAAGCCTATATAGATGCGCTCGCTGGAGACCCTATTTCTGCTTTTGGCGGTGTATTAATTAGCAACAAAGAAATTGACAAGGCAACAGCAGAAGAAATTCACAAACTATTTTGCGAAGTAGTTATTGCACCAAGCTATGCTACTGAAGCTTTAACCATACTAAAAGGAAAGAAAAATCGTATCATTTTAGTTCAGAACAACGTAGACATGCCTAAAATGAATATTAGAACATGTTTAAACGGAATGCTGCTACAAGAAAAAGATCATAAGACCGATACCATTAACGATTTAAAAACGGTAACCACCAAATCGCCCTCTGAAAAAGAAATTGAAGATCTTATATTTGCCTCTAAATTATGCAAACACACTAAATCAAATACAATTGTTCTTGCTAAAAATAAACAACTTTGTGCTAGTGGTACCGGCCAAACCTCTCGGGTGGATGCCTTAAACCAAGCTATCCATAAAGCAAAATCATTTAATTTTAATTTAGACGGTGCTGTTATGGCAAGTGATGCTTTTTTTCCATTTCCTGATTGTGTAGAAATTGCAGAAAAAAGCGGAATTTCGGCAGTCATTCAACCTGGTGGATCTATAAAAGATCAACTTAGTATTGATTATTGTAATGCTAATAATGTTGCAATGGTAATGACAGGCACACGTCATTTTAAGCATTAAAAAACACTAAACCAATAGTTTTTAGCCTCGTAAGCTTCAAGAGTTGGGCGTTTGACGACAAGAACCGCTAAATTCACAACATAAAGCACTAAATAGCAGGTTAATTTACTACTTTTGACGATGAAATGCACCCCACGCATACACGAAACATAATCAAACGAATTAACAATGGGATTTTTTGATTTCTTAACAGAGGAAATCGCAATTGACTTAGGTACTGCGAACACTCTAATAATACACATGGACAAAGTCGTTGTAGACAGTCCTTCTATCGTTGCCCGAGATCGTATTTCTGGCAAAATCATTGCAGTTGGCAAAGAAGCCAATATGATGCAAGGAAAAACACATGAAAATATAAAAACCATTCGCCCTCTTAAAGATGGTGTAATAGCAGATTTTGATGCATCTGAAAAGATGATCAATATGTTTATAAAAAACATTCCTGCGCTAAAGAAGAAATGGTTTCCACCCGCGCTACGTATGGTTATATGTATTCCTTCAGGTATAACCGAGGTAGAAATGAGAGCGGTAAAAGAATCTGCAGAACGTGTAAACGGCAAAGAAGTATACCTAATTCATGAACCTATGGCAGCAGCTATTGGTATTGGATTAGATATTATGCAGCCAAAAGGAAACATGATTGTTGACATAGGTGGTGGTACAACTGAGATTGCAGTAATCGCCTTAGGTGGTATTGTATGTGACAAATCTGTAAAAATTGCAGGTGATGTTTTCACCAATGATATTATTTATTACATGCGTACGCAACACAATTTATACGTTGGAGAAAGTACCGCAGAAAATATCAAAATAGAAATTGGTTCTGCAACCGAAGATTTACAGACACCCCCAGACGAGAAATCAGTTCAAGGTCGTGATTTACTTACCGGTAAACCGAAACAAGTTCAAATTTCATACAGAGAAATAGCAAAAGCATTAGACAAATCTATATTACGTGTAGAAGATGCGGTTATGGAAACTTTATCGCAAACCCCGCCAGAATTAGCAGCTGACATATATAACACAGGTATTTATCTTGCCGGTGGAGGATCAATGCTTCGAGGATTAGACAGGCGGCTATCACAAAAAACCGATTTACCAGTTTATATTGCAGAAGACCCATTAAGAGCAGTAGTGCGAGGCACTGGCATTGCTTTAAAGAATTTAGACCGATATAAAAGTATCTTAATTAAATAAGTCCTTTAATTCAAAAACATCTAATTTTTAAATTTTTCTTTTATTCTAGCCTTTAAGCGTTTAAGGCTACATAAAGCCTAAAGTGCATGCAGCAGATTATCAACTTTGTTTTAAGATATAAGAATTTTCTTCTCTATGTCTTTCTGATGTTGGTATCTATTGGTTTTACTATACAATCTCACTCCTATCATCAATCTAGCTTCTTTAATTCGGCGAGTTGGTTTACAGGTAACATCTATAAAACTTCACATAACCTTAGCTCCTATTTTAATCTAGAAAAGGAAAATAAAAAACTGGTTAAAGAAAATACAAGATTAAGGTCATTATTATTTAATAAGAAAAACACCCGAATTGTTGAGCTAGATACTTCGCAATTAAGCTATACCATTACTTCAGCAGAGGTTATAAAAAATAGCTTTGCCCATCCTCGTAATTACATAACAATAAACAAGGGCAAAAAAGATAGTGTATTATCAGATATGGGTGTAATTACTTCAGAAGGCATTTTAGGGATTATAGAAAACGTTTCAAATCATAATGCAACCGTACAAAGCATTTTAAACGAAAAATCTAATATTAATGCAAAACTGAAAAACACAAACCATTTTGGCTCTTTGGTTTGGAATACAGAAAACTTTTATACCGTTCAGTTAGTTGATATTCCAAGATTAGTACCATTAGTGGTAGGTGACACCATTGTTACCGGCGGAATGAGTAGTATTTTTCCTGAAAACATTCCTATTGGCACCATCTCTAAATTTGATTTAGACAATTCAAAAAGTTTTTGGCGTATTGATATTGCCTTGTTCAATGATATGACGAACATAAAAAATGTATATATTATTAATAATCTAAACCGTAAAGAAGTACTCGAATTACAGCAAAAGACCGATTTTAAATGATTAGTAATTACTACTTCATAAATGTTATTCGATTTACACTTCTTGTTTTAGTGCAGGTTCTTATTTTTAATAGGCTCAACTTCTTGGGGTATATTAACCCTATGGTATACGTATTATTTATATACTGGTACCCTGTAAAACAGCATAGAGCAACTTTTATCGGACTTAGCTTTTTACTAGGCTTATTTGTTGATTTTTTTTCAGATACCATGGCCATTAATGCTATGGCAACAATAACCATTGCCTATTTGAGACCTACTATAATGCGTTTTGTATTTGGCGTAAATTATGAATTTCAAAGTTTTAAATTAAGTAGCGCAACACAGGTACAACAATTCACTTTTTTAGCGTTATTAATTGTAATACATCACTTAATTTTCTTTACCGTAGAAATTTTTAGTTTTGATAACATTCTGCTTATCTTTAAAAAAGCAGTAGCGATGACCTTAGCCACTTTATTTTTTTGTTTACTGTTTAGCTCACTCTTTAGTATCGAAAAAAAATAATGAAAAAAGTACTTCTTTCTTCAATAATCATAATAATCGGTATCACTTTTATCGGTAGATTATCTTATTTGCAAATTTTTAGTTTTTCTCCTGATCAATTAATGGAGGACCCCGCTATTAAAGCTATTTATGACTACCCAGAAAGGGGATATATCTATGATAGATATGGGAAACTATTAGTAGGAAATGACCCTGCATATGACGTAATGGTTATCCCTAGAGAAGTTAAAGCATTAGACACGCTTGAGTTTTGTGGACTTCTTGGCATGACTAAAGAAAATTTTATTAAAAAATTAAAACGTGCTCGAATTTATTCTCCTAGACTGCCATCGGTTTTAGTGCATCAACTATCTAAAGAAGATTATGCAAAACTACAAGAGAAAATGCGAAGATACACGGGCTTTTATATTCAAAAAAGATCACTTCGTTATTATGATACCAATTCAGCAGCAAACGTATTAGGGTATATCAGTGAGGTTAATGATCGAGATTTAGCCAAAAACAAAAATTATGTTCAGGGCGAATTAACGGGCAGAACGGGCGTTGAAAAAGTATACGAAGATACTTTAAGAGGTAGAAAAGGAATACAATACATACAAAAAGACCGATTTAATCGCGACATTGGAAAGTATAAAGATGGTGCTCTTGATGTTGAACCCGAACAGGGGAAAGAAATTCATATCACCATTGACAAAGAACTTCAAGAATATGGCGAACTTCTAATGCAAGGTAAATGGGGAGGTATTGTAGCCATAGAGCCTTCAAGTGGTGAAATTTTGACTATGATTTCTGGTCCTACCTATGACCCATCACTATTAGTTGGCAGAAAAAGATCCAAAAACTATAGCAAACTTCATTATGATTCAATATCAAAACCCACTTTTGATAGGTCTATTTCATTTGAAAAAAGTCCAGGATCACCGTTTAAAGCTATAAATGCACTCATAGGTTTGCAAGTTGGCGCAATAAGCCCTAGCACTACTATTACCTGTCATCATGGGTTTTATATTGGTAGAAGAAAAAAAGGCTGTCATTGCGGTGGTGGTGTTCGTAATTTGAATAGCGGTATTTACGAATCATGTAATGCCTATTTTGTAGGTGTTTATAAAAAAATATTTGAACAGTTTTCATCTAACGCAGAAGCAATGGACGCCTGGGAAAAACATGTAAGAAGTTTTGGTCTAGGTTCTTATTTAGGTTCTGACTTACATACCGGAAGACGAGGGTCTGTACCTAATACAAAAATGTACAACAAATGGTATGGCGAAGGTGACAAAAGATGGTCAGCAACAACAACTTACTCCAATGCCATTGGGCAAGGCGAAGTTAATGTAACGCCAATACAACTCGCAAATATGACCGCTGCCATCGCCAACAGAGGCTATTATTTTACACCCCATATCTTAAAAAAAATAGAAGGAAAAGACATTTCAAATCCTGCTTTTACAAAACCAAAGTATACGACTATAGACAAAGAACATTTTGAGCCCGTTATTCAAGGTATGGCTGACGTTTATAATTTAGGTACCGCAAAAGGGGTGAAGATACCAGATATACAAATTGCAGGTAAAACAGGAACTGTAGAAAATTATATGGTTATTGATAGCGTTAGAACACAACTAACCGACAATTCTGTATTTGTTGCATTTGCACCGGTGGACAATCCTAAAATAGCCATTGCAGTTTATATTCAAAATGGATACTATGGATCTAGATATGCTGGACATATTGCTTCACTACTCATCGAAAAATATTTGAAACGAAAAATTACACGTAAAGATCTTGAAAAGCGAATGCTCGAAAGAACATTAGAGTCAGAATATGCCAAGCCATATAGCGGTGAGAAATTCAAAATAAATGAACGAGACTGGAGCAAACATGCTAAAAAGCCAAAAGCAGATAATAGCACTAAATAATTAAAAATGGCTGGCAAAAGTGTACTTCAAAGAATTGATTGGCTTAGTGTATTCATCTATTTTGCATTATTATTAATAGGATGGATTAATATCTATTCAAGCACTTTTACAGAAGCTGACCAATCTATATTTGATTTTGGCACATTACACGGCAAACAACTATTTTTTATTGGAGTAAGTTTTTTAACTATTATAGTGGTGTTAGCTCTTGAAGCAAGTTTCTATGAACGGTTTTCTAGCCTTTTATACCTTATTTCAATGCTACTGCTACTGGGTCTCTTTGTTTTCGGAAAAACTATTGCTGGAGCTACCTCTTGGTACGATTTAGGTTTTTTTAACCTTCAACCCTCTGAACTGGCTAAAGTAGCAACCGCACTTGCACTTGCAAAATATCTTAGTGACATACAAACAGATATAAAACGCCAGAAAGATCAACTCTATGCTTTCTTAGTGGTATTAATACCTGCAATTCTGATTATACCACAACCCGACCCCGGTAGTGCCCTCGTATTTTTCGCCATGGTTTTTGTCATCTTTAGAGAAGGTTTACCCATCTATTATTTAGGATTGGTACTTTTAGCAATAGTTATATTTATATGTACCTTAATATTTGGTCCTACTTGGGTGAGTATTATTATTACCCTAACCCTTATTCTTGTTCTTTTGTTAAAAAAGAAAAGTTTTAGAGTGCCTGTTACCCCAATGATTGTAGCAGCAGTAGTTGCTATTGTTTTCTCATTATCTGTGAATTTTGTTTTTAATAAGGTTTTTGAACAAAGGCATCGCGATAGATTTAGCTTATGGTTGCGTTTAGAAAAAGATCCTGCAAAGCTTGAAAAAATTAGAAAAACCATTGGCTACAATACCTATCAATCTGAAAAAGCAATTGAATCTGGCGGAATCTTCGGCAAAGGTTTTTTAGAAGGCACTCGAACCAAAGGGGATTTTGTACCTGAGCAACATACAGACTATATCTTTAGTACCGTAGGGGAAGAATGGGGCTTTTTAGGAACATCTTCTGTAGTATTACTCTTTACATTTCTTCTTTTACGTTTGGTGTATATATCAGAACGTCAAAAGAATCCTTTCGGCAGAATGTACGGCTATGGGGTAATCTCTATTCTTTTTATACACTACTTTATTAATATAGGCATGGTAATAGGTTTGCTGCCTACAATAGGTATTCCACTACCCTTTTTTAGCTATGGCGGATCAGGACTACTCTTTTTCACCATCCTATTATTTATTATGCTTAAACTTGATGCTAATCGTATGAAAGAAGGCATTTAATACACCTTTTACTTAAAGCTGCCAATTTTCTGTTGTTACCTTTCGCTCAAGTTTTGACTCGTGCTCTTTTTTGATGTTCTTAAAAAAATTTATTTTGGTTACCTTTTCTATGGAATCAATGGGCACAATAAATTGTTCTAAAGGTCTACTACTCTCTTTAGCTGGCATTAGAAAACCAATAACTTTTAGATCATTAGCCTTACCACGGGCTACTATTTTATAAAAATATTTGGGCACATCTACATCCTCTACCCCTATCTCGTTCAACCCTTCACCTAAAACTCCACCCGTAACGACGAAAACAGTACCATACTTTTTAGCCCATTGCCGAACTAGCCGTTCTAATCTATTCCATATACCCGCATTAAAATCGCTTTGCTGAGGGCTTATATTGCTGGTGTAAAAAGTTTCATTATAGGCTTGTTTTGAGAAACGCCTATCTCCTGCCGGACAAAGGTGTCCTCGATCATATCCAGATCTTTTATAATTACGCCAATCAGCCGATTTTGTTCTTACTTTTGGGTCTTCGATAAAATAGGGTCGCTTTCTATTATCATAACTCAAATGTTCTTTTTTTAAAAGATATGCCACCCACTCCGCTTGTTCATAAGGTTCATTATACGATAACATAAAATGTTCATGAGCTACTATATCACCCGTTGTAGAACTGGGCAAAAACCATTCTGGTATTGTAGTTCTATTGCCAACAATAGCATCATCTGAATACGTATCAGGGGTATAAAAATTATCGAAAAGCCAAAAACCTACTACACAAACCAAGAGCAATGAGGTGTAAATAAGTTTATTTGTATTTTTAGATCTTAGGTGCACCATTAGCGCAAAGTTACTTCAATTTTAAGAATTTGCATCAACATTCATTTGTAAGTACGAAGATAAAATTTCGACATAAATCTCGTGTTTATCAATTAGTTTATGATTAATTTGTACTAGCATTTTTTGCAGTTTACAACACAAACAATTATTTAAGACTTAAAGACAAAACTTATATGCTTACATGGAAAGATGTTATTCATTTTAGTGTTTCTCAAAACCCCATACCGGATAAAAGGATTGAAAAAACAGAAGAAGAATGGCTTAAAATATTAAGTCCAGAACAGTTTAGAATAACAAGAAAGAACGGCACAGAAGCTCCAAATTCTGGAGCCCTCTGCGGAATACATAAAGCTGGACAATACAACTGTGTTTGCTGTGATGCACCCTTATTTGACTCGAGTATAAAATTTGAGTCTGGAACGGGTTGGCCTAGCTTTACCCAACCGATTAAAGAAAATGCAATTAAATACAAAAAAGACAGCTCCTTTGGTATGGTACGAGTAGAAGTAATGTGTAATACTTGCGATGCCCATTTAGGCCATATATTTCCTGACGGACCTCCACCTAGCGGTCTAAGATATTGTATCAATTCTGAATCAATGCAATTACAACCTGAATCGACAGATAAAAAAGAAAGAACAACAAATGAGGGCTAAAAAACTAGAATTAGCAACCATTGGCGGCGGATGCTTTTGGTGTATAGAAGCTGTTTTACAGCGGATAAACGGAATTGAAAAAATAGTTTCAGGTTATACCGGAGGAACAGCACCTGGTAAGCCAACCTACAGAGAGGTGTGCTCTGGTCTTACCGGTCATGCCGAGGTAGTTCAAGTAACCTTTGATACTAATATCATATCTTATAAAGATTTGCTGGTGATTTTTATGACAAGTCATGATCCAACCACATTAAATAGACAAGGGGGTGATGTGGGCACACAATACCGATCTGTAATTTATTACCATAGTGAAGCTCAAAAAATAGCTGCTGAGCTAGTTATAAAAGAAGTAGCACCTTATTTTGAAAACCCCATAGTAACTGAGCTTAGCCCATCAGAAACTTTTTATAGTGCAGAAGAATACCATCAAAATTATTATAATAACAATAGCTCACAAGGATATTGTAGTGCGGTAATAACTCCAAAAATTATCAAATTAAGAAAAATGTATGCGGATAAACTAAAACCACAACATTAAGAAGTAGAACCCTGAGTACAAAAAATATAAGCATTGTTGAAGCTAGTAAGAACTGAGCCATAAATTTTATAACCCTGTTTATACTGTTAGGTAATGGTCTGGTATATGAAAAGTAGGCAGTTGACGAATACTTACTTTCGTATTAAAACTGATCCATATTTTTAATTTTTTCTGAATATAACCAAATTAAAAATTAGGCGAACTTGATAAGAAAGTAAAAACCTTTGGTAAAGCCTTTACTAGCTACATTTTACACACATTGATACCTAGCTAACGTTTTTCCACATACTTGACGTTAGCAAAGACATACTCTTTTACAGTTTTGGTATAGGCGCGACTGGAAATGTGTATAGCTTTCAGCGTTGGCAATTCCGCTATGTCATTAAATTATAACTTTCGCTTGGCGGAAACAGTAATTCTACTCCTTTCGGTTTTATTTTAAATAACGGTCCTTTTTCGACAACCTTTCCTTTTGAATTTCGCTTGATTAAATGGTCAAGTGTAATAATTCCTTGCTCAATTAACAAATCAAATTGAGAAGTGATTGGCTTTTTAGTATGTTCTACCAACTTATATTGAAAATGCTCTCGGTCATTTATTCTGGTACTTTCGGCTTCTACCCAAAAGGTTTCTTTGTGTTTTGACTTTAGTCGATTATGAAGTTTGTCTAACGTCCAAACCACAAAATCGCCAACCTCTGGTTTATCTGAGTTTTCAATCAATTGTTTAATGTCACTATCGATTCTTAAGTTCAATCCTTGCGAGTTTCTCGTAATTGCCGAAACTGTGCAATACAGCTTAAAATCCTCTTCTCGTTCGTAGCCAAAATTATCAAGAATTTCTGCCGAACTTTTAAATTTACTCAATTTCCAATCTGGAACTTGTGCAAATAGATTTTTTCGATTTGTTCTACTTTTTCTAAATGATTTAAGCTCAATTCCTTTGTAATCTGGTTGTTTAGAGGAATTAATATCAATTCCGAGAGTTGTTTCAAGTGTTCTTCCAACCGAAGTGTCAGCGTCAACCATTGAAGGAATTGGGCCAGCATTCGCAATTTTCCTTAACATAGCTAAAAGCTCGTAAGCAACCTCATTTTCTGTCGTATTGATTGCATTAATTAATTCTTGAAATGGATTTAGAATTGAAGAATTAATCAATTCTTTGATATTTAATTTTGTTAAGTTGAAAACTTGAAATCGGTTATCAAAGAAAGTTATTCCAATAATATCGTTAGGGTCAGCAATTTTTGTTAAACCATAAAACCAAATTCTTGGGTCTCCTTTTTTAGTTAAAGGACGATATAGAGATGCTTTTGATTTTATAATCTTAAAACCAGTATGAATAATTGTTGGAATCATAACTTTACTCTCTGTACCTTGATTCTGCAATTCATAATCGTGAATGTTTTTACTTTTCAAATAACTACGAACAGAACCAGTCGCATCCATAATGGATTTTTTCAATCCGGTTTCGGTTGGTTCAATTAAAGTAAGAGAAATTTGGTTCTTAGTCAAGAACTTTATCTTTTCTTGTTCTTCGTCGGTAAGCTTTCTCACTTGATATGTTTTAAAATTTCACTTGCTACTGCTCTTGCTAATAAAGGTGGAACAGCATTGCCTACTAAAGTGTATTGTGGCACTTCTGTTTTTCTGTTATTTCCACCAGTTGAGCGTTTTCCTTGAAATACAAAAGAGTCATCAAACGATTGTAAGCGGGCCATTTCTCTTACTGTTAACGACCTTGGCGAATTATAGTGAATATAATCGTCTGCAATGGTCATTATGGTAGAGCTTTGTTCGTCTGGCTTTAAAACATTGTAATTTCTTTTGTTTGTAGAAAGATTTAATTTTTCAAGTTCTGGTTGTGCTTTTTTGTAACTACCATTTTTTAAAATGACACCAAGCCTTTCAATAACAGTTTCGTTTTGATTACTTGTTTTGTGATTATTCAGTAAGTCGAAATACTTTTCCCCATTTTCAAGTGCCTCGCTGTTCCTGACATAGAATGGTTTAGTTTGAGGTTTGAAACGTTCAATCAATCGACCTTTTTTTGACCATTCTGCAAACGACTTTCCCCCTTTTGAAATTGGCTTTCCATCAACTCTGCGTTTCTTCAAGAGTTTAACCATTTTCTTTGCTGTTCCGTTGTATTGAGCTGAAATATCAACCAATTCATAACGATGGGCTTCTTGATTATTACCTATGAAATCTAAGTCATACAAAGCTTCAAAAATGGTAACCTTTTCTTCTTCTGATACTGTTGCCGGAATTTTAGAAATAAATTTTTGGTCCTTGCGACAACCTATAAAAAGTACTCTTTCTCTATTTTGTGGAACACCATAATTTGATGCATTTGCAACAAATGGTTGCTCTATTTTGTAAAGTCTAATGCTTTCAAGAATGGAATCTAACTCTTTATTTTGTTTTTGATTACAATGTGATTTTAATATTCCAATAGATTCATCAAAAGACGTTGTGTAGATTTTCAAAGCTGTAATAATGTCTTCGCAATCTTTTCTATAAGAACTTGATACTTCTAGAATATTGAAAGCGTCTTCAATTTTTGAAATTACATTTTCAGAACTGATTTCTGTAAGGAAATCTGTGAAAGTATTAGCGAAATTGTCGCTATCAATATTGCAAAAATCTTTTTCCTTTATAATATCCCGTTTTAGCTTTTCCCATTCTTTTGTTCTAGCCAAAAGGTTAAAACCATGGCGAATTGTATTAATATTATTGTCCGTTTTACTGGTTTTATAATCTACGATTTTTGGCGTTAGTTTTTTAAATCTATTTTCTACAAAAGAGATGAAATCCGCTTTTCCAGTTTCTTTATCTTTTTCAAATAGTTTTTCTAGTTCTACTCGCTTTATAATACTGTCAAAAAGAAAGGAATTAGATTCTTCTCGTATTTTTTTTATGAATGAGATTAGTAATGGAATCTCTTTTATGTCCACAATAGAGTTAATCTCTTTGATTATTAGTTCTTTTATTTTGCCTTTTTCTTTAGTCAAAATTCCCTTGACATTTTCCATAACGAAGTATTTAGGTTGTAAGACCTTAATTACCTCTAAATAATGAGAGAACAAATCATCTTTTTTGTCAAATTTTTTTCTTTTTCCCGCAAGACTGAAACTTTGACAAGGTGGCCCACCACAGACAACATCAATTTGACGACCGTCAATTTTTTCTAATAAATTGTCTAAAAAATCTGGTTCTGTAATGTCTTGTTTAAGAAATTCTGCGTCTAAACCTAATTGGTGATTGTAACGAACAATGTGAGTTAATTCGCAATTTTCATTAATATCGTTGGCAACAACGAAATCAAAGAATTTATTGTTATGCTCAACTTGTAAGAATCCCTCGCTAAAACCTCCAGCTCCAGCAAATAAATCAACAAAAGTGAATGGTTTGCCATAAAGTGCAACTTGTTCTTTTACAATATTTACATTGCTATTTTCTTTATAGTTTTCGATGTGTTCGTTCAATATTCTTTTTATTTCGTCTTTTACAAAGGTTTTTTTGTTAGAATGGTGCAGAAGTTCATCCGCTCGTTCTCTTAGGAAATCTAAATAATGGTTGATTTCGTGAGATTCTACACTTAACCCAATCGCTTCCTGTTTGGATTTATTGAAGTTTTTAGGTTCTATTTTCTGTCCCGTAGAAACCTTAACTTGATTTCCGTTACAGTTTATTCGTAGATGAATTGGTGCAAACCCTTTTTTATCTGGTTTGTCTAAATAAAAGTTAATTGTAGCCATATTATTAACGGACGTTTTTACGTACACGGATAAATTTACGGACATAATTTTAAATTCCTATTCAATTTTGATTTTTGTTTTCAGTTGGCGCTTAGTAAAGGTAAGCTCTGTTTATTTTGTGAGAAACGAGCAAAATGAAATGTGCTTGACTATGTAGTTGGATTCACTTACAACCAACTATCATTTACAGATAGTCTAAAGTTCTTTTTGAGATGTTACTCTGTGGATGTAAAATCAATTTAAAAAAGATTTAAATTTTTATATTACCAGTAGGGTCTAGCATACATTTTATTGCACGAATTGATTTATAAAAAAGTGCTCACAAAAATAAGGCCGCTGTTTTTCAACAGCGGCCACAATTAGTTTAAAAAATCGCTTCTAACCCTTTACACTAGCCAGTTTTGATTTTTTCATGTTATTCATCTTTAAATCTCGCAATACGTTTACCGCCTCTTCAACGTAAACGTCTTTTGCCAGATTAATATGCCATCGATCTCTTTTTTCACGTAAAACTGAATCTTTAACAAACAATTCTTTCTCGTACTTTAAAGACTCAAAAGTTAAATGCGAATCATAATCTCTCATTTTTTTAAAGTACTTTGATTTTTCTTTGTGCTTTTCTTCATGTAATTTATAGGTCTCATATTTAAGAGAAATCACATTTTCATCTTGTATTGCCTTTAACCATTTCGCATTTTCTTCAATTAGTTTAATCTGCTGGTTCTTGGCCATTCGGGCAGCGCTGTTTGCTATTGTTGCGTCATAGTCTATATAATCTGTCCAAACCTCATAATCTGCAGGTGAAATTTTATCCCATTTTAATGGGTTTGATTGATCTCTCTCTCCAATTTCTATATAGCTGTATCGGTCTGGCACCACTACATCGCTTTTTACACCCTCTAATTGTGTTGAGCCTCCATTTATACGATAGAATTTTTGTGTTGTTAATTTTAAAGCTCCCATGTCTCCATTTTCGCTACTTCTAACTACATTATTCAAATCAACAACATTCTGAACGGTTCCTTTACCAAAAGTCTGTTTACTACCTATTACTACCGCTCTTTTGTAATCTTGCATAGCTGCTGCTAAAATTTCAGAGGCTGAAGCTGATAACTCATTTACCAAAATTACTAATGGGCCATCCCATTGAATTCGTTCATCTTTGTCATCATAAACATCTTTAGATTTACCTGATGACTGCACTTGAACAATTGGTCCCTCTTTAATAAAAAGGCCAGCCATTTCAACTACTGTTTTTAAGGATCCCCCTCCATTATCACGAAGGTCTAAAATTAAACCTTCAACACCCTCTTGTTTTAAACGCTCTACTTCTTTTGCCACATCTGAAGCAGCATTTCGCTCGCTATAGTCCTCAAAATCTACATAAAATTTTGGAAGATTAATTAAACCAAATTTTTGATCTTTTGCTAAAACTTTAGCAGATTTCGCGAAAGATTCTTCTAGTTCTACCACATCTCTTGTAAGTGTTACAACTTCATAGGAACCATCAATTTTTCGAACTGTTAAATTTACTTTAGTTCCTTGGGCTCCTTTAATCATTTTTATAGCATCTGCTAGGCGCATTCCTACAATATCTACAGGTTCTTCACCTTCTTGACCTACTTTTACAATTAAATCGCCCACTTCTATTCTGGCGTCTCTCCAAACTGGTCCGCCCGAAATAATACTAACAATTTTAGCGCCTTCAGGTTTTTTTGTCAATCTCGCTCCAATACCCTCAAATTTACCAGACATACTGGTATCAAATTTCTCTTTTTCTTCTGGCGCAAAATAAAAGGTATGCGGGTCAAACTCATCAACAATGGTGTTTATGTACTGAACAAACCAGTCTTTTCGTTGCAAATCGGCAACAAAATCGAAATATTCATCTAAAGTTTTCTTTGTAGATAGTCTTGCAGATTCTTCTGCTTCAGCAGGAGTTAAATGCTTCTCATTTATCTCGTGGCCATGAGCTTTTGCAGTTTCTTCATCTTCATCATGATGAGACACCTTTCCATCATAGGTATTTAGGGTTGCATATTTTAATTGTTTCCTCCAACGGTCTTTTAAATCAGACCTTGAAGCCACAAAACTCATGTCATCATATTTAATGTCAATAGTTTCATCTTTAGAATAATCAAAAGGCTCTGCCAAAACTTCTTTGTAAATAACTTCAGCTTCGGCCATTCGCTGTATCAAGCGATCGTAAACCAAATTAAAAAAAGTAATATCTGTGTTTTGAATTTGATCATCTATTTGAAATTTTTGAGCTTCAAATTCAGCAATGTCCGAAGCCAAAAAATAACGCTTTGTTGGATCAATTACACCAATAAAATCATCAAAAACATGTGCCGAGAAGTCATCATCTATATTTTTTGGCTCATAATGTAACTTAGCCAAAACGTAGGTAATAATATCAATTAATAATTTGTCTTTGTCATCGTTTTCAAATTTTTTATTTGTAAAACTGCAAGATGCAACCGCAATTAGTAATGCAAATAAACCGTAGGCAAAATTCTTTTTCATTCGTGTGCGTTTTTATTGTCTTGGTGTTTGAGTTAAAAAATGTATGACTGGCAAAACATTTTAGATAAGACGCATTTGATAAATAGTTTTTAAGGCCTGAAGCCTTTTAAAATTGAAGTTAATACTTTTATGTTGTAATAAAGTGTAAGATACTGAAAAAACCATGCCAGTTTACCTTGTCGTCCTATTTTTTTTGTTGCGCTTATCGTTAGCCTTATATTTTATTTTAAACGTATTTTTGTAATTAAAATTATATGAAGTGAAGAAACCTTTAATTCTTGTAACAAATGATGACGGAATTACCGCTCCTGGTCTTCGAGCCTTAATTAGGTTTATGAAACAAATTGGTGAGGTAGTGGTAGTTGCACCAGACAGCCCGCAATCGGGAAAAGGGCATGCCATCACCTTAGATACTGCTTTGTATGTAAAAAAAATGAAGCTTGATGCTCTAAACGGAGCTGATTTAGAATACAGTTGTAGCGGAACTCCGGCAGATTGTGTAAAAATGGCGCTTCAAGAGATATTAGACCGAAAACCGGATATCTGTGTTAGTGGTATAAATCATGGTTCAAACTCGTCAATAAACGTTGTTTATTCTGGTACTATGAGTGCCGCAATCGAAGCTGGAATTGAAGGTATACCAGCAATAGGCTTCTCTTTATGTGACTATTCTTGGAATGCTGATTTTGATCAAGCGGGTAAGGCTATAACCAATATTGTTTCAAAGGCAATAAGCAATGGCATACCCGATAACGTAGTGCTTAATGTAAATATTCCTAAATTAGAAGAAACTAAAATCAAAGGTATTAAAATTTGCCGCCAAGCACGTGCGAATTGGAAAGAGAAATTTGACAAGCGTACTAACCCCATGGGTAAAGACTATTATTGGCTTACTGGTGAGTTTGAGCTTTTAGATGATGGAAAAGACACCGATGAGTGGGCATTGGCTAACGGCTATATTTCTGTAGTACCCACGCAATTTGATTTAACCGCACATCACGTATTACAACAAATTAACAACTGGAAATTAAATGCATAAAAAAGAACTTTTAATAGGTATTGCAGTAGGTCTAATTGCAAATATTACGGGGACACTTTTATATGTTCTGGTGTTTTCTAATTTAGGTATTCGAGAATCTTTTGAAGCGGCTATTGTGCAAGGTCATTTAGGTACATTACTAGCTTTAGGTGCAATTTTAAACCTTATCGCATTTTTCTTGTTTTTAAGAATTAGAAGAGACCACAGGGCAAAAGGAGTATTAATAGCGACACTTTTTACTGCATTTCTCATCTTATTCTATAAAATATTCTAAGACCGTAGAAGTTAAAAAATGAAATACTATATAATCGCAGGAGAAGCATCTGGCGACCTACACGGGTCCAACCTCATTAAGGCGCTGCGTACAGAAGATACTCATGCAGAAATACGCTTTTGGGGAGGCGACTTAATGCAGCGAGCAGGAGGCACTCTCGTAAAGCACTACAAATCATTAGCATTTATGGGTTTTTTAGAGGTGCTTCTAAACCTTGCTACTATTTTTAAAAATATTAAATTTTGCAAAAATGATATCTCAGATTTTAAACCTGATGCACTCATATTTATAGACTACTCTGGGTTTAATTTACGAATTGCCAAATGGGCAAAAGAACAAAATTTTAGAACCAATTATTACATTTCTCCACAAGTATGGGCATCTAGAGCAAGACGAATTAAGAAAATAAAACGTGATATAGATGCCATGTATGTAATTCTTCCCTTTGAAAAAGAATTTTATGAGGCTCATAATTTTTCTGTACATTTTGTTGGTCATCCACTTCTAGATGCTATTGCAAACCGTACTGCTGCAGATCCTCTTAAATTTCGTAAAATAAACGAGCTACACCTAGAAAAACCTATTATTGCTCTTTTGCCAGGTAGTCGAAAGCAAGAGGTACAAAAAATGCTTAATTTAATGCTATCGATAACTCATTATTTTAAAGATTATCAATTTGTAATAGCAGGGGCACCGAGCTTAGAAAAAGATTTTTATAATACCTTTTTAACCCTCCCAAATGTTGCTTTTGTATCTAACAAAACCTATGATCTGCTTAGCGTATCTCATGCTGCCTTGGTTACCAGCGGAACGGCTACCTTAGAAACTGCTATGTTTAATGTGCCACAAGTGGTGTGCTATAAAGCGAATTGGTTATCGTATCATATAGCAAAGCGAATTATTACTTTAGAGTACATTTCTTTGGTAAATCTTATCATGAAAAAAGAAGTAGTGAAAGAATTAATTCAGAATGAACTTAGCACAAATAATTTAAAATTAGAACTTGAAAAAATTCTTAGCGAACCACATCGTTCATCACAAATAGCAGCATACAAGCTGCTAAAAGAAAAATTAGGAGGTACAGGTGCTAGTGCAACGGCAGCTAAACTCATTGTACAAAATACCCGTGATTCTGGGTCTTTAAATTCAAAATCTACCTCTTAAAAACAAACCTTTTTAAACGTGACAAAAACATTTTGAGCTGAAAGTTTTATTATCATTCGGTAATCATTGTTTTAACTTTTCTATAATTTTATACTTTTGAATTCTATTTATATTCACTAATAAATGCTAGTTTAGGAAAGCTGACTTTTTCTTTTTAAAAAGAAAGCAACTAATATTTAGCTTATTCAGTATAACTTAAAATGGAAATTAGCTATACTAATGCAAAAATCTCTTTATTTTTTATTACTGCTTTTTATTTGTAGCTGTGGCGCAAAAAAAAGAACTGCTCAAAGTAAAAATTCCGTAAAAAGATCTGTTTCTGTTAAGGGTTCAAAACCTGAATCGAGCAAAGCATCAAACAAAGAATTAAAAAAAACAAAACTTACAGTAGCTGATAATATTATCAATACTGCTTTAAGCTTCTCTGGAACACGCTACAAATATGGTGGAACTACAAAAAAGGGAATGGATTGCTCTGGCCTTCTATATGTTTCTTTTCGCAAACACAATGTTCCTATACCTAGAGTTTCTTACGTAATGGCCAACGAAGGAAAACGGATTAAAATAAACAAAGTTGAAAAAGGTGATTTACTTTTCTTTAAAACTAAAAAAAGAGGTAAACGTATTAACCATGTAGGAATGGTGGTTTCAACAAAGGGTAATGAAGTTAAATTTATACATTCATCATCCTCTCGTGGGGTTATTATATCATCAATGCGAGAAACCTACTGGAATTCTACATTTATAAAAGCAACACGCATACTATAGCTAAACCATAAGGCTTAAGACATTTACTTAAAACTTTGAAGCCACATGGCCTTAAAAAATAAATAGAAATATAAGATATATTTTAGTACCTTTTGTGTAAGAAATTACGCAATGCATATTCTTAAATTCATTCCTATTAAATTAACCTTATTTTTAATATTGGGTATTTTAATAGGTCATAATTTTGATTTTAAAATTGAGTATGCCTTATTAATTAGTCTTAGCCTCATTAGCGCCTTAGGTTTTGTATTTTTAAAGCACAACTCTAGAAAATCGATTGCATTTGGACTTATTTGCTTGGCTACTATAACTAGTATTGGTGTCTTTGGAGTTACGCTATGGAGTCCTAAAAACCACCCCAACCATTACAGCAGTCAACAATTTAAAGTAAAACATACCTGGAGATTTAAAGTTCATGAAGTTTTAAAATCGTCTTCCTATTCCGATCGCTATGTGTTAAAAGTAATGTCTATGGACGACAACACGAGCTATGGAAAAGTTCTATTTATTTTATCTAAAAATAGCATAGCTAAAAAATTAAAGATAGATGATGAGTTTGTTACCTATGCCGCTCTTACAGCAATAAAACCTCCTTTAAATTTATATCAATTTGATTATCGAAACTATTTAAAAAACTTAGGTATTTATCATCAATTACGACTAAAGAGCAAACAATATGTACTATTAAAAAACAGATCTAAAACCGTATTTGGACTGGCCGCAACGCTACGAAATAACATCATCTCTAAACTAAAACAAGCAAATTTTGAACCTGAACAATTAGCCGTAATACAAGCCTTACTACTTGGGCAACGGAAAGACATTTCAGAGGACACCTACAACGACTATATAAATGCAGGTGCCGTACATATACTCGCTGTTTCTGGACTACACATCGGTATAATTTTAATAGTGCTTCAATTTTTACTTCAGCCTTTAGAACAACTTTTTAAGAGTAAAACCTTAAAACTACTCATTATTGCAGTTCTACTTTGGTGCTTCGCCTTTTTATCAGGGTTTTCAGCTTCAGTAATTAGAGCAGTTACGATGTTTTCATTTGTAGCTTATGCCTTGTACTTAAATCGACCAAGCAATACTTTTAATCTTCTTGCGCTATCTATGTTTTTTATACTACTCGTAATTAATCCAATGCTACTTTTACAAGCTGGGTTTCAAATGAGCTATGCTGCTGTTATCGCAATAGTTTGGTTATATCCTTTACTACAAAGACTATGGTTACCAAATAACCGCATTTTAAAAAATATATGGCAGTTATTCTCGGTAAGTATAGCAGCGCAATTGGGCGTTTTACCTATAAGTTTGTTCTATTTTCATCAATTTCCGGGGTTGTTCTTTATTTCAAACCTTTTGGTAGTTCCTTTTTTAGGACTCATTCTTGGAGTAGGCATTTTAGTAATTGTACTTGCTACCTTAAATCTGTTACCTAATTTTTTAGTATTTGGATATAATAGTTTAATCGGATTTATGAATATCATTATTAAATGGGTTGCCCAACAAGAGGTATTTCTATTTAGAGGAATCTCATTTGACATAACCGAGCTAGTCATAAGCTACCTCATACTAATTGGCGCTACAGTAACACTAACAAAATTTAGTCTTAAAAGACTATACTTTGTATTCTTATGTATCATAAGCTTTCAACTATGGCGCGCATACAAAAACCCTATAATTCAACAACATGAGAGGCTTGTTATTGCGCATCAAACTAAAACCTCTTTACTGTTGCATCAAAAAGCGTCTGTGCTAACAGTAATATATAGCGACACCCTTATATCTACAGACCTTATTTCTGAATATAGTATTGCTGAGCGCCTTCATAAAACCGTTTTCAAAAAAATGCAAAATCGATATAAACAAAAAGGTGAATCAATATTAATTATTGATAATTTGGGTGTTTATGACAGCTTACCTAGCGACTACATTTTGCTCACCAAATCGCCGAAGCTTAATTTAGAACGCTTAATCATTAAAAACAAACCTAAAATGATAATTGCAGATGGTAGCAATTACCATAGTTATGTGCAACGTTGGAAACAAACTTGCGTCAAAAGAAAACTCCCTTTTCATTATACTGGTGAAAAGGGAGCCTACTATCTTGACTAATAAGAATCTAAAATTAATGCGCTGTTAGCTCAACATTTGCTGCTTCATGATTCAATAGTACTGGTTACATCCATGTCCTCTGCACCATGTGTTAAACGCTTCAAAGGTTTAAGCATAGCTATTACTATAAAACCTATTATTGACCAGACTACAGCTATTCCTGCGAAAATCTCAAACTCTCCCATATCTTGGGCTGCCTCGCCTATTAGACCTGCAATTTTATTACCAAAACCAGTTGCCGCCCAATAAAGTCCCATTATTATAGAAGCATATTTTAATGGAGCTAGTTTAGTTATAAACGAGAGGGATACAGGCGAAGCACACAATTCGCCAACCGTATGAAATAAATAAGCGAGTATTAACCAATACATTGCAGATGAACCATTGCTATCATACTCTGCCGATGCTGCTGCCATAAATCCAAAGCCCAAAGCCATAATTACCATACCTACCGCCATTTTAAAAATAGAGGAAGATTCTTTTCCTTTCTTTCCCCATTTTAACCAAAAAGCACCCACAGCTGTAGCTAAAGTTACTATAAAAAAGGAGTTCACCGATTGAAAAACAGAAGCTGGAATAACAAATAAGTCAAAAAAGTTACGGTCTGTTTTTTGCTCTGCATATAAATTCATTAATCCTCCCGCTTGTTCAAAAGCCGCCCAAAATAGGATTATTAATAAAAAGGACAACAATAATACTTTTACTCTATCTTTTTCGATAGGACTAAGCTTTCTCTCTAAAAGCTCTTTACCCTCTGCGCTTTTATTTGAAATAAGATTTCCTACATTTTTTAAATATTTTTGACCCCAAACATAAACTATTTGACCAAGGAACATACCAATAGCAGCAAGACCAAAACCGTAATGCCAACTAATATTTTCGCCCACATAACCACAAACAATAGGCGCTAAAAAGCCCCCTATATTAATACCCATGTAAAATACGTAAAAACCTAAATCTCTGCGCTCATCTTTGGGTTTGTATAAGCCACCAACCATTGAAGAAATATTTGGTTTTAAGCAGCCAACTCCTAAAATGATAAAGAAACATCCAATATAGAAAGTCATTTCAGAATTGAGGGCCAAAATTGCATGGCCGATACATAGCAATGCACCACCTAGCATTACCGTCTTTTTTTGACCTAACAATCTATCTGCTATCCAACCACCTGGTATCGAAGACACATAAACTAACATGGTATACCAACCATAAAGGGCTAATGCCTCTCCATTTGTCCATCCAAAACCTGCATTACTGGATGTGGTCTCTGCTACTAAAAAAAGCGTAAATAAGGCTCTCATTCCGTAATATGAAAATCTTTCCCACATTTCTGTAAAAAAGAGCACATATAATCCTACTGGATGCCCCCATAGCTCTCTTTCATGAGCTGGTCTTGTGATACTATTCATATATTTAATATTAAGTTACAAATTGGTTTTAATAAAATTGGTCATTTTGTTATAGAGTTGAATACGTGTATTACCTCCATAAATACCATGATTTTTATCAGGATAAATAGCCCAATCGAATTGTTTGTTTGCTTGAATTAGTGCTTCAATCATTCGCATACTATTTTGTACGTGCACATTATCATCCGCAGAACCATGGACTAGCAAAAACTTTCCTTTCAACAATTCTGGATAATTAAAAGGAGAATTATCATCATACCCATTAGGGTTTTCTGCTGGCGTACGCATAAAACGTTCGGTATAAATAGTATCGTAAAAACGCCATGAGGTTACCGGAGCAACTGCAATAGCAGCTTCAAAAACATCATTACCCTTTAAAATACAATTCGTAGCCATATCGCCCCCAAAGCTCCATCCCCAAATTCCTGTTCTATTTTCATCTACATACGCTAATTCGCTTAATTTTTTACCTACAGCAATTTGATCTTCTGTTTCATACTTTACTAAATTTAAGTAGGTGACTTTTTTAAAGTCACTCCCTTTAAAGCCCGTACCTCTACCGTCTACACAGGCCACAATATATCCTTCTGACGCTAACATTTGATGCCAATAATCGTTTCCTGAACCCCATCTATTTGCAACATTCTGAGAGCCAGGCCCACTATATTGATATAATAAAAGTGGATATTTCTTAGCGGTATCAAAGTTTTTAGGTTTTATCATATACATGTTTAACTCGTTACCGTTTATTGAAATGGTAGAAAACTCTTTTTTACTCGTTTCATAAGCTTGAAGTGTCTTTAACAAGTTTTCATTGTCTTTGATATTTTTTACCTTTTTACCTGATAAAGCTTTGTGTAAAGTGTATTTGTATGGCGTTGTAGCACTAGAGTATGTATTTATAAAATAAGTAAAATCTGAACTAAAATCCGCTGCATTTGTTCCTGACTCTGCAGCCAATATTTTTTTTGTTCCGCCACTACTATCTATACTATATACCCCTCGATTAATTGAGCCATTTTCTGTAGATTGGTAATATACTCTATCTTCATTCTGATCATAGCCATAATACCGTGTCACCTCCCAATTGCCTTTGGTAATTTGATTAACTAGCGAACCATCTTGATCATACAAGTATATATGATTCCAACCATCTTTTTCACTCGTCCAAATAAAACTATCACCAGCCAAAAAAGTTAGGTTGTCGGTAATATCAATATACGCTTTGTCCTTTTCTTCAAGCAGTAGTGATACTGAATTAGTTGCTACATTTACATCTAACAAACGTAGATGATTCTGGTGTCGATTAAGGGTTTGTACACTTAAATGATTTTTATTATTCATCCATTTAATACGCGGTATATAGTAGGCATCGCCTAATGCTACTTTCGAAAGCTCTTCTTTTTTTACATCGTACATATGCAAAGTAACTACAGCGTTGTTTTCGCCCGCCTTAGGGTATTTAAAAACATATGGCTTTGGGTAAAGTTCGGTTCCATAAATATCCATAGAAAATTCTGGAACATCAGTTTCATCAAACTTTAAAAATGCTATTTTAGACCCATCAGCATTCCAATCGAAACTGCGTACAAAAGCAAATTCTTCTTCATAAACCCAATCCGTTACTCCGTTGATAATTTTGTTTTTTTCACCGTCATTCGTAATTTTCTCGGTTTCCTTAGATTCTAAGTTAAATATGTAAATATTATTATTGGCCACATAGGCGACTTCTTTGCCGTTTGGTGAGATTGTAGGTTCTTGAATTTTTTGATCTGAAATTTTAATTAAACTTTTTGACAAAAGATCATAGACGTAAAATATACCTAAGCTTGAGTGTCTATAAATTGGCTCTATTTGGGTAGCTAATATTAATTTAGTCTCATCTGAAGTAAACTCGTAGGATGAAAAAGAAGTTACACCGTTTAAGTCTGCACTCGAGACTATAGTTTTAGTTTTTGATAAGGTTTTATAGTCATAAGCATCTACAGTAGTAGCTTTAGTTGATCTATCAACATTTAAAACGGTGTATTGTTTACCGTTTTTCATAGACCGCAATTCATCTAAACCCTCGGTTCTAAAAGTACCGCGATAGATGTCTTCTACTGTTATTTTTTTTTGTTGGCCAAATGTTGAAATTGACACAATAAGTAGCAAAAACAACAAGATGTTTAAATTTTTCATTTTTAGTAAAATCAGATTATTTTTTTCAAGATTACTAATAATAATTTCAAAAACCATATTTAAAATCAAAAAAGAAAAACATTTTTACCACCAACGACCTGATGCTCAAAATTTTGACCTCAAAAAGGTTTATACCTATCTTTGCTTGCGAAAATAATTGCTTTATGATTGTACCTATAGAGGGGTTTTCTAAACTCACAAAAGAAGAAAAAATTGATTGGGTAGTAGAACAATACACTCAAGATTCGAAATCAGCAAAAGCTCTTTTAAAGAGGTATTTAAACGCGGATAGTACTGTTCAAAAATTACATGACGAGTTTATAGAGAATACAATTACCAATTATTATCTACCCTTAGGCATTGCACCTAATTTTTTAATAAACGATAAACTTTACGCTATACCTATGGCGATTGAAGAGAGCTCTGTAGTTGCTGCAGCTAGCAAAGCTTCAAAATTTTGGCTAAAACGGGGCGGATTTAAGACTACCATCATCGGTACAGAAAAAATTGGTCAGGTTCATTTTATCTACAAAGGAGGCTTTAAAAAACTAAATAGTTTCTTTAAAACCATAAAACCCAAACTATTTTCTGAGACCACAGCCATTACCAGTAATATGAAAAAGAGGGGCGGTGGCATCTCAGATATTAAACTAATTGACAAAACGGCTAAATTAGATCATTACTACCAGTTACATTGTAGCTTTGAAACGAAAGACGCAATGGGCGCTAATTTCATCAATACTTGCCTTGAGCAGTTTGCTACAACCTTAAAAGCAGAAGCCCTCTTGTATACGCCTTTTGAGGAGCATGAGAAGAATATTGAGATTGTAATGAGTATTCTAAGCAACTATGTACCCAACTGCTTGGTACGTGCAGAAGTGAGCTGTCCTATCGCTGAGCTATCGCCAGATATTAATAAAGCAAATGCTTTTGCGACTAAAATGGTTCAAGCTGTTCAAATAGCAAAAATAGAACCCTATCGTGCAGTTACTCATAATAAAGGCATCATGAATGGCATCGATGCAGTAATTTTAGCTACTGGTAATGATTTTAGAGCGGTAGAGGCAGGCGTGCATGCGTATGCTTCTAGAAATGGCTCCTATGCTAGCTTAACAGATGCAGCGATTAATAATGGTGTTTTTAAATTTTGGATTCAATTACCCTTAGCGTTAGGAACTGTTGGTGGATTAACCAGCTTACACCCCTTGGTTAAACTGGCATTAGAAATACTACAAAAACCATCTGCTAAAGAATTAATGCAAATAGTTGCGGTTGCTGGTTTAGCTCAAAATTTTGCTGCACTACGCTCATTGGTTACTACGGGTATTCAAAAAGGTCATATGAAAATGCACTTGCTAAACATTTTAAATCAACTTGGCGCTACTCAAGAAGAAAAAAATACCCTCACCCATCATTTCAAAAATAATGCAGCAACTCATAATGCGGTCGTTCAAGCGTTTAATAATTTAAGAAAGCAATAATGGTTAGCGAATTTTATAGCCACGGAAAGCTATTGCTCTCAGGAGAATATGCCGTATTGGATGGTGCTTTAGCATGGGCAATACCCACAAAATATGGGCAATATTTACGTTTTAGAACAAATAACTCCAAAAACCTTTTATGGCGAAGTTTAGATGAAAAAGGTGAAGTTTGGTTTGAAGGTTTATACCATATAGCCAATTTAGAAGAAATATCTTCTTCGGACCAAGATATTTCTAAAGTACTGCAAAACATTCTTTTGCAAGCAAAACAGTTAAATACTAATTTTTTAGCCGCCTGCAAGGGCTTGGTTGTTGAAACCAAACTAGACTTCCCAAGAGATTGGGGTTTAGGATCTTCATCTACCCTAATAAATAACATAGCACAATGGGCGCAGATTAACGCACATATTCTATTAGAAAATACTTTTGGTGGTAGTGGTTATGATATCTCTTGCGCCAAGCAAAACACCCCTATTCTTTATCAATTAAAAAATAAAAAACCTATTGTACATCCAGTAACACAAACTCCTTCCTTTGCCGACTCTTTATACTTTATATATCTCAATAAAAAAAAGAATAGTCGAGAGGGTATAGCTGCCTATAGAAAACAAAAAATAGATTCGCTTCATATAGTTAAGACTTTAAGTGAACTTACTAAAAACATGGTTGCTTGTAACAATTTAATTGATTTTAAAAAACTTATGACATCGCATGAAGAACTACTTTCCGCAGTTTTAGGCATACCTAGCATTCAATCAGAATTATTTTCGGACTTTAATGGTGCAGTCAAAAGCTTAGGTGCATGGGGTGGAGATTTTGTTCTAGCAGCTGGTGACAAGCAAACCTGTGGCTACTTTAATAAAAAAGGCTATTCAATTGTAATACCCTTTAAAAAAATGATGCTATAAAAAAGCCTTCTTTTCAGAAGGCTAGTAAAATTTAGTAAGTTGGTTATTTTCTTAGTAAAAATCAGCTCTTAAATCTTCAATATCCGAAGCCTCTTTTAAAGCGTTATACACTTCAGTGTTTACTTTATTTGCCGTTGCTGCTTTTAAGCTATTCGCATAAGTGCTATAATTATCTAAGCTTGGAGCTTCCTCTTTCTTAATTAAATTTAACTTAAACACACCAGATGTACCAACAATTAAATCAGAGGTATCCCCTTCTTTCATGGCATATGCTGCACCTACAACAGCAGGTTCACTACCCGAACCTGGGATTATGGGTGATTTTACAGTTAAACCTGTAGCATTTGAAACGGTAAAGTTACCCTCTTTAGCAATTTCCTCCATGGTTTTGCCTTTATACGTATTCAAAATTTGAGCAGCTTTCTTTTCTTTTCTGATAATTGGTAATACCTGAGCCGAAGCATCTTCAACAGACATTAAACCCTCTTTATACTGGGCTAATAATTGTACTACAGCATACCCATTATTAATGCCAAATCTCTTGATGTCACCAATTTCAGTATCTTCATTAAATGCCCATTGAACGATTTGCCGCTGACTACCAATACCTGGAAGATTTTCGTCTAAGGCTTTAATCTTGTTAACCGGTTTAATTTCATAATTATTTTCTTTAGCAAAATCGGTAAATACCTTTCCATTAGAAGATGTGCCCATTTCAAATTTTGTAGCTTCAGTGAACAAGCTATTTAAAGTTTCTTCAGAAGCTTCTATAATACGTGCCAAATGAGCTATTTGATAAATCTCTTCTTTTTCTTCTACCTTTATGATATGAAAACCAAAATCGGTTTCAACCATACCAATGGTACCTACTGGATTAGAGAAAGCAAAATCGCTAAAAGCTGGAACCATTCGTTCTTTTTGAAAAAAGCCTAAATCTCCACCTTGAGGCGCAGAACCACCGTCTGAATTTTCTCTTGCCATTTGTGCAAAGTCAGCATCTTTGCTTCGTGCATCTTTTAATAGTTCTTTCGCCCTTGCCTCTGCTTCTTCTTTAGTTCTCTTTACTTCTGGCTTAGCTCGCTGTGCGCCTTCATAAGCAACCAAAATATGACTTGCTTTTACTGAACCACCCTCTTTTTTATTTATCATTTTTGACACCTTAAAATAATCACCATCGCGATAAGGGCCAAAAGTTTCTCCTATATTTAAAGCAACTAAACTATCTGCAAATAATGCAGGTAATTCACTCTTAGATTTATAAATTGAATCAAATTTGATGTCTGAATGCAGGTCTAAAAAGGTTGCAACATCCTTCGTATTTCTAAAACCTAAAACAGTATCATTAACTGCTTCTCCTTCAACTGAGGCTTTAGTTCTATCAAAACCATATTGATCATTCATCAACTTAGCCACATATTGTTTTGCACTTTCTATATCTGCCTCAGAAGGCTTTTCTTCGAAATATACAAAATGGATGTCTCTTGAAGCTTCTTGCTTAAAATCTTTTTGATGGGCATTAATATACTCAGAGATTTCACTCTTGGCAACCGTAATAGAACTGTCAGGTATACTAGAAAAAGGAACTTTCACGTATTTTATATCCATTTTGTCATTTGCCAATTTATAGTCGAGCTCACCCTCCTTTAATGTAGCACCAACACCAGCTTTAATTAAATCATAATACGTTTTCTCTTTTGCCAAATGCATTATCACCTGTTCGGTCTGCAACCAAGAATCATATTGTAAAGGATTATTCGCTTTCCAATCTGCAACCGTTTGTTTGAAGATGGAAGGATCAAAAATACCATCCTCATTTTGAAAGCTTGGATTTTGAGAATACCCAGAAGTCTTCAAAAAGTCGATAATTTGATCTTGCCCTACTTCAATACCTAATTTATCAAATTGTTCATTGAGTATCGTACGTTTAACTTCTTGATCAAACACACTATTGATTAGTTGCATTGAGGACTGACCAGACCCATTTCTAGAAGCTGCCTCTATATTTTTTCTAAACGCATCAATAGAAATTTCCTTTCCGTTGATTTCTGCCACAGCAGACCCTACTTTTCCTTCTCCTGCAATATCACCGTTTACAAAAACCCCTGATATTACAAATGCAAATAAGGCCAAACCAATGATAAGAATCAAAATGGTGGTTCTCTTTCTGATATTTTCTAAAATTGCCATACTACGGAATATTTATTTTTTCCTTGTTGTTATTAAGCTGGCAAAATTACCATTTTCTTTTCACCTGTTCAAATTTATATTAAGTAAGCATAAGTACCTCTTTTAAAGCGAAGTAGTACCTTAACATTGAAGATTCAAGTATGAAAGTAAATATTAAGTCTACCAAACTCTCTTTTTCATCAAAACATATGCAGAAATGCTAAACTCACCATATTCCTGTGATATTTTAATTAAAAAATAAAATTCAATAATTAGTAGAGGTAAAGTTTCCCTATGTCGGCTAGTCTTTAGAAATGATGTTCATTAAAACCGTATCAATTTTAGTGCTTGATACTTCTAAAATTTTAAAACTAAAATTAGCAACGCTGATTTCGGCATCTTGTTCAGGAATTTCACCAGTTTGGTTTACAATCAAGCCGCCTAAAGTTTCGTACTCATCACTTTCAGGTAGTTCAAATTTGTAATTTTCATTCAAATAATCAACCTCTAACCTTGCAGAAAATTTGTAGCTTGTTTCGCTAAGTTGTTCTTCTGTAAAGTCCGTAGAATCGTGCTCATCTTCTATTTCACCAAAAAGTTCTTCTACAATATCTTCAACAGTCATAATACCAGACGTGCCACCATATTCATCAAGAACCACAGCTATACTTTTCCGTTTTTTCATTAAGACCTTTAAAATATCATGTATTAACATAGTTTCTGGCACTAACTCCACCGGACGCAGAATACTCTTAATTGTTTTAGGTTTCTTAAAAAGCTCATAAGAATGCACATACCCTATAATATTATCAACTGTATCCTTATAAATTAATATTTTCGAATATCCTGACTCATTAAATAACTTTGCTAAACTTTTTGGCGTTTCATGCAGCTCTAAGGCTGTAATTTCTGTTCTTGGCACCATTACCTCTCTTGCCTTAACCCCTGTAAATTCTAGAGCATTCTGAAAAATTTGAATCTCTGAATCTACTTCATCTTCCTCCTCTACGGCCTCCATCTGCTCTGTGATATAATCTCCAAGTTCTATCTTACTAAACGCTAACTGAACCTCATCGCCTTCTGTCTTAAAAAATGCTTTCAAAATAAAATCAGATATCGCAATTACAAAATCAGATATAAAAGAAAATAAAATATAAAAAATATAAGCCGGCAAAGCTAAAATCTTCAGAAGTGTATTCGAATAGATTTGAAATAGTACTTTGGGTAGAAATTCGGCCGTTATTAAGATTACTAAAGTTGAAATTACAGTTTGGGCTAACAGGCTAAAACTGTTTAAATAGGTGAAAATTGCATTATTATCAACCGCATTTTGAAGCAACCAGCGCGAAAGAAAATCGCCCATAAATATACCGTAGAT
This sequence comes from uncultured Flavobacteriaceae bacterium, assembly GCA_947486785.1. GTDB lineage: Bacteria > Bacteroidota > Bacteroidia > Flavobacteriales > Flavobacteriaceae > Maribacter_C. The sequence goes on along the minus strand of CANKUU010000001.1, from coordinate 399,039 downwards.
AACCAAAGCTATGTTATTACCAATTAGCATTGTGGCAATAAATTTTGATGGTTTTTGGGTAATAAGCGTTAGTAATTTTGCAAGAAAACCGTCTTGCTTCTTCTCAATTTCTATATGAATTTTATTGGCCGATATAAAAGCGATCTCCATACCTGAAAAGAAAGCCGAAAATACAAGCGATAGAACAATAATGATACTAGAAGTTTCCACAACTACTTTTGATTATCGCGTTGCCTTTTCTCAAATTTCTTTCGATATGTTCTTCTAAAGAAAAACATACCCGCCGAGGCAATAGCGAAAAAGATAAATAAATAAGCCTGATTACGATCTACATTCCAATTCTGTGAAATTTTATAGACCGAAATAATTGCTACAATTAAGTACAGGTATTCTGTATATCGTAATATTTTTATCATTGTTCTTTCGGTTTTGTTTCTTCCTTTTCGTCTGGTATTAGCATTAGACCATTGGTTTTATGCGCATACAAAAAATTCTTATCTTGACTAAAATCCATTCCCACCCCATCCATAATAGTTCCGTCTTTAGGGTTGGTATATTTAAATTTTTCGTGGGTAAAACTCCATTTGTTGTCTTGATCAATATACAGTTGTGGTGTTTCCAATTTTGTACCATCATGACTTTCTAAAACCACATTACCTTGCAAATCTATCAAATTAGTAGCAGAATAGACAATTCCATAATCTGCTTTTACGACACTCTTTTTTTTATCATCATCGTAAAAATCTAAAATTAAACCTTCAGGAAAGGTTCTAAATGGGAAATCGAGATTGGTGAAATTTTCACTTATAGGCCCCGATAATACCGCTATTACTTTTGTAACTTCAGTAGTATCGCCCATCATAGTTTCTTTAGCCTCTGTGTAAGTAAAAGTAAAATTTTCAGCAACGCCCACAGGAAACATTGGCTTTTTCGCCTCATCACCAACGCGCTTATAAGTATCGGTACAAGCAAAAAAAAGCATCGCCAAACAAACCATGGCAATGCTTTTCAAAATATTGTTTTTATAATCTTGTTTCATTATAAGTTTGGCACTTTTACGCTACCACCTACCCAACAATTAAAGGTTACTGTTTTACCAGCCATACCCTCTGTAAAAATCATTTGTTTAGTTGGCGCTTTCGCCATGTAACTTTTTACCGCTTGGTTTGCTCTACCACCTAATGAAGGGTCTACCCTACCAGCTTTTCTCGCCATTTCAGCAGCTTTCCAATAAATGGCACGTTTTTCAAAAGTAGTGTTACCACATGCATTCGCACTACCAGCGTACAAGCTTGCTATTAGTAAATATGCTTTTCCGTTTGCAGGATTGGCATCAATAGCTTTTTGAGCGTATTTTCTAGCGGTAGATTTACTTCCTTTACGCTTGTTGATAACAGCAACTTTGTAAGCGATCTTTGATCTTTTATCCGAATCAGTCTCTAAACTTAAAGCCTTATCAAAATCTGCTAAAGCACCAGAAGAATTACCGTTTTTCATTTTTAATGTACCCCCATAAACGTAGGCATCTGCAGATGGGTCTAGCGCTAGTTGTGCTTCAAATAGTTTCTGAAACATAGGGTCATCTGTACATTCTTTATTAAACATTAAACCCACCGCACGTTTAACCCAAACGATATCACCCTTCTTTTCTTCAAAAGACTTCTCGTATAGAGGAATTAAATTACTACAATCTGCAAGGGGTCCAAGTTTTGAATCAATACTACCAGCGATTTTACCAAAAGACCCAGAATTAGTATTGTACCCTTTTAATTTTTTCTTTTCTTTCGTAGTTAAAGTACCTGCCTCTTCTTTTGGTAGAAGTTTTGCAATCGCATCTGTCAACTTTTTATTTTCAACTTCAATTTTTTCAGTAACCTCATCATATACATCAAAAACCTCTTGAAGATCTTTTTTACCTGCTTTGTGCAGATCTACCAAACTAGAAAAATATAAATATAGTGCTCTTGGATTTTTAAAATTAACTTTATCTTCTTTAAAAGCAGTTCCCAAAGCACTATAGATTTCTTCTTCTGAAATAATTTTATGTTTGTTTTTTAACTCTACTTTTTTTATGGTCACCTTTGCTTTACTAGTCTTCTTAGGAAAAAATTTTATACTAGAATCAAATAGCTCCAAAAGATCGTTGATTAACGCGTCTTTGTCTGCACCCGAAGATTTCTTAATCTTATCTTTTAAAATACGCTCACCATATGCAAAGTTTGCCCAGTTAGATTCAGGACAAGTCTCATAAACCATTTTCCAAGGGGTATATGCTGCATCATAATTTTTAACTTTTACGTGTTCTGTGTAGATTGATAGATTAGTCATACACTCAGTATTTTGAGCTTGAGCATTGCTAATCGCCATACTACCCAGAAGCATAATCGCCGTAAAGTAGAGTTTCGTTTTCATATATTTAATTTTATGTGGTTAATGTACTAAATTTAAATTAGTTTATTTTTCTTTTTTGAAACCATCTATCATTTAAAGATAGCCCTACGTTAAACTTAAAATAGGTCTCCTCAATTAATCCAGCAGCTGTTGTTCCACGTCGACCAATTTCGAATCCAACATTTACGTTAGAAAAACTCCCCGTATTAGTGGCTAGCGGTAGTCCAACTCCAAAAGTTATGCCAAAATTATTAATTTCCTTTTGATTTACTACCATGCCTGTTTGATTATAGCGCATTCCTGCCCTATAGATTATTCGCTTAAAATAACTTGTAAAAGAAGTATAATCAGGAATATAATAGCCACCCAGAGCAAATGTCTTGGCATCCTGATAAGAAAAATCATCAACCTCTATAAAGACATTAGAAAAAGTGTTCAATTCTTGAAAACTATACTCGCCCCCTAAAAACCATTTTTTGTTTTCCCCAAAACCTAAACCAAAAGTAGTAGTTGCAGGTATTTTTAAATCTGTCTCGTCTAAACCAGTAGCTGTAAGGTCAACCTCAAATTCTTCTCTAACAGATCCAGAAGTGGATGAAAAAGAATTAATTGTTCTCCTATTACGAGAGATAAGGTTGGCCTGCGTATTTACACGTAAAGAGGTATAAAATGTATGCTTATCACTGATTTTGTTTTCGTAATTTAACGCATAGTTTAAATCCACCCCTGAAACACTAGAAAATCTATTATCTGAGGTTCCAAGCTCAACATTCTCAATAGTTTGCGCTCGCGAATTATCAAAGTTGCCAAAATTATAATTAGCCGTAACTCCGATGCTTAAATTTTTAATTAATTCGTAACCCAAAGAGACATAAACCTTATTAAGGCCACCACTACCGGAGTACAAATTTCGAACATCGGAAGAGCTATTGTCTCCATTTGAAACTGAAACAGTTGATTCAAAATTATATCCAACTGCAGAACGCCTGTTTAATCCAAAACCGAGACCTAATCGCTTAGCAATAGGAAAACCAATGGATAAATAGTTTAAGGAACTAACACTACTACTCTCTCTTGCAGATGCACTTTTTAAGCTTAGCTCTTTTCGCGATATACCCCCAGCGTAGGTGGTAAGTCTTAATTTGGAATATCCTGAAGGATTTGACAAACTAGCATGTATACTATCTGTATAAATACCTATGCCCCCCATCATTTGATTTTCGATTGAACTATTAGCTCTAACATTACCAATACCAAAATAAGAGTATGGCGAAACTGAACCATCTTGAGCGTTTAAACCAATAGCTAATATGAAGGCTATTGCAATTACAATTTTTCTAACCATTTAGTGCTTATTGTATTCCAACAAAAAGTTTAATCCTTTTAGGAGAAATTTGGAATCCGCAAATATGGTATTTTTTAATCGTTCTGACAAAAAATGGGCGTCGCCGCCTGTTAAAATAACTGTTAAATCTTTAAAACGCTTTTCATATTGATCAATTATTCCATCGATTTCCGCTTTAACACCATTAACTACACCGCTATGAATACTACTTTGAGTTGAGTTACCAATAAGGTCTATGGGGTCGTCTAGTTCAAGAAAGGGTAATTTCTTAGTCTGGTTATGAAGTGCTTTGTAACGCATTTTTATACCCGGCGAAATTGCCCCACCCAAATACTCTCCATAATCATTAACCATGTCATATGTGATACAAGTACCTGCATCTATCACCAAAGTATTTGCCGTTGGGTTATGATAAAAAGCTGCCGTAGCCAAAGCAATGCGGTCTACACCGAGCGAATATGGTGTAGCGTATGAGTTCTTAAAAGGAACTTTTGAATCGTTACTCAGTATATGAACTTTACAAAAAACAGATAACGCTACTAAGTCTTTTTGCTCTAAATTGCCCACGGCAGAAACAATTGCCCAATTAATTGCTGAATAGCGAGAAAATATTTTTTTTAATTGTTCAAAAAAATATTTACTCTTTAAAACCTCATAATAAACAAGCTTTTCTTTGTCGTAAACCCCTAATTTCACAAGGGTATTGCCAACATCTATAATTAAGTTCATATTACAAATATTATAAAATGTAAAAGAAAAGAGAACCTTTTTTTATGTTTTTGTTTGTATATCTTAAATTTGAAATTATATTTGCAGCCCCTTACGGGTATGGTGCCTTAGCTCAGTTGGTAGAGCAATGGACTGAAAATCCATGTGTCCCTGGTTCGATTCCTGGAGGCACCACAATAGATCCTCGCAAATGCGAGGATTTTTTGTTTCAATAACTTTTTGATTGTCAGCATTTTAATACCTAAAGTTATGATGAATTAATCTCAACAACTGTTTACAAGAAAAAAATTGATTCATCTCAAGCGAAAAAATTTTATATTTTTAAAACAATTCGTCGCAAGCCCTTCTTACACCGACAAATAATTTTATGAATGTATTTAGATTTCTGTCATCATAGCTGTAAAGTAGGCTGCTAAGCAAACCGTCAATATTTTAATTATAATGCTATAGCATGTACTTGAAACACCAATTTGTCATATAACACTATTACTTTTAAAAAATTAGATCTCTTAAGCTAAAGGTGCGATTACCACACTCCATTTTTTAAAATTCTATTCGCTACATGATTATTTATAATTTCTTAAAACTAAAATTACTACAATTTAAAATCCTTTAGATAACAGCTACAGCCACCATTGGTTGCAATAGCTATGAACACTTGAGCATCTTATAAACCTATCTAAATACGAAAAAATGACACTACTAGTGGTAAGGTTCAAAATAATACTACGACTAGTCATAACAACATATTTTCTATTGATGATTGCGATAATTTGGCAAAAACAACCATCGCAACACAAATTGGTTTTACGAACGAGGTCTTTAGCATTTTTTTAATGAACAAGGGCCTTATTTATAGACCGCCATTATAGTATCTTTGAAATAAACTTTTACAATTTATGAGATTTATGTACTCCTTAATTGCCTTTGTATTGGTTAACACCTCTATTTTAGGGCAAAAAAAATTAGATAAAGCCCTTAACCAGTTAAATACTGACAGCGTACCCTATATCTTTGTAAGTGAATTGGAGCAAGCCAATGATAAAACAGTATTTTTTGATACCCGAAAAAAAGAAGAATATGAAGTTAGTCACTTAAAAGATGCCGTTTGGGTTGGATACGAATCATTTAAGGAAGAGGCTGTAATTCATAAAATTACAGACAAGAGCACTCCAATTATAGTTTATTGCTCTATTGGCGTGAGATCTGAAGATATTGGTGAAAAGCTTCAAAAAGCTGGCTACACGAATGTGAAAAATTTATATGGAGGTATATTTGAATGGAAAAATCAAGGGCATTCTGTTTATAAAAATAAAACTACCGTAACCGATAGCGTTCATACTTTTAATAAACAATGGAGTAGGTATTTAAACCAAGGTATTAAGGTTTATGATTAATAGTGAACAGCATCTTAGTATCCTCTAAATTAATTAGCTAAACCTGATAAAGCTCATGGGCATTATTTTACCTCAAGAAAAAAACAAAGAAGCATCCACAGTAAATTATCACAACATCGCCTCTACAAACTTATTGCTAATTTTCACTAGAAACCCCGAACTTGGTAAATGCAAAACTAGATTAGCTGCAACAGTAGGAGCCGAAAGTGCCTTAGAAATTTATACTTTTTTATTAAACCACACCGCCGACATAACTAAAAATCTGAATGTAGCGAAACAAGTATGGTATTCCGAAGAAATATGGGAAAATGATATTTGGCCAAACAGTATTTTTGAAAAAAAATTACAAAAAGGCTCTAATTTAGGGGCTCGCATGGCAAATGCTTTTCAAGAAGGATTTGCCTCTGGCTTTGAACGTATTATCGTTATCGGAAGTGATTTATATGATTTAAATCAAATTGATTTAGAGGAAGCTTTTGATGCTTTAAAGACTGCAAACTATGTCATAGGGCCCGCTGATGATGGGGGTTACTATCTGCTAGGCATGACTACTCTTAATACCGATATTTTTAAGAACAAAGCTTGGGGCACCGAGACGGTTCTGCAAGACACGCTAAACAACTTATTAAATGAAAATTTAAAGGTTTTAAGCCAAAGAAATGATGTTGACCATTATGAAGACATAGCTACAACGCCTGCCTTTCAGCCTTTTTTAAAACACCTGAAAAAATGACACAAAAACAACTAGACGAATCAGTAGAATACTTAAAAAACAAAGGATTTGAAGCTCCTGAACTTGGTATTGTTCTCGGTACTGGATTAGGCAAATTAGTACATGAAATAGAAGATTCTATTGAAGCACATTATAACCACATACCCTTTTTTCCGTTGGCAACAGTTGAGTTTCATACTGGAAAATTAATTTACGGCTCTTTTGAAGGTAAAAAAGTTGTTGTGATGCAAGGTCGCTTTCATTTATATGAAGGTTATGATTTTATGGATATTACATATCCTATTAGAGTTATGCATCAATTAGGCATTAAAAATCTTTTTATCTCTAATGCTGCCGGAGCTATTAATTTAGACTTCAAAAAAGGCGATATAATGTTATTAGAAGATCATATAAATTTACAAGGAGGTTCACCTCTAGCGTTTAAAAATGTTGCAGAATTTGGAGATCGCTTTACCGATATGTCGGCCCCATATGATACTGCTATGCGCGAAAAATTGGTGCGTATTGCAGCTACAGAACAAATTTCGCTTAAAAAAGGTGTGTATGCTTCGGTTGTGGGCCCACAACTAGAAACACGCGCAGAATATAGAATGTTAAAAACACTTGGTGCCGATGCCGTGGGTATGAGCACCGTACCAGAAGTGATTGTTGCAAATCATTTGCGACTACCCATTATAGCAGTATCTGTTTTAACAGACGAATGCAATCCAGATTGCCTGCAACCTGTAGACATTCAAGATATCATTAGCATTGCAGAAAAGACCGAGCCTAAAATGATCAAACTTTTTAAAGAATTAGTAAAACAACTCTAAGATCATTTTTAGCTATTTATCCTTAAAAGGATACTATTTTAAGATGTTTCTTACTTTGGTTTACTATGTTAAAAGTAGTAATTAGAACATTTGTTTTACTCTTAAATTTGTTATCTCAAAAATTGAAATGATTAAAATAACTTTTATCCTTTTTACATTTTTTTCTTTGTCTTGTGCTCCTACCGTTAACAAAGCAAGTTCTTCTAAAACCAAAATTGATCGTACAAAATTCGTGATTTCAGACACTCTTCCACTGCCCGCCAAAGCTGTAAAAGCTAAAAAAGATAGTGCGCAACTTGCTATTAAAATTAATGAATCACCAATATTAAATGCGAACGATAAAACGAACACTAGGGTTGACCATAGCGTATGGAATAAGCTTTTGGCAACCTACGTAAACATTAAAGGTGAAGTTAATTATAAAGGTATATTATCTAAAGTTGAAACATTAGATAATTATCTACTTTATTTGGCAAAAAACAATCCTAAAACTAACTGGTCGAAAAACGAAAAACTGGCATATTATATTAACTTGTATAACGCTGCCACGGTAAAATTAATTCTTAACAATTATCCTACAAGAAGTATTAAAGATCTTAAAAATCCTTGGAGCAAAGCATGGGTAAAAATTGGGGCAAAAACATTTTCTTTGGGTGATATTGAACACAAAGTTTTGCGCCAAATGAATGAGCCTCGCGTTCATTTCGCCATAAACTGTGCGTCTTACTCGTGTCCGAAGTTGTTAAATGAAGCCTTTACCTCTAGCCAAATAGAGTCACAATTACAAAAACTTACGGTCGACTTTATAAATAATTCTGACAAAAATTTAATTGCCAAACACAAAATAGAACTTTCTAATATCTTTAAATGGTACAAGAAAGATTTTACCAAAAATGGTTCTTTAATTGATTATATTAACTTGTTTGCTACTATAAAAATAAGTGAGAACGCATCTTTAAAATACCTTAAATATGATTGGAGTTTAAATGAAGCAAAATAAACCCAAACTCAGTATTATTATTCCTGTCCTTAATGAAGAGCATTCGGTAGCTAAACTATTAGAGTATTTAACAGCGCACTGTTCTTCTTTAAATATTAAAGAAATTTTAATTGTAGATGGCGGTAGTTTCGATGATACGATTGCAGTAGCTTCTCGTTATACTTTAAAAATTTTTATTTCAGAAAAAGGCCGAGCAAAACAAATGAATTTTGGTGCCCAACATGCCAAAGGTGAGATCTTTTATTTTTTACATGTTGACACTTTTCCTCCTAAAAATTTTGATCGTAATATACTAGAAGCTGTAAATAATGGGTACGCTGCCGGTTGTTTTCAAATGAAATTTAATAGTAAAAGTACTTTTTTACGATTTTTTGCTTGGTTTTCAAAATTTAATAACAGACTATGCCGTGGAGGTGACCAATCGCTTTTTATTACCAAAGAATTATTCAAAAAATCGAAAGGTTTTAACGAGAAATACCTCGTATATGAAGACAATGAGTTTATAGGAAGACTATACAAATTAGCTCGGTTTAAGGTGCTTTCTAACAAAGTTAAAACGTCTGCCAGAAGATATGAAGAACGAGGTAAACTGAGTTTACAATTTCATTACGGCATTATACATTTAAAAAACTACATGGGTGCAAGCCCCGAACAATTATACGAATACTACAAAAAAAATATTCTGCTTAAAAATAAAGTATAACCTACATTCAAAGAAAAATAATTTCGAGATGAAAACCCGAAACAAAAAAATTATCTTATCCGACCTATCTCACCACCCTTAAAGTCTAAAAGTACCCCTTCCGAAATCCATTTCGCTAAAGCCTGTCGATTATCTGGTTCTAAAATTCGCCTTTGATCTTTTTTATTTCTAATGTTTCCTATTTCAATAAATGTCATCGCTGGATGCGTTTTCTTTACCAAATATAAGGACGTTCTATCTTGAAAAGTACCTGTATAAGTGCGATTTGGTTGATATTTTTTATACTTTTTCTCAAAAGTTTTATGAATACTTTCTGCCAACTTCTTACCGTTCTTACTTTCTTGATGATGATAAAAGAAAACATCAATATTTTGACCTTTACTTCTACTATCTACATGAGTAACAATTAATCGTTGAAATTTACCGCTATTTTTTCTGTGTAGATTGTTAATAATTGTAACACGTTGCTTTAATCTCGCAGACTGATTTAGAGGAATAACCTTACCACCCAAAGCAACCTCATCATGGTCTAAAGGCAGATAGCGCTCATCTCTAATACCGTCATTGGGATCTTGAATAATAATATAAACCTCGGCCCCATGTGCTAATAACTCTTTTGCTAAGCGAAGTGTAATGTCATATGCATACTCATCTTCGGCAATAGACTTTCCGTTATGTACCGCCATAGCTCCCGGATCTGGACCACCATGCCCTGAAACTAAATAGTAAACCGCATTTTTAAGTTGATCACTTTTAGCCAGTACAGTTTTATGTTTTTCACCAAAAATAGGATACGATTTAGCTTGTATTGTTTTTATCGCTTTGGTTTTTTTCTTAATCGTATCTACAACAGTAACTGTATCTTGTTTTAACAACGGAATCTTATACAATCGTCCTTCATACAAAAAAACGCTATCACGAAGATTACCATAATTTAAAGCAATAAACCTATCATAAGCTTCATAAGGGTTAACCCCTTGCCTTCGTAGTAATGAATGTATCCCATCTCCTTTTTCAGCTTTTGCAAAGCCAAAGTTATCTTGCGCAGAAATTTGAAAATAAATAAATAAAAAAATGGTTAAACTGCAATTCTTAAAAAAACGTAACATCATCTTCATTGTATATCGCTTAGCCTTTTCAAAAACAATGCCTAAAGAGTTTATAAGCTAAAACAAAATTAAAGATCTTAACAATATGTAAACCAATTAGCAAATAAATTAATTAACGTTTTGGTAAACAATTATCTTTAGAATACCGCACGATCAAAAATATTGACCTATTCCAAAAACTAAGCCTTTAGAACCTTCTTTGGTGATCCCATAACCATAGTCTATTCGAAATATGGCATTAAAAATCTTTTTATGCATAAACCGTAGCCCAACACCTGGGTAAATACGAATATTTTGACTGTCAGCAAAATCGCCCAATCCTCCCCCTGGGTTTCGCCAAGAACCACCATCAACAAAAATATTACTCTGCAATACAAACCATCGCCGATCTACTAAAGTATGCCTATACTCTGTATTAAAAACAACGGCCCCTGTACCGCGATCAATAGTATTACCAACACCCCTAATATTTAAATTATTATCTACCGAAAAAGGAGCAAATGGGGTGTCTACATTACTAGCTAAACCTAAACGTAAACGGCTTGCCCAATTCCCTTTTTCACCGATACGTCTAAAATATGTAAAATCATTAAAACCTATTATAAACTTAGGGGCACTTGCACTTGAACTACCCACATATTGCAAATTTAAATTACTTCTAAAACCCTCAACGTACTGATAAAAATATTCTAAAGCGTTGTAGTCATAAATTAGTTTTAAAAGATGCTTCTTTACCGTTAAATTTTTCGGAACTTCATTAGAAGATGCTCCAGACAAATAAGAATATTCTTCTGTAAACGGGCTAAACCCAAACTCCACCCTATTTTTTGTATTAAACTCGTACAAACCTAAAACCTCAACTGCCTTGTTGTTGTATCTATAATCTGCAGTAGTATTATTAAAAAAAACTGGTTCTTGAGTAGTAATATTATGATAATTTAGAGAAATACCTAGCTTGGGGCTAAATAGATAAGGCGCCCGAAAACTTAACCCAACTGAATTAAAAACATCGAGTTGATAAAAGCCACCTAGTGTAATATTTCTTCCTAAAAAATTAAACTCTTGCAAACCTACACGAAAAGCAAAATCATCATTAGAGGATGAAAAAAGGTTTGCATAGGGTATTAAAGTAAAATTATCTTCTATGTGATAAATTACTTGGCATGATTCTTTTGAGATAATCACTTCAAAATTGGCACGGGCAACTGACGGAAGGCGACTTAATCTACGAATGTCATTTGCAATTACAACTGAATCTAAAAGATCTCCGGCCCTTACCTTAATAATTCTCTTTAGAAACACAGTTTTTGTGCGAGAATTACCTTCAACATTCAAGCTTGAAACCAAGTGCTGTTGCGCAAAGCAACGGGCAAAAAGCATAAAAAACATCACAAAAAAAAATGTCCTAATCATCAACATTATCTATTTCGACAAGCCAAAGATAAAGTAAAAATTAAACAAAAAAATCAGTTTAATCACCTAGTTAACGGTAAATATTTTCTCAGAAAAAAAATTCACCCAATTATCTTCACTTACCCCTAACAGCGAAAATTTATAGGGCAAATTACTAGTTAATTCTGGCGGTGTACTGGTCGTGATATTTAAAACAACTAAATCTAGATTGTAGTATTGAAATTGTTTTTCGTAGGTATATGTACCTGAAAGTAAGTTGTTGTAAATACTTGAAATTACCTGAAAATATATTTCTGTATCTGCATACCTACCATTTTGCCAAGAAAATACAGGCATTTTTGTAGACGCATCAATAGAAACGTTTTCAGAAATATATTCGGTTGGTTTGGTAAGATGCTTTAATCGAATTGGAGCAGATAAATGAGTTTTTAAACCTTCATCAAAAGAAACAATAATCCATTTTTCCGTTTCAGAAAAAATTTCAAATTTCTTAAGATATCCATTAAAAACATCTCGTACAGGCACAATAACTGGAATGTAGTTATCAAAATTATCCTTATCCACGCTGGCATCTGCAGTTTCAAAATATTGAAAGTTAGTAGCTCCATTTCTAGGGTAAAAGAAGACATTAATACTTTCATCTTCATCACTACTAGCAGCGCATGCAATTACATTTTCTTGAACAACTTGTTGGTTTGTAAAACTATTGCTTAGAGTTAGTTGTTCTGCTAGTGAGTCTGTTGAACAACTCAAAATATTTGCCATCAAAAATAGAACGCCAAATCGTTTCATACTAATGTGATTTATAAAACTCTTTTAACACTTGCTGCGCAGGTTTATTCTGCGGTGTAAATCGATTATCGGTATTTCCGCCAGCATTGTTGTGATCAATAAACCACTTCCAAACATAGCCTCCTGCAAACCAATCCTCGGACCAAAACTCTAAAAAAATAGCCTGTTTAGCGTTTACTTGCGCCTCAAGGTTTACCCCTTCAGAATGTTGATCTACCGCCCAAGGTTTTTTTGCATTAAAATCAATACTTCGATAACCAAATTCGGTAAAAAGCACTTTCTTATTTTCTGATTTGGCTAAAGTCATAATATTCTTTTTCCACGGTTTCCATGCGTTTTTGAGTTCTTGTACAGAAGGTGTTTTTTTATCAGATAACGGAAAATAGGCATCAATGCCAATATAGTCTAATTGGCTCCAAAAAGAGGTTTTAGTATATTCATCCCAATTAGCTGCATAGGTTAGTTTTCCGTCATAAATCTGCCTTATTTTTTTTATTAAATTTATCCAATACGCTGGTCTATTTTTAACAAAAAGCTCTAATTCAGTACCAATACAAAATATTTCGGCATTAATTTCTTGCGCCTGTCGTGCATAAGTTAAAATAAATTGTTCGTAGGAAGATTCTAAAATTTTCCAATCTTCTTCAGAGTTCATGGTTAAAGAACCCGTAAACTCACCTTTCCAAATCCAGATCTGAGGCTTAATCATCACTTTAACCCCATTTTTCTGCAAAAGTTCAGCATACTGTTTTACTCCTGCTTTGGTTTCACCAAACCATTGACGATCAGAATTATATATGATTTTAGGAGTATTAATATCTTTAATAAATCCGAAAGGCATAACCGCTGCATGGTTTGCATAAATAGAAAGCACCTCGTCTACCTGCTCTTGAGTAACCCTATCACCAGAAGCTACAAAACTAACTCCGTTAATTTTATTTACCTTTTGGCTTGCACATGAAAATTGAATTAAACAAAACAAAACAATTCCTAAGTTCCTCATTCATTTGCATTTAAGAAACCAAAAGTAAACTATTTTATTCAATCTTTATGACTAAAATATTCCTCGCAACCCTAAATTAAAGGTTTCACCAAGCCCCGTATTACTACCTCTTACAAAATTAGTGTATAAGAGTTCTAAATTTAATGCTTTAGTTAGCTGATATTTTACACCACCGCCCAAGGCGGTAAAATCTTGAGAAAAATTATTCCCTAAATCTAAGCGTTGTGAATGTTGAGCCAAGGCTAAAATGGTAAACTTTGAACTTGGAAAATAGCTTAAAAATACACCAGGATTTAAATTAAGGCTATTGTTTGCAAAACTTTCATCACCAGAACCAAAATTTAACTCAGTAGTAAATTCTGTAAATAGTTGCCAATCTCCTCCAGGAAATGTGTAATCATAATACAGACGATTTTGCCAAACAAAGCCTTTTTGTTCTAAAAAAACGTCTTCTTCCACTTCATTGTCTATTAAGGGAATAAAAAGAGAACTTTGAATGCTAAAATTACTCAAACTTACAAAAGGAACAAATTTGATTGCTGGCGCAATTGCAGTAAATCCTGAGCGAGCCGTTCCGGTTTCACCATCAAACTTAAAAACATCTAAAGCGTCTCTATCATTGATCACATTTGATCGAAACCGCGCTATTAAACCTAAATTAACCCTTTTAGAATTGCCTACCCCTGCATAAAACTCAAACGTAGAAGTAAAAAAAGTACTTCGTGGTTGTTTAACCGCTGTACCAGCAATTTTAGTTTGTGTGTACAAATTATTAAACCATTTTACGTCTACTTGACCTTTTCCAATAAGTTTAGAAGGCGTATATTGTTGAATATTACTTTGTTCTTTTTGATCATCCATTTCGCCTGTTGTGCCTTCATCTTCTTGAGCAACACTCAATAACGTGGTAAGTAAAGCTGCTAAAACCACTAAATAATTCTTCATATTTTTCATTTCCTTAATTTTAAAATTCTTGGTTATTTCGATGTCTGATTTAAAAAATAGTTTGAGATCAAACTAAAGTGAGCGCTTGCTATTTAAACAATTATTGCGCTTCGTTTAAGGTCCAATCATACGGGTAATAAGACACTTTTACTTTTTCTGGCAGTTTTTCAGATCTATACTTATTGATAAAGTCTGTAACTTTACCCTCATGTTCAAAATCACTTTTATACCATTCAAATATCTGTGAAATTTTAAGCTTATTTTTTTGAAGTCGAATAAACTTAGGGTCATTTATTGCTTTTGTAGTCTGTCGCTCTAATTGCTCATCTAGTTTACTAGGCACATAGGCTTCATTAATAATTGGAGGACAACCCAAACCACCACAAACAAGTACAAAATGAAATCGCGCTTCTTTAGGAAAATTCTTGCGAAGAAGCTTATTTTCAATATCATTTAGGGTTACTACTTCACCCGCTAAATTCTTTTTTTCTTTGTCAAAAAAACCTGGCTGATCTAAAGGTGACTTTATTGGGTATTTTTTAATTACGCCATCAATTACCAGAAGGTTATAGCCATTTATCCAAAAAGCTTTGTACTCATCTGCTTGATCTTTTGAGACAGAAATGTTTGATGCCATTTCTAATACCTCATTTAAAGCATCTGGGTTATTTTTTATTGCTGCATAGTCAACAAGACCATTTTTAACATACTCCTTAAAGAAAGAGTCGGCTTTTTTAAAAAAATCTGAAGTACTACTTTGCCCAAAGGAGAAAGACACAGAGACTAGTAATACTAGAATTAAACTACTATTTTTCATCATGTTCTTGTAATTATAAAGTTACTTATGGCATGTAAGTCGAACAATTTTCATTAACCCTACAAAAAAATAATTGAATACTTCAAAAAACTCCTACCTTACCTTCATAATAGTTTTTAGATTTCTACTTTTAAAAATAATAGCCCATTTATTACAAAAGACATATTTAAACTGCTTCTAAATAAATCAAAGCTATTAAGTTCTTAAGTTTAACAACGACCAAAGCAATAACATACTTAAATTATTTCATGGAGCATATCGTTATTATTGGCAATGGTATTTCGGGAGTTACTGCTGCCAGGCATATTAGAAAAAAATCCAATAAAAAAATTACTATAGTATCTGCAGAGACAGACTATTTTTTTTCGCGTACTGCCTTAATGTATGTATTTATGGGGCATATGACGTTTGAACATACCCAACCTTATGAGAAATGGTTTTGGAAAAAGAATCGTATCGACTTGGTTAATGGTAAAGTAGAAACTGTTGATACTGCCAAAAAGAAAATAGATTTGGCAAACGGTGACCCTATCAAATATGATAAATTAATTATTGCAACTGGTTCTAAACCTAATAAATTTGGTTGGCCAGGTCAAGATTTATTGGGTGTACAAGGCCTATATTCAAAGCAAGACTTAGATCAGCTTGAAGCAAATGCACCAGACAACAAAACCTGTAAACGAGCAGTTATTGTTGGTGGAGGGCTCATAGGCATTGAAATGGCCGAAATGCTTCGTAGTAGAAAAATACCCGTAACATTTTTAGTTAGAGAAACTAGCTTTTGGAATGGGGTTTTACCTGCTGGAGAATCTGCATTAATTAACGAGCATATTCTAGATCATCATATAGATTTACGTTTGGCTACTAATTTAGTAGAAATTTTAGCTGATGAAAATGGAAGAGCAAAGGCCGTTACCACAGATAAAGGTGACACTATCGAGTGTAGTGTAGTTGGGCTTACAGCCGGAGTTTCACCAAATATCGATTTTCTAAAAAATTCTGGAATTGAAATAGGTCGCGGTGTAAAAGTTAACCGCTATTTAGAAACGAACATTGATGATATATTTGCTATTGGTGATTGTGCCGAACAACATGAAAGCATTGGCCAAAGAAGGCCTATTGAAGCTGTTTGGTATACCGGTAGAATGATGGGCGAAACACTTGCGCAAACCATTTGTGGCACAAAAACTGAATACAAACCAGGCCACTGGTTTAACTCTGCTAAATTTTTAGATATTGAGTACCAAACCTATGGGTGGGTTTTTTCTGAACGTTACAAAAAAGACAATGAAGCGCATTTTCATTGGCGAGATGACAAAGAAAATATTTGTATTACTGTTGCTTTTGATAAAGAAACCAAACAATTTTTAGGTATAAATACTTTTGGCATTCGTATGCGCCATGAAATTTTTGACCGTTGGTTGAGCGAAAAACGAAGTGTGTCTGAGGTGATGGAATATTTAAAGGATGCTAACTTTGATCCGGAATTTTATACCCAATATGAGGACAAAATTATTTCTAAATATAATTTAGATTATGGCACCACCATTCGACCAAAGAAAAAAAGTTGGAAACGAATTTTCAAGAACACTAAGGCATAATAGATGATGAAAATAATACAAAACATAGGGATCGCTCTTTTTATAGTAGCACTCGTAATTTTTGCCATACTCCCCTTTTCAGGAAGCTTTAAACTTGATAAAACTAGCTTTGATACCTTGATAGAAAATCATGGTATAAAAAGTGAAATTTTCAAAAAAAATTTAGAAGCTAATATCGTAGGTAAAGAATTTGCCGGTTATCAAGCAATAGCCCCAATAGTTCAAGAAAGTATTAATAAAGCCAATAGCGTTCATGTAAAAAATAAAGAATGGAGCAAGAAAATATATACAAGCTCTGATGACTTGGCGACTGCTATTCGAAAAAAATCGGGCTATGGCTTTATTCCAGAAAACAAAGGTCTTATGTGGTTTCTCACCTTTGGTTTAGGTATTATAGGTGCACTTTTATTTATCGTTCCACAGGTAGTCACTCTTGGCCCTAAAGGAATTAAAAACGATCATATCTACCATCAAAGTTCTACGAATAAAGGGTGGATAGCTTGGCTTGTTTTTTTCTTTTTAGTGAGCTTTTATCTTATTTTATATTTCAAATCTGAATATGCTATAAATTGGACCTATTTAGTAGACCCCATAAGCAAAAGTTTAAGTGGAAACCCTGCTGGCCAATGGTTTGTATACGGTTTTATGTACTGCGTGGTAATGACTGTTATGGCCATACGCATGTATATCAAATATCGCCATAACAAATATCAAGTACTGCGCACTACTTCTGTATTATTTTTTCAAATTGTATTTGCGTTTCTAATCCCTGAAATTATGGTAAGACTTCAACTATCTTATTCAAAAGGCTATGATTTTAAAAATGCATTTCCTTTAGACTATGATTTCTTTTTTAGCTGGAACTTAAAAGAACTTTTATCTAGCGGCGGATTAGGCCTGTTCATTTTGGTTTGGGGTATTGTTTTAACTTTAGTAATTGTACCCGTTATGGTATACTTTTTTGGCAAAAGATGGTACTGCTCATGGGTTTGTGGCTGCGGTGGTTTAGCAGAAACTCTAGGAGATCCTTACAGACAACATTCTAGCAAATCACTATTTTCGTGGAAGGTTGAGCGTTGGCTTATTCATAGTGTTCTACTTTTTGCATTGGTAATGACTGGTTTTACCTTGTACGGATTTTTTGCTGAAACCAGTACGGTATTTGGCATAAAAGTACAAAGCATTATGACAACCTATAGCTTTTTAATAGGCGCTGTATTTGCTGGGGTTATTGGTACTGGCTTCTATCCTATTTTTGGTAATCGTGTATGGTGTCGTTTCGGATGTCCTTTAGCAGCCTATTTAGGTTTTGTGCAACGATTTAAATCTCGATTTAGAATTACCACTAATGGAGGGCAATGTATTTCCTGTGGCAACTGCTCAACCTATTGTGAACAAGGTATTGATGTTCGTGCTTACGCTCAAAAAGGCGAAAATATTGTTCGCTCTAGCTGCGTTGGTTGTGGCGTTTGTTCCGCTGTTTGTCCACGTGGTGTTTTAAAATTAGAAAACGGGCCAATAGCCGGACGAATTAATCCTACGGAAGTACTTTTAGGAAATGATGTTAATTTAATGAAATTTGTAAATAAAAAATAATTTTAGTTTGTTAGTAAATTACTCGATGAACGACCAAAATTAAAAACAAAACTTTGTTTGTTAAATACATACTAATATTCGCTCTAATTTCATTCTTCGAAAAACCTTTCGATGCAACTAATGGTTACCATAAAGAATACTATAAAAATGGCACCACCAAGGCAGAAGGTTGGCTAAATAATGGTTTAAAACATGGCTATTGGAAATTTTATCGCTACAACGGTAATCTTTCAGAACAAGGATATTACACAAATAACAAACGTAACAAGTATTGGCACTTTTATAGTAGTAACGGAAAGTTAGCCAAAGAAGGGCATTATAATAATGGAAAAAAAACAGATTGGTGGCTTTTTTATGACCAGAACGGTCGTTTAAACAAAAAATGTCAACTTATAGAAGGCGTTAAAAACGGATATTGTTTACTCTACAATAATACTAAATTAAGCTCTGCTGAAAAATATATTAATGGCCGAAAAGTTAAAGAATGGTTCAGTTTTAGTAGTTTTAGACGCGAAAACAAACTTTCTGATTTAAAATAATGACAAAAATTAAAGTCATAATTCCTGCCTTTAACGAAGAAGATTCAATTGCTGCAGTTATTAAAGAAATTCCTAACTCAGTAGAAGAGATTATAGTAGTCAACAACAACTCAACAGATACCACCTTTGATAGTGCCAAATCTGCGGGTGCTACAGTACTTACCGAAAATAAAAAAGGCTACGGATATGCCTGCTTAAAGGGCATGAGCTATATAGCAAGCCAACCCACTACACCAGATATTGTAGTGTTTTTAGATGGTGATTATTCCGACTACCCAGAAGAATTAGACAAGATAATCACCCCAATTTTAAAAGAAAATATGGATTTTGTTGTTGGTGCACGAGTAAAACATTTACGAGAGGAAGGTAGCATGACACCTCAACAAATTTTTGGTAATTGGCTTGCCACCACCCTAATGAAATTATTCTTTGGCGCAACATTTACCGACTTAGGACCGTTTAGAGCCATAACATACAATAAGTTATTATCTTTAAACATGGAAGATAAAACTTATGGATGGACAGTAGAAATGCAATTAAAAGTCTTAAAAAGTAAGTTAGCATACACCGAAGTACCAGTGCATTACAAAAAAAGAATTGGCATTTCAAAAGTGTCAGGAACCGTAAAAGGTAGTATATTTGCGGGCATAAAAATTCTTGGCTGGATTTTTAAATACAGTTTAAAATAATATGGAGTTAACAATCGCTTACATCGTTCTTGCAACTTACAGTATCGCGCTGTTATTAATCTTCTTTTACAGCCTTGCCCAATTGAACCTTTTAGTTAACTATCTAGGCAACAAACATCAAAATAAGACTGCCCCAAAGTTTAATCTTTTAGATGCCAAAGAAGTGCCGTACGTTACCATTCAACTACCCGTGTACAATGAAGAGTACGTTATGGAGCGCTTGTTAGAAAATATTTCTAAAATCGAATACCCAAAAAGTAAATTAGAGGTTCAAGTTTTAGATGACTCCACAGACAAATCTGTATTAGACACCGCTAAATGGGTTAAAGATCTTCAAGCTACCGGATTAGACATTCAACACATACGCCGCACCAATCGACAAGGTTTTAAAGCAGGTGCATTAAAAGAAGGACTAGAAATTGCGAAAGGCGAGTTTATTGCCATTTTTGATGCTGACTTCTTGCCCGATAGCGATTGGTTAAAAAAGACGGTTATCTATTTTAAAGACCCTGAAATTGGCGTTGTTCAAACAAGATGGGGGCATATCAACAGAGACTACTCTACCCTTACCAAAATTCAAGCTTTTGCCTTAGATGCGCATTTTACCCTAGAACAAGTTGGAAGAAATTCTAAAGGTCATTTTATCAATTTTAATGGTACTGCTGGTATATGGCGCAAAAAATGTATTATTGATGCAGGTAATTGGGAAGGCGACACCCTTACCGAAGATCTTGATTTAAGCTATCGTGCTCAGTTAAAAAATTGGAAATTTAAATACCTAGAGGATGTAGAAACACCTGCTGAACTACCTGTTGTAATTAGCGCTGCTCGTTCGCAACAATTTCGGTGGAATAAAGGGGGAGCTGAAAATTTTAGAAAAACCGTTTGGAGTGTTATTACCGCAAAAAACATCAATTTTAAAACCAAGTTTCATGGTGTTATGCATCTTTTAAACAGCTCTATGTTCTTGTGTGTATTTATCGTATCACTTCTGAGCATACCCGCCATGTACATTAAGGCAACATTTCCGCATTTAGAGTGGGTTTTCTCTGCCCTTAGCTTTTTTGCTTTAAGTACCATTATATTATTTATCTGTTATTGGTTTACCTACAAAAGTATTCAAGGTAGTGGATTAGACAATTTTGTCGATTATATTCGAATATTCTTCACTTTTTTCTCAGTAGCTTTAGGCTTCTCATTACATAATTCACTAGCTGTTTTAGAGGGCCATATGGGCAAGAGAAGCGAGTTTGTTAGAACACCTAAATTTAATATCAACAATCTTACTGAAAGTTGGAAAGGAAATAAATATCTAGCAAAAAAGCTATCCCCAAATATGATACTTGAATTTGGCTTAATGGGCTATTTTCTCTTTGGTATGTATAGTGCCATTCCATTGAATGATTTCGGACTATTTCCTTTTCACTTCATGTTATTCTTGGGCTTTGGTTATGTATTTTTTAAATCGCTTACAGCACGAGTTTAATCTTGTTAAGCGTATAGGTTTATACTTAAATAAAGAATTACAACACTCATTAAAGTATCTACACCATTTTTAGTGTACTTGAATATTGTATCAAAAAATCTAATTTTAAAGATGTAAGCTCCTTAAAAATAAAGGGTTAAAAAATAAATAATTTTCGTTTCTTAGTAGTATAACTATTCAACCATACATGTCCGCCCAGTTCGTTACACATTGGAAACTCCATAAACGATCCATCTTAATGGTGGCGCTAAGTCTTTTTTTATATTACACGTTTGCTTATCATTTAGTAAGAACAGATTTCTTAAATCTACTAGGCATTTTTGCTATTTTATTCTTTTTATGCTTTAAAATTGTACGTATTGAAAAATGGAATTTTAGATTTCTATTAGTAGCTGGTATTCTATTTCGATTGATCTTTCTATTTGCCGAACCCAACCTATCGCAAGACTTTTATCGTTTTATATGGGATGGAGAATTGGTGCGTAATTTTATCAATCCTTATTTAAATGTTCCAAATACCTTAATTGAGCAACCAGATTTGCCCATTGCCAATGCCAAAGAATTATACCATGGCATGGGAGGTTTAAGCGCGAAACATTTTAGCAATTACCCCCCTTTAAATCAACTGCTTTTTGCCTTGGCATCTTTATTAGGAGGTAAAACCATTTTAGGCGCTATTATTACTATGCGCTGTAGTATTCTATTGGCAGATATAGGCATTGTTTATTTTGGAAGAAAACTTTTAAAAAACATCAACCAATCACCCCATTTAATTTTTTGGTACTTTTTAAATCCTTTAGTACTTATAGAGTTAACAGGTAATCTTCATTTCGAGGGTGTAATGCTTTTCTTTTTTGTTTGGGCATTATATCTATTATCTATTCATAAATGGCAATGGGCAGCTTTTGTATATGCTTGCTCTATCTCTATAAAGCTAGTACCGCTATTATTTCTTCCATTATTTTTAAAACACTTTAAATTTAAGAGAGCCATCTTCTTTTATACCCTCGTTGCTCTTGGATCCCTTTTAATTTTTATTCCTTTTTATTCCTCCGAGTTTATAACCAATTACAGCAAAACTATTGGTCTCTGGTTTTCAAATTTTGAATTTAACGCAGGCCTCTATAATGCTATTAAACAGATAGCAATTCAGTTTGATATAAAACCATGGAAGCTAATAAAAACCTATGGACAAATAACACCTATTGTAACAATTGCCTTCGTAGTACTAATTACTTTTTTTAGGAAAAACGAAAAATTACCAATTTTAATAAGTTCTATGCTGTGGGTCTTAAGCTTTTATTATTTTATTTCCGCAACAGTACACCCATGGTATATTATATTTTTGGTAGTATTAAGCGCCTTTACAAAGTATAAATATGCTTTTTTATGGTCAGCAGTTATTGTGTTGAGTTATTTTGCCTATTCGCTCGAAGATTTTAAAGAAAACTTATGGCTAATTGCAATTGAATATTTCTCAGTATTACTCTTTCTAATTTATGAACTCTTAGCAAAACGCAACAAAATTTAAAATTTTTGTAAAAAATAGCCTACACGTAAGGTTAATTAAAGATAATTTGTACATTTACCTCGGAATGAACAAACAAGTCTACATACTATCTTTTAAAAGCACTACTGCTTTCGTTCATGCATTGTCTACACGCCGTCGCCCGTAAGGGTATTCTACATTTCTTGGAAATAGGTGAGTCCATTTCCGCAAAATCAGATCAACTATTTTATAATTACTAAATCTCATAGCAATGAATATCATTGTTGCTAACGCATCACATTTTATATATGCAGACATCATCTGTGACACTATTGCCGAATCTGCAAAAGTAAGAGGTACAGGTATTGCTAAGCGAACACCAGATTACATTAAAAAAAAGGTAGAAAATGGTAACGCAGTTATTGCATTAGATGGTGAAAATTTTGCAGGCTTTTGTTATATCGAAATATGGGGCCACGGAAAATATGTTGCAAATTCTGGCCTAATTGTACACCCAAATTACAGAGCACAAGGCCTAGCAAAAAAAATTAAAGCACGAATATTTAAACTCTCTCAAGACAAATTTCCAAAAGCCAAAATTTTCGGAATTACAACAGGCTTACCAGTCATGAAAATTAATTACGAATTAGGCTACAAACCAGTAACCTTTTCAGAGCTTACAGATGATCCTGAATTTTGGAAAGGATGCAAAACCTGCAAAAATTTTGACGTTTTAACCAGAACTAATCAAAAAATGTGTCTTTGTACAGGCATGCTCTATGACCCTGATCCAGAGGGAAATAAAAATTTGAAAAAAATTAGCGGAAACGCTTTTAGTAGATTAAAAAGCATAAAGCAACAATTATTTCTTAAAAAAGATAAAAATGAATAAATTAGTTTTAGCCTATAGCGGTGGATTAGACACCTCTTATTGTGCCAAATATTTAAGTAAAGAAAAAGGGTATGAGGTGCATGCTGTCAGTGTAAATACGGGCGGGTTTTCAAAAGAAGAAATTGATGACATAAAAGTAAAAGCGTTACAATTAGGAGCTAGTTCTTTCAGCTCTATTGACGCGGTTCAAACCTTTTACCAAAAAGTAGTAAAATACCTCATTTTTGGTAATGTTTTAAAAAACAATACGTACCCATTATCTGTAAGTGCCGAGCGAATTGTTCAAGCTATTGAAATTGTAAACTACGCTAAAAAAATTGGCGCAAACTTTATTGCACACGGTAGTACTGGCGCAGGAAATGACCAGGTAAGATTTGATATGATTTTTCAAATTATAGCACCCGAAATTAAAATTATCACCCCAATAAGAGATAATACGCTAGCTAGAGAAGAAGAAATAGAATACTTAAAGCAAAACGGCATTGATTACCCATGGGAAAAAGCAAAATATTCGATAAATCGTGGTCTTTGGGGCACATCAGTTGGCGGTGAAGAAACACTGACCTCAACAAAGCCTTTGCCAGATAGTGCCTACCCTAGCCAGTTAAAGGAAAAGAAACCTTCTGAGGTAAAATTAACTTTTAAAAAAGGAGAATTAATTGCAATTAACGATGTTAAAGATCATTCGGTAGCAAATATTGAAAAACTCGAAAAAATAGCTTCTAAATATGCTATTGGAAGAGATATTCATGTTGGCGATACCATTATTGGCATTAAAGGTAGAGTAGGTTTTGAGGCTTCTGCAGCCCTTATTATTATTAAAGCACACCACCTACTAGAAAAACACACGCTAACTAAATGGCAGCAATATCAAAAGGAGCAACAAGGCAATTTCTACGGAATGCTTTTACATGAAGGCAATTATTTAGATGCAGTAATGCGAAATATTGAAGCTTTTCTTACTGATACCCAAAAAACCGTTTCTGGTGATGTTTATGTAGGCCTTTATCCTTTTCAATTTAGGCTACTGGGTATTTCTTCTAAACATGATTTAATGAATGCTTCCTTTGGTAGCTACGGTGAAATAAATAAAGGCTGGTCTGCAGACGATGCAAAAGGGTTTATTAAAATTCTATCAAATTCAGGAAAAATTTATAACCATGTTAACAATGATTAAAGCTGGTGTTATAGGAGGGTCGGGGTATACTGGCGGAGAATTAATACGGTTACTGCTAAATCATTCTCAAGTAGAAATCGCCTTTGTATACAGCACCACAAGGGCAGGAAAAGCAATTTCATCTGCACATCCTGATCTTTTAGGCGCAATAGATTTAAACTTTACCGCTACTGTAAATACCGCTATTGATGTTGTTTTTTTGTGTTTAGGGCATGGCAATTCAACAAAATTTTTGCAAAAGCATCAATTTTCAGAAAAGACCAAAATTATTGATTTAAGTAATGACTTTCGGTTAAAAGAAGAATCATTTTTAGACCACAAACAGTTTGTATACGGGTTACCTGAATTAAACAAAGAACAAATTAAACTGGCACCTTATATTGCCAATCCAGGATGTTTTGCTACTGCTATTCAACTCGCCTTATTACCCCTAGCAAAAGCAAATAAATTAAAGCAAAACGTTCATATAAATGCAGTTACGGGCAGTACGGGTGCAGGTGTAAGTTTGTCTAATAACACACATTATAGTTGGCGAAATAATAATGTAAGTTGGTATAAACCTTTTACGCATCAACATTTAAGTGAAATCAATGAAAGCTTAAGGTCATTACAAAAAAATATTGGTAGCCTATACTTTCTACCGAACAGGGGAAACTTTACAAGAGGAATTTTTGCAACGGCCTATCTCAACTTGGAAGAAAAATTTGAAAACGTAATTCAGCTGTACAAAGATTTTTACATGGATGCCTCTTTTACTCATATTTCTGAGGCACCCATCCATTTAAAACAAGTTGTAAATACCAATTTATGTCATATTCATTTACATCAACATAATGATACTCTTTTAATAACATCTGCCATAGATAATTTATTAAAAGGGGCATCCGGACAAGCAGTTCAAAATATGAACTTGATGTTTGGTTTAGCAGAAACAGAAGGTTTATTATTAAAAGGAAGCATATTTTAAAAAAGAAAATAATATGAAAATAGCGATTATAGGAGCAGGAAATTTAGGCTTATCTATTGCCAAAGGCATTTTAAATGCCAATGGTAAAACCCAAATGTACCTCACCAAAAGAAATCCACTAGAAATTTATAGTTTTGAAAAATACGGTAATGTCATTATCACTTCAGACAATAGAGAAGCCGTTAAAAACGCTGACATTCTAATTTTTGCAGTACAGCCCAGTCAGTTACAAGCCATACTTGAAAACACCAAAGACCTAATTTGCCAAAAACACGTCATTATTTCTACCATAACTGGCTTCAGTATCGCAAAGATTGAGGCTATTATAGGCACAGAGCACCATATAATTAGAAGCATGCCAAACACCGCAATTTCCGTCGGCAAATCTATGACTTGTATTTGTGCAAATAAAAAGGGTGAAACTAAAATAGATTTAGCAAAAGCTATTTTTAACAAAATGGGGCATACTTTAGAAATACCGGAAGATCAAATGCAAGCTGCAACCGTAATATGCGCAAGTGGTATCGCCTTTTGGATGCGTTTAATTAGAGCTACCACGCAAGGTGCTATACAACTTGGTTTTGATGCAAAAGAAGCTCAAGAATTAGCCATGCATACTTGTAATGGTGCGGCAAGTCTTTTAATAGAATCAGAAAGCCACCCAGAAGCAGAAATAGATAAAGTAACCACACCTCAAGGCTGCACTATACAAGGCTTAAACGAAATGGAACACCAAGGTTTAAGTTCATCACTTATTCAAGGCATTATCGCCTCGTTTGATAAAATTAGTAGAATTAAAGAAAAACAGCTTTAAAATATTCCGCAGACATTGTTAACCAGAACGTAATAAGCTGCCTTCAAATGAAAATGACTAAAAAGTGAAAAAATGAATTTATTTGATGTTTACCCACTTTACCATGTAACCCCTGTTTCTGCAAAAGGGATTATCGTTACCGATGATAAAGGTGAAGAGTACCATGATTTTTACGGTGGCCATGCCGTTATTTCAATTGGGCATTCGCATCCGCATTATGTTAAACGTATTAAAAATCAGTTAGATAAAATTGGGTTTTATAGTAATGCCGTTCATAACCCATTACAGGTAGCACTTGCCACAAAACTTGGGCAACTTTCAAATTGTGAAAACCATCAGTTATTTTTATGCAATTCTGGTGCAGAGGCAAATGAAAATGCACTAAAAATGGCTTCCTTTCATACTGGAAAAACGAGAATCATAGCCTTCAAAAATGGCTTCCATGGTAGAACTTCCGCGGCAGTTGCTGCAACCGATAATGAAAAAATTAATTCTCCATTAAATAAGCAACAAAAGGTAAGTATATTACCCCTAAATGATAGCGAACAATTTAAAAAAGAAATAGATAAAGGTGATGTTTGCGCAGTTATTATTGAAGCAATACAAGGTGTAGGAGGGCTAGACCAACCGAGTACTTCTTTTTACCAAGAAATTGCAAAACTGTGTAAAAAAAATGACGTAATACTTATCGCAGATGAAGTGCAATCTGGTTTTGGTAGAAGTGGTGCATTTTTTGGCTTTCAACATCACCAAATACAGCCAGATATCATAAGTATTGCAAAAGGTATGGGTAATGGTTTTCCAATAGGGGGCATACTAATTCATAATCGCATAAAACCAAAACATGGCCTCTTAGGAACTACTTTTGGAGGTAACCACTTAGCATGCGCAGCTTCTCTTGCCGTTTTAGAGGTTTTAGAATCAGAAAAACTAATCGATAATGCAGCAGCTATGGAAGCTTATTTTAAAGAAAAAGCCTCAGAAATTCAGCAAATAAAAAGGGTAAAAGGAAGAGGATTAATACTTGGTTTAGAGTTCGATTTTGAAATTGCCGAACTAAGAAAAAAGCTCATTTATGAACAACATTTATTTACAGGAGGCGCAAAAGATAAACATGTACTTCGAATATTACCTGCCTTAAACATTACAACAAAACATATCGACCTATTTTTTAACGCACTAAAAGAAGTCTTAAAGTGATTAAAGCATTAAACGTAAAGCAACGAAACGCCGTACTACTTGATATGGCTAAAAATATTCAAACGAATCAAGCCGCCCTAATTGCAGCTAATAAACTAGATGTAGTCAAGTGCCCAACTTCCGATATTTCTATGCGCGATCGACTAAAGATTAATCTATCTAAAATTGAGTCGATGATTTTATCTTTACGTCAACTAGCGGAAGAACCAGACCCGTTACAAGTTGAAAGATATGCCTTTACTCATGAAAATGGAATGCAAATAAGCAATAAAACAGTCCCCTTTGGCACTATTCTAATCATTTATGAATCTAGGCCCGATGTTACGGTTGAAGCTGCCGGAATTGCATTTAAATCAGGAAATAAAATTTTATTAAAAGGTGGAAAAGAATCATTAAAAAGCAATTTGTTTTTAGTTGAATTATGGCATAAAGCCCTTAAAAAAAACCATTGCGATACTGATTTGGTTACCTATTTACAATTTAATAGAAGCGAGACCCAAGCTTTTTTAGAAAAACCAAATCTAAAATTAGATTTAATTGTTCCTAGAGGTGGCGAGCAACTAATCGCTTTTGTGAAAAAACATGCCAATTGCCCCATAATTGTTAGTGGGCGCGGAAATAATTTTGTATTCGTAGACACCGAAGCTGACTTGCAAATGGCAATCGACATTATCATAAACGCTAAAACCACAAAAATATCTGCCTGCAATGCAGTAGATAAGGTGTTAATTGCTATTGATATAGAAAGAAAACTTCCGTTTTTACAAAACCTAGTTCAAAAACTATTAAAACATAAAGTTGATATTCTTACCGATGATTCGCTCTCGGGACTCACCGGAACACGGTCTATTGATGATAACCGTATTTGGTCGCAAGAATTTTTAGCGTATAAAATTGCAATAGGCCAAGCTACCAATTTAAAGGATGCCATTGCTAAAATAAACGCTTATAGCGGAGGACACTCTGCTACAATCATAACAAACAATAACGAAAAAGCTTTTCAATTTATGAACGAGGTAGATTGTGCTGCTGTTTACCATAATGCCTCTACTCGTTTTACCGATGGTGGTCAATTTGGCTTAGGAGGAGAATTAGCTATCAGTACAGATAAACTGCATCAAAGAGGCCCCATCGGTTTATCACATTTAGTAACCAATAAATGGTTTATAAACGGTAACGGACAAGTTCGATAGTTATGGCAAAAAAAAGAATCTTATTAAAAATTGGAACAAACACCTTAACCAAAGAAACCGATCAAATATCGCGAGGAAAGATAGAAGACATTGCAAGACAGATTGCTAAACTAAAAGACGATTACCAATTTATAATTGTTAGCTCTGGTGCTATAGCTGCTGCCAAACAATTTGTTAAACTAGAACATAACGGAAAAGAAATAACCGTAAAACAGGCCTTAGCAGCAATTGGCCAACCGCGTTTGATGCGTATTTTTCAAGAAAATTTTAGAGAACTTGGGCTAAACACCTCACAATGCCTACTTTCTTACTCTGATTTTGAAAAACCAGAATCTAGAGAAAACATAAAAAATACTATAGATGTATTGATTGCAAACAGCTATATCCCTATTATAAATGAAAATGATACGGTATCTACCGCAGAAATTCAGTTTGGCGATAATGATAAATTAGCTGCGTTAACAGCAACTTTATTGCAAGTTGATTTATTGCTGATTGCCACAAATACAGATGGTATTTACACCAAAATATCTATCGAAAAAAAGCAGCCAAAAACCATTAGCATGGTGAAAGATGTCAGTGCTTTGGCACAAGAAATTAGTTTTGAAAAATCATCGCATGGTACCGGTGGTATGCAGTCAAAAATACAGGCAGGTAGTATAGCTCAAAAGGCAGCTATAGAAACTTGGATTGTAAACGGGCTAAAAGACAACTTTATAATAGCGGCACTAAACGGTAACTCTAAGCATACAAAAATTAAAGCATGAAACACTATTTAGCAGTTAATGATATTGACGATTTAAACCAATGGGTTGAAGAAGCAAAACTCTTAAAAGCAAATTCGGTAGCCTTAAAAAATCTGGGGAAAGATAAAACGATTTGCCTCTTATTTTTCAACAATAGCTTAAGAACACGCTTAAGCACTCAAAAAGCAGCTATTAACCTCGGTATGAACGTTATGGTGATGAACTTTGGTAGTGAAGGTTGGCAGTTAGAATTTGGAGATGGTGAAATCATGAACCAAGGTAAATCGGAACATATAAAAGAGGCCGCAAAAGTAGTATCTCAATTTTGTGATATTGTTGCTATTAGGGCTTTTGCTTCTTTGGCTGATAAAGAAAAAGATGAGGCCGAAATTGTTTTAAAAGGGTTTACAAAGCACGCTTCTATTCCTGTAATAAACATGGAAAGTTCTGTTGAACACCCCTTACAAGCACTCGCTGATGCTATTACAATAGCAGAACAAAATAACAAAACAAAACCCAAAATAGTGCTCTCTTGGGCCCCACACCCTAAAGCACTTCCACATGCCGTGGCCAATTCGTTTGTTAAAATGATGCAATTGCAAGACGCCCATTTTGTAATTACACATCCAAAGGGATATGAGTTAAATCCTCAAATCACCAAAAATGTTTCCATTGAATATAATCAAGAAAAAGCCTGTGAAAATGCAGATTTTATTTACGTTAAAAATTGGAGCAGTTACACAGATTACGGCAAAGTACTTCATAAAGATACCAAATGGATGATGACAAAAAAAAAACTAGGAAAAGCTAAATTTATGCATTGCTTACCCGTTCGCAGAAATGTGGTAGTAGCAGATGATGTTTTAGATAGTAATCAGTCTTTAGTAATTGAGCAAGCAAATAATAGAACTTTTGCTGCCCAACTAGTTTTAAAAAAAATACTTGAAAAATTATAATGAAGCAAAAACTATCTATCATAAAAATTGGCGGCAATGTAATTGAAAACAAAGCAGAATTAAGCAAGTTTTTAACACTATTCTCGCAACTAAATGGATTAAAAATATTAGTGCATGGTGGGGGAAAACTAGCCACAAAATTTGCTGAAAAACTAGGGGTTGAATCTAAGATCATAAATGGCCGAAGAATTACCGATACAGACACATTAGACATAATTACCATGGTTTATGGCGGATTAGCAAATAAAAACATTGTAGCCCAATTACAAGCCAATAATTGCAATGCCATTGGTTTAAGCGGTGCAGATGCCAATAGCATAAAAGCACACAAACGACCAATTAAAGAAATTGATTACGGGTACGTAGGTGACATTAATCAAGTAAACACCAACATCATTTCTACCCTATTAAACGCTGCATTAACACCAGTATTCTGTGCCATAACTCATAATGGTAATGGGCAGTTACTTAACACCAATGCAGACACCGTTGCATCAGAACTGGCTATTCAAATGAGTGCTCTATACACTACAACATTATACTATTGTTTTGAAAAAAAAGGTGTCTTAAAAGATATAAAAAATGAAGAATCAGTAGTTAAAATGATAAATTTAAGCACTTATCAACAACTATTAGCAGCCGGTGTAATTTCTGATGGCATGTTGCCAAAATTAGAAAACTGCTTTCATGCACTACAAAACAAAGTGCAAAAAATTTGTTTAGGAAACATGACTATGCTTGAAGAAAACAATACTTTATTTACCACCATAATCTTATAAATGGAACAAAAAGAACTAACAGAAAAAGCTATTAAACTTTTAAAAACCTTAATTGCTACACCCTCGTTTTCAAAAGAAGAAGACAAAACAGCTGATGCCATTCAAGAATGGTTTAAATCTCTTGAAATTCCTTTTGAGCGCATGCAAAACAATATCGTGGCGAGAAATAAATTTTGGGATAATAGCAAACCCACTTTGTTACTAAACTCGCATCATGACACCGTTAAACCAAATAAAGCCTATACAAAAGACCCCTTTAATGCACATGTAGAAGATGGTAAATTATATGGCTTAGGTAGTAACGATGCGGGCGGCTGTTTGGTTTCCTTATTGGCAACTTTTGCTCATTTTTACACCTTAGAAAATGCTAGTCACAACCTACTAATAGTGGCTTCTGCCGAAGAAGAAAACGCAGGAGAGCATAGTTTAAGAAGCCTGCTTCCAAGTCTTCCTAAAATTGATGTTGCTATCGTTGGCGAACCCACTTTAATGCAATTAGCGATTGCAGAAAAAGGACTTATTGTTTTTGATGCAAAGGTAAAAGGAGCGCCAAGTCACGCTGCTCATCCGAATAATAACAATGCTATTTATAATACCATCGAAGTTTTAGAGTGGTTTAAAAACTACCGTTTTGAAAAAACCTCTGAGGCTTTAGGTGATGTAAAAATGACGGTTACACAAATTAATGCAGGCACACAACACAACGTGGTACCAGCACAAGTAGAACTTGTAATTGATGTTCGGGTAAATGACGCTTATTCTAACCAAGAAATAGCAAGTTTATTAAAGAATGAAGCACCTTGCGACTTAAAAGAACGAAGTTTAAAACTAAACTCTTCTAAAATCGACAAAAACCATGCTTTAGTGCAAGCCGGTATTTCTTTAGGAAGAAAAACATACGGGTCACCCACCCTGTCAGACCAAGCCGCATTAAGCTGCCAGTCGTTAAAACTAGGACCAGGAGACAGCACGCGTTCTCATTCTGCAGATGAATATATATATCTGCATGAAATTGAGGAAGGCATTGATTTATACATTAAATTATTAGAAAAAATATTATAAAATAATACCAATAGTAACTACGAAATAATTCGTTTAAGCACTAAAACTTATGAAACTCTGGGATAAAGGATTCAGTACCGATATAAAAATAGATCAATTTACTGTTGGTAACGATAGAGCGCTAGATCTACATTTAGCAAAATATGATGTAATAGCGTCTATAGCACATGCCAAAATGCTAGGAAAAATTGAGTTACTTAGCCCTGAAGAAACTACTAGTTTAGTAGCTGCATTAAATGAGATTAAGGTTTCTATAGCCAAAGGAGAGTTTGCAATTGAAGATTCGTTCGAAGACATGCATTCGAAAATAGAATTTATAATTACCCAAAAACTTGGCGATACGGGTAAAAAAATACACACGGCAAGGTCTCGAAACGATCAAGTATTAGTAGCAATGCACTTGTATCTAAAAGAAGAATTAACCGAAATAAAATTGCAAACCAAAAATCTTTTTAACCTACTGCTTGATTTAGCAGAACAACATAAAAATATTTTACTGCCGGGCTATACCCATTTACAAATTGCAATGCCTTCTTCTTTTGGCTTATGGTTTTCTGCCTATGCCGAAAGTTTAGTTGATGATCTTTATTTTATTGATGCAGCATTTAAAGTAGCCGATCAAAATCCATTAGGTAGTGCTGCAGGTTACGGAAGCTCGTTTGCTATTGATCGGAGCTTCACCACAAAAGAAATGGGTTTTAAAACCATGAAATATAATGTAGTTGCAGCACAAATGGGTCGTGGAAAAGTTGAAAAAGCCACTGCATTTGGCATGGCAAATATAGCCGCCACTTTATCGAAAATGGCTATGGATATTTGCTTATATATGAGTCAAAATTTTGATTTCATCTCTTTTCCAGATGAATTAACCACAGGCTCAAGCATTATGCCTCATAAAAAAAATCCTGATGTTTTTGAGCTAATAAGAGCTAAATGCAACAAACTACAAGGTGTGCCCAACCAACTAACTTTGGTGATTAATAATTTGCCAAGTGGGTATCATCGCGATTTACAGTTAGTAAAAGAAATTATAGTTCCTGCAATTCAAGATATGAAAGCATGTTTAGAAATTTTAACCTTTAGCCTAAAAGAAATAAGAGTAAACAAGACTATTTTAGAGGATACAAAATATGATTATTTGTTTAGCGTAGACACCTTAAACGAACTCGTACAGAATGGAATGCCATTTAGAGATGCATACAAGAAAATGGGACAAGAAATCAACGAAGGTACTTTTACTGCCAAAAAAGACATCAAACATTCTCATGAAGGCAGTTTAGGTAATTTATGTTTAGCAGAAATAAAAGAAAAGATGAATGAAAATTTTTAATCTTACCAACTAATTCTTGTATACTATTTAGGTATAAAAATGAACAATAAAATTTAATATAATCATAAAAATTAGTAGCATAAATTTATTTTTTAAAGCTTAAATTTATTTCAGCAGAGGTACTAGCGATTTGTAATATCTTTTAAGAGAAAGCACAAGCAATATTTACACCCTATAAGGCAATTTAGCAATTTCTAAAACCGAAAAATGTTTAAAAAATCAAATATAATTAGTGGTCTTATCAAAAAACATCTTAGTGTTAAAAAATTAATTTTAGCTAATTACTTCTTTTATGCACTTCTCTTTTTACAAGTACAAATTACCTTATCACAAGACACCTATCAAAGAAATACCTCTGCAGATGTACAAAAATATAGCTTCAATCTTTGGTTAAATGATAACACCAACGAGATTAAAGGTGAAACGGTTGTTACTGTAGCATTTAAAAATGAGGTTGGTGATTTTAGTTTAGATCTAGTTGCTAAATCTGAAACATATGGCATGGAACTTATTGCTGTTTTAGAAGATTCTGTAGAAGTAAATTATACCTTCATAAATAATAAAATAAAAATAACCCCAAATAAGTTAAGTACTACGCGAAGAAACTATTTTATAAAATATCAAGGCATACCAAAACAGGGTTTAGTTATAGATACTACCAAGTTTGGACAGCGTTCTTTTTTTGGTGATAACTGGCCCAACTTAGCGCGGCATTGGTTACCCTCTGTAGACCACCCATATGACAAAGCCAGTATTACCTTTAACATTACTGCACCTGAATATTATGATGTAGTCGCAACAGGAGTAAAAACTGAAGAAAGCAACTTAGGCAATGGATATAAGCTAACTACCTATAAAGAACCTGCCCCTGTAGCCATGAAAGTTGTAACCATTGGTGTTACCAAATTTGCAAGTCAATTGCTTGACGAGGTTTATGGCATACCTGTTTCGGCATGGGTTTATCCTGAAAACAGAATAGATGGTTTTTCCGATTACAGCGTTGCCACTAAAGTTTTAAAATATTTTATAGATCATATTGGGGCTTATTCGTATGCAAAACTTGCAAATATGCAGGCTAAAACCCAATGGGGTGGTTTAGAAAATGCAGGCACGATTTCATATTTTGAAAATTCTGTAACCGGAAAAAATGAAGTAGAAGCTTTAATTGCCCATGAAATTGCACACCAATGGTTTGGTAATTCTGCCTCTGAAGATGATTGGAATCACGTTTGGCTTAGTGAAGGATTTGCCACCTATTTTGCTATTCTATATCAAGAAAGTGTTTATGGTGACAACAAGCGCAAAGAAGAACTGTTGCTTGACCGAGATCAAATTATTGCGTATTACAAGAAAAAGCCATCGCCAATCGTAGACCCTAGCATTAAAAACCCATTAAAAGTACTCAATACCAATACCTACCAAAAGGGAGCTTGGATACTAAACATGTTACGGCACAAACTTGGTGATGAAATTTTTTGGAAAGGTATTCGCAAATACTATGCAACCTACAAGAACGCAAATGCCATGACTTACGACTTTCAAAAAATTATGGAAGAAGTTTCAAACAAAAAGCTCGATTCATTTTTTAAGCAATGGATTTTTACCAAAGGATACCCTGAAATTAAATGGAATTATACCTTTAAAAAAGGCGCCATTCATCTTTTTGTCGATCAAGTTCAAAGTCATCATACCTTTAATTTTCCTTTAGACATTGAAGTTATAAAACAAGGTAAATCTGTAATAACAACTGTACAAATTGATAAAAAAAATAATAGTTTTAAAATCCCCTCAAATTCAAAACCTTTAAAACTAAATTTAGATCCAAATCTTTGGCTACTATTTGACGTTAAATAATAGTATACAAGTAGCTTTATTTAATCATCGCTAAATTAATTGCCTCTTGCTCGGTAAGATAGCGCCAATGACCTCGTGGAAGATCTTTTTTTGTAAGCGTGTGATACACCACACGATCTAACATAGTAATTTCATAGCCTAACTCTTTAAAAAGGCGTTTAACAATATTATTTCTAGAACTATAAATTTCTATTCCGACTTGGTTTTTAGGAGCATTATCTACAAAACTAATATCTTGTACACGAACAATATTCTCTTCAACAGCAACACCCTCCTGAATCTTTTTTAAGTCGGCACTTCGCAAATCTTTAGTTAGTGTAACATGAAATATTTTTCGCAATCCGTTTTTTGGTCTTGCTAGTCGCTTAGAAAGTTCGGTGTCATTTGTAAACAACATTAAGCCAGTTGTTGTTTTTTCCAATTTATCTACCGCAGTAAGCTGAGATTTTGATGCACCCGCAACTAAGCTTGTTGCACTGCGCCTACCCTTATCATCTCTACCTGTTGTTACAAAATCTTTAGGCTTATTTAAGAGCACATACTCCTTTTTAATAGGATTTAAGCGGCGACCATCAAAACGAACATCGTCGCTTATCTGAACCTTATAGCCCATTTCAGAAATAGGTTTTCCATTAACAGTAACATTACCAGCTGCAATATAAATATCTGCTTCTCTACGAGAGCAGACACCAGAGTTTGCTAGGTATCGATTTAAACGCATTGTATTTGGATCGGACAGTTTTTTGGCTTCCTCCTTTTTTATGGAAGACTTTGCTTTTCCAATATTTCTATTTCGAAAAGCACCGCCTTTTTTATCATGCTTCTTTTTGTCGTTATTAGAATCGAACCTACTCATGTTTATAATTTATATGCAAAGGTACGTATCACAATTGTAATTTCTTGTGCTGTACTTTTTATTGATTTAGTTCTCAAAGTCTAAAATCGACTGTCTTTTTCGGTTAATGGTTAATTTGGTTATATCGGGTCTTGAATAATGCCCTACACCATCAAAATTTTGACGCTCTTCATATACCCGATTAAAGTCTATTTCTTGATAAATTAAACCCTCTTTAAAAAGTACTGGTTCAATCAACCATTCGCCGTCGGGCCCCGCAATGCAAGAACCTCCATTTGCAAGTATATCTGGTGCTTTAGCTAAAATACTATCGAGATGAGGGGTGTTACTAGGAAAATCATTCTTAGACATTAGAGCAGCTACTGAAATAACAAAGCTTCGAGACTCTCTTGCGATAAATCGTGTAATATCTTTTGTATTATGGTCGCTACCAGGCCAAACGGCTACATGTAAATTTTCACCTTGACCATATAAGGCAGTTCGAGCTAAAGGCATCCAATTTTCCCAACAATTTAGTCCTCCAACCGTAAACTGTTTTAGCGAATGTACCTGCAATCCATTACCATCTCCAGGGGCCCATGTAAGGCGCTCATCATAAGTTGGTTGTAATTTTCTATGCACCGATTTAATTTCACCCTCTTGATTTATATAAACCAAAGATGCGTATAAACTGTGACCACCCCTATTTTTGGCACGCTCAATAATACCTAAGTAAATAGCTATTTTATTTTCTTTTGCTAGTAAACAAATAGAAGCTAATTCTCCAGCTTCTATTTGAATTGAATTTCTTGTATAATGGGCATGAAGTTCTTTATTCACAGATTTATTCCAGGCAGCACCATCGGTTAAAGCCAACCAAAAGGGATATCCTGGCAATACTGCCTCTCCAAAAACAACAAGCTCTGTATCTTGGCTTGCGGCTTCTTTTATGGTTACTTCTATTTTTTCTAATGTTGCTTCTTTATTTAGCCAAACAGGTGCAATTTGAGCTAAGGCTACTTTTAAAATATTTTCCCTCATAAAATACGTTTTAAAACAAGATCAACATCAATCAACAAAATACTAAATACCCCCATTACAATAATAAACTTCAAGATATTATGTAACCATACGTAATGCTTTTTACTTTTAGAATTAAAAAGGAGTACCAAAAACAATAATAAAAATACCACAGAGGCCTCAAAATAAAGATTCATATGACCTAAATTAAAAAAAGTGATAAGCAATACTGAAGGTATCAGAGTTAGTAGTATTAATAAACCAATGCATATTTTTGAAACTAACGAACCATATATTATTGGTATAGTTCTATAATTTTGTACTAAATCACCTTTTAAATTTTCTAAATCTTTTATCATTTCACGAGCCAAAATCAACAGAAATAAAAATATAGCATGAACGAAAATAACCGACTCAAAATTTTTGTAATACACAAAAACAGCGAAAAAAGGGGAGATCGTGAGTATTGCCGAAACAAAGTTGCCCACGAAGGGTACTTTTTTAAGTTTATGTGAATAAAGCCAAATACCAAAAATATAGGCAGAGAAGAAAAAAACTGATCTAAACGATACGTAACTAGCAACAAAAACGGCTAAAAAATTAAGAACAAAATAGGCTGTTACCTTAAATCGCTGACTTACTAAGCGATCGAGCATACTTTTCTGGGGTTTATTAATAAGATCTTTTTCTGCGTCATAGAAATTATTAATGATATAACCGCCTGCAATTACCAAAGCCGATGCCGTAACAATACAAAAAAGATAAATATCAAAAACAACATCTCTTAAACCCAATTCATGAGCAAGTATAAAAATAGATGCTAAATATTGAGCAAGAACTAGTACTAAGATATTGTAGCCCCTAACTAATGAAAATAGGCTCAAAAGCTTTAGCAGTAAGAGCTTATTTTTTCTAATAAACATGTGGTTGTTTTAGAAGTTGTATACCACTTCTAGCTTGTAATCTTTTAATGCTAACTTGGCCTTATCTATGTCTTGTGTAAACCCTAAAATATACCCCCCTCCACCAGAACCGCAAAGTTTTAAGTAGTAGTCGTTTGTTTCAATTCCGTTTTTCCACAATTGGTGAAATTTGGCAGGTATCATTGGCTTAAAATTGTCAAGTACCACATGAGAAAGTTGCTTTAAATTGCCGAAAAGAGATTTTACATTTCCATTTACAAAATCTTCAACGCAAGCGTCAGTATGCCTTATAAACTGATCTTTTAACATATTTCTAAAGCCCTCGTGCTTCATTTTTTCCATAAAAATCTGAACCATTGGAGCAGTTTCACCAGTTGTACCACTATCAAGTAAAAAAACAGCGCTCTTACCTTCTGTATTCTGAGAAGGTATACTTGTAGACTCAATGTTGTTTTGAGAGTTAATAAGTATTGGCAAGCTTAGATAACTATTTAAAGGATCTAAACCAGATGATTTTCCGTGAAAAAATGATTCCATTTTTCCAAAAATCATTTTAAGTTTCAGTAATTTTTCTCGAGTTAAATTTTCTAAAACGGTAATCTTACCAACTGCATATTTATCATAAATGGCCGCTACTAATGCACCACTACTACCCACGCCATAACCCTGTGGAATTGAGCTATCAAAATACATTCCTTCTTCAATATCGAACCGTAAACTTTCAAAATCAAAAACAACCAAATTAGGATCGCTTTTATGTAGATTTTCTAGATAACTCAAAAAATCTTTGAGCGCCTGGTTCGATTCTCTGGCAGCTTTAGAATCAACATCATCCTTTTTTAAGGCACCTTTGAAAAAATTATAAGGTATTGATAAACCTTTCGAATCTTTAATAATACCGTACTCACCGAAAAGAAGAATCTTGGAATAAAATAAAGGGCCTTTCATAAAGCTTTTCAATTTGATAATATAAACTAAGGTTTGGACGAAAAATTATGGTAAAAGTTACATTTTTTTTGACCCAAAACCAATTCTATCGCAAATGTACTGTCCATTTTCACAAAATACAACAAGCTCATCTTTAATAAACTGAAATACTTGATCCTTTTCACTCTCAGGATACAACACGTGAACATTAGCACCAGCGTCTAGTGTAAAACAAACATGAGTTTTAGATTGAGCTCTAAAAGCCCATATTTTATTGATAATATCAAGTGTTTTAGGTTTCATTAGAACAAAATATGGCAGACTTGTCATCATCATCGCATGTAGGGTTAATGCTTCACTTTCTACAATTTTTATGAATTCTGAAAGGTTTCCGGCTTTAAAAACTGCTTTTAATTTAGTTAGGTTTTCTTGTGCTTGAGCGAACCTGCTTACAGCATAAGGGTGATTATGCATTAAATCATGCCCTACTGTGCTGCTTACTTGTTTTTGACCCTTATCTACCAACAGTATGGTGTCATTATAATTTTCAAAGATCTGATGAATCGCATAAGGGTATTTAATTGCATATAAGTTAGAACTACCTTCAATATCGTGTTGCTGCCCCCATTGCATTAAATATCCTTCAATACTTCGGCAGGCGCTACCCGAGCCTAAACGAGCTAAAAAAGAAGCCTTTTTATTAAAAAAATCGCTTGTCATTTTCGCATTCATACTACGTTCAAGCTCCATAAAACAATATGCTAAAGCAGACATTCCACTCGCCGAAGAAGCAATACCACTACTATGAGGAAATGAGTTTGAAGTTTCTATGGTAAAATGATACGCTTTTAAAAACGGAAGATACACCTCAATTCGTTCAAAAAAGGTTTTTATTTTTGGTTTAAAATCTTCTTTGGGCTTACCCTCAAAAAGTAAATCAAAAGAAAAATCATCCTGTATATTTTCACACTTTTTAAACGTAATTGTGGTGGTTGTAGCACAGGTATTTAAGGTAAAACTAATAGATGGGTTAGCTGGTATTTGGCCTTTTTTCTTACCCCAGTATTTTACCAGAGCAATATTGCTTGGAGCCTTACAGGCTACTTTACCTGCTTCAATTAAGTTTGTATATTCTGATGGGATGAAATCTTTTTCATTCATTAAAAACATTTTTTGTAAAGATAGTTTTTAGATGGTTTGCTTCTACTTTTAGAGAAAAAATTACTGGCTTTTGTTAAAAATTTTAAACGTTTATGTCGTATTTAAATGAGTGCTTAATGTCGCCTGAATCGATATTTTTTATGGCCTTTCATAATGGTTGTGACATTTTATGCCGCTTTTAAAGCATTCAATTAAGATCGTTTTTTATGTTGCACCAAATTATCAATTTAAAAGAAAGATCAATATCTCTTAAAACTCATTATATTAATTAGTCTTCTCAGTCTTTTGCAATGCGCTGTGCTGCAATATAGGCTCCTGTCCAAGCGTTTTGAAAATTAAATCCGCCAGTAATTGCGTCAACGTTAATGACTTCTCCAGCAAAAAATAGATTCGGTTGTAATTTACTTTCAAAAGTTTTAAAATTAATTTCATTTAATGTTACACCACCAGCAGTAACAAATTCCTCTTTGAAGGTACTTTTACCAATAACTTGAAATTCACATTGTGTAAGCTGCATTGCCAAATTTTGAAGAAGCGTCTTTGTTGTATCTGCCCATTTCATTTGCTCTGGTATTTGAGCAGCACGAACCAAATTTGTCCAAAGTCTTCGCGGAATATCAACGGCATTAGTACGTAAAACAGTTCTCTTAGCTTCGACCTCTTTAATTTCAAATAACAAATGAATAATAGATTCGGCATGATACTCTGGCAACCAATTCACCCGAATTCTAAATTTATAATTTAACTCATTTAATAGTAATGCACCCCAAGCAGAGAGTTTCAATATTGCCGGACCACTCATACCCCAATGCGTAATTAACAAAGGTCCGTCAGATTCTAATAAGGCCTTTTCTGCAATACTACTGCGCAATGGAATAGTTATTTTTGGCTGATAAATTTTTCTAGGCAATACTTCAATATGGGCGTTGGTGCTTAAACCCGGAATACCCTTTATTCGCTCGTCTTTGATATTAAACGTAAACAATGAAGGTACTGGCGGCTGAATTGTATGTCCTAGATGCTGTAGTTGCTTCCAAATTTTTGGATTACTCCCAGAGGCAATAAGTAATTTTTTAGAATAATATGTTTTTTTAATAGAAGTTACTTGCCAAAGTTTCTGGTCAGTTTCTTGTCGCTCAATACCAACTACAGAACTATGCTTCAAAACTTGCACTCCTAAACGATGGATTTCTTTTAAAAAGCAATCGATAATGTCTTGCGAAGAATTTGAAACCGGAAACATTCGACCATCGTCTTCTATTTTTAAAGCAACGCCACGATCTTCAAAAAAAGCAACAACATCGCCGCTGCAATGTGCATGAAAAGGACCTAATAATTCTTTTTCTCCTCTGGGGTAATTTTTAACTAAATCCGCTGGATTGAATTCGGCATGGGTAACGTTGCACCGACCACCGCCGGAAACTTTCACTTTTGCTAGAACATCTTTACCACGCTCAAGAATAGCAATCTTTAATTTAGGATTGGCCTCAGCAACATGAATAGCCGCATAAAAACCAGCAGCACCCCCTCCAACGATTAAAACATCATACATTAGCGTACCCTTTCTGGGTAATTGGTGATAATTCCATCAACCCCAAAACGTTTCATCTCTAAAATATCTTCGGGTTTATTTACCGTCCAGGGATAAATTTTAAAACCTTCCTCCTTTAGCTTCTTACTATTTTCAGCAGTAAGCTTTTCAAAATTTGGATTGATGGCTTCGGCATTTAGTTCTTTAGCAATTGCAATAGCGTCTAAAGGGTCATCTTCTGTCAAAATTGCGATGGGTATGTCGGCATTCATTTCGCGCATATCTTTTAATTCTTTCCAATTGAAGCTAGAAATTATAAAATCGTCTAATTTCCATCCCTCTTTTTTGATGTAGTAATTTATAATAAAATTAACCCTGTTAGCCGTATTTTCTCCTTTTAGTTCGATATTTAATTTAACCTTATGATTAATTAATTTTAATACCTCTTGAAGCATAGGTATAGAATGACCCCCATCTACAATAACTTTTCGCAAATCAAAATAATTCCAATCTTCTATGCTACCACCTGCATTTGTTAGGCGTTCTAAGGTTTTATCATGAAACACTACAGTTTCACCACTTTTTAAATTAAAAACATCAATTTCAATCATATCAACACCTAAATCCATGGCTTTTTGAATGGATGCAAGGGTATTTTCTGTTTCATGACCCATAGCACCTCTATGACCAATAACTAAAGGCTTGCTGCTATTCATACAAGAAGAAAAAAAAAGTACTGAAAAGAATATGGCTATATATTTCATGTGATGGTTATTTAGCAAGTTAAAAATTCAAATATACAACTGCATCTAGAATAATTAAATTCGCATTTTAATTAAAAAGTAAAATTTAATCAGCTAAAGTTAAACAATTTTAAATCTAAAGGTTATACAGAAAAAAGATTGTTATCAATACTTTTCTATGGCTAAACCACCTTAAAAATAAAGAACCCGAGCGGATTAAGAATTATGTTTACCTTTCCCATTCTATTTTCAACCACAAGACTATTTTTACTGCCATAAAGCACATCTTCAATTTCATAAACTCCGTCGCTTAGATTCCATTCTGAAATAAGCATTTGCGGAATTTTTAATTCAAAGACTCGTGAATCATTTACTTCAAAATTTGAAATTATTATTAATTTTTCATCTACCGCCCATCTAGCGAAAGAAAAAACACGATGGTCATAACCTTCTGAATGACTTTTATTGTAGTAATGCAAATCATAGTATTTACCCATTAAGGCCTTACTTTCGATAGTAAAGTTTAAAAGACGCTTATAAAAATCTCTTAGCTCATGTTCTTGATTTGAAAGTTGACCGCCATCGTACTTTTTATTATTTACCCACCTTTGAAAATGTGGAACACCTATATAATCAAAAATTGAAGTTCTACTGGCAGTTCCAAATCCGGCATTCTCCGCAGCAGGCTCACCTACTTCTTGGCCAAAATAAATCATTGTTGGTGACGTCGTTGTAGTAGCAGAAACTACCATTGCTGGCATTCCTATTTTAGCATTTCCAGCAAATTCTGAACTTGCAATACGCTGCTCGTCATGGTTTTCTAAAAAATGTAGCATCTCATGTTCAATATCTTTAAGGCCCTCTAGCACGACAGAAATATGATCTGTCCACCCATATCCTTTCATAATATGCTTTAAGCTATCATACATCTCTACTTTATCATAGAGATAATCCATTTTACCCTTGTGTATGTAATCTCTATATAAACTTGGTTGGTACACTTCTGCCAACAATAAAGTATTTTCATTTTTGGTTTTAATGTGCGAATTCATAAAACTCCAAAACTCTACAGGTACCATTTCTGCCATATCATACCTAAAACCATCCACACCCATTTCTAACCAATAGAGAGCTATATCTTTAAACTTTATCCATGAATTTGGAACCTCTTTATCTTGCCAAAACTTAAAATGATCTTTATAGCTTTTTTTTTCAAAACCATTTGGCAAAGCATCAAAATCATAAGTTCCCTCTGGGCGCACCCCGTAATTTATCTTAACTGTTTCATACCAGTCATTTTGATTAGGCTGTGCTAAACGCGAACCATTTCCTGTCCATTTTGCCGGTATCTCAATAAATTTACCAGCTTTAAGATCTTGTAGATCACCTCCTAGAGGTTGATATCCATTTTGCCATTCCGGAACTTTAAATTGCTCACCTACGATATAGTAAAAATTGTTATCTCTTAAATAACTCTTACTATTATCATCATGAGCACCAAAAGGAAAAAAGCCTTCAGGTGTTGATGCCCCTTCATAATTGCGCGCAACATGATTGGGCACAATATCGATAAGAAGTTTTAACCCTATTTTATGAGTTCTTTGAATTAATGCTCTAAATTCTTCTAGACGATTTTCAGGATGATCTGCTAAATCAGGATTTACATTATAATAGTCTTTAACCGCATAGGGCGAACCAGCACGACCTTTAAAAATACTGGGGTCGTCATTAGAAATACCATAGTGCGAATAATCGGTTATCACTCCATGATGCGGAACACCTGTATACCAAATATGGGTTACGCCTAAATCTTTAATTTCTTGAA
The DNA here is from genome assembly GCA_947486785.1 of uncultured Flavobacteriaceae bacterium. GTDB lineage: Bacteria > Bacteroidota > Bacteroidia > Flavobacteriales > Flavobacteriaceae > Maribacter_C. Next base: position 354,515 of record CANKUU010000001.1, on the reverse strand, counting down.
GTGCTTTTTCTGAAAAATCAGAAAATTTGCCAACTCCATTTTCTTCTAGAGTACCCCAGGGTTTATTTGTAGTATTTACGTTTCCAAAAAGTCTAGTGAATACTTGATAAATAACTTGTTTTTTTGATTTGCTTATTTCGGCAGGCATATTTTTAATTGTATTTATCTGATTTTACAGCTTTTAAAGGCTAAAGCCAAAAGAGGTTTAGCGTGAAACTTTTTATACGATAGGTTTCTAAACCCTAATCACCTTATTGGGCTGTAAAACTACACGTTTTCCAAACACACGTATTGACATATCTTGCCGCCCTCCCAACAATTGAAATTTTGTCTCATTTGCTGCTACGGTTATTTTTAAAATGCGCTTTCTAAAATTAATTTTAAAGGAAAAAGCATTCCATTTTTCTGGTATTCTAGGCGCAAAGGACAATTTATCATCAATAACTCGCATTCCTCCAAAACCTTCTACAATACTCATCCAAGTACCTGCCATAGAGGTAATATGCAAACCCTCTTCAACTTCTTTGTTATAATCATCTAAATCTAACCGAGAAGTACGTAAATAAAAACTGTAAGCCTGCTCCATTCTGTTTAATTTTGCAGCCTGAATACTATGTACACATGGTGACAATGAAGATTCATGCACCGTAAAAGGTTCATAAAAATCAAAATGCTTTTCTAGTTCCGCTATAGTAAAGTGATCTTCAAAAAGATAAAAACCCTGCAAAACATCGGCTTGTTTTATGTAAGGAGAACGTAAAATTCTATCCCAACTCCATTTTTGATTAATAGGCCTTTGCCCCTTTGGTAAATCAGATACAGTTATTAATTCTTTATCTAAAAAACCATCTTGTTGCAAAAATATTTCTAGATCTTTTGAATAAGGAAAGTATAAGTTATTGGCTACGCTGTTCCATCGATTGGTTTCTGTTTCTGAAAGCTTAGTAACACCTACTATTCTATGGTAGTCCTCTGGGTAACCATCTTTTACTTTTTGCAATTGCTCTAACGTATAATTAATACACCATTTGGCCAGGTAGTTGGTATACCAATTATTGTTTACATTATTCTCATACTCATTAGGGCCCGTAACCCCCAAAATCACAAATTGTTCTTTTTCTTTAGAAAAAGTAGCTCGCTGATGCCAAAATCGCGCTATACCTATAAGCACTTCTAAACCCATTTCTGGCAAAAAAGAATAATCACCCGTAAAACGATAATAATTATAAATAGCAAAGGCAATAGCTCCATTTCGATGAATTTCTTCAAAGGTTATCTCCCATTCATTATGACATTCTTCGCCATTCATTGTTACCATAGGATATAATGCCGCACCATTGGAAAAACCCAACTTAGTGGCGTTTTCAATAGCCTTATTTAAATGATTATATCTGTACTCTAAAAGATTTCTTGCTACTTTTTGATCTTTAGTAGCCATGTAAAATGGAATACAATAGGCTTCGGTATCCCAATAGGTGCTACCTCCATATTTTTCTCCGGTAAACCCTTTTGGACCAATATTTAACCGCGAATCTTTTCCTGTATAAGTTTGATTTAATTGAAATATGTTAAACCTAATACCCTGTTGGGCTTTTATATCTCCTTCTATAGTGATATCACTCATTTCCCATATCTGAGCCCACGCTAATTTTTGCTTTTTTAATAGTACGTTAAAACCTACTTCGGTTGCAGCTTTTAAGGTTGCTTTTGCTGCTTTTACCAAATCAGTAGCTTTATGATTGCGGTCAACCGTATACCCCCCAAATTTATGTAGTGCTAATGTATCTCCTGTTTTTAGCTTGTAGCTATAACCATGCGATATAAAATGTTCGCTTTTAGTTTCTACCCTCTCAAGCGAAATAGGCTCTTCATTTAAAAACAATTGCGACTGCATAAAGGTACAGATTGCAAACTCTGTCTTCATGGTATGAGACTCAATAAATGCTTGGTTATCTTTAGATAGTACTGCCGTAGTGTTCCAAAATTTATCATTCCAATTGCTATCTTCGTTGGTAATACCACTATCTATATAGGGCTCAAATATAATTTCAAGATCATTGTTAACTGCTGAGATTTCAAATTTAATTGCACCTAATTCATCAATATCAAGACTTAAAAAACGTGTTATTTTTACCGCAACGTGCTGCCTATTTGATGTTTCTGCTTTGAAAGATCGAGTGTACCAACCCTCTTTCATATTTAATTCACGCCTAAAATCAGAAATGCTTATACAAGTATTCAAATCTAAAGGTTCGCCGTTTATCACAACATTAATTCCGATCCAATTTGGAGCATTTAACACTTTTGCAAAGTACTCTGGATAACCGTTTTTCCACCAACCTACACGCGTTTTATCGGGATAATAAACCCCAGCGATATAGCTGCCTTGGAAGCTTTCTCCTGTATATTTTTCTTCAAAATTAGCGCGTTGACCCATAGCCCCATTACCAATACTAAAAAGACTTTCAGAAGATTTTACTCGCTCTTTATCAAAACCTTGTTCTATAAGCGACCAAGCGTTCGGTTCTATATAATCTTGATTCATTTTTATATTAATATTTTATTGAAAAACTTGTGTGTTAATTTACACCCTCCTAGGGTATTGACTTTAGCTATTATACTAATTAATGTTTTCTTGTTTGCTTCAAAATAATTGAAGAGATCTTGCTACGTGATATTAAAATATTAACTTTTAGAAAGAAGCTCTAAAAATTCAATATCAATTTCTGTAAAATCATTAAAATTATAATTTGCTTGTTCTAGAATTTTAGCGTCACCCATACCAATCGAAACCATTTTTGCCGTATTTGCGGCTACAATACCAGCCATAGAATCCTCAAAAACCACACAATTCTCTGGTTGTATTTGTATGCTCTTTGCTGCGATTAAAAATACCTCTGGATCTGGTTTTGCTTTTGTTACGTTGTTTCCATCAACGATGGCATCAAAGTATGAAATCAAATTAATTTTTTCTAGAATAGCGGTAGCATTCTTACTTGCAGAACCCAAAGCAATTGCATAATCATTAGCTTTTAAATATTCTAAAATTTTTGGCACGTCTGGTAATATTTCAGACGCATCCATATTTTCAATATAGTTTAGATAATCAATATTTTTTTCTATCATCCACTGATCAAATTGATCTTGACTGGCTTGTATTCCTCCAATACCCAACAAAATCTCTAAACATCTTTTTCTGCTCACTCCTTTAAAAAGCTCATTTTGAACTTCCGTAAACTCAAAACCTAACTCATTAGCCAACTTCCGCCAAGCCAAAAAATGATATTTTGCAGTATCGACAACAACTCCATCTAAATCGAATATAAACCCGGTTTTTTTCATTTTATAAAATTATGTTGAGTTAATTAACTGTTGATTCTCTTTCTATTAAGGTTCCTTTAATAATTTCAGTTCTAAAATCCTCTTCTTTACCTTCAACAAAATTCATTTCTATTCTTTCTATCAGCATTTTTGCTGCAAGTTCTCCCATTCTATCACCGTGTTGAGCAACCGAAGTAAGAGGAGGTGAGGCATATTTTGATAGCAAACCATTTGTAAAACCTATAAATGAAATATCTTCTGGCACCTTCATTCCTTTACTCTGCAGAATACCCATAGCGTGAATTGCAAATATTTCGTTAACCGCCAAAACTGCATCGATCTCATTGTTAGAAACAAAAGGGTATATACCATCAATTTGCTCATTAAAGGGCAACCTTAAAATAAGATTTTCATTTACCGCTAAACCATGCTCTTCAAGTGCTTTTCGATATCCCAATTCCCGATTAATACTCACATTAAAAAAATTTTCTGTAGTCAAAAGTGCTATTTTCTTTCTACCTGCCTTAATCATTTTAGAAACTGCCTCAAAAGCAATTTCAGTATCATTAAGCAGCACTTTATCACATTTAATTTCATCTGTAACTCGATCAAAAAGAACTAAAGGGATTCCCTGTTCTGTTACTTCTGTAAGGTGTCGGTAGTCGTTTTTTAACTGGGTTTCGCCAGACAAAGCCATTATAAAGCCATCAATACTTCCGTTAGCTAACAGCTCTGTGTTTATTACTTCCTTATCAAAAGACTCGTCAGAAACACAAATAATTACATTGTAACCAAGGCTGTTTGCATACTTTTCAATACCCCTAAAAACAGTTGTAAAAAAATAATGAACTATATCAGGGATTATCACTCCAATATTTTTAGTGTGCTTATTTTTAAGGCTAACGGCAATATTATTAGGCTTATAATTGTAAAGCTTAGCAAAAGCTTGCACTTTTTCTTTGGTATCTCTACCGATTTCTTCACTATTTTTTAATGACTTTGAAACCGTAGAAATAGAAACTCCAAGTTCTCTAGCGATATCTTTAAGTGTTAATTTTCTTCTCACACTAGTGTTTTTTTTAAGTAAAAAAGCAAATTACTTTTTTAAACTAGTATCTATCTTAAAAAACAAAGTTTTAACATTTCAAAAAAAATGAAACGAGAAAACAAGAAATACAATCCGCTACAAAATGAGGTCGAACATCTCGGAATAGAAATTATTACGAATCTTATTTCCACTAAAATTAGAATATGATAATAATTTTATAGTCTAATTCACAATATCTATATTTCAAAAAGTTATTAACACGAAACCGTTTTCGTAAATCAAAATCTTACAATAACTATAATTTAACATTTTTTTTACATTAAATTTTTACCTATAATTGTTCATTAATAAGATTAACTCAAACTTAAATTAATTGTTTATGAAGATTACGCTACTAAAAAGCTTGTTAGTTTTTGGAGCCTTTTTATGCTTCGGACTTCTGCAAGCACAGGAGGTAACTGGAACTGTTTCTGATGCCAATGGCCCCTTGCCTGGAGCCAGTGTTGTGGTTAAAGGAACTACTAACGGTACTCAAACAGATTTTGACGGCAACTACACCATTACTGCTGGTAGTGATGCAACCTTAGTATTTAGTTATGTTGGCTTTAAAACCAAAGAAGTTGCAGTAAATGGTCAAACGACCATTAATTTAACACTTGAAGAAGATGCACAAGCATTGGAAGAGGTTGTTGTTATTGGTTATGGCACAACCACAGTTAAGGATGCTACTGGATCTGTTGCTTCTGTTACATCAGAAGATTTTAACAAGGGAGTAATATCATCTCCAGAACAACTTATACAAGGTAAAACTGCTGGAGTTCAAATTTCTCAAGGTAGCGGCGAACCAGGTTCTGGTGTTGCAATCCGAATAAGAGGAACCTCTTCGGTAAGATCGAATAACAATCCTTTGTTTGTCGTAGATGGTGTTCCACTTCCTTCCGGTAGTAGCGCTTCAGAAGGCACAAATATTGGTGTTGGAACTAGTGCAGCAAGAAATCCTTTAAGTTTCCTTAACCCTAATGATATTGAAAGCATGAGCGTTTTAAAAGATGCATCATCTACTGCTATTTATGGGTCACGTGGTGCAAATGGTGTAGTCATTATTACAACCAAAAGTGGCAAAGGAGGAGCGAAAGGAGGCACAATAGAATTTTCTTCTGACACAAGTTTTTCATCACCTGCAGAAGAATACAATCTCTTAAACAGACAACAATTTCTCTCGGCAGTACAAGCTTTTGGAGGTACTGCTACAGATTTAGGTAATGATACCGATTGGCAGTCTTTAGTTACTCGTAACTCTGCGTCGACTAACAATAATGTCTCTTACTCCCAAAATTACGGATCAGGAAATATTCGTGCTACGTTTAACTATGGTAAACAATTTGGCGTTATTGAAAAATCATCGCAAGAGCGCATTACTGGAAGAATTAATTTAGCGCAACGCTTCTTTGAAAATAAATTACGATTAAATTTTCAAGGAACCATTTCAAGAGTTAATGACGAAGCACCGCCTTTAAGCGGAAGTGCTGGTTCTACTGGAGATTTATTAGGAGCTGCTTACTCTGCAAATCCAACTTGGCCTGGAAACGCCAATTTTAACCCTGGTGACCGGATAAATCCAGTTAACTTGTTACAAAATTGGCAAAGTTTAAATTTCACTAATCGTTTATTGCTCAATTTATCCGCAGATTATGATTTTACCAAAAATTTAATCGGAAAGGTAACTGTAGGGTATGACAAATCTGATTCTACTAGAGAAGCCTCTTTAACCGCTGATACTTTTAATGTAGGGCGAGGAACCCAAGGTAATGGAAGAGGTGCACTAAACGATCGTATTCTTGAAAATCGGTTGTTGGAACTTACGATAAATTACAAGAAAGAATTTAGTAACTCAATGTTAGATGCTCTTGTTGGTTTTTCATATCAAGATTTTAACACTAGAGGCAGAAACATTGAAGGTTGGGGCTACAGTACAACCGATTTAAATCAAATGGCTAGTGACTTATCTAGTTCAGCAAGTACCATTGAGTCTCTTATTTCAGGTCCTTACCAACAATACGGATACGATTCTGGCTCAGATCTTTTTGTAAATAGGCTTTTACCAACTACTGAAACAAATAGACTTGGTTCAGTTAACATTCCTGTAAATGCTATTTTCGCAGACACTTTTAACAATACTGATGAGTTACAATCATACTTCGCAAGATTAAATTATACCATTGCTGACAAATATTTATTTACCGCTACCGTAAGGGCTGATGGCTCATCTCGTTTTGGAGAAAATAACCAATACGGTATTTTCCCTTCTGCTGCTTTTGCATGGAAAATAAATGAAGAAGATTTTATAGGCGAGTCTATTTCAACCTTAAAACTAAGACTAAGTTATGGTATTACTGGTAATCAAGATGGTCTGGGCTATGGACGTTTTATTCGTCGCGAAAGATACTCTAACGGATCTGTTAATGATGGTGGAAATATAAATGTACCAGGCATCACAACTGTAGAGTTTGCTAATCCAGATCTTAAATGGGAAGAAACTGCGCAGTATACCTTAGGCCTTGATTTTGGTTTTTCGAATGATCGATTAAACGGAAGTATAGACGTTTACAGAAAAGAAACCAATGACTTACTTCTAAATATCAATGCAGCACAACCTTCACCTCAGCCGACATTTTTTCAAAATTTAGATGCAGTTGTTCTAAATCAAGGTGTTGAATTTGCATTAAACTACGACATAGTTCAAAGTGAAAATTTTAACTGGAATGCCGGATTTAATGTAGCTTATAACAAAAATGAAATACAAGACTTCGATGGCGAAATCTCAGCAGGAGCCATACGAGGATCCGGTTTATCAAATGCCTTCTCTCAACGTTTAGCTTCAGGACAACCCTTATTTTCATATTATCTAAGAGAATTTACAGGTTTTGATGCAAATGGCAACCCTATTCATGAAGGAGGTACAGACAACCAACAATTTGTTGGAAAAAGTGCCTTACCTGATTTTACCGGAGGTTTTTCCACTAGTGCTAATTACAAAAATCTTGACTTGTCACTCTATTTTAATGGTCAGTTTGGTAATTACATCTACAACAATACTGCAAATGCTTTTTTTACTGCTGGTCAACTTGGGAGCGGAAACAATGTTAGACAACAGGTTGTTGACCTTGTTGGTCAAGAAGGTCGTTTTGCAGAAGCTTCAGTTTCGACTAGATTCTTAGAAAAAGGGGATTTTGTTAGATTGCAGAACGCCTCTTTAGGCTATAACGTGCCTTTACCAGAAGATGGCTTGTTTAAAACAATGCGACTTAGCATAAACGGACAAAATCTTTTTGTTATTACCGATTATAGTGGATTAGACCCAGAAGTAAGCGTGGTTCCTGGGGGTGGAGACTTATTGAATAGCCTCCCAATTGCCGGAATAGATTACACTTCGTTTCCAAGACCAAGAACCTTTACGTTCGGATTTAACGCAACTTTTTAAAAAAAATATTATGAAATTAAAAACAGTTTTTAAACCAGTTATCATCCCTATTTTGGTGATAGCATCTTTCATTTCCTGTACAGATCTGGAAATAGAAGAAACCGATTCAATAATAAGTGCGGAGACGGGTGATTCAGGTTTTCCAGGACTTGCCGATCCTGCCTCATCCCTAAACGACCTATACAATAAGGTAGGTGGAGATTTTTCTAATCAAGAAAATCAATACGCAATGTCTGAAGTTTCAACAGATGTACTACTAATTCCTACAAGAGGAACCGATTGGGGAGATAACGGTATATGGAGACAGATGCACACACACACTTGGAAATCTGATCATTTGTTTATTCTAAACGCATGGAATAATTTAAATCAAAATGTTTTCAGAGCTTCTGAAATTATTGAAAGTAATCCAGATGCCTCTACACTTGCCGAAGCAAAGTTCCTAAGAGCTTTTAATATGTTTTTTGTTATGGACTTATTCGGATCAGTACCTTTTAGAGAAGTAGATGAAGGACCCGAAGTTAACCCGAGAGTCTTAACGAGATCAGAGGCCTATAATTTTGTTGAAAGTGATTTACGGGATGCACTAAATGGATTACCTGATGGGCAACCAGGAGTAGCTAATACAGAAAGAGCGACTAAAGCTGCTGTAAACTTTTTGTTAGCAAAATTATATCTTAATGCATCCGTTTATAATGGAACAGAAACAGATAATGCTACCATGCAAAAAGTAATAGATGCAGTAGATGATATTAAAGCGCAAGGTTTTGCCTTACAAGAGGGCTATTTTCAAATATTTGAACCTACAGATGATTCTGAAACCATTTGGTTTATAAAAGGAGGAATTGGCAATAGAATATGGAATGGTCTTCATTATAATCAAAATTCTCCAGATAATGGTGGAGGTGGTTGGAACGGCTTTTCTACTCTCTCTGAATTCTACGACACCTTTGAGGGTGATCCCAACAGTAACTATGCAGGTAATGGTCAAGAAGAACGCCGAGGTTGGGTGCCAGATGCAACAACTGCTAACAACGAAAATTTAGGTATTGGTTATGGCTTTTTAATAGGTCAACAATTCGATGAACAAGGCAATCCGTTAAAAAATAGACAAGGTGGACCATTAGTTTTTTCAAAAGAAATCCCGGCATTGGTAGGAAATGTAGAAGAAACTGGCATGCGTATTATCAAATACCATCCATTTGATCCTACAGATACTGAAGATAAAATCAATTCATTTAGACAACATCAAATCATGTTTAGATATGCTGATGCTCATCTAATGAAAGCGGAAGCAATGTTAAGAATGGGTAATGATGCTACCTCATTGGTTAATGAGCTTAGACAAACAAGAACTAACACTTCTGCTTTATCTAGCGTATCAGAAGATATCCTATTAGAAGAGCGTGGTAGAGAACTATATATAGAATTTTGGAGAAGAAATGATTTGGTACGGTTCGGAAAATTTACTGAACCATGGTCTTTAAAAGAAATTAGTGGAGATTCAAATTTAAATCTTTTCCCTATCCCTGAAACGGCAATTTTGTCAAACCCAAATTTAGTACAAAACCCAGGATATTAATTCATATTCTTAATTTAAGTGTTAAATTTAAAAAGCCCTGACCTTTGGTCAGGGCTTTTTAAATTTAACAACATAATCAAAACACGTTTAGCCTACGCACTTGCAATACCGTAACAAAAGCAATATCTTATACCAATAATTTAGGTATAGCATATATATGTATTATATTGGTTATGATATTGGCAGTTCATCAATAAAAGCTGCTCTTGTTGAAAAAGCATCAGGTAAGCAAATTGCCGTTGTTAATGAGCCCGAAACAGAAATGGAAATGATGTCGATTCACAAGGGTTGGGCTGAGCAAAATCCAAACACCTGGTGGAAACACATCTGCACCGCAACCCAAAGGCTGCTAAAAGAAAATCAGCTAAAATCAGAGGTCATTACCGGAATTGGCATTTCATACCAAATGCATGGTCTGGTTGTAGTGGACAAAAAAGGAAACCCACTTCGCAATGCCATTATATGGTGCGACAGTAGAGCTGTCTCTATAGGACAGGAAGCTTTTGACGCTTTAGGCATTGAAAAATGCGCTGAACACTTATTAAATTCTCCTGGTAATTTTACCGCTTCTAAACTCAAGTGGGTAAAGGAAAACGAACCTGAAATTTATGCTCAAATTCATAAATTCATGCTTCCAGGTGATTATATCGCTTATAAACTAAGCAGCGACATTCGCTCTACAATATCAGGATTATCCGAAGGTATTTTTTGGGACTTTAAATCCAACCAAATTGCCGACTGGTTGTTACAACATTACGGCATACATAAAGACCTCGTGCCCCAACTTACACCCACCTTTTCTGTTCAAGGCGAAGTTTCTATTGAGGGCGCAAAACAATCTGGCCTAGCTACTGGAACACCCATTCTTTATCGGGCTGGCGACCAACCCAATAATGCGCTTTCGTTAAATGTTTTTAACCCGGGTGAAGTTGCCGCTACTGGCGGCACCTCTGGAGTGGTCTACGCCATTACCGATAGCTTGTCGGTAAAAGAAAGTTCAAGGGTGAATAATTTTGCCCATGTCAATTATACCACAGAAAAACCCCGAATCGGCAAACTTTTATGCATCAATGGCGCTGGCATACAATACAGATGGCTACTAAACAATTTAAAGGTTTCTTCCTATGAAGAGATGAACGCCTTAGCCGCATCTGTACCCGTTGGCTCTGATGGCGTTGCTATACATCCTTTTGGTAATGGAGCCGAACGTATGCTCGATAACAAAATACTGGGCACACAACTATCCAATATAAATTTAAACAACCACACCAAAGCACATTTGTGTAGAGCTGCTTTAGAAGGTATTGCTTTTTCTTTTGTTTATGGTTTTGAAATTATGAAATCAGACGGCCTCAAAGCTGAGGTCATTCGCGCTGGAAATGACAATCTTTTCAGGTCTGAAATTTTCTCCAATACCATAGCAACGCTAATAGGACAAGAAATTGAAATATACAACACTACAGGCGCCATAGGTGCAGCCCGTGCCTGCCAATTACACAAAGGAGATTTTAAAACCTTTAGCAAACAAATTATGGATAATGATTATGTAATGAGCTATACGCCTACTAACGAAAAGGCAGCTTACATCACCGCATATAAAAAGTGGAAAAATAAATTAGACCAACTTTTAAAAAACAACTAATATGGCACTAATAGGCAGCAAAGAATATTTTAAAGGCATAGGAGAAATTACCTACGAAGGAAAAGAATCAGACAACCCACTTGCTTTCAAATACTACAATCCTAATCAAGTAGTTGCAGGAAAAACAATGCGTGAACACTTTAAATTTGCAATTGCTTACTGGCATACCTTCTGTGGTCAAGGCGCTGATCCTTTTGGACCAGGAACACAAAATTTCCCTTGGGATCAGCCATCTAACCCAATTGATGCTGCAAAGGCAAAGGCTGATGCTGCTTTTGAATTCATCACCAAAATGGGATTTGATTATTTCTGTTTTCATGATTTTGATTTGGTACAAGAAGCGCCCACTTTTGCAGAATCTGAAAAACGCCTAGCTACTATTGTAGATTATATCAAAGAAAAGAAAGCCGCATCCGGTGTTAAACTGCTTTGGGGAACTGCCAATTGTTTTTCGAACCCAAGGTATATGAATGGAGCAGCTACCAATCCAGATTTTAGTGTATTAGCAAGAGCAGGCGGACAAATAAAACTAGCCTTAGATGCCACCATGGCACTAGAGGGTGAGAATTACGTTTTTTGGGGTGGCCGTGAAGGGTATATGTCCCTTTTAAATACCGATATGAAACGTGAATTAGACCATATGGGACGCTTTTTAGGCATGGCAAGAGACTACGCCAGAGATCAAGGTTTTAAAGGTAATTTCTTCATTGAACCAAAACCGATGGAACCTATGAAGCATCAATATGATTTTGATTGCGCTACCGTAGTAGGCTTTTTACACCAATATGGACTACAAGATGATTTTAAGCTAAACATAGAAGTAAACCATGCTACCCTAGCAAGTCATACGATGCAACATGAACTTGAAGTTGCTGCCTCCCACGGCATGCTAGGTAGTATAGATGCTAATCGTGGTGATTACCAAAATGGCTGGGATACAGACCAATTTCCGAATAATATAGGGGAAGTCACAGAAGCGATGTTGGTATTCTTAAAGGCAGGCGGACTGCAAGGCGGCGGTATTAACTTTGATGCCAAAATCCGTAGAAACTCAACAGATATAGACGATGTATTCCACGCACATATTGGAGGTGCCGACACTTTTGCTAGAGCTTTATTAGTTGCTGATAAAATTATTTCATCTTCGGCCTATGATACTTTACGCACCCAACGTTACAGCTCTTTTGACGCTGGAAAAGGAAAGGATTTTGAAGATGGCAAATTGGATTTCAACACCCTTTACGAGATCGCCAAAGAACAAGGAGAGTTAACGCTTCAAAGTGGCAAACAAGAATTGTTTGAAAATATTATTAATCAATATATTTAACCGTTTACTTATCAGCATTAATTGCTCTTCACCACAAGTCTACTTAGCAAAAGAAATATAAATGAGAATAACAATGGCACAAACTATTAAACCAATCTGCTTAACGTACTTATATGGCACAATAGAAACTTGGTCAGTATACTTTTGAACGTAGGCAACTTTTCTTGGTTTAAAGTACCCGATAATCAACATTGTTAAAGCATTTAAGATAAACAAAACGGCCATTACATCTAAAAAATGTGGATAGGCATCAGCCTCAATAATTCTCAAAGCAGTTTCATCTGTTACCCCTGATAATTTTGCGGCATTTAAGGCATTTTCAATCATTTTTGGACCTATAATGAACTGACTTATTATATATAATCCAGAACCTAAAAAGATGGCAACTTTTGCTGCAATTGCAGGAACCCTCTTGGTTAAGAAACCAACCGCTATTATAGTGAGTATTGGAATATTGTAAATACCGTTAATTTTCTGTAGATAATCAAAAATACTCCCTGCATTTGCAATCAAGGGAGCAATAAGCATAGCCGCTAGTGCTAAACAAATTCCGAATATTTTACCATATTTAACTACGGTCTTTTCGTTTGCATCTTGATTTATATGTTGTTTGTAAATATCAATTCCGAAAAGGGTAACAGAACTATTGAGCACACTATTAAAAGAACTTAAAATTGCCCCAAATAGAACCGCAGCGAAAAAACCAACTAAAGGAGCGGGTAATACCGCTCTTACCAGCTCGGGATAAGCAGAATTCATATCTATTTTTCCTTCAAAATAATAGTAAGCAATCATACCTGGAAGCACTAAAATTAAGGGACCTAGAATTTTCAAAAATGAGGCTAAAAGAAGTCCTTTTTGGCCTTCTGCTAAACTTTTAGCTCCTAGCGCTCTCTGAATGATTTGCTGATTTGTACCCCAGTAAAAAAGTTGCACTAACATCATACCTGTAAAAATAGTGTGAAAAGGAACTTCTTGATATGACTCTCCAGTAGAATCAAATCGTTCCGGATTCGCCGAAATTAATGTATCTAAGCCTTCAAAAACGCTTCCATCACCAATCGCCATAAGACCGAATACAGGTATTAATATACCTCCTATCATTAAACCAATTGCATTAATACTATCAGAAACAGCTACCGCTTTTAACCCCCCGAATACAGCGTAAAAAGAACCAATAATACCAATACCCCAAATACAAATTACCAACGCTATATCTTTGGAGACGTTTAATAAAGTAGCCACATCAAACATATCTCTTATTGCTAAACCTCCCGAATAAAGAATAACCGGTAATAAAACCACCACATAACCAGTTAAAAATAGGCCAGAAGTAATTGTTTTGGTAGCAACATCAAATCTATCCGACAAAAACTGCGGAATAGTAGTAAGCCCACTTTTTAAATATTTAGGCAATAAGAAAACAGCGGTAACCACCATTGCAATGGCGGCTAGGGTTTCCCAAGCCATAACAGAAAGTCCATCTCTGTAGGCACTCCCGTTTAGTCCTACCAACTGTTCCGTAGAAAGATTGGTCAAAAGTAAAGAACCTGCAATAACGCCCGCAGTTAAACTTCTCCCGCCTAAAAAATAACCATCCGACGAGTTTTCATCTGTTTTTCTTGTTGCCAAATAGGCAATTACTGCAACTAAAATGGTAAATCCTAAAAACGAGGCTATTCCTAACATAAGATTAATTTGGTTAATTTATTCCGCCTAAATATATTAGAATTTTAAAGAATAAGTTGTCCAAAAAAGAATAATTAACAAAATACACCATCAGGCTAAAAAAAAGCACCTACTCTAACCCTTATTTTTTTGATAAACATTAACTATAATCCACTTTACAGTTCATCAAAGTTTATATATATTGCATCCTTATTTAAGTGCAAAAAATACGTTAGACCCAAGGTCCTAAGCTTACGCTAACCGCACCATAATTGGGACTTTATTACTTTTATAAAAATGATTTTTTTTTCCTTATTCACCGTTCTAAAAAAAGCAATTAAAACAAACCATCTATTTTGTTTAATTAGCCGTAAAGATTTACGCCTATTTGTTAGCTATCTAATCTTAGTTTCTATTTTTTATTCTTGTTCAACATCTAAAGAAGAAAACGAAAAAAGCACAAAAAAAAACAGTACTTTATTCACATTATTACCTGCTAAAAAAACCGGCCTAGACTTTATTAATAAGGTAGAAAATGAGAAGGATTTTAATATTTTTAAATACCGTAACTTCTACAACGGTGGAGGCGTTGCAATTGGTGATATAAACAATGACGGACTGCCAGATATTTACCTTACTGGCAACATGGTGCCTAACAAACTATATCTCAACAAAGGCAATCTTACTTTTGAAGACATCACTAATAAAGCAGGTGTTGAAGGTAATAAACCATGGTCTACAGGAGTGAATATGGTAGACATTAATGGTGATGGATTACTGGATATTTATGTAAGTAATGCCGGGAACATGAAAGGTAACAATCATGATAATGACCTGTACATTAACAATGGTGACCTAACTTTTACCGAAAAAGCTGCAGCATATAATCTTGCTAAAACTGGATTTTCAACACATGCCACTTTTTTTGACTATGACAAAGATGGTGACTTAGATGCCTACATTTTAAATAACAGCAATATTCCTGTAAGTAGCTTAGGCTATGCAGAACAACGACACGTACGTGCCCAAGATTGGGAAGGTGTACCTGATATTTTTAAAGGTGTTGGCGATATGTTGTTGCGTAATGACAATGGAAAATTCGTAGATGTTAGTGAGGATGCTGGTATTTATGGTAGTTTAATTGGTTTTGGACTAGGCGTAATGGTGACGGACATTAACAAGGATCAATATCCTGATTTGTACGTTTCCAATGACTTCTATGAACGAGATTATCTTTATATCAATAATCAAGATGGCACTTTCCGAGAGGAAATAAAAAAGTGGACACAACATCTTTCGCTTTCAGCAATGGGCATTGACATTGCAGACATAAACAATGATGGAAACTCAGAAATTTTCATTACTGATATGCTTCCTGAAGCTGATGAGCGCGTTAAAGCTGTTATGGAATTTGAAGGCTATGATGTTTTCAAACTAAAGCAAAGTAAAGATTTTTACCAACAGTATATTCAAAATACGCTACAACTAAATAATGGGGATGGCTCATTTTCTGAGATTGCAAATTTTAGTGGTGTCGATGCTACTGACTGGAGCTGGGCAGGACTTTTGCTTGACATGGATAATGACGGGCTTCGAGATATCTACATTACCAACGGCATCAACCATGATTTAACAGACCTTGATTTTGTCGATTTTTTTGCCAATGAAATTATGCAAAAAATGGCCTTAACAGGCAAAAAAGAATCTATAGATTCTATTATAAACAAAATGCCTATTCGACCACAGCCCAATTATGCATATCGCAACAAAGGTGATCTTACTTTTGCAAATGCTAATAAAGAATGGGGTTTTGAGATACCCAGTATGTCTAATGGTGCCGCTTATGGAGATTTAGACAATGATGGTGATTTAGATCTTGTGGTGAACAATGTAAATATGCCTGCATTTTTTTACGAAAACCATGCTGATTCTCTCACTAATAATAACTTTATACGCCTACAGTTTGAAGGCTCAATAAAAAACAAATTTGCAATTGGAGCCGCTGTACTGATTTATTATGAGGATAAAACTGTATTTCAAGAGCAAATACCATCTAGAGGATTCCAAAGTTCTATGGACTACACCATGACCATTGGTTTAGGCAAAACTGCTACTATGGATTCTCTTCGTGTAATTTGGCCTAACGACCGAAGTCAAAAAATGGTTAACGTCAAAGCCAATCAAACACTACTCCTCAAAGAAAAGGATGCTGATGAAACCTATTCTCACACCAAAAAAGCGATTAAAAAAACGCTACTTACCGAAATTAAAACCAACAGTCTAATTCCTCACAAAGAAAATAATTACAACGATTTCAATAATGAAGGTCTGATATTCAAATCATTATCTCAAGAAGGTCCTTGCGTTGCGATAGGTGATATTGATGGAGATGGAAATGAAGATGTTTTTGTCGGAGGAGCTAAAGAAAATATCCCAGTTATATACAAACATACTGGTAAGGGAAAATTAAAACGCATACCTCAAAAAATATTTAATGAAGACGCTCATTATGAAGATACCGCTGCTGCTTTTTTTGATGCTGATGGTGATAATGATTTAGATTTAATCGTTGGCTCAGGAGGTAATCAGTTAGGAGAAGAGCGCACCTATGGTTGTCGATTATATTTAAACAATGGTAAAGGTGTATTTAACAGATCTTCACAACAGCTACCCTCTACCTATAAAAACATCGCTACAATTTCACCCAATGATTTTGATGCTGATGGTGATATCGACTTGTTTATTGGCTCTAGAAGTGTCGTAGGCACATACGGAATAGATCCGAATCATTTATTTTTAATCAATAATGGCGACGGAACATTTCAAAATGCTACTGAAAAGAATGCTTATGCTATAAAAAATGCAGGCATGATTACCAATTCCACATGGGTTGATATGGATGGAGATGATAAAGAAGATTTGGTTACTGTTTCAGAATGGGGCACCCCTAACATATACAAAAACAACGGGAGGCGTTTGGCAAAAATACCAAGCTCACTCGACAGTCTATCAGGATGGTGGACCGCAGTAGCTAGTGCCGATTTAGATAATGACGGTGACAATGACCTTGTTTTAGGCAACCACGGCAGTAATTTACATTACAGACCTTCACCTAATAATCCAATGAAAATATGGATAAATGATTACGATAACAATGGAACTCTCGAGCAAATAGTAACGCAACACAAAAACGAAAAAGATTATCCAATACATCAAAAACAAGAAATGACTGGGCAAATGGCAGCTTTGAAAAAACAAAACATCAAAGCTTCAATCTACGCAACTAAAGCAATAGACGAATTGTTTACTACAGAAATTTTTAACAATTCTATTGTAAAACAAGCTCAAATATCCGAATCTGTAATTGCCATTAACGAAGGGGGTGGAAAATTTACCATTAAAAAATTACCTCCACGGGTGCAACTTTCGTGTATTTGTGGCATTAGCTGTGTTGATATAAATAAAGATGGTAATCTTGATTTGATTATGGGCGGTAATAATTTTGAATTTAAACCACAATACTCTCGACTAGATGCTAGCTATGGCAATGTACTACTTGGAGATGGCAATATGAATTTTAAATGGCAAACATATGATTCTAGTGGCTTTCATATTCGAGAAGAAATAAAACACCTGAAGCAATTTAAAGATTCGCAAGGCAACGTTTTTTTAATTGCAGCCATAAATAATAGCAAACCTAAGATATTTACAATCGATGATTAAAAATGTAGTTTACATTTTAACACTAATGTTTTTAATTGGTTGTGGAAATTCAGAAAATAGACTATTTGAAAATCCAACACCCCAAGAAACAGGTATTACCTTTACAAACGCCCTTAAGGCAACTAAAGACGTTAACATTTTAGATTATCTTTATTTCTATAATGGTGGCGGTGTTGCTGTTGGTGATATTAATGGAGATAACCTACCTGACATTTTCTTTTCTGGAAACCAAACTAAAAACAAACTATACATCAACAAAGGCAATCTGCAATTTGAAGATATCTCAATACAGGCAGGCGTAACAGGAAACAGCAGTTGGAATACGGGAGCTGTGATGGGCGATATAAACGGAGATGGTTTATTAGATATCTATGTTTGCGCTGTAGTCGGCATCAACGGCTTTAATGGCTCTAATGAACTTTACATAAATGATGGCATATCAACAGAAACTGGCCAAATTACATTTACAGAAAGCGCAGCAAAATACGGTCTTGATTTTGACTCATACAGTTCATCAGCCGCCTTTTTAGATTATGATTTGGACGGCGATTTAGACATGTACCTTTTAAATCATGCAGTACATACGCAAGAATCTTATGGTAAAGCCGAAGTAAGAAAAAAAAGAGATTATCAAACTGGCGATAAACTCCTTCGCAATGATAACGGAAAATTTGTTGACGTAAGTGAACAGGCTGGCATATACGGTGGAGTAAACGGTTATGGTTTAGGTGTTGCGATTTCAGATTTTAACCAAGATGGATATCCAGATATTTACGTAGGTAATGATTTTCATGAGGATGACTATTACTATCTAAATAACGGCGACGGTACTTTTTCTGAATCTCTACGTCAATATTTTGGTCACACCTCACGTTTTTCAATGGGAAATGATGTAGCAGATATCAATCACGACGGATGGCCAGATATTATTTCTTTAGATATGTTACCCGAAGATGAAAAAATACTAAAATCATCAGAGGGTGCTAACGACGTACAAACGCAAAAATTGAGAGTAGAACGCTTTGGCTACCACTATCAATACACACGAAACATGCTGTTTGTAAATAATCAAGAAGGAAACTATGCAGAAACTGCTCTTCTTAGCGGTGTAGCCGCAACAGATTGGAGCTGGAGCGCTTTATTTGGTGATTATGACCAAGATGGTATGCAAGATATTTTTATTAGCAACGGCATTGTAAAACGCCCTAACAATCTTGACTACATAAATTTTGTTTCTAATGAACAAATTCAAAAAAAAATAAACAACACCAAATTAGTTGATAAAAAAGCATTGGCTCTAATGCCTTCAGGGGGCGTTCACAACTATATTTTTAAAGGTGCTAAAGATTTAAAATTTATAGATAAATCAAAAAAATGGATTACTAACGATACCCTAAAATCGGGTGCAACCGCATTGGCCGATTTCGATTTAGATGGCGATTTAGATTTAGTCATTAACAACACTAATGAACCTGCTTCGTTGTATGTAAACCAAACCAACAAAAAAGCTAACTATCTAAAACTAAAGTTCAACTATAAACCGAGGAACACCTTTGGCATTGGCACAAAGGTTTATTCATACCACAACAGTCAACTTCAATATAAAGAACTATATACCGCGCGAGGGTTTCAAGCATCCTCAGAACCGACGATTCATTTTGGTTATGGTGCGGCAACGAAAGTAGATTCTTTACGCATTATTTGGCCAGATGGCACCTATCAAATTTTAAGAGATATTGAAGTAAACCAAACGCTTGTTGTTAAACCAGAAAACACAAAGCCTTTTAACTACACCTCACTAAAACAAAAAGACAAGAAGTTGTTCGCCAAAGTTAAAGGCAACCTAGGCATTAACTTCACTCACAAAGAAGACCGTTATGTTGATTTTAATAGACAAAAATTAATTCCTTATCAAATATCTGATAGAGGACCTGCAACAGCTTTAGGCGATATTAACAATGATGGATTAGTAGACGTTTTCTTTGGAGGTTCTAAGCATATTGCATCTAAAATTTATGTTCAAAATGACACAGCATTTATACCAAAGCATGTTCCTTCCATTGCAAAAGATTCGATTAAAGAAGATGTAGCTGCAATAATAGCCGATTTCAACAATGACCATAAAAATGATATCTTGTTAGGCTCTGGAGGTGCTGACTTCTTCAACAAAATGAAGCCTTTGCTAGATTCTTATTACCAACAAAACGAAGATGGTTTTGAAAAAAAAGCACTACCTGATTATTTTGAAAACGCTGCTGTTATAACAGCACATGATTATGATAACGATGGAGATTTAGATGTATTTGTTGGCAACCAAGCCGTTTCTAACGATTTTGGAAAAAAACCCAACTCGTTCTTATTAAAAAACACTAACGGTAATTTCGCTATTGAAGATAATAATGCCCTTCAAAAAGTAGGTATGGTTACTGATGCCCTATGGCATGACTTCAATGAAGATGGAACAAAAGACCTTATTGTTGTTGGAGAATGGATGTCTCCTAACTTTTTTGAAAATAAGGATGGGAAGTTAACAAAAGTAAACCCTATTGGCAACGATCTTCACGGACTTTGGCAGCGTATTATCCCCTTTGATATTGATGATGATGGTGACACCGATTATGTCTTAGGGAATTGGGGAACTAACAGTAAATTCAAAGCCAGCGAAGCTTCACCCATGAAAATGTATTACGGTGATTTTGACAACAATGGTCAAACTGAAACAATTGTCGCTACCGAAAAAGACAAAAAATACTACCCCTTAGAAAGTTTAGATGAGCTTTCTGGCCAGTTAGTCTCGCTAAGAAAAAAATTTACTACATATAATGACTTTGCAGGTAAAACAATTAGTGAAATTCTGGGAGAAAAAGCTTTAAAAAAATCAACTACATTACATGTTAGTGAATTGCGTTCTGGTTTTTTACGAAATGAAAATGGAAAATTTACTTTCACCCCCTTTAACAATCTTTTACAATTCGCTCCAATAATGGCGTTACTAACTTATGACTTTGACCACGATGGAAAAAAAGAGCTTCTAGTCGCTGGAAATTACTTTGGAGTCAAACCCTATCATGGCCGATTTGATTCTTTCTCAGGCGCTTTAATAAACAATGAAAAAAACATAATTATGGGCGATAAAATCGGATTAAAAATTGCCCAAAAATCAGTCAGAAATTTAAATATAATTACATTTAACAACCAGCCTTATTTATTAATTACAATCAATAATGATAAGGCACAAGTATATCGATTAACAGAATAAAGCAAGAAAAATGAAACATATATTGCTATCATTTGCTATTATACTTTTAATAGTATCATGTACAGAAACCAAAAAGACTGAGGAACCAATATCAATTTCTTCAGAAGATCTGCACGCTTCTATAGACAAGGTTACAGAAATCATGATACATGATATTTTTTCACCGCCCGTAGCTAGCCGTATTTTTGCTTATCCTAATATTGCTGCTTATGAGATTATGACCCTTCACAATGACGATTACAATTCTTTAGCGGGTCAATTAAAAGAATTAACCCCGATACCAAAACCTGATGCTACCAAAAAAATTAATTATGAACTTGCTGCTATGGTAGCGCATATAGAACTCAATAAAAGGTTGATTTTTTCTGAGGATAAAATGGAAGTATTTAGAGATAGTTTATATCAAATTTGGAGAACTAAAAATGAGACGGTATTTACTGACTCGAAAAAATATGGCTTAGAAGTAGCCGAACATATCGCTGCGTGGATGGCCAAAGATAATTATAACCAAACCCGTACCATGCCAAAATTTACGGTAAATACAGATGACCCCTCTAGATGGCAGCCCACGCCACCTGCATATATGGAAAGCATAGAACCACATTGGAATAAAATACGCCCTTTTGCCATGGATTCTGCAGCACAATTTAAACCTATTCCTCCCCCAGTTTTTTCTCTAGAAAAAGATTCTGATTTCTACAAAGAACTTATTGAAGTATATAATATAAGTAATCAAATTACTACCAAGGGTGACACCTCAGAAGAAATAAAAATAGCCCAATTTTGGGATTGCAACCCTTACGTTTCTGTTACTCGTGGACATTTAATGTTTGCTACCAAAAAAATAACCCCAGGGGCTCATTGGATGGGTATTACCAAGATAGCAAGTAGAAAAACAAATAGTGATTTTCACAAAACTCTTTATGCATATACCAAAGCATCTATAGCAATGGCAGATGCCTTTATTAGCTGCTGGGATGAAAAATATCGAAGTAATCTTATACGTCCTGAGACGCTTATTAATGAGCATATTGACCAAAACTGGAAACCAGTTTTACAAACACCACCTTTTCCAGAATATACGAGTGGTCATAGTGTAGTTTCTGGAGCCGCATCGACCGCATTAACCGATATTTTTGGTGATAATTTTAGCTTTGACGATGATACCGAATTGCCTTATGGCCTTCCTGTTCGAAGTTTCTCATCATTTAACAAAGCTGCCGACGAAGCTGCAATAAGTAGAATGTATGGAGGTATTCATTACCGTGCAGCCGTAGAAATTGGCGTAAAACAGGGCCGAGATTTAGGGAAATTTGTTATCAACAAAATAAAAATGAGCAACAAAATTATGGTTGCCAAAAATTAATATGAAAAAAAAGCTTGGTCTTATTTTTGCTCTACTCATTATTGGAACAATAGCATGGTATTTGTTTATTTGGCCTAGTGATTTTCTGGTAACCTTCAAAACCAAAGCTATACCAGGTACGGTTAACCAAACTATTAAATTATGGGCAAATGGTTTAGAAAACTCCCACCTACTGCACCAAAAAGATGTAACTAATTTTACGCACCAAATGCAATTCAATGACTCTTTGCACAATTACCAATGGAACATAAAGTCTTTGAATGATTCCACATCACAAGTAAAGGTATACGTAAAAGACGTCAATAACAGCTTAACAAACAGAATTAGCATCATTTTTAAAGAAACTGACTTTGAGAAACGCACAAAAAAAACTTTGAAAGACCTTATGTTAGCTATTAAGGAGCATACAGAAAATTTTAAAGTCTCCCTAGTTGGCATAGATGAGATCGCTCCAAAATATTGTGCTTACCTCTCCTTCAAAAGCCATCAAAAGGACAAAGCATTGCACATGATGCAAAACTATTCCTTTTTGAATAGCGTTATAATTGAAAATAATATCGAGCTTGATGGCCCGCCATTTATCGAAGTAGAAAATTGGAACATGCAACAAGATACTGTTACATTTAACTTTTGTTACCCTATAGTAAAGCCCGACTCATTAATAAAAATAAAACATTTAAAATACAAACCAATAGCCAGAAAAAAAGCGATAAAATCTGTTTATAATGGCAATTACATCACTTCAGATCGGGCTTGGTATGCTTTAATCGATTATGCCAAAAAGGAAGGATTAAACATTGAAGAAAAACCATTTGAAATTTTTTACACCAACCCGAACATGGGTGGAAATGAATTACAATGGAAAGCCGAAGTCTATATGCCCTTAAAAGATTAGTATGAGATTAATTTTCTTTCTACTGATTTTTTGCCTTTTACATTGTTGTACAAACCATGGGCAACTTATGCCTATAGAAAAACTTCCAAAAAAACTCAATGAAACCTCAGGTATTGTTTCTTATTCAAAATCGACTGCTTGGCTGATTGAAGATAGTGGCAATAGCAATCATATTTATAAAACCGATTTTAAAGGTCGTATTATAAAGAAATTACAAGTAAAAAATGCAAAAAATATTGATTGGGAAGACCTCACTAAAGATAAAAAAGGCAATCTATATATTGGCGATTTCGGCAACAATGCCAACAAAAGAAAAAATTTAGTAGTGTTAAAAGTCCCTAACCCAGAAAAAGAAGCTAGCTCTAAAATAAAGGCATCTCATATTAGATTCAGATACCCAGAACAAAAAAAATTTCCTCCTAAAAAAAGCAATTTATGGTATGATGCCGAAGCCTTTTTTTATCATGCAGGCAGTCTTTATATTTTTACAAAAAACAGAGCTCATCCTTTTAAAGGGCAAACCCTTATTTATAAAATACCTAGCGAAATAGGAGATTATGAGGCAAAATTAGTAGGCAAACTAAATCTTTGTTTAGATTCGAAAACCTGTAAAGTAACCGCAGCAGCAATTTCTCCAGATGCTACAACCATAGTGCTCTTAAGTTACGGTAAGCTTTGGATAATTACAGATTTTTTAATAGATGAGCTTCAAAAAGCAAAAATTAACGAAATAGACTTAGGTATTAGAACACAATTAGAATCGGTATGCTTCACCTCAAATAAAACACTGTTGTTATCCGATGAAATAAGAGAAGATACCGGAGGTAATTTATACACCTACACGCTTAACTAGTCACTAGAATATTCGCTTATATTTAATCGTAATAAATTGAAAAAATTGCAGGTTAAAATACGAGGCTAGTTTTAAAATTTTAGAAGTAAATTTTATAAAAAGGGTCATATATTTTTATGTTTTCAGATATTTATAAAAAATAAAGTTCATGTCATCTAAAGAAAGGTTAAATAGAGCCTACAGCAAAGCTAAAATTGTGCCTTTTAACGATAGCTCAAAGTTTATATTATTTAGTGATTGTCATCGTGGAGATAATAGTTTTGCCGATGATTTTGCAAAAAACAGAAACATTTATTTTCATGCATTAAAATATTATTTTAACAACGATTTTGAATATATTGAGCTTGGTGATGGCGACGAACTATGGGAAAATCATAGGTTTGAATCTATTTTTTTAGCCCATAAAAATGTATTTATGCTTATTAGGCAGTTTCACTTACAAAACCGCTTACACATGATTTGGGGAAATCATGACATGGTTTATAAAAACCCCGAGTATGTTAAAAAACATTTAGATTACTATTTTGATTCTGTTGAGGACTGTGAAAAAGAATTTTTAAACGGTCTAAAATATGAAGAAGCAATAATACTTAAACATTCAGATACAGGTCAAGAACTATTTTTAACCCACGGGCATCAAGCCGATTGGTGGAACTATTCTTTTTGGCGTTGGGGACGCTTCTTGGTTCGAGTGTTATGGAAACCTCTTCAAGTTTGGGGAACTGCTGATCCAACCAGCCCTGCTCGAAATTATATCGAATTAAAAAAAGTTGAACGTCGAATTAAAAAATGGATTTTAGAAAAAAAATCATTACTCACCATCGTAGGTCACACACATCGCCCACGATTTCCAGAACCAGGTGAAATACCTTTATTTAATGATGGTAGCTGTGTTCATCCACGTAGTATAACGGGTATAGAAATTGAAAATGGCACTATATGTCTTATAAAATGGCAAATAGCATCTAAAGATGATGGCACACTACAAATTGTTAGAAAAGTACTCGAAGGACCACAAAAATTAGTTGATTATCAATCCTGAAAAATTTAAATAATTCTCATTATAAACAGAAAACCATGATTAAAAAAATTGTCTTTATCTCCCTTTTTTCTCTTTTGTTCGTGTCATGTTGGAAAGATAAAAGTCCAGAAGATTTAATTCGTCTTAAAGAAAAATTTAAATCTACTGTATCTTCTTTCGAGAAAAAGAAAGAAGTAGCTAACAAAAAAGTAAACAAGGGTCTGGAAACATTAAATGCCCTTAAAAGTGCCTTAGAAGGCACAAAAAATGAGGATAAAGAGTTTGCAAAGGTGTATGGTGATTGGGAAAAAGTGAACAAAAGAGTAGAAAACCTGAACAAGGAGTATTTAGATCTTAAAACACATGCATCTAATCTATTTACTGCCATGCAAACACAAACAAACAGTTTAAGCGACGAAAAAAGTAAAAAAACTTTAAATATTGCAATTGAAAAAGCGCAAAATAAGTACAATAGCACCCTAGAAAACACCTCAAAAGCTATTAATAAACTACGTTTACTGCACAGCGATGCTGTCGAAGTTGTAAAAGCTTTAGAAGTAGCGGCGGCTTTAAATTCTTTTGACGATATCAATAATCAAATGAAAAGTATTGAAGATCGAGTTGCGGATATTATGTCTGAACTTAATGTTGCCGTAACAGAAAGTAAAAAATTATACGAGAAAAAAATTACCGAACTTGAAGAGTAAGAAATATCTTATAAATACCTGGCAACTAGTCTTTACATTCTTTAAAACATATTTTTTTTCATGAAATTAACTAAATTTTAAGTACTTTATCCGCTCAAACAAAAACACTAATTAAAATACTATTTTAAAATGAAAAAATTAATCGCAGAATTTATTGGAACACTATGGCTAGTGCTTGGTGGTTGTGGTAGTGCTGTTCTTGCAGCCGGTATTCCTGATTTAGGAATTGGCTTTGTAGGAGTATCACTTGCTTTTGGCTTAACTGTAGTTACTATGGCTTATGCCATAGGTCATATTTCGGGCTGTCACTTAAACCCTGCTGTCTCTATTGGTTTATGGATGGGTGGTCGTTTTGATGCCAAAGACTTATTACCGTATATTGTTTCTCAAGTACTAGGAGCAATTGCCGGTGCTGCCATTCTTTATACCATCGTTTCAGGCAAGGCAGGTTTCGAAGGTGTTGGGGGTTTTGCTGCAAACGGATTTGGCGAACATTCTCCAGAAAAGTTTAGTATGCTATCTGCGCTTCTAACTGAAATTGTTATGACCTTTATGTTCCTAATAGTTATATTAGGCACCACTCACTCAAAAGCCCCAAAGTATTTAGCTGGTTTAGCAATTGGCTTATCTCTAACGCTAATACACCTAATTAGTATACCTGTTACAAATACTTCTGTAAACCCTGCAAGAAGTACTAGTCAAGCTCTTTTTGCAGAAGGAGGATGGGCAATGGGTCAGCTTTGGTTATTTTGGGTTGCGCCTATCGTTGGTGCAATATTGGCTGGCTTAGTTTATAAGAACCTTTCGCCAGAAACCAACGATTAAAAGATTTTAAATAGCAAGGTACATTTTGCTATTTAAAATTAGAAGAGAATAAAAAAATGCATGTTAGCTTTAGGTTGGCATGCATTTTTTATTTTGGTATATTTAAAATAGCCAAATACCTATTTGCTATGCCAATCGCAATTGTTCTCCTAGGAATCTTCTTTTTATTTCTACTCATTGCCCATTTCAAACTAAATGCATTTATCGCGTTTATTTTGGTTTC
The DNA here is from genome assembly GCA_947486785.1 of uncultured Flavobacteriaceae bacterium. Lineage (GTDB taxonomy): Bacteria > Bacteroidota > Bacteroidia > Flavobacteriales > Flavobacteriaceae > Maribacter_C. Next base: position 327,574 of record CANKUU010000001.1, on the reverse strand, counting down.
TATTTTTGTGGGTGTTGGCAATAATATGGCAATCTTGGAGGTAATAAAATCAATTGAAACTGGACTTAGCAAAACTTTAGGCAGCTTAATTTTAATACTTAGCTTAGGCACTATGCTGGTCAAGCTAGTTGCTGATAGCGGGGCAGCACAACAAAACACCGCAAAACTTGTAGCTAAATTTGGAAATAAAAATATTAAATGGGCGGTAGTACTCACAAGTTTCATTGTTGGCATACCCATGTTAGCTTCTCTTTCAGTAACTCATGGTTACTTACCACCTCATCCTGCTCCAACGGGTATTGCTGTTATGTTTAAAGCCAATATTGGCAAAACACTACTTTACGGTATCATCGTTGCGATTCCTGCAATTATTGTTGCTGGGGCCGGAGCTTTAAAAGAAGTGCTTATTGATAGTGGCGTTAGCCAATATATAGGAAATATACTCAAAGAATATTCAGTTTCGCCGTTAGTACTAGCATGGCTCATTGCAAGCATTATCCATATATCCGTAGGTTCTGCAACAGTTGCAGGCTTAACTGCTGCTGGAATTGCATTACCACTTTTAGAAAATTCAGGCGGTAGTCCAGAGCTAATGGCACTTGCAATAGGCTCGGGCAGCATAATGCTTTCTCATGTCAATGATGTCGGCTTTTGGCTTTTCAAAGAATATTTTAATCTCTCTATAAAAGACACCCTAAAAACTTGACCCATCATGGAAACCACCGTCGCGATTATGGGTTTAATAGGCGTTTTAATCTTAGATATTTTTGTTTAATGTAAAAATAAAAAATATGAAATCACCATCTCAAAAAATTAAAGACCTTGGTTTAGTATTACCACCCGCCCCACCACCAGCAGGCTTATACAAACCTATATTAGTAGTGGATAACTTTTTATACATATCAGGACAAGGCTGTCTAAGAACTGATGGCACTTTTATTGAAGGTCGTTTAGGAGACACCTTAACTTTAAATGAAGGAAAAGAAGCCGCAAAACAAACAGCGCTTACAATGTTGGCTACAATTACTACGCATTTTGGTGATGTAGATCGTATTAAAAGATTGGTAAAAACACTAGGCATGGTCAATTGCACGCCAGAATTTAAAGATCACCCACTTGTAATTAATGGCTATAGCGAATTAATGGCTCAAGTATTTGGATTAGAACATGGTGTTGGGGTACGCAGTGCCGTAGGTATGATGCTGCCAGGCGGCATAGCTGTTGAAATAGAAGCAATGTTTGAACTCTACAAATAGTATCATGAAAAATATAAGTTGGTACAAGGTTTCTAACCCTTCAAATCTTATCTCTCCCTCACTTCTTGTTTATCCTGAACGGATTGAAAAGAATATTGAACAAATGATCGCTATGGTAGATGATATTCAACAATTACGCCCCCATATTAAAACGCATAAAACCCTAGAAATAGTTAAAATGCAAATGGAACACGGCATAGTCAAGTTTAAATGTTCAACAATAGCAGAAGCAGAAATGTTAGGTACTTGTGGTGCCCAAGAAATCTTATTAGCGATGCCCCTTGTTGGGCCCAATATTAAACGGTTTATACAATTAATAAAAACCTTTCCAAGATCTAACTTCTCGAGTTTAGTAGATTGTATAGAGTTACTTGACCAAATAGCTGCTTATGCTTTAAATGAAAAAATCAAAGTTTCTCTTTGGATGGACATTAATGTAGGCATGAATAGAACTGGGGTAATTTCTGGAGTAAATGCGATAGCTCTCTATCAACAAATGGAATTAAACCCCGTTATTACCGCAAAAGGATTTCATGTTTATGACGGGCATATTCATTTTACAAACCTTAACCATCAACAAAAAGAAGTTGATTTGGCTTTTAAAAGTATTTTAGATCTAAAAGCAGCTATCGAACAAAAAGGTATGAACGTAAACACGATCATAGCGGGTGGCTCTCCTTCGTTTCCAATACATGCAAAAAGAAAGACTGTAGAAGTAGCTCCTGGTACTACTGTACTTTGGGATGCTGGCTACACTAGCCTTTTTCCACACCTAAATTTTATACCCTCAGCGGTATTATTTACACGAATTATTAGCAAACCAGCACCCGGAATTCTTTGCTTTGATTTAGGTCATAAATCTGTTGCTCCAGAAATGAGTTTACCAAGAGTGCAATTTTTAAACCTTCCTGATAGCGAACAAATTAGTCAAAGTGAAGAACACTTAGTAGTAAGGGTTAAAGATGCCAACAAGTATAGTGTTGGTGATAGCTTTTATGCCTTGCCTATGCATGTTTGCCCAACCGTTGCTAAATACGAATATTTACAAGTGGTAACCAATGGCAAGATTATAAACCAATGGCAAGTACTTGCTAGAAACCAAAGAATAACAATTTAAATATGTTTGTTTTTGATGCCCATTTAGACCTTTCTATGAACGCTATGGAATGGAATAGAAACCTCACTTGGTCTGTAGCAGAGATTCGAAAAAGTGAAAAAGGAATGAACGTAAGCCTACAGCAAATGGTTGAAAATATCGACCATATTTGCCCACTTGCAGGCAATATTTTACAGGTATGAATCGGTAGCGACTTAGATGGCAGATTTGGCAAAGAACAATGCCCTAAAGATTTAGATACTATCGCAGACTTACAAAAAATACCGTCTTTGCTTACCACAAAGGGATACTCACAACAAAACATAGAACATATTATGAGCCTAAATTAACTTCATTTTTTAAAAAATACTTGGGCATAAATAAAGAACTTGTATCTAAAAAGAACACTTAAATTTATGTAAAACCATATTAACTTTAGATTTATAAAAGATACTACCATAGCTTACTTTTGTATTCCTGATTTAATAGATTAATTTACTGATATAGCCTTTAGAGTGACTTTAAAATATAAACCCTAGCAAATACAGATATAAAAACAAGGCAAAACCAAAGTACATTTAAAATACAAACTAGAATACTACTCCATTTTAACAGCAATTTAAGGTGCTATGGCAGGGTATTTGTTACTTTTGATTACCATAAAACGATCCTTAAGTTATTATGAAAACGCTACTACTATTTTCATTTTTACTATTTACAATACTGGGATGGTCTCAAGGTGACCTGCCCAACACCAGCCCTTTAAAGATAGAAGCTGAAAATGAATCTGAAAAAAAAGATCAAACAGAAAAGGGTACAGCGCTTAGGATGCCTAAAATTGTTGAAGAAGCACCAAAAATAAACTTTAAAGACTCTTTAATAGCACGCCGACCAGTACAAATGAAAGACCAACGAGGTTTAAAGCAAGCTGGGTATAAACTAAAAATTGACCCAAAAGTAGGGCCTAGAACAGCAAAAGAAGGTTCGAGGGATCATTTTGGTAATCAGTATTTAGGCGAAATAAAAAATAATGGAAAATTTGTAGGAATTGCCGCCAGAGACCACGAATTTGTTGATGGTGATCGTGTTAAAATTTATTTAAATGAAAGGGTTATAGATCAGAATATGCTACTTACGGGTGTCTTTAAAGGCGTGAATGTTGATTTAAAAAAGGGTTTTAATAGAATAGAATTTGAGGCACTAAACGAGGGATCTTCTTCTCCAAATACAGCACAAATTGATGTATACGACGATACCGGTCAACTTATATATTCTAACAAATGGCTTCTGTCTAGAGGATCTAAAGCTAGATTAATTATTACTAAAGAGTAGTTATTTTCGCTCTCCTGGGATATAAATTTCTTTAGCTCTTTTTAAAACATCATCTTTATAAAAAGCTACATCTTTCCAATTCGCATCTGCATATCTTTGTGTTTGATCATTAAAATGAGCCGATTCTGGGTCACCACTCTGACCTCCGGCTAATATAGATTTAGCTTTTAGTTTTGACCCAAACTCAACAACAGCTGCAAAGCTATTTCCACGTGTGCCATAAATTTTCTTTGTTCCATTGTTGTATCGAGCACCATAGGCCGCTAGTGCCCCCCATTTACCCGAAGAAAAACCTATTGGAATACTAGGTTTACTGTCGTCAAAAGCCTGCCTAATAGCACCGTTTAATCTTTGGTATCGATTTACTTTTCCCCATGGTATATTCCAGGTATCAAAATCTCTTTCTAATTGTGCTATTACCGCTTTAAAAATTCGTAATTTTTCACTGTTTGGTGATGTGCTACCCCAATATTTTAAACGTTCCATTGGCGTCATGCCTTCCGGGTATTTTCCTTCTTCAAAATAGCGGGAACCATAATAATGCGCCAAAGTCATAGCCACCGATGTCTTTGATGTTCTAAAATTCCATGTACGTAATATTGCAATGGGACCAGCTAATTTATTTGTTTTATCATTAGTATCATAAGCTTTTATCAAACCTGGTATTAAGGCTTTAAAGGCAGGCAAATATGAGTCATGCGCAAGCTTAATTAAGCTATCAATAGTATAACCTTTTCTATCCTTTAGTAATTCAATGGCATGAACTCCTCTAAAATTTTCACGGTCTAAAGACATGTAATTAGGATAATTCTCTTTCTTTGGACTAAATTCTAAAGCAGCCGTATAGGGTGTAGAATTACAATTCTGCAACCAGCCGTTTTTAGGGTTTAACAATAATATGTTTTCATCTACCGTATGTAAACCTTGCCAATCTGTTTTTGGGTTACTACCATCTACTGGTTTTGAATAATCAAAATGCTCATCACGTTTTGGAACAAAATTACCATGAAAATAAGCGATATTTCCTTCAGCATCTGCATATACGGTGTTATTTGAAGAATTCGTACGAAGATCCATCATCGCACGAAAACCTTTATAACCCCCTTGTTTTGATCGAATAAAAGATTGCTCTAATGCCTTAATCGGCTTCCACATCATTGCTGACGCCGTCCACTGTTCATCCACTATATGGGTGATTGGGCCATGATGCGTGCGATATGCCGGAAATATCTTTTCTTTAATTTCATTTCCCTCGAGGTATTTAAGTGTAATCTTCGAGCTCTTTAAAGGCCGAAGTTCCTCCCCAAATCGATATTTTTTCTCTCCATCAATCTGCACAATATGTTCTTTAAATTCATCCATAACATCGGTATAGGTAGAAGTATGCATCCAACCTGTTTTTTCGTTAAAACCTTGATAGACAAAAAATTGACCCCAAGTAACTGCCCCATAAGCATTTAAACCCTCTTCACTAACCATATGTACTTCACCTCTAAAATAAAAAGAGGTATGCGGGTTAATCAATAGCATGGCGTTACCAGACTTCGTAAGCTGCCCTGAAATAGCAATACCATTTGAACCTTGTGGTTCGGCCATTTCTTCTTTTTTCTTGATTTGACTTGATGCTATTTCAGATATCTCCATATTTCCCTCATAAAAAGCTTTGATCTTATCAATTTTAATACGTTCAATATCTCCACCAATAGACCCTTCACTAAAATACATCGGCATCCAGGGTTCAAAATGTGTTAGCAGTTTAGGTTTCACTTCTGGATGGGTTTCTAGATAATAGTTAATACCATCTGCAAAAGCATCACATAATTTTTTTAACCAAACAGGACTTTTTTCATAATTAGCCTTGGCCTCCTCTTCGGTCATAAATAGTTTTGCTCGTAAATCACTATAAATGGCCTCCTCTCCTTCTATCTCAGCCAACCTTCCTGTTGCCCAAATATAATTTTGCTCCACCCTATTAAAATCATCTTCACATTGGGCATACAGCAAACCAAAAACGACATCTGCGTCTGTTTTTCCATAAATATGAGGCACACCAAAATCATCTCGAATAATGGAGACTTGCTTGGCTTTTTGAGCTAATGTGAGCTCACCTAAATTGTTCATAGATTTATTGTCGGTATTGCATGAAAAAATACTAAAGCATAAAAGAAGAATTAAAGCTCTCATAGTATCAAAATTAAATTTAAATTATCTTCTGTTAAAATACCTGTATTGGGCTGTAAATACTAATTTTTCGAAAAAAAATTAGCATTCTACCATCACATTGCTCTTTATCTTTTTTGAACTAACTTGCACCTTATTTAAACAATTACATTATATGACTGAAAAAAAAGTCAGTTTAGCTACTGCATTTAAAACGATTATTTGGCCAAGAAGAAAACTAGTATTTATCGGCTTATTATTAATTGTTATTAGTAAATCTGCAAGTTTTGTCGCTCCAATTTCACTGAAATTTTTCTTAGATGATATTGTACCTAACAAAAATTATGAGCTGCTAAAGATGATAGTAGGCCTTGTGATATTAGCTTTTTTAGTACAAGGCATTGTATCTTTTTTGCTAACAAAAATTCTAAGTATTCAAGCTCAGTTCATGATTTCAGAACTACGTGCACAAGTACAAAAACAAGTATTATCATTACCTATACACTTCTTTGACAACACCAAATCTGGAGCTCTAGTTTCTCGAATAATGAGTGACGTTGAGGGTGTTCGAAATTTAATAGGTACTGGTCTCGTGCAGCTTGTTGGTGGTACCATTACCGCTGTGGTTTCACTTATATTATTGCTACGTATTAGTCCGAGTATGACTTTACTCACCTTTGTACCCTTACTTTTGTTTGCTTTTATAGCACTAAAGGCATTTAAAATTATTCGCCCTGTTTTTAGAGAACGTGGTAAAATTAATGCAGAGGTAAAAGGTAGACTTACAGAAACTTTAGGTGGCATACGAGTAATTAAAGGCTTTAATGCAGAAGCACAAGAGGCCAAAAACTTTGAAGTAGGGGTTGATCGTTTGTATCAAAATGTGAAGAAGAGTTTAACTGCTACAGCAATTATGACCAGTTCTTCAACTTTTTTATTAGGATTAGCTACTACTGGTATTATGATGGGCTATGGGGGTTATAAACTTATGGATGGTACCTTAACAACTGGTGAGTATTTTGAGTTTACCTTCTTACTTGCTCTTATGGTAGCCCCAATTGTGCAGATGAGTAATGTCGGAAGCCAACTAACCGAGGCCTTAGCAGGATTAGATCGCACGCAAGAATTGATGAATCAGGTAAGCGAATCAGATGAAAAAGACCGTACCATAAAGCTTAACGATTTAAAAGGCGAAATGATTTTTAAAGACGTCTCTTTTGCGTACGAAGAGGATAACAAAGTATTACACCATATCAACTTTAAAGCGAATCCGGGAGATGTAATTGCCTTGGTAGGTAGCTCTGGTTCAGGAAAATCTACTATAGCCGGCCTAGCAGCTACTTTTTTAAACCCAGACTCTGGCCAAATAAGCATCGACGGGCATGATATTACAAAAGTAGATTTAACAAGTTTTAGGCAATTTTTAGGGGTAGTATTACAAGATGATTTTCTGTTCGAAGGCACTATTAGAGCCAATATACTTTTTCCAAGACCAAAAGCGTCAGATGAAGAACTTAACGCTGCGGTAAAAGCGGCCTACGTAGATGAATTTACAGACCGTTTTGATGATGGTTTAGACACCCTTATTGGTGAGCGAGGAGTAAAACTTTCTGGGGGTCAGCGACAGCGTATTGCTATTGCGCGTGCTGTTTTAGCAAATCCTAAAATTTTAATTTTAGATGAAGCAACCTCTAATTTAGATACCGAAAGTGAAGCTTTAATACAAAAAAGTTTGGCCGCATTAACCGAAGGTAGAACCACTTTTGTAATCGCACATAGATTAAGCACGATACGAAAAGCAGATCAAATACTAGTTATAGAAAACGGAAGAATAGCCGAACAAGGCACACATGATGAGCTTATTGCAAAAGAAGGTAGATACTTTAACTTGTATACCTACCAAGCTCGAATATAAATACTTTCTTATTTTGAATTATAAAATTTAGCTCCTTTTTTAAACTTCAGGGGCTAAAGCAACCTCTAAACCATCTAAATCTTCTGTCATATGTATTTGACAGCCTAAACGAGAATTCGTTTCTACATTAAAAGCTTCGGCCAACATAGCATCTTCATCATCAGACATTTCTGCTAGCTGGTGATCAGAGGTTACGTAACATTGACAAGAGGCGCACATCGCCATGCCGCCACATATACCAATGGTACCTTCAGGGGCAAGTTCGTAAGAGCGCACTACTTCCATAAGGTTCATATTCATATCTGTTGGAGCATCAACTTCATGAACTACGCCTTGTCTGTCCGTTATTTTTATTTTTATATCACTCATTATTTAATACTTAAACCATAGTTTATAATTCTTGCGTCGAACTCATGGCACTTTTACAATTTTAATTAATCGCTTTTACTACTGCTTTTGGCGCTTCTTTTTTACTACCATCAAAACCCTCTACCCCACCTACGGTAGTATATTTCATTACATATTTTTTATCAGGAAAAATGCGCTTAAAAGCACTTTGGCACATTAAAGTAGCTTCATGAAAGCCACATAAAATAAGCTTCAATTTACCTGGGTAAGTGTTTACATCACCAATGGCATATACACCCGGAATATTGGTTTGATAATCTAAGGTATTATCAACTTTTATCGCATTCTTTTCAATTTCTAAACCCCAATCGGCGATTGGGCCCAATTTAGGAGATAATCCAAAAAGAGGTATAAAATGGTCTACATCTAAGGTCGTTACTTCATCTTCATTTGTTCTTTTTACCTGAACCGATTTAAGATGTTCACCTCCTACTAAACCAACTATTTCAGCAGGTGTTATTAAATTGATTTTACCTTTATTTTTTAAATACTGTACCTTTTCAACAGAATCTAAAGCACCCCTAAATTCATTTCTTCGATGTACCAAAGTTACTTCTTTAGCCACATCGGTTAAAAAAATGCTCCAGTCTAAGGCCGAATCACCACCTCCTGCAATAACTACCCTTTTATCTCTGTAAACCTCAGGATCTTTGATGATATAAGCAATGCCATTATCTTCGAATTTTGTAATATTTTCTAAAAGAGGTTTTCTTGGCTCAAAACTTCCTAAACCTCCCGCAATAGCAACTACAGGCGCATGATGTTTAGTGCCCTTACTTGTGGTAACAATAAACGTTCCGTCGGCTAATTTTTCGATAGTTTCTGCTCGTTCTCCTAAGGTAAAACCTGGCTGAAATGATTTTATCTGCTCCATTAAATTAGCTACTAAATCACCAGCAAGAACTTCAGGAAAACCAGGAATATCATAGATAGGTTTCTTAGGATAAATTTCAGAACACTGCCCTCCGGGCTGCGGAAGTGCATCAATTAAGTGGCATTTTAGCTTTAGTAAGCCAGCTTCAAATACAGCAAAAAGTCCGGTTGGCCCAGCACCGATAATGAGTATATCTGTTTCAATCATTAAGATGGTTTGTTTATATCTTAAATGTGGTAATAAGTAACACTAACCTATGAAAGATTTACCACCTCTTCAATTTGAGGGGCATATTTTTTTATCGTCATTTCTACACCACTTTTTAAAGTCATTTGATTTACCGAACATCCTATACAAGCACCTTCTAATCGCACTTTTACGGAGGTTTGATTATCAATAGATACAAGCGTAATGTCACCACCATCACTTTGTAAAAAAGGACGAATTTCTTGCAAAGCCTTTTCTACATTCATTTTTAATTCATCTGCTGTCATTGTGGTCATAACTACTACTTTTTAACGACAGAGCAACCTGCCATTGTTGTTATTTTAATTGCTTCAGTTGGGGGTATACTTTTATTTCTACGCACTACCTCTTGCACAACGTTTTGGGTTAAGGCTTCAAAAGCAATCTCTATAGCCGTTTCTTTTTGCAGCGCTGCGGGTCTACCAACATCGCCAGCTTCTCGTATGCTTTGTACTAAAGGAATCTCGCCTAAAAAAGGAACCTTTAAATCGTCTGCCAAATGTTTTGCACCTTCTTTTCCAAAGATGTAATACTTATTATTAGGCAGTTCCTCTGGTGTAAAATACGCCATATTCTCAACAATACCTAAAACCGGCACATTAATGGCATCTTGCTGAAACATAGCAACACCCTTCTTTGCGTCAGCCAAAGCCACTTCTTGAGGTGTACTTACAATTACAGCTCCAGTAACTGGCATTGCTTGCATAATACTTAGATGAATATCTCCTGTGCCCGGGGGCAAATCAATCAACATAAAATCTAACTCTCCCCAATTGGCGTCAAAAATCATTTGATTTAGTGCTTTTGCTGCCATGGGCCCTCTCCAAATTACCGCTTGGCTTGGCTCTGTAAAAAATCCGATGGATAATAATTTAACACCATAATTTTCTACCGGTTTCATTTTCGATTTACCGTTAACAGTTACCGCAAGTGGTTTTTCTTGAGCAACATCAAACATAATAGGCATTGATGGCCCATAAATATCGGCGTCTAACAAGCCTACTTTAAAACCCATTTTTGATAAAGTCACCGCTAAATTAGCTGTTACGGTAGATTTACCCACACCACCTTTACCAGAGGCAACTGCAATTATATTTTGCAGGCCAGGTATTGGTTTTCCTTTAATACCTTGTGGTTTGGGCGCAGCTGCTTTTGCGTCAACTTTTAGGTTAATTTTTATCTTAGCCTTTTCATAAACCTCTTGATGAATAATTTTTAAAATCTCAACCTCGGTCTTTTTTCGTGCTTGTAAACTCGGATTATTAATTGTTATATCAACTTCTACCTCATCACCAAAAATTTGAATATTTTTGATTGCACCGCTTTCTACCATATTCTTACCCTCACCGGGTACAGAAATTTTTTCAAGTGCTTTTAAAACTGCTTGTTTTTCAATTTTCATTATATATATTCATTCTAAACAACAAATATACAGTATCCACTTGAACTGTTAAAGGGTTTATAATGAAATATACAACTGAAGCTATTGACGGACACTTAAATTGCATTAGTTATCTGAAAATAAACCTATTAAAAAATCGATGCTATTAATTACTGGGGACTAGGAGCTGAAATTGAGAAACACTAAAACTAGATCACATTACAGTGTAGAAACCCGATATATCTAAGAATACCAACTAATTCAATTCACTTTCATATTAAGCTTTAAACGCCCATTTTAAAAATTCTGGATATACTTTAGCCCAAGTAGCCAAATCATGCTTACCATCTTTAACTTCTACATAAGTGATATCGCCCGGATATGAATAGCCTTTTTTCTGTAATTCTTTTATAACATCTTTTGTGTCATCTATGGCATCAATAACACCATTATCATTACGATCTGCGCTTTCATCCGCGGTTCCGGTCTGCAGCCAAAATTGCTGTTTTGCCGTCTCTTTTCTATTTTTAATAACATCAAGAATTATACGACTCCTATCTAACACATCATCTGCAACATAGGCTTTTTTGCGCCACCAAAAAGAACCACTAAAAACTCCAATTTTACTAAAAAAATTAGGATGGTTATACGCAATATCGAAAGCAGACAAGCCTCCTAAAGACATGCCACAAAACACCCAATCAGATTGATCTTTTGTTACCTTAAATTCTTCTTTTAAAAACGGCATAAACTCTTCAATAATAAATTCGTTATAAGCCTTTGCCTTATTACCTCTATTTTTAAAATCAGCGGTACTGGCTGTACCATATTCATTTATTCTATTTTCATTACAAGATATACCTACGTAACAAAATTTTTTAAGATTTTTATCTGCAAAAGCTTCGCTTAAAGTGTCCTCTAAATTCATGTTATGATAATCTTGACCGTCATTCATCAACAAAACCGGAAACAAATCTTTGCTCTTGGTATAACAGTCAGGAGCCGTAAATCGGAACTTAACATTGCGATCTAATTTTTTGGAAAAAAAACAACCTCTTACATTTATAAAATCTATCTTATACGTCATATTTTCTGGAAAGAAAGTGCAAGTATAACAAATAGTAAAAAATAAAATTGTTCTTAATAAAAATATTTTACTTTTGCACCCCTTAAAACGCTAGTGATTAAACTTTTGAATAAAATAAAAAATGGCAAAAATTGAACATATCCCTTACTACTCAAATACACTCGATAGAAATATTATGATTGAGGTTACGGGGCATTGGGGACACCCTATTTTAATGTTTCCTTCTTCGGGCGGACAGTATACTCAAAATTCGGACTTTGGCCTTAACGGCTCAATTATGGACTTGGTAGAAGAAGGTCGTGTTAAATTGTATAATGTAGAAACCCTAGATATGCTATCTTTCTATAACGATGATCTCGACTCTGAAACGAAAATTCATAATTATGAATTATACATGCAATTTTTACAAAATGAATTCATACCTTTTATTCAAAAAGAATGTAACACCCACAGAATAGGTGTAGCTGGTGTGAGTTTTGGCGGTTTTCACGCGTCTAACGTTGCTTTCCGTTTTCCAGATGTTGTATCACATCTAATCGCTATGAGTGCAGCATTTAGCATTAGAAATTTAGCACCAAATTCTGAAGATATGCGTATTTATTTTAATTGTCCAAATGAGTACATGCGAAATGAAGAGGGCTGGAAATACAACCATATGCAAATTGTTTTAGGCACTAGTGATTGGGATATTTGTTTAGATAAAAACCAAGAGATGTCTGCAATCTTAAATGAAAAAGGCATTGCGCATTGGTATGACGAAAAAAAATGGATTAGCCATGATTGGCCACTCTGGAAAATGATGTTTCCAGAATATGTTAAAAAATATTTTTAAACTAATTAATAAAAGCATTAAAAATGGCAAAAAAAGTAGGAATTTTATTTGGAATGGAAGACACTTTTCCATGGGCATTTATCAATCGAGTAAATGAATTAGGTAAAGGTGAAATTATTGCAGAACCCGTTCAAATAGATAAATTGCAACAAGGTATAGATTACGGATATCACGTAATATTTGATCGTATTTCTCAAAGTATTCCTTTTTATAGAGCATACCTTAAAAATGCATCATTAATGGGCACTACCATAATTAACAACCCCTTTTGGTGGAGCGCAGATGAAAAATTCTTTAACAACTGTTTAGCTATGGAGCTAGGTATTCCGGTTCCTAAAACAGTATTATTACCCTCTAAAGAAAGACCAGAAGACACTTCTGAGACTTCTTTTAGAAACTTAACTAACCCTTTAGATTGGAATTACATTTTTGATTATATTGGATTTCCAGCTTATATGAAACCACATGACGGTGGTGGATGGAAAAATGTATATCGCGTTGACAATCCGGATGATTTATTTGCTAAGCTTGAAGAAACAGGTGATTTGGTAATGATGCTTCAAGAAGAAATTGTTTTTGAAGATTACTATAGAGTGTATTCTTTGGGCCAGAAATATGTGCATATTATGCCTTATGAGCCAAGAAATGAGCCTCATTTACGTTATGCAACAACGCCAAATACGAGTGGTAAAGAGCATGAAAAATTAATGAAAACCATTCACGACTATACGTTACAATTAAACAAAGCTTTAGGATATGATTTTAATACGGTAGAATTTGCTGTTCGTAATGGAATACCTTACGCAATTGATTTTTGTAACCCAGCACCAGATGCCGATATTAATTCTGTAGGCCAAGACAATTTTGATTGGATAGTAGAGCACTCGGCAAAATTAGCTATTGAAAAAGCCAAGGCACACAAGCCCAAAAAAAATAATACGTCTTGGGGTTCTTTTATAGCAGATGCCTGTTCTCCTAAAGTTACTCTTGCGAAGCAAACAAGTTTAAAATCTGCTTCAGAAGTTAAAAAAACAGCTGTTAAGAAGGTTGCAGCAAAAAAAGCGACACCCGCTAAAAAGACGGCTGTGAAAAAAACTACTACTGCAAAATCACCTAAAAAACCAGTTGTAGCTAAAAAACCAGTAGTAGCTAAAAAATCAGCAGTAAAAAAAACAAAATAACATAGTCAATTAAAACCCCAAAACGGTCATGCATAAGTTTACCTTGGGAATAGAGGAAGAGTTTCAAATTTTAAACAAAGACACTTTGAAGCTTCATTCTCAGATGTCTAAAATTATAGATGGCGGAAAGGTCTTTTTAAAAGAACGCATTAAAGAAGAGATGCATCAATCTATGGTAGAAATGGGCACAAATGTTTGCGAAAACATTACCCAAGCCAGAGATGAAGTTTCTTATTTAAGACAACAAATTTTTGAACTTGCTTCAAAAGAAGATTTAGAGGTAGCCGCTTTAGGCACGCATCCCTTTTCACATTGGAGCGAACAGTTAATTACTCCTAACCCAAGGTATGACCAGCTTATAAATGAGATGAAAGATGTTGCACGGTCTAATTTAATTTTTGGAATGCACGTGCATGTAGGCATACCAAATAGAGAAGAAGGTTTACAAATTATGAATGTGGCACGTTATTTCTTGCCACATTTATATGCCTTATCCTCAAATTCTCCATTTTGGGAAGGCAGAGAAACAGGTTTTAAGTCATATCGTTCTAAAATATTTGATAAATTTCCTAGAACGGGTATACCTCCTTATTTCGCTTCGGTACCAGAATACGACGATTTTGTAAAACTTTTGGTAAAAACCAATTGTATTGATAATGGTAAAAAGATTTGGTGGGATATTCGCTTACATCCTGTATACCCTACCGTTGAGTTTAGGGTTTGCGATATGATTATGACTGTTGATGAAGTAATATGTATTGCGGCACTCATGCAATGTATAATTGCGAAACTTAGTAAATTACACCAAAAAAATCAAAGTTTTAGATCATATCGACGTATCTTGATTAATGAAAATAAATGGCGCGCTGCTCGATGGGGAGTAGAGGCTAAATTAATTGATTTTGGAAAACAAGAAGAAGTTCCTTTTCCAACTTTAATTAATGAGCTTTTAGAATTTATAGATGATGTTGTTGATGAATTGGGATGCCGAACGGAAGTAAATTATGTATACCAGATGATTGAACAAGGATCAGGAGCCGACCGCCAGTTAAAAGTATATGAAGACACTCGTGATCTTAAAAGAGTAATGGAGTACGTGGTTTCACAAACGCATAAAGGCTTATAAATAAAGTTATAGCCCTTAAATAGACGGCAACTCATTTTTATACGTTAATGAAGAAAGGATTTGGATAGATGAAAAAAAAGTATAAAATAGCAATTTTAGATATGAATGCCGGGCATGCCAACGAAGGCATGCGTTGTATTAAAATGCAAGTGTGCAATTTTTTAATGCAAAAAGGTATTAAAGGAAGTTTTGATATTTTTGACGTTCGTGTAAAATCAGAAATACCAAAGGTTAAAGACTATGATATATTTATATCTTCGGGTGGCCCAGGCATACCCTTAGTGCTTAACGAACCTTGGGAAAATGCTTATTTTAATTTTTTAGATAGCGTTCTATACCACAACTTATCTAAAGAGAATAAAAAACATTTATTTCTTATTTGTCACTCATTTCAACTAGCTTGTTTACATTGGGATTTAGCTCGAGTAATTAAAAGAAGATCAACTTCGTTCGGTATTTTTCCAATGTTTAAAACCAAAACTGGTGAAAACGAAATATTATTCGAAGATTTAGATGACCCCTTTTATGCAGTTGATTCTAGAGATTACCAAGTCATTGGCCCAAAAGACTGGAAACTTAACAGCCTAAATGGCAATATTTTATGTATCGAAAAACCAAGACCCAATGTAGCGCTAGAGCGAGCAGTAATGGCAATTCGTTTTTCTAGCGAAATTGTAGGAACGCAATTTCATCCAGAAGCTGATGCGGAAGGAATGACCCGCTATTTTGAACGCAAGGATAAAAAAGCCCTCGTAATTAAAAAATATGGCAAAAAGAAATATCGCTTAATGCTAGAAAAACTTGCTGATGACGAAAAAATAATGAAAACAAACAAAGTAATATTACCACGGTTTTTAGCAAACGCAGCTAAAACTTTAAACGAAACAAATCTTCAACCAGCATGATACCCAAGGTAAGGCAGCATTACAACGACCATTTTAAAAAGGAACACTACGAAAATCTACAAAATGAGGTAATAGAAACCTATGGCGAAAGTACTGTTTTCCGTTTATCAGAAACCCCAGTTTTCATTAGCAAAGCGGTTAAAGAAACAATTTTTGACACTTGTAATAGTATTTTAAAACAATTAAGCACTTTTAATTTTGATGAAATTAGAGCGCAATTTGTACCCAAAGACATTCAATCTCCTGCACCTCTTGGCAACCCACACTTTTTAGCGATAGATTTTGGCTTATGTGAAGATGATAAAGGCGGTATCAGCCCACAATTAATAGAGCTACAAGCTTTTCCAACCTTATTTTTTTACCAACCTTTTTTGGGTAAAGCATTTTTAAATAATTTTCCAGGCATGCCTAAAGAGGGCTTTGATTTTTACTTTAATGACCTCAATGAAGAACAATACATTAATGAAGTTAAAAAAGTTATTGTAGGTGATGAAAAACAAGAGCATGTAATTTTGATGGAACTGTACCCAGAAAAACAAAAAACAAAAATCGACTTTTGGGCCACCAAAAAAGCAATAGGTATAGATGTGGTTTGCATGACTAAAATAATGAAAGAAGGCAAAAATCTTTTTTACCTAAAAAACGGCACAAAAACACCTATTAAGAGAATATACAACCGTGTTATTTTTGACGAAATTTCGCGAACAGCTGATATTGAAACTCAATTTAATTTGCACGATGATGTTGATGTAGAATGGGTTACACACCCCGATTGGTTTTATATGATATCAAAATCTGTGATGCCAAAACTACAGCATAAAAATATTCCTAATTCATTTTACCTTAACGACTATCCTGACACTATTAACCTTAACGACTATGTGTTAAAACCCCTGTTTTCTTTTGCTGGGCTAGGTATTGACTTGTATCCAAATAAAGAAAAAATAGCTGCTATTACAGACAAAGAAAATTATATTCTTCAAGAAAAAGTAAACTATGCCGCTGCGCTAAAAACCAAATCAGAAAAAAACTCAAAAGCCGAAGTGCGTATTTTATTTATTTGGGACCAACAAATAAATGGTTTTAAACCAGTAATAAACCTCGCCAGATTAAGTAAAGGAGAACTTATTAATGTAGCCCATAATACAGAAGAAACTTGGATTGGCTCATCCATTGCTTTTTTCGAAGATTAATGGATACTAGTAAACACTATAGACCATAGGTTTATAATATTTACTTAACTCAATTGTACTTTTAACGTCTCGGCTATGAGTAGTTGCGTGGTTTAGCACGAAACTTTGCAATTACACACCAAGCTAAAAATCAGATAGGATTTTCAGAAGTAGGCGAGAACAAGCATTTACTTATAGCCATTGTTGGGTGTAGTTTTTATTATTCGATTATTCTTTTTTTCAAGTCTATTCTCTCGTGTAAAATTCTGACTACTTCAATTCTTTCATCCGAAATAGCTTTGTAAAATACGATATGTTTTCCAGATTTTAATCCAAGTAGATTATTACTAATTCCATCATACTCTTTTCCAACCTCAGGATATTGCCCAATTCCGTTACAAGTCAATTTTATTGTTGTATAATATTTGTCCGCTTGTTTTGCTGACCACTTTTCGAAAGTATAATCCCAAATGTCATTCAGGTCATCAATGGCTTTTTGTCTTAATATTACTTTAGCCATTCTTTCTTTTTTCCGCTTTTAATCTTTTTAGATTCTCGTCAAAGTCAAAATCTTCCACTAAAGGACTATTCAAACCTTCTTGTATTGCATTTCGCAATGCAATTACTTTACTTTCTTCATTTTCCAAAAGTCGAAGTCCAGCTCTGATTACTTCACTCACGTTTTTGTATCGTCCAGCAGAAACTTGAGTTTGTACGAACTGGTCAAAATAATTTCCGAGCGATATTGATGTATTTTTCATTCCGTTTTAATTTTAATTAAATATACCAAATTTTGGTAATAAAATCAAATTCAGGATTTCGCTCAAATTACACCCAACTATACGGCTTGCCTAATACAAACTAGACCATACGACCATCTAATAATTGAATAATTCGTTTGCCGTATTGTGCATTTTTTTCAGAATGGGTTACTTGTATAATGGTCACTCCTTCTTTATTTAGCTGTTGAAAAAGCTGCATTATTTCTTCGCTCTGATTTGAATTTAAATTTCCTGTTGGCTCATCGGCTAATATTAATTTAGGGTTCGCTATTAATGCTCTTGCTACACCCACTAGCTGCTGCTGACCACCGCTTAGCTGTGCCGGAAACAAGTCTTTTTTACCCACAATATTAAATCGATCTAACATATCTGCCACCATTGCTTTTCGTTCAGACCCTTTAAATTTTTTATACAACAAAGGCATCTCAAGATTTTCTTGCACCGTAAGCTCGTCTAAAAGATGATACGATTGAAATACAAAACCGATATATTCTTTATACAAGGTAGCACGTTTTTTCTCTTTTAGGGTATGAACTGACTGTTCTAAAAAGTTATACTCTCCTTCATTAAACCCATCTAACATGCCCATAACATTTAGCAGGGTAGATTTTCCTGAGCCCGAAGGTCCCATGATAGAAATAAAGTCACCCTCATCTACCTTAAGATTAATATCTTTTAAAAGGAAAACGCGCTGTCCACCTGAATTTACCCACTTAAAAATATTCTTTAATTCTAATAACATAATTCTTATTTATTCTATCGTTAAGGTTTTGTCGTATTTACATTAGTAATAATACCAGTTGCAACAGTACATCACAAATATAATTATCAACTTTCGGTGTTGATTTTTAACACTATTTTATTTCTAATGATACTTCTAAAGGCTTTTTTAAAAAAATAACCTACACAATCGTTTTCAAAATTATTCTGTCTTTAAAAGCTGAATTGGGCTAACTAAAGTAGCACGAATCGAGTGAATACTTTTTTGTCATTATTCTATTTCATTTCATACGCTATTCTGCTCTTAAACTATCAACTGGGTTCTGCATTGCTGCTTTTATGGTTCTGCTACCCACTGTTAAAATAGCAATGCCAAAAGCAACTAAACCAGCAATAATAAAAAACCAAGCCTTCAATTCAATTTTAAAAGGATATTCTTTTAACCAAGATGACATCAACCACCATGCAACAGGAGCTGCGATTAAAAAAGAAATAGTAACCAATTTTAAGAAATCTTTGGTGAGTAAATAAGTAATAGAACTAACGCTTGCTCCTATTACTTTGCGCACACCAATTTCCTTTGTTCTTTGTGCTACCATTAGTAATGATATAGCAAATAAACCTATACAACTGAGTGCAATAGCAATTAAAGAGCCTGCAGAAATTATTGTAGTCATCTTTTCTTCTTTTTTTAGCGTACGATTAATATTCTCATCTAAAAAAGAGCCTAAAAAAATCGAATTGGGCTCTATACTTGCCCAAGCACTTTTTATGGCATCTAAAGATTTTACTAAATTTTTAGGAGCTACTTTAACATAACCATAATACAGTTTATAATCTTTATTAAGAAACAGGGTTAAGGGGGCAATAGCATTATCTAAGCTATCAAAGTTATAGTCTTTTATCACCCCAATAACAGGATAATTAGTGCTATCATTTACCTGAACGTAAGCTGTAAGCGGATCTTTTTCTCCTAACTCGCGTGCCATAGCTTCATTAATAACTACGCTTAAGCTATCGCTAGCAAAACCTCTTTTAAAGCCTCTACCTTCAACAAGTTTAACATCTAAGGTTTCTAAATAATCATAGTCTACCGCCAAAAAATTCGTTTTTACTATACGGTTCTTATACTCAAAACCAAAAATACTTCTAAATCTACTGCCATCTCTACCAATTCCTAAATTATTGTCTGCACCAGAAACACTTAAAATATCAGGATTTCCTTTTAGCTCGTTTCGTAACAAATCAAGTACTTGATAGCCGTCTTTTTTTCCATCTAAGGGAAAGGAAATTACTTGTTCTTTATTAAAACCTAAGTCTTTATTTCTCATAAAATAGAGTTGTTCTCTCAATACAATGGTGCTGCTAATTAGTATTATAGCGATAGCAAATTGTATAATCATAAGTGCATTTCGCACCCTATTTTTACCCGATTTTTCTAACTTACCTTTTAAGGATTGTATTACATTTAACTTGCTTAATAGTAAAGCAGGATACCCCCCTACCAATAGGGTAATAAAAAGTATAAAGCCGATAAACGATAGTATCACCTTAGGCGAACGAATGATATCAAAAGAAACCGCTGTTTTAAACAAAGTTTTAAAATCATCTAAGAGTAAAGCGCTTAAAAATGCCCCGATACCTACCGCAATAATAAATACAACTAAACTCTCACTCCAAAACTGAAAAAACAAGTGCCTCTTTTGAGCTCCAAGAGTTTTTCTCATGCCAATTTCTCGCATGCGTTGACTACTCTTTGCTACACTCATATTTATAAAATTAACACAAGCTATACCTATAATTAAAAAAGCAATAGCAAGAATTAGAAACACCGTATTTCTCGACACTTCGGCATAACCTTTTCTAAAATTTACAAAGTGTATATCTTCTAGCGCCAACAACTTAAATTGAATAAAACGGCCGTCGCTATTGGCAACAACACCATCGCGCTTCATATTTGCAATATCTTCAACATAATTTAAATCAACTAAAGATCGAGTACTTTTTTCAAATTGATCGGGTAATGACTTATCATCCATTTGCACAAAAATTGAATGATAGTTCGTATCCCAAGATTCTTTATTTTCTTGGTAATTTGGATGTTTTTCAAATCGTAAGGCGGCCTCAAATTTTAAACTACTGTGTTCAGGAATATTACTAATAACAGTGCCTACGGTAAAAGGCTCTTCGCTACCTTCAATTAAAACATGTACTGTTTTACCTAGAGGATTACTTTCACCAAATAACTTCTGCGCTGTTGCTTCAGTAATTGCAATACTAGACTGATCTGCTAAAATTTGGTTGGTTCTTTTAGAACTAACAGGAAATGTAAAAATGTTGAAAAAATCTTCATCTACCCAAACCACATCTAAGCTAAGTTGCTTTTCTTTAAATGAAAAAACGGCTTGCTGCTGTAAATGTCTTGATACTTTCTTAATACTTGGCACCTCCGATTTTAATACCCCTGCTAAAGGCGCGGGCTGTGATGTACTAGCTTCTGGCCCTTTTGGCGATTGCTCTTGCCTGTACACTTCATAAATCGTATCAGCATGTTCATGAAAGCGATCAAAAGAAAGATCAAAAAATGCAGCCATCGATAAAAGAATAGCAACAGCAAATGCAACCGATAAGCCAATGATATTTAAAAGCGTAAAAAGTTTATCTTTTAAGAGATTACGTAAGCCTATTTTGAAATAATTTTTTAACATAGTTTGAGGTGTAGATTATGATGATTGACGATACTGTGTTTGCAGACTACAGTTCGATTTTTATGCCAAATTCACAACTGTTTTATTATCATTAAGTTACATCTAACAAGTAATTAACTCATCCTTTTATTTGTCAAATATTTATACATATTCTGTATAAATATTTGACACTCTAAAATTCTAAAAAAATAATTTGAACTATTCGCTTCTTAAACTTTTTACCGGGTTAACTACTGCCGCTTTTATCGCCTGATACCCCACCGTAAAAAATGCAATAACTAAAGCCAAAACACCAGCCGCTAAAAATATCCACCAAGAAATTGTAATTCTAAAAGCAAATTCTTCTAGCCACGAGCTTGTAAGATACCAAGAAATTGGAACCGCTATAACAATAGCTATAAGCACTAATTTTAAAAAATCTATGGATAAAAGGGTGGTAATACTCTGAACCGAAGCACCTAACACTTTTCGAATACCAATTTCTTTAATTCGATTTTCAGCCATATAGCTTGCTAAACCAAATAAACCTAAACATGAAATAAATATAGTAAGCAAGGTAAATAGGTTAACCAACCGCCCAATTCGTTTTTGGTCATCAAATTTACTGGCATACGCCGAATCTATAAACTCATAAGAAAACGGATACTCTGGGTTATACTTTTTAAAAATAGCCTCTATTACAGCTAAATTTTCTGATGTGCTCACTTCTTTATTTAGTTTTATATGAATAAAACTAAACCAACCTTTTGCACCCTGAATAACCAAAGGTTCAATTTTTTGAAAAGGTGATTTTAGCACAAAATCTTTAGCTACTCCTATCACATGCCAGTCGATACCGAAATCTTTTATAATTTTACCAACTGGATCATTAAAATTCATCAATTTTACTGCCGATTCGTTTAAGATAACTGCAGTAGAATCGGTAGGATATTTTTTTAAATCAAAATCGCGACCCGCAATAAGTTGCATACCTGTAGTTTTAATAATTGCATCATCGACAATAAAACGATTAACTAAGGTTTTATCGTTCGGGTCTTTGCCTTCCCATTTTATGTCCCAAGTATTACTCATACTTTCGGTCATAGGTGCGTTTGTTTTGGTTACCGAACTTGCAGCGCCAGACCTTAACAATTCATTTTTAATAAGGTTATAATTCTTTTCCATATCGCCTTCAATTTCTGTATAAATAAGATTATTCTTATTATACCCTGCTTGCCGGTCTTGCACTTTATTGAGTTGCTGCATAACAATAATACTAGCGGTAATAAAAATAATTGCTGCTGCAAATTGTAGCACCACTAAAACTTTGCGAGGTGTAATTGAACTATTCATCTTTTTAAAAGTTCCTTTTAATACGGCTGATGGTTTAAAAGCAGATAGGTATAGCGCTGGGTAACTGCCAGCTAATATTCCTGTAAGGATAATTATACCTAATGCTGCTAACCAAAAAGAACTATTAGTTAGGTCTAGCGCTATAGGCTTGTCAATTAAAATACTGAAACTAGGTAGAGTCACCAAAATAAATATAAAGGCGAGTAATGCTGCTAGAAAAGAAATTAATATTGATTCGCCTAAAAATTGAGCAATTAGCGCCCCTTTCTCTGCCCCAATAACCTTACGAATACCTACTTCTTTAGCGCGTTTCTCGCTACGAGCCGTACTTAAATTCATAAAATTAATACAGGCTATTATTAAAATGATTGCTGCTATAATACCAAACATTCGAATAATATCAATTCTTCCACCAGTCTCTACTCCATTTTTAAATTCGCCGTACAACCAAGTACGTGAATAAGGATACAACATGGTTTTCATCTTAGGAGACCCCTTATCGTATCGCTCTCTTAAAGTTTTAATCTTTTTAGAAAATGATTTAAAATCAGTCCCCTTTTTTAGCATAACATAAGTAGCTACTGAATTATTACCCCAGTTATCATCACTCCAACCCTTTTGATGTAAATAAGCCCAGGGAAGCAAAAACTCAAAATTAAAACTAGAATTTTTTGGCAAATCTTTTAGTATGCCAGTTACCTTAAAACTATCACTATTATCAATGGTAACTAGTTGCCCTATTGGCGATTTACTACCAAATAATTTTTTAGCAAATGTTTCTGTAATAACCACCGAATTTACATCTTCAAAAACGGTGTTTAGGTTACCCTGTAGCAAAGGAAAAGTGAAGATTTTTAAAAAATCGCTATCTACAATAGTTCCTGTTGATTTTATTCTTTTTTCATCTTTCGCAAACAAAAAAGAAGTATTAAAATAATATCTAGAAACTGCTTCTACCTCTGGATAATCTTTTTTAATGACCTCAGCCATTACCTTAGGTGTAGAGTTCCATGTTAGAATTTCATCCCCAATTGGGTATATGTTATTAACCTCATAAACTCTATCAATATTTACATGAAAGCGATCGTAACCCATTTCAAAATTTATCCAAATTGTAATAATTGCGGTTACTGCCAAGCCAATAGAGAGTCCTATAATATTTAAGAGTGAAAAGCTCTTATTTCTAAGTAAATTTCTCCAAGCGATTTTTAAATAATTTTTAAACATAATAAATTCAATTATAAATAATTATTCCGTTTTTAAACTTTTTACAGGGTTTGAAAGGGCTGCTTTTATACTTTGATAACTTACCGTTATAATAGCTACTGCAAGAGCAATTGCAGCTGCTAAAACAAAAACCTGCCAACCAATATTTATACGATAAGAGAAGTCAAGTAACCACCTATTCATTGCAAACCATGCGACAGGCAAAGAAAAAAGAATGCCCACCATTACCAATTTTAAAAAATCTACCGTAAGCCGATATGAAATTTGACTTACGGTAGCCCCTAAAACCTTTCTTACCCCAATTTCTTTTGTTCTTTTTTCGGCATTAAAAGCAGCTAATCCAAATAAGCCAAGACAAGCAATGAGAATAGAAAGAATAGTAAATGTTATAAATATCTTGCCTAACCGCTGTTCTGCTTCATAGGTTCTATTAAATTCGTCATCTAAAAAAGCATAATTAAAAGGCTGTCCAGGTGCAACTTTTTGCCAAATATTTTGAATGGCACCAATAGTAGCAGTAAAATTACTGGCTTCAAGTTTAACCGCAACAGAACCCCTTGATGGTTGCATAAAGAGACCTAAGGGTTCAATATTTTCTCGTAACGATTTAAAATGAAAATTTTTAACCACCCCAATTACATCATAAAAAACTGGGTTTTCTGAATCTACATCTTCTGTAATTCTTTTGCCTAAAGCCTGCTCTGCAGACACCCCTAAATTTGCTAATGTTGCTTCATTTACAATAACTGCAGTAGAATCAGAAATGCGAGCAGCGTTAAAATTTCTTCCAGCAATTAATTTCATATTAAGTGTTTGTAAATAATCTTCATCTACTTTCCACTTTTGCATTTGAATAGCATGTTCTTGTGCCATTGAACCTTGTTCAAAAAAAGAGCTATTACCTCTTGCCGATGGTGTTGGCATAAAACTAGAAACCGCTACGCTCTTTACACTACCTAAATTCGCCACTTTTTGTTTAAAGGTTTGTAGTTTATCCCCCGCAGCATAGGCATCTTTAACTACTAATACTTGATCTTTAGAAAAACCAACATCTTTTGCTTGAATAAATTTTAATTGCTTAAAAACCACAAGTGTGCTTACAATTAAGAATACCGAAATAGCAAATTGAAATACCACTAGTGTGTTGCGTACTTTAGATCCACCTTCGCTCGTATTTGAACCGCCTTTAAGACTTTTTATTGGTAAAAATTGCGACATAAAAAAAGCAGGATAGCTACCGGTGAGTAATCCTAAAATCAACGACATGGCTACTAAAATTATCCAAAAGAAAGGTTTAGTAAAGGGAAAAATAATTTCTCTGCCCGCCATGCTATTAAAAAAAGGAAGTGCAAAAAAGGCAAAAGCAACAGCAAAAAGCATAGCAATAAATGTTACTAAACCCGACTCGGTTAAAAACTGAACCATAAGATGCCCCCTATTTGAACCCAAAGTTTTTCTAATTCCAACTTCTTTGGCTCTTTTAAGCGAGTACGCCGTAGAAAGGTTCATAAAATTAACCGTTGCCAAAAGGATTAGAAAAAGCCCAATAAACGAAAGAATATATACATTTTGAATGGTACTATTTGCGCTTAGCTCTGTATCTCGATTTGAATATAAATGTATATCTGTAAGCGGTATTGTGTAATAGCGCACATAATTACCCGAAGCTAAAAAAGATTCTTTATTCATACCTGGAAAATATTTTTGCGCCCACGGAAGCATATACTTGTCTAAAATACCTTCAAGATGTTTTTTTATGGTTGACTCATGAGCGGTAGGAATAAGTTTGATAAAAGTAAAATAATTAAGACTACCCCAAATCTCCTCTTTTGAAGCTTCATTGCCTGCCATAGCCAAGAAAATTTTATGCGTTCTTAAAAATGATTTTTTTGGCAAATCTTCTACAATACCAGTTACCGTATACACCTCTTTATTGTTTAGCACTAGCGTTTCACCGACTACTTTGCGTGTGCCAAAATATTTTAACGCTGTTGCTTTTGAAAGCACCATGGTATTAGGCTCTTCTAATGCCGATTTAGCATCGCCTTCTAAGAGTGTTAAACCAAACATATCAAAGAAACTGGCATCTGCATAGGCCACCTTTTCCTCTTTTGTATTATCGGTAGATTCGCTTTTTTTAATTAAAACACTTCCCACATCTCGTATTCTCACAGCGTTTTCTACTTCTGGAAGATCATTTTTTAAAACTGCTGCCATCGGCGGAGCGTTTTCAGCGGAATGCATTTCAGCACCTCCAAATTTTATATCCGCATCTACACGATAAATACGGTGGGCATCAGTAAACATAGTATCAAATGTTAACTCATCATACACATACAAAGCGACTAATAAGCCACCTGCCATACCTATGGCCAAGCCAAAAGTGTTTAAAAAAGTAAAGAAGGCTTGTTTTTTAAGGCTTCTAAATGCTATTTTTAAATAATTCTTAAACATTCTATTCGTTTTTTGATTGATTTATTGAGGTAAAATTAATTTTAAATAAAATCCGTATTATTGGTCTTTTAAAGCGTCAACCGGATTGGTTATTGCAGCCTGAAAACTTTGCCAGCTTACTGTTAAAATGGCAACCGCTAAAGCACTAATACCAGCAAAAGCAAATATCCACCAGCTCATTGCGGTTTTGTATGCAAAACCTTCTAACCATTTATTCATAACATACCAGGCAATAGGTACCGCAACAATAAAAGCTAAACCCACCCATTTAATAAAATCTATATTAAGTAGTTTAAGAATTTGCGTTATGCTTGCCCCATTAACTTTTCTAATACCAATTTCTTTTCTTCTTTGTACACAGGTGTAAGAAGATAATCCAAAAAGACCTAATGAGGCAATCAATATGGCCAAGACGGTAAACACTTGAAAGGCTTTTCCAAAGGTTTTATCTTCTTTATAATGTGCCTCAAACTTTTTATCTAAAAAAGCATAATTAAAGGTGCTTTTAGTAAATATTTGATTCCATTTATTTTGAATTTGATCTATTGCCGTAGTAAATCCAGCTGTTGATGTTGCGGTTGGATCCAATTTTACTAGTAGATTATTTACATCTCTTTGATGCTTTACAAGTAGCGGAAGCACCTTATCTTTTAATCCAAAATGATGATAATCTTTAAATACCCCTGTTACAACCCATTCATTGTTACCCCAAAACTTAAGTTTTCTTCCAATTAGTTCTTCTGGAGAATTAAATCCCATCTCTTTTACAAATGTTTCATTTACTGCTATTTGATTGCTATCACCACTATCATTGGGCAAAAATGTGTTACCAACCACAAAAGGAATGTCTAATAACTCAAAATATTCGGGCTGCACGTCATACACGTAGTAAACGGTACTTAAATTTTGTACTCCATTCGGAAGAGTAATACCACGACTAGAACCTAGATTATCAAAACTATCGCCAGGGTATGTCTGTGCAAACGTTATGTTTTCAACAAAAGGCAAATCTTTAAGTTCATCTGCTAGCAACTTATAATCGTTACTAAGTAAAGAGTCTGATTTGTTTGTAACTATCTCACCTTTTAAAGCAACAATTTGGTTTAGTTCTGCACCAATTGGCTGGTTTTGCAAAAAATGAATTTGTTTGGTAACCACCATAGTGCCAATAATTAAAATAATAGTTGCCAAAAACTGGGTTACAATTAATCCTTTTCGAATTAAAACGCCTTTACTAGAAGTACGTACTTCGCCCTTTAAAGCTTTAGTAGCTTTATAATCCCCAAGTAAAAATGCAGGGTATAAGCCGGCTAAAAACATTCCAAGAAAAATAAAACCAAAAATCGGAAATAAGCTTGTAAAACTAGAAAGATTAATCTCAAGCTTATTTTCTGTTAAACTATTATAAATCGGCAGCAACATAAAGCTAGCAATAATACCTACCATTATTGCAATTGTATTTAACAAAGTAGACTCCATTATAGATTGTAATACCAACTGCCAACGGTGAGCGCCTACTACTTTTCTAATACCTGTTTCTTTTGCTCTTTCTAAAGATTTAGTGGTTGATAGGTTAATATAATTAAGCCAAGAGAGAATTAAAATGATAAAAGCAATAGCCGATAAAAACTTAATTCTAGTCGCACTACCATTAACACTTACTTCATAAGGTTTATCAGAATACAAATGAATGTCTTCAATAGGCTCTATATTATGGCGTTCTTCTTCATCTTCATCAAAATCACTATTTATAATCTTATCTTTTAACGAGGCAATATTGGCATTTTCATCAATCTTTAAATAGGTATAATAATTGTTCATATTAAAATTGAGTTTTGTTTGAGCTTCGTCAAAAAAATCCCAAGTATTTTCGGTCGCATACGAGATTAAATAGTTGTTTCTAAAATGAACGTTTTTCGGAATATCTTTCATTAGTCCGGTTACGGTAAGTACAACCTCATCACCATCTAAAACTACGGTTACTGTCTTTTGCATTGGATTTTGATCACCAAACAGTTTTTTTGCTAATGTTTGAGATAGCACTATGGTATTGGGCTCACTAAGTGCAGTTTTATGATTTCCTTTCAACAAAGGATAACCAAATACATTAAAATATGAAGCGTCGGCCATAGACCCCATGGGTTGCTCAAAAATTCGATCTCCTAATACAAAAGTGGCTTTCTCTATGTAATAAAATCGAACATAATCTAAAACCCCAGGAAATTCTCTTTTAAGGGTTGGGCCAGAAAGATTGTAGGTTTGCGCGTCGCCAGGCACAAAGGAATTACCTTCTAAATAATCCATATACACCCGATATACATGCTGCGAACCTTCAAATTTATCATAGCTACGCTCATAATCGACGTATAGCATAATTAAAATAAAAGATGCTACCCCAATCGCTAAACCAAAAATATTTATAAACGAGTATAGCTTGTTTTTTAAGAGGTACCTTGTGGCAATTGTAAAAAATAATTTAATCATGATATTTTTGTAAACAGGCTTATTATTGAGTTTGAAGCGTTTTTAGAGGTTTTATTAATGCAGCACTTATAGATTGATAGCTTATGGTTAACAAAGCAATACCTATAGCAATACACCCCGCAGTTGCAAACACACTCCAGTCGATACTAATTTTATAAGCAAAATCTTCTAACCACTTTGACATAACATACCAACCAATTGGAATTGACATAGCAATTGAAAGAAAAATTAATTTCATAAAGTCGAGCGTTAACAGCTGATAAATGCTTTTAAAGGGTGCTCCTAAGACCAATCTAATACTAATCTCTTTCTTGCGTTGCTCTACCATAAATGCTGAAAGTGCAAACAAACCTAAACTAGCAACTAGTATAGCTATGAGGGCAAAACTATTAAAGATGCTTCCCATACGTTTAATATCGGCATGCATATGGCTAAACTGCTGATCTAAAAAAGTATAACTAAAAGATTGGTTAGGTACTGTTTTGTTCCAAATCGTTTTAATAGCAGCTAATGCATCGTTGATATTGCCTTTTTCTAATTTTACCGATATAGAAGTTGCACTGGTTCCTAGAACTAAACTCAATGGACTTATATCTTCTTTCAACGATTTAAAATGAAAGTTTTCAACGACACCAATTACCTTTAAATCTTGACCATTATTATCCACATATTTTCCTATAGGATCAACAAACCCTAACTCATTGGCCATTTTTTGATTGATAATAATCGCATTTATAGCATCGGTAGCAAAGTCTCGAGAAAAATCTCGTCCTGCTATCAAATGCATGCCTAAGGTTTTGATATAATCGTAATCTACACGCCATATTTGACCTAACACACTTTCACCTTCATTACCTTTTAAAGGATTTCTAAATGTATTTCCGTTTCTTTTTGTTTCCTCAACAGGCAAATAATCACTTAAACTAACACTCTTTACACGAGGTAGTTGCTCTAATTGCTCTTTAAAATTAGCAGCTTTGTTACCAAAAGCACCTGCTGTTTCAAGAATTAGCAGCTGCTCTTTATCATAGCCAAGCTCTTTGTTCATAATAAAATTCATCTGCTTGTAGATAATTAAAGTACCGATAATTAATACCACAGAAGTTGTATATTGAACTATAACTAAGCCACTACGTAATTTACCACTTTTACCACCTAAACTTAGTGTGCCTTTGAGCACATCTACTGGTTTAAAAGCCGACAAATAAAATGCAGGGTATAGGCCTGCTAGTAAACCAACTAGCAGTGCAGAAAGCATAATTATTGGTGCAAACCACCAAGCTGTCCAAGGTACTTCAATCGTTTTTTCAGCAAGTGAATTAAACATTGGCAACAATAACCAAGCAAGTAGCAATCCTAAGACAAATGAAAGCACACTATAAAGTACCGATTCGATTAAAAATTGGGTCACTAAATTATTTTTAAATGCCCCAACCGTCTTTCTTAAGCCAACTTCTTTTGCTCTGTTGGCCGATTTTGCAGTAGATAAGTTAATGAAATTTATAACCGCTAAAAGGAGTATAAACCCCGCAATGGCAGCAAACAACCATACAAATCTAAGGTCACCATGTACAAGGCCATCACCCATTTTTAAATCTGAATGTAAATGAATGTCGGTAATCGGTTGTAGCTTATAATTTAAGGTCTTTAAAACAGCTAAAAAATCTGGGGCTCTGCCACGTTCTTTTTGTGCAGGTATCACGAAATTTTCAACAATAGATAACATTTTCTTTTGTAACTCAACTACATTGGCATTTTCATCTAGTAGCAGGTAGGTAATATAGTTATGGCTTGTCCAGCTGGCATTGGTATCTTCAATTGGCAATAAAAAATCGAACTGCAAATGCATATTTTTAGGAAGATCTTTCATCACCCCAGTAACAGTATAGGGTTTTGAGGTATCATTATCTAAAATAATAGTTTGTCCTAAAGCTTTAGTATTTGGAAAATATTTTTGCGCCTTAGCTCTTGAAATGACAATACTTGAGGGTTGAGTTAATGCTTCCTGTGGTTTACCCTGTTCTAAGGCAATTTCTAATATATCAAAAGCCTCTTGATCTGCAAATACAAATCCTTCTTCTAAACTATTCTGAGGATTATTAGCCGAGCGAAACCCTCTTTTACCAGCACCAAACAATTCAGACGTATTAATTTTACCAGCCTTCTTTACCTCAGGAAAATCTGTTTGCAAAACATCGGCAAAAGGCAATTGAAAATGAACCCCTTTCATCTGTTCTCCATTTTGCATGCCTTGAAGAACAACCCTATATATTCTATTTTTATTTTGATAATGCTGATCGTAACTCAGCTCGTTTTTAATGAATAGGCTTATTAATAAACAAGCAGCAATACCAATGGCGAACCCACCAACTTTAATTGATGCAAAAAGTCTGTCATTTTTAATACTCCGCCAAGCTACTTTTAAATGATTTTTTAACATAGTTACTATTTTATTGATTGATTATTTTATAAATCACTCGGCACCTAATCCTTTTACGAAGCCAACTACAGCGGCTTAAATTGCTTAACATTTTTTGAACAGATACAGGTAAAGCCAAACTCTCTCGGGCTATAGAAATATTAATGACCAATTTATATTTCAGTCATTATACATACCCCACAAATAAATGGTAAAACCAACACTATTAATCGTGGAGTAAACCTTGTAAGCAACAAGGTTTCTCCGAACGATTTTTAGATACTAAATAAACATACTATTTAGTAAAAGCAGTACTTGATTAGAGTACTAATTTGATTGATTACTACTGATTATTGATTGATGAATAAACTTCTTAAACCATTTCACCTATGGCTCTATTCTTACTTTCGGTTACAATTTGACCATCAAACAAATTAACTACACGATGCGCATAGTGCGAATCACGATCAGAGTGTGTTACCATTACTATAGTTGTTCCTTCTTGATTAAGCTCGGTAAGCAAATTCATCACCTCAATTCCGTTTTTAGAATCTAAATTACCCGTAGGCTCATCTGCAAGAATTAGTTTAGGGTTCGTTACCACAGCGCGAGAAATAGCTACACGTTGCTGCTGACCCCCTGATAACTGTTGCGGAAAATGCTTTTCTCGATGTGCAATTTTCATTCGTTCTAAAACAGCCATCACCTTTTTTTTACGCTCTGCCTTAGCCATTTTAAGATAAATGAGTGGTAACTCTACATTTTCATAAACCGTAAGCTCATCGATTAGATTAAAACTTTGAAATACGAAGCCTAAATTACCTTTTCGTAGCTGTGTGCGTTGGTTTTCCTTTAAACCGCCTACTTCATTGCCCGCAAAATTATAACTGCCTTCAGAGGGGTTATCAAGCATGCCAATAATATTTAGCAGGGTAGATTTACCGCAACCAGATGGCCCCATAATAGCCACAAATTCGCCATCTTCTACTTTAAGATTTACATTGTTTAAGGCTAGGGTTTCGACTTCCTCAGTTTTGAAACTCTTTTTTAAATTCTGAATTGTTATCATTTGTAAATGGTTTATTTATTAAGGCATAGGCATTTTTTAGCCCGCCCAAAAAGGTTGTTTTTTTATTTAAGTACTATTTTTTCGGCATCACCAAAATTATCATAATTGCTAGTGATTACTTTTTCTCCGGCATCTAAACCTTCTATAACCTCATAGTATCTAGAATTTTGCTTGCCTATGCGAATAGGTCTTTTATTAGCCTCATCACCATCGTCATTTACCACAAAAATCCATTGCCCGCCTGTGCTTTGAAAGAAACTTCCTTTTGGTAATAATAAGGCATCTGAAGATGCGCCTAATTGCAATTTTATATTATAACTCTGACCCGCTCGTATCGTTTCTGGCTTTGTATCTGAAAAAACTAAATCTACTTTAAATTTACCGTTTCTAACTTCGGGGTATACTTTACGTAACCGCAGTTTATATAATTTACCGTTACGCTCGAGGTTGGCAAACAAATCTCGTTTAACACGATCAATATAATGCTCATCAATCGTAGCTTCAATTTTATAATCTGTTAATACGTTTATTTGTCCTATGCGTTGCCCTTGCGTAATATTTTGTCCTATTTCTGCATCTAAAAACCCAAGCTGACCATCTGCAGGAGCGCGAACATTTAAATGATCTAAACGTTGGTATACCATTCCTAAGGTTTTACGCATACGTGCCAAATCTGTATCTAAGCCCGATAAAGAGGTTTTACGTAAGGCATCATCTTGCTCTGTTTGCAGTTTTACAATATCAAAAGTCTGCTGTGCTAATTCATAATTTTCTTTTGATAATAAATAGGCTTCTTTAGAAATAAGCTCTTCATCATATAGTGCTTTATTTTGTTCAAAATTTCGCTTTAAACGCTGTAAATCGGTACTTGTCGTTGCTAAAGATTTACGCCCCTCTACTTGTCTTGAATCAAAACTCAACCTTGTAGATCGTAAGTCATTTTGCTTCAGCGCTAAATTACTCTCACTATTTAAAATTTGCTCATACAGGTTAATATTTTCTAATTTTAGAATAATATCTCCTTTTTTAACTGTTGCACCTTCTTCAATCAATTTTTCGGTAACCCGACCGCCTTCGTAAGCATCCATATAAATAGTAGCAATTGGAGCTACATTTCCGTTTATGGTAATGTAATCGTCAAATTTACCTTGTACAACTTCAGCAACCGATAGTTTATCTTTTTCTGTTCTAAACGTTGCTGTAGAACTGGCAAAAACCAATTGATAGCCCATAAAAAGCACCAATAAACCTATGCCCATATAGCCGTAGTGCTTTAGACGCAAGCCTTTCTTTTTTTCAATTTTTATATCCATAATATTTCAATTATTTATTCACAAATTTTAAGCTATTCTAGTGTTTAGGGTAGCGTTTCTTATTTTTTTTAGCTCAAATTTTATGTTTTGTCCGTTAAAGCGATTGATGGCTCGCTCTTGTATTTTAATTTTTGTTGCTTTCATCGTCTAGTTTATGTTATAAATTGGTAGCCCCTTATAAAAATCTAAAGTGCTTTGATTAATTTCTGATTTTAAACGTACTTGAAGATTTTCATTCTGCGCACTTGCATATAAATTTTTAGCTGCAAATAACTCTAATGCACTTATTAAGCCCTTTTCGTACTTTTTTTGAGCGATAGCAAATGACAAATTTTGAGTTTCCAATTTTTTTTCACTTTGTTGGTATTCTATTTGCAATGCCTCATATTCTTGAACTAATTGTTGAATGGTTTGGCGTAGTTCTTGTTTTTGAATATCTAAATTATTCTGTGCTTGCTTGTAGGCTATTTTTTGTTGTTTTACCCGCGATCGAGCAGACCAAGCGTAACTAATAGGCACCGTTAAAGACAGACCAACAACTTGAAAAGTATTATCTCTAAATTGATCTTTAAAAGGAATGGTAACACCCGTATCACTATCAATAGTTGTTTCGAAATAGCCGGTGCCGATACTGCCAAATAAACTCAAAGAAGGATATAAACGACCCCTTGCTACCATAATTTCTTTTTTTGCAGCTTGTGTTTTTAACTCTTGTGCTTTAATAAGCGGAACAAAATCTCTTGCCCTATTAAATATAGAATCAGAATTATTTTCTATCTTACTTTCTAAAGACAAACCTGCGGATAGCTCTGTTTGAATAGAAATGTCATCTGCCCCCTCTAAATTCATAACCTGAATTAACTTAAGCTTAGCATTGTTAAGACTGTTTTGACTTTGGGTAACTTTCAATTTATCGCTTAATAATAATGCTTCCGCTTCATACAAATCAGCGCCTGCCTTTAAGCCTAATTCTATTTGTTTTTTTACCAAATCATAATTGGTTTGCGAAACCTGCTGTTGCTCTTTTGCTATAGCCACGAGCTCTTCAAAATATTTAATATCGTAAAATGCTTCGTTTACGCTAAAAGCCAAAAGATACTTTTGATGCGTTGTTTCTTCTAGAGCAGCTTTTTGTAAAAATTTAGCCACCTTAATACTATTTATTTTTTGAAAACCTTTAAAAAGATCTACACTAGATGCAATATTGTAGTTATTCGAGAAAAAATCTGTAGTAACTACATCATTTGTGTTTGGGTCTGTACTGCGCCCATAATTCACATTATATCTTGACGACCCCTCTATTATTGGCAATAAATTTCTTACCGACTGTCGGTAGGTTTCTCTGTTTGCTTGTTCTTCGAACTTAAAATTGTTTAATGCTAAATTATTATCTAGAGCATAGGCTATACAATCACTTAAAGTCCATTTTTCTTGAGACCACATACTGGTCTGAGCTAAAAAAATTAGTAATACTATTATTCTGAAATTCTTATTCATAATTATATTGGTATGCCAATTGGTACACTATATATATGCCAAAAACAAATGCATACTGAAAATCAAGCACTTAAACATATTATAGATCGGCCAACAAAAATATAATGTAAAATAGTTTTACATATATTGTCTAAAAATTTTACACTTTTAGTTAATTATGCCTTTCATATTGTAAATTTACCCTAGTGGTTCACCTAATTATATAGTAAATGGTAGCAGCAAAAATTTTAGTCATCGATGATAACAAAAGTGTACTAAGTGCTTTAGAAATAATGTTACAATTTGAATATCAAAGTGTAACTACTTTTTCAAATCCGAATCAGATTTCTTCGTATTCAGATTTAAAAAATTGTGACATCGTGCTATTAGACATGAACTTTTCGGCTGGTGTAAATACCGGAAATGAAGGGCTGTATTGGCTTAGAGAAATAAAAAAGAAAGCGCCACAAACAGCAGTCATCATGATGACCGCCTACGGGGCTGTAGATTTAGCCGTACAAGCTTTAAAGCAGGGTGCTACCGACTTTATTTTAAAACCATGGAATAATGATAAGCTATTGGCTACCGTAAAATCGGCTTATGAACTACGTAAATCTAAACAAGAAGTACAGCAGCTGAAACAAAAGCAGACCAATTTAAGGCAGGTTATTAATGAAAATAAGACTACTATTATTGGTAAATCTAAAGCGCTTAGGGAGATTTTACATCTTGTAGAAAAGGTTGCTAAAACCGATGTAAATGTTTTAGTAACCGGTGAAAACGGTACTGGAAAAGAACTTATTGCAAGAGAGGTACATAAATTATCGAACCGAAGTAATGAAATTTTCATTAACGTTGATATGGGATCTATATCTGAATCGCTTTTTGAAAGTGAACTTTTTGGACACACCAAAGGATCTTTTACAGATGCTAAAGAAGACCGCGCAGGAAAATTTGAGGCCGCAAACGGTGGCACACTTTTTTTAGATGAAATTGGAAACCTCTCATTGCAAACTCAGGCGAAATTACTGTCTGCAATTCAAAACAAAGTTATTGTAAGAGTTGGAGCAAACAAACCTATTCCTGTAGATATACGTTTGGTTTGCGCTACCAATTGCAATTTAGATCAAATGGTAGCCGACGGCCTTTTTAGAGAAGATTTACTGTATCGTATTAATACCATTCGAGTAGAAGTGCCTGCACTTCGTGAGCGTGAAGATGATGTTTTAATTTTAGCTGATTTTTATTTAAACAAATTTGCCACTAAATATGGTAAAAAAGACCTAAAAATTAATCAAGCGGCTCAAGAAAAACTTTTAAATTATGCATGGCCTGGCAACATAAGAGAATTATTACACACAATTGAACGATCCGTAATTCTTTCTGAAGGAACGGTGCTAAAACCCACAGATTTCTTGTTGCATTCAAACGCGCAAATAGGATTAGAAACGGGCCCAAATACCTTAGAAGAAATGGAGCTATTGATGATCACAAAAGCCTTAGACAAAAATGATGGTAATTATAGTGCTGCCGCTGAACAATTAGGTATTTCACGACAAACCCTGTATAATAAAATAAAGAAAAAAGCAGCTAAATAATAAGTAACTAAAACAGTTACTAATAAAATTTTGGTAGTATTCTAATTGTAGAACCCTAGTACTATGGTAAGCAAAAGTATATATTGGCAGTTAATATTTAGAGTCGTTTTAGTTACTATTACAGCGATGGCAATGGCTTTTTTATACTTTGAAAAACACTTTATAGGAGCCATATTTTTATTGTTAACCTTAATTTTTCAAACCAATTCTCTAATACAACACATTAACCAAACTAATCGCAAAATCGCCTATTTTTTTGATGCTATTAAAAATGAAGATTTTACGCTGAGGTTTCCTGAAAAACTGAGTGTAAAATCATTACAAGAATTAAATCATAGTTTAAATACTGTAAATAAAGTAATTCAAGATATTCATTTAAAAAAAGAAGCTCAAGAACAGTATTATCTAGAAATAATTAAGCAAGCAGATATTGGCATTTTAACTTTTAATAGCAAAGGGCATATCCTTTTTGCTAATTCTAAAATAGAAACTCTTTTTAACTATCAACCACTAAATCACATTAAACAATTAAAGAAAGTAGATGAAAAATTATACACGCTATTTTCTTCCTTAAAACCCTTTGATAGAAAATTAATTCAGCTATCAAACGAACGCGAAAAACAGCAAATAGCCATAAAATCGACTGAAATAAGTATGAATGGTCAAGAACTTGTGTTGGTAGTTGCTCAAGATATTCATCAAGAATTAGATGAAAAGGAAACCGATTCTTGGGTGCGCCTTATACGTGTACTAACTCATGAAATTATGAATAGTATTACCCCTATTACATCTATTTCTGAATCGGTTCTAAAATATTTTAAAAATGGTAGTGCACCAACTCTTTTGTCGGAGTTCACTGAAGATCAACTTAAAAACACCGCTAAAGGCCTGGAAGTAATTAAAGAGCAAGGAAATGATTTGATGACCTTTGTACAATCATACCGAAGCTTTTTAAGTTTACCCAAACCCGACTTGTCTTTAGTATCCGCGATACAGGTCTTAGAAAAAATTAAAATTTTAATGAGTTCGGAAGAAGTTGAACAAAATAATATTTCGTTTGAAATAGAGGCCATACCAACAAATCTTGAACTATATATTGATGAAAAACAAATATCTCAAATACTAATTAACCTTAGCAAAAATGCGCTTCAATCTATAGGTGATCAAGAAAGAGGTGCTATAAAAATTACTGCCGGACAATACCAAGATCAAAAAAAGTACATTAGTGTTTGGGATAATGGCCCTGGTATACCAAAAGACCTTCTTGAAGAAATTTTTATTCCCTTTTTTACCACTAAAAATACAGGTACTGGAATTGGACTAAGCCTATCTAAGCAAATCATGCATTTACATGGCGGCAGTATTGGCGTGATATCACAAAAAAATAGTACTTGTTTTACATTAGTATTTAAGTGATTTTAAGCTTTTAGCTAAACCTTATATTTTAAAATCTGTATTCCCTTAGCGACCTTAAAAACCACTTTCATTTCTATACCGTATTGGTTGTATTGATAGTAGATTTTGCGTAAGAACACCAATAAATAGTTTCTCTTTAAAGTAGCATTCTGATGAAATTCATAAAAAAGTACCCAATCGTAGTTCAAAACAGGCACTATATATGAAAGAAAACACTCCAGTTTCAACTAAATCACCTAAGTAGTTTTGTTACATATAGTGTTAAGCTTTTTTTTGCAAACCTTCTATTACAATCAGCCTCATAAAATACGCCTAATTTGGTGTTTCGTATTTATAATAGGG
The DNA here is from genome assembly GCA_947486785.1 of uncultured Flavobacteriaceae bacterium. GTDB lineage: Bacteria > Bacteroidota > Bacteroidia > Flavobacteriales > Flavobacteriaceae > Maribacter_C. The sequence continues at coordinate 289,263 of CANKUU010000001.1, read as the reverse complement.
TATTAGGATCCCAAAAATATTTTTCCAAATCTTTAATTTGATTGTCTTCGATCTCTATTCCTTCACTTTCTAATAACTGCTGCATAAGATTTGTACCCTTAAAATGATGTTTTCCGGTTAAAAGACCTGCTTTGTTTACTACTCTATGTGCCGGAACATTTTGCATATTATGCGACCCGTTCATTGCCCATCCGACCATACGAGCGCTACGTGCTGCACCAAGGTATTTAGCAATAGCACCATAGGAAGTTACTCTGCCAAAAGGTATTTTTTCGGCAACTTCATATACTTTCTGAAAGAAATTTTCATTTTTGGGTTTCATAAACCTAGAACTAAATTTTAATGTAAAGCCTAATGAAGGTAATTAAAAATAACAATACCATTAAAGCACTAAGTATGTAGTTGCTTTTTTTAGAAAAACTTTTTGTTTTATGTTCTAACTTATTAAAATAAAAGGCATACAAATACATAACCAAAAAAGTACCTAAACCAGATGCTAGTATAAAGATTACTTCATCAATAATTTCATAGTTCATAAAACCTTGCTGATGAAAAATTGTGTTTAAACCACTATAATAAGGTACCGAAAGTAAATTTAGGGATGCTAAAAACACCCCTTTTGTAAAAGAACTACGCTTTTTACTTTGCTTAAGTTGAACCTCTTTTTGCCTATCTCTTTTGCCCTTCATAAAAAAGACAAGGGCTAAAATGGCAAATACTACTAATGCTAATTGCATTAAAATTTCAATAACATAAAGGTTTTTTGATAAAAATTTCGCAATTCTAACCGCTAAATATGCCTGAAACATAACCGCTAATGCAACTGCTATTCCGAAAATTATACCATTAGACTTTCCTTTTTCTATACTTGTTTTGGCCGCATTCATATTTAACAAACCTGGTGGCAAAGACGCTAAAAAAGCGCTGCCAAAAGTAAATAAGAATAAAGTAGCCAGTTGTTGCATAAAAATCAGTTTACCCGAAATTTGATATAGGTAATAGGTTTTCCCTTTTCAAGGTACTGATTTTCGTAGAAAGTTTGAATTTTTAATACTTCCTCAGGACTGCCTTCGTTATAATAAATGTTATGATTAGCATAAATAACATCTAAATCTAAGCCGTGCAACAATCCTAGGGTATAGCCATGCATAAACTCGCTATCTGTTTTCAAGTTTACCACACCGTCTGTCTTTAAGATCTTTCTATACTTGTTAAGAAAACTCTTATTGGTTAACCGATGCTTCGTTCGTTTATATTTTATTTGAGGATCGGGAAAAGTAATCCATATTTCTGCAACTTCATTTTCTGCAAATAGCGTATCTATAAGTTCAATTTGCGTTCTTAAAAAAGCAACATTTTGCAAGTTATCTTCTATCGCAGTTTTGGCACCTCTCCAAAATCGGGCTCCTTTGATATCTATACCAATAAAGTTTTTATCAGGATATTTACTGGCCAACCCTATGGTATATTCGCCTTTACCACAACCCAATTCTAAAACAATTGGATGATCATTTTTAAAATGTTCAGACCACTTTCCTTTAAGAACTAAAGTGCCATCTTCAAGCGACCTTCTATTGGGCTGAATAACATTCTTAAAGGTATCGTTCTCTTTAAATCGTTTGAGTTTGTTTTTACTACCCACAGTAATCAAAATTTAATGATTTGCAAAGCTAGTGAAATCTAATCATGTATTTGATTGCTAGCTGTTACCAATAGTTCTATTCTACCTAAATAATTATTCAGGCTTTATTTGTGGTGCCGCTTTTTCGAGAGTAAACGAAAATTCAGAGCCAACATCTTCAACACTTTCAACATAGATTCTTTCTTCGTGTGCCTCAATAATATGTTTTACTATAGCAAGCCCAAGACCTGAGCCACCTTCTTTACGATTTCTACTCTGATCTACACGATAAAACCGCTCAAAAAGTCTAGGAATATGTTGTTCTTGAATACCTTCGCCATTATCTGTAACCCTAACAATTACTTTGTTTTGTATTAAATTTTCAACACTTACCTCGGTTGTGCCATTTTCATGGCCGTATTTTATGGAGTTTACGATAAGGTTAGAAATTACTTGCTGAATTTTTTCGGCGTCTGCCCGTACCATAATAGGTTCATCATATTCGATATCAAAAGTTAAGACTATTTTCTTTTGGGCTGCCTTCATCTCTAAAAGCTCAAAGTTTGACTTTATTAATTCAACAATATCAAACTCACTCCATTCTACCTTAAGCTCACTAGCTTCTAGTTTGGTAATTAAATCTAAGTCTTTTACAATATAGATTAAGCGCTCTACCGCTTTACATGCATTAAGCAAGTATTTTTCTCGAACTGTTTCGTCATCTAAAGCACCATCTAGTAACGTTTCAATATATCCTTGTACGGTAAATAGAGGGGTTTTTAATTCATGTGCCACATTGCCTAAAAAATCTTTACGATATTCTTCGCGAATCTTTAACGTGTCTATTTCAATTTTTTTGTCTTGAGCAAATTTTTCAATCTCTTGGGTTAAAGTACCCATATCAGTAGTTATTGTTCTTGATGCTAAAGAGCTAGACTCTAACAAAGAAACATCATCATAAATTCTTTTAATTCTACGGTAAATAAACCTTTCTATTCGAAGCTGAACAATAAAAAATGATACTCCAAAAGCACATAATGCAAAAAAAAGTAGAAAAAACCAGCTATAAACATCTTTATACCAGAGAAATAAACCTAAAACTGGGGTAAGCACAACAACGATAAAAGAAGCAGAACGAAAAGCGAATTTATAAGATCTTCTTATCCTTGTAGCCATTTAAAAAAGTAAAACTAGTTTTGCCCAATACTTCATTGGGTTTGCGCAAATATCATATTTTTCAACCTAGAAAAACAATGATGATTAAAAAATAGCCCATTTTGGGCCCTGAAAATTAAAGCTATAATCCACAAAAATTAATAGTAGAAAGTTTACAATACAAATTTGTAGCCTACGCCTTTTATGGTTTTAAAGTGATCTTCGCCTAACTTTTCTCTGAGTTTTCTGATGTGCACATCAATAGTGCGGCCACCAACTACCACTTCGTTACCCCAAACTCGATCTAAAATAACATCTCTTTTAAACACTTTATTAGGCTTAGATGTTAATAATGAAAGTAACTCAAACTCTTTTCTAGGCAGTATTAGTTCTTCTCCGCCATTTACTATTTTGTATTCCTCACGGTTAATAACTATGTTTCCAACTTTTACAATATCCTCAGATGTTGCTTCGTCATCACGTAGCCTGCGTAGTAATCCTTTTATTTTACTTAATAAAACTTTTGGTTTTATTGGTTTAGTGATATAGTCATCGGCCCCAACTTCAAAACCTGCAACTTGTGAATAATCTTCTCCTCGTGCGGTTAAAAAGGTAATAATGGTATTTTCTAAGCCTTTAGTATTTCTAATAACCTCACAGGCCTCAATACCATCCATTTCGGGCATCATAACATCTAAAATAATTAAATGAGGCTCTTTTTTCTTAGCTTTTGCAACGGCTTCTACGCCATTATTTGCAGTAAAAACTTTATATCCGGCTGAAGACAAATTATAACTTAATATCTCTAAAATATCTGGCTCATCATCAACTAGAAGTATTCTTATGTCTTTCTTTTTCATCTCAAAATAAGATTGCAATTCATCAAAGGTAAAGATAAAACCAATATTATATTTACAATTAACGTTGATTTAATGTGATAACGTTAAAGTAACATAGCACCGTTTAAAGACCTCATTAGAAAAAAAAATTACAAAATTTAGATTAAACACCCTATTTAATCGGTAAAATGATACTTTAATGCAAGAAATATCACGTAGGAAAAGATAATTATTATATTTGTGGTATACGTTTTGTTTACCATACTATATGAAGCAATTTTACTTAATTACATTCTTATTATTTCTTTCTTTTAGTTACGGTCAAAAATCGAGCTCTGAGTCAGACATTTCTGGCTTTAAATTATACCCAAATCCGGTTACTAGTGGTAAGGTATATATTAACACGCAAGATAACGCTGCCAAAAGAATATTAGTTTTTGACGTTCTTGGTACCCAAGTATTAGAAGCTACTATTTTAGATAATGAATTAAATGTTTCTAGGCTTGACGCTGGCATATATGTGCTTCGGGTTTATGAAAACAATAAGGTTGCTACAAGAAAGCTCATTATCAAATAAGTTTTAGGTTAATTACTTACTGTTTGCAAAATTGCTTAAAACCTAGACAAACTACCTCTTAAAATTTTTATTCAACAGTTTTTCATCGTTTCACAACAATAATAGTGCTGAAGCAAATACATTAATTAAATTTACATAAACATTAGTTATCCCCAATAATTAATATTTTATGAAAACATACTACTTTTTAGCCTTTTTATTTATTACTACATTCACTTTTGGGCAAAATGAAATTGATTCAAGAGACTCTGATCCTCTTCAAGAAACGTCATTTAAGCTTTACCCAAATCCGGCCACCGAAGATGTAGTTTACATAAAATCGGCTGCTAATATGCCCAAAGATATAACGATATATGATGTTTTTGGAGAAGTTGTTCTACAAGATTATATTTCAACAAAAGCACTCAATATATCAAGTCTTGAAGCAGGAGTATACATATTAAAAGTTTCAGAAAACAATAAGATCATTACACGAAAATTAGTAGTTAAATAAGCAAGCACTAACCCATGAAAAGAAAGCTCTCACCGAAAGGTGAGGGCCTTTTTTGTTTTATAACACCTACTGTATGCGTATTTTTACAATCAATTATCTTAGATAATCATGAGCGCTAACGTAGATATTTTTAATTTAAAGAACAATTATCAATTTGAAAAAAAGGCCTTAGAAGTCTACAATTTTCAGTTTTTAAACAACCTTGTATATCGCGATTTTTGCCTTCATTTAGGTAAAGTACCTTTAAAAGTAAAAACATTAGAAGAAATTCCGTTTTTACCCATCTCATTTTTTAAATCGAAAAGAGTAGTCTCTAGCAAGTTAAAAGCAGAAGTGGTTTTTAAAAGTAGTGGAACTACTAGCCATAATACCAGCGCGCATGAAGTAACCAACGTTTCTTTATATGAACAAAGTTATCTTAATTGCTTTGAAACTTTTTATGGTTCTGCTTCTGACTATTGCATTTTAGCCTTGTTACCTTCCTATTTAGAAAGACAAGATTCTTCTTTAGTTTACATGGTAGACGACCTCATTAAAAAAAGCAATCATGCTGATAGTGGATTTTATTTAGATGAATTTGATTCATTATACCAAAAGCTAAAACGAATAGATCAAGAAGGAAAAAAGGTACTACTAATTGGAGTATCTTTTGCATTGGTGGACTTTGTTGAAAAATATTCTTTGAAATTAAAACACACCACGATTATGGAAACCGGTGGTATGAAAGGAAGACGCAAAGAATTAATTCGCGAAGAATTACATCAAATTTTGAAGTCAGGTTTTGGAGTTGATAAAATTCACTCTGAATACGGAATGACTGAATTACTTTCTCAGGCCTATTCTAAAGGTAATGGTATTTTTAAAACACCTCCTTGGATGAAAGTTATTACTCGAGATACCGACGACCCTCTTTACTTACAGCGTGAAGGAAAAACCGGCGGCATAAATATTATTGATTTGGCCAATATTAATTCGTGTTCTTTTATTGCTACCCAAGATTTAGGTAAATACTATGAAGATGGAAGCTTTGAGGTACTAGGCCGTTTTGACGATTCTGATATAAGGGGTTGTAACTTACTAATTATTTAATCTGAATATGAATTTTAGTAGTTAATGTAAGTGATAATATTTCAGACTTTTAGTGCCGCTTTAAGCTCTTAAATACCTAATATTTTTGCGTCTACAAAAAAAGTAGAGTTAATATCAATCGTATGATCTGAAGTAATTACTTCATCGGTTACCGTATTTAGCCTTAGCTTATAGCGATCTTTCTTTATATATTCTTTAAGATCTGTATCAAAAACATCAAGACTTAAAACAGAAATCATTTCAGGCACCTCTGTTTTTGATGCTATTTTCACCTCATCAAGACCTTCAGCAGAAATATAAACATCTACTGACTCTAAAAAGCTAAAATCAGCATCAGACGGCGAGCTAAGTACTAATTCTAATTTAGTTAATTTGATTTCTTCAATCAACTCTTTTCGCGTATCATTTGATTCAAATGTATTCTCAGAGTTAGTTTCGGTCTCGGGTGTATTAATATTAAATGGCAAATTAATACCTGTTGAAGAAGGTATAGTAACCTGTGTGTTATATTCAATATCAAATTTTGTAAATTCATCTATGACGTCACAACTAGCTACTATTAAGACAATAAAAAAAATGAATTTTCGCATAAACCAAGTTTTTAGAATTACTTTTAAGGTAACGTTGTAACCTAAAAATTATTTGATATTGTGATCCTTAATTTACCTCACTACCAATACGAAGTAATTTCGCTTTCCTTTTTGTAAAAGTACAAACCGATCGTTTATAAGATCGTCTAAACCAATTTTGTAGTCTTCTTTCACCTTTTTCTTATTTACCGAAATAGCGTTTTGTTTAAGTTCGCGCCGTGCTTCACCGTTTGAACCCAGAAATCTTGTTTCAGCTGCAAGGGCAGCTATCATATCTAAACCCGTATTTAACTTAGTCTTTTCAATTTCTGCCTGAGGAACACCGTCAAAAACATCAAGAAAAGTCTCAGTATCGAGCTTCTTTAAATCTTCAGAAGTTGATTTTCCAAATAAAATAGCACTTGCGGCAATGGCATTATCTAATTCCTCTTTTGAATGAACCATAGTGGTAACCTCTTCAGCTAGCTTTTTTTGCAAAATTCTTAAATTAGGCGCTTCTGCATGCTCTTTAATTAGTGTCTCTATCTTTTCTTTAGATAAAAATGTAAATATTTTTATATACTTTTCTGCATCGGTATCTGAGGTATTTAACCAATATTGATAAAATTTATAAGGTGAGGTTCGTTTTGCATCTAACCAAATATTACCCCCTTCTGTTTTTCCAAATTTTGTACCATCTGCTTTTGTAATTAACGGACAAGTTAAGGCGTAACCTTTTCCTCCAGCAATACGTCTTATAAGCTCGGTACCCGTTGTTATATTACCCCATTGATCGCTACCCCCCATTTGTAAGGTGCAATTGTGATTCTTATAAAGATGTAAAAAATCGTAACCCTGTACCAATTGATACGTAAACTCAGTAAAAGACATCCCTTCTTTTGCTTCAGAAGACAAGCGTTTTTTTACAGAGTCTTTTGCCATCATATAATTTACGGTAATGTGTTTACCAACATCACGAATGAAATCTAGAAAAGAAAAATCTTTCATCCAATCATAATTATTCACTAAAACAGCAGCGTTCTCAGTATCACTATTAAAAGATAAAAACCGAGACAGTTGTTCTTTTAAAGCCTTTTGATTGTGCCTAAGTGTTGCTTCATCTAACAAATTTCTTTCAGCAGATTTACCCGAAGGGTCTCCAATCATACCAGTTGCTCCGCCAATTAAAGCAAAAGGCTTATGACCAGCTAATTGAAAGTGTCGTAACATCATAACACTAACTAAGTGACCAATATGTAATGAGTCTGCGGTTGGATCTATACCCACGTAAGCCGACTGCATACCATTTAATAAATGTTCTTTAGCACCGGGCATTACATCATGCAACATTCCACGCCATTTTAATTCCTCAACAAAATTTACAGTCATTACTCAACATTTAAAATTACGTTGCAAATATAAAAGGAAATACAACGGTTTTACACGACTTTTTAAAGGAAATTATCCAAGTCTATTTGCTAACTTTGATTTATGATTTTAGTAACAGGAGGCACAGGTTTAGTAGGCTCACATTTATTAGTGCAATTAATTAAGAACGGAAATTCTGTTAGAGCAACTTATAGAAAAAGTAACTCGTTGTCTAGAGTTGAAAAAATTTTTAATTATTACCATGAAGAAGGATCTAAACTTTTTAAAAGAATTGACTGGGTAGAAGCTGATATAAATGATATACCTGCTTTAGAAATAGCTTTTAAAGACGTAGATTATGTATATCATGCAGCTGCGTTTATTTCATTTAACCCCCGTGAGTATAATATTCTTCTTAAAACAAATGCGCAAGGAACCGCAAATATTGTAAACCTTTGTATCGCCAAAAACATAAAAAAACTATGTTATGTAAGTACTATTGGCACTATTGGAAAAAGTTTAGACGAAAAAATTGCAACCGAAGAAAACGAATGGAATAACCATCATGCAAACGTATATGCCCTTGCAAAATATGAAGCAGAAATGGAGGTTTGGCGGGGCACTCAAGAAGGGATACCGGCTGTTATTGTTAACCCTGGAGTAATTATTGGCCCGGGGTTCTGGCATACAGGGAGTGGCAAAATTTTTACTACTGCGAATAAAGCACATAAATTTTACCCGCCCGGCGGAACAGGTTTCATAACCGTTAACGATGTGGTGCAAGTAATGCTTACTTTAATGAGTTCTAAAATAGAAAACGAACGTTTTATACTTGTTGCTGAAAATTTAAAATTTAAAGATATCTTACAGAAAGTATGTCATTATTTAAAAAAACCAGCTCCTATAATTCAATTAAAATATTGGCAATTAGAACTGGCAAGAATTGGTGATTTTCTAGTAAGCAACATTACCCAAAAAGCCCCAAGGTTAACTAAAAGCACTATCTATTCTATGAAACATCGTGAGGTATACTCAAGTCAAAAAATTAAAGAATTTATTAATTTTAATTTTGAATCTTTAGACGCTACTATTGAACTTTCTTGTGGATATTTTTTAGAAGAGAATCTTTAATCTTTTGCCTTTTTTCTAAATCTAACTGAGCTTTTATTTTATTAAGACTATCCTGAAGACTTTTTGCGCTTATTAAGCGCTCTTTTTCTTGATTTAACTTTGCCTCAACCGCCAAATAAATTTTTTCATGCTCTTCGGGCAATGAGGCATAATAACGATCGCTATTAACAAACTGTAAACTATCAATATCGTATTTAGTGTAGATAAAGGGCATGGGATCTAAACCATGCTGAATTAACACTTTTGAATTCGAATTTTTAGCAGCGTTTAAAATAGCAAGATCATTAAGTATATCTACCATTTTCTCTTTGGCGATAAGGTTATCAGGTTTTTCAAGAAGGTTTTCTGCACAAGCTCCTATGAACATTATAATTAAAATAAAGGCGATTTTTTTCATCCTATCTATTAAATGTTAATCTTCTTGCGTTTCTATTTTTAGAAAAAATTCCGTTATTAAATGCTAAATGCCCGTTAATAAATGTATGAGTTATTTTCGATTGAAAAGTATAACCATCAAAAGGCGACCATCCACATTTATAAAAGTTTGATGTTTTAGTTGACTTCCATGGTAAATTTAGATCAACCAAAACCAAGTCTGCAAAATACCCTTCTCTTATAAATCCTCTTTTTTCAATATCAAATAATTTGGCAGGATTGTGACACATTTTCTCCACTAATTTTTCTAAAGAAATTATTCCGTCTTTATGTTTTTCGAGCATGGCAACAAGTGCATGCTGTACTAAAGGACCCCCAGAAGGAGCTTTTGTATACACATTATCCTTTTCAGAAAGTAAATGTGGCGCATGATCAGTGGCAATTACATCGATACGGTCATCTAACAAAGCTTCCCACAACTTTGAACGATCTGATGCTTTCTTTACCGCAGGATTCCACTTAATTAATGTACCCTTAGTTTCATAATCTTCCTCTGAAAACCATAAATGATGAACACATACCTCAGCTGTAATTTGTTTCTTTTCTAAAGGAATATCGTTTCTAAACAAATCCATTTCTTTGGCAGTAGATAAATGAAAAACATGCAACCTAGCCCCCGTTTTCTTGGCCAAATCTATTGCCTTTGAGGAAGAAATGTAGCATGCCTCTGCACTACGTATTAAAGGATGGTATTTTACAGGTATAGCATCACCATATTCTTTTTTATAATTTGCTAAGTTATTTTTAATGGTAGTTTCATCCTCACAATGGGTAGAAATTACCATTTCAGTACTTCGAAATATCTTTTCAAGTATAATTTCATTATCTACCAACATATTGCCTGTTGATGAGCCTAAAAATAATTTCACTCCCGAACAAGCATTTTTATCTAATCGCTTAAGTTCCTCTAAATTGCTATTTGTACCACCAAATAAAAAGGAGTAATTAGCAAACGAAGATGCTTCTGCAAGTGCAAATTTTTCTTCGAGTTTTTCAATAGTAGTTGTTTGCGGGTTGGTATTAGGCTGTTCCATAAAGCTCGTAATGCCTCCTGCTATTGCAGCTCTACTTTCAGAGGCTATATCGCCTTTGTGTGTTAGGCCTGGTTCTCTAAAATGCACTTGATCATCTATAACACCTGGCAATAAATACAAACCTTTAGCATCTATTATTTGAGCAGTAGCATCTGTAATATCTTTATCAATACGAAGAATGCAGTCTTCATTCAATAAAACATCGCTTTCGAAAATTTTATTCTCGTTTACTATTGTTGCGTTTTTAATTAACTGTTTTGCCATTCTTAAAATCTTTTTTTCTGAAACAAACTACTTATTTTCATTTTTAAAACTCCAAAAATAGCTTCATTTACTATTGAAGAAGACATTTTTGATTTTCCCTTTACCCGATCTCGAAAAATGATAGATACTTCTTCTATATTATATCTCTGTAAATAGGCCCTAAATTTCATTTCTATTTGAAATGCATAACCAACAAATCGTATTGAATCTAAATCTAAACTTTCTAAAACCTTTCGTTTATAACAAACAAACCCTGCGGTTGGGTCATGTACTCGCATTCCTGTAATTATTTTAACATAAAAAGAAGCCCCATAAGAAAGCAGTACCCTATGTAAGGGCCAATTAACCACATTTACACCTTTTTTGTATCGAGATCCTACTGCAAGATCTGCTCCGTTTTTACAAGCGGTATGTAGTCGTAATAAATCTGAAGGAGTATGCGAAAAATCAGCATCCATTTCAAAAATAAAGTCATATTTTCTTTGAATAGCCCATTTAAAACCATGAATATAAGCCGTACCTAAGCCCGATTTTTCTTTTCTAATTTCTAAAAATAATCGTTCAGAAAACTCTTTTCTTAAATTTTCAACCTCAGCAGCGGTGCCATCTGGCGAATTATCGTCTACTATAAGAACATGAAAATTAGTTTTTAAGGCCAATACCGTAGTAATTATTGCCTTAATATTCTCAATCTCATTATAGGTGGGTATTATAACTAAGCTATCAGACATATACACTCTTCAGTTTAAACAAAAATAGTGTTTTCAGTACAGTGAAAAAATGTACAAATATCATTTATGAAATTTTTAAGCCTTAGCTAAACAACAGAATTTGTAATTTTGAATTTAATTACCCGCAATAAATGCTTTTTAAACTTCCAAAACTATTTCTGTATCTGTTGGTGTTGATTTTTTGCATCAACCTATTACAAGCGCATTTTACAGAACTAATTTTTGATGAGGCTTACTATTGGTACTATGCCCAAAATATGTCTTGGGGTTATTTTGATCATCCTCCTATGGTGGCTTGGTTAATTAAATTAAGTAGTATTTTTTTTAGTGGAGAATTAGGAGTTCGGTTTATGAGCTGTATATTATCTTCGATCACTTATCTACTGCTTTGGTTGATGATTGATCATAAAGAAAAGAACAACTACGTCGCTCTTTTCTTTGCTATTGTCTTTTCAATGACCCTATTAAATGCATATGGGTTTTTTACCTTACCTGATACGGCTCTTTTATTCTTTACCACCTTATTTTTAAAGATTTATAAAAATTTTGTTAGTAAACCCACTTGGCCCTTAGCCGTAGGTTTAGGCATTATTATGGCTGCCATGATGTATAGCAAATATCACGCAGTTTTAGTTGTAGTTTTTGTTTTACTATCAAATTTTCAACTCGTTAAAAATAGGTTAGCATGGCTCGCTGTTCTGGTAGCTCTTTTTTGTTATAGCCCCCATTTATTATGGCTTTACGAACATGATTTCGTATCTATTAGATATCATCTTTTCGATAGGCCAAATCAAGCCTACCGCTTTTGGAAATTTACTGGTGGTTACTTCATAAACCTTATCGCAATCTTTGGCTTTACCTTTCCAATTGTTTATTATGCTTTATTAAAAACAAAATACACCGATAAGTTCTCAAAAGCCCTACTCTATATTATTTATGGCGTTTTAATTTTCTTTTTTATATCTAGCTTTTCTAAACGCATACAAACACAATGGATTATTATTATCAGCATACCATTGGTCTTAATTATATTTAAATATCTCATAAATACTAAAAAAATTAGAATATGGTTCTTGCGCTTAAGTGTAGTTAACATTATCCTCATATTATTTTTACGCATCGGACTGGCCTATGAACCTCTAGCTCCAATAGTATTTGAAACTCACGGTAATAAAGAATGGGTAAATCGATTGCACTATGAAGTTTGGGATATTCCTGTAGTGTTTGAAAATTCATACCGTAATGCCGCTATGTATCAATTTTACTCGAACGGTACGGCCATATCTTTAAACAATATTCTTTATCGTGAAAATCAATATTCAATTGATGGTTCTGCCTTAAAATTGCAGCATAAAAAAATATTTTATGCCTCAAAATATCGCCCTCGACCAGGCTTCGCATTTCCGCGTCGCGACGGCTCTTTGTATTATGGTGGTTACATTGAAAATTTTGAATCTTATCGCCTACTTGAATGTATTATTGAGAACGATGTAGGGCCCTTAGATTTAGACAAAAAGATAGGCCTAAAGATTTACAACCCTTACCAAGAAGACATACCATTGTCAAAACTAAAATTTGGACTTGCCTATTTAAATGATTTTAAGCAAGTGATTGAATTAAAGAGCATCTCGTTATCATTAGTAGATTCTACGATTTTAACACTAAAATCAAATGATACCGTTAATTTTACGTTTAAGCTTTTAAAACCGAATATGAACGATCCGAAATATTTTAAGATAGGCATTTCTGAAAATGATCTACCCTATGGTAATAATAGCAAAAACATTAAACTTCGCTAATGGAACCTCTTGTTAGAAATATTGAAAATATCGATTGGGTTACCGTAATACTTTTTAGCAGCCTTATTTTAATAGCAATTGCCAAGGGTAGATGGCACCAAAGGTTTTTAAATTTTATCATTCTTCCGTTTAACAATAAATACATTTTCTTGTACAACAAAAAAGATAGACTAATGAGTTGGTTTCATATCTTTTTTACCATATTTCAACTTATTAACTTCTCGCTTTTTACTGCATTATCATGGAAAGTGTTTTTTAAACCCGACCAGACCCAAGACGTTAATCTGTTTATTTTTCCAATAATACTGGGCTCATTTTTACTGTTTTTTTTACTAAAAATGTTCTTACAGCTAAGTAACGCCTTCATTTTTAAGACTAGCAATATTATTACCCAACTTATTTTTAAGAGATTATCATATCTAAATTATAGCAGTATCATCATGTTTATTGCGAACGTAACGCTCACCTATATCGCCAAAGATTCAAAGCCTGTTGTAGGTATTGCCTTGTTCTTAATTATTTCTATAAACGTTATCGGATGGACTACAGCACTAAGAAATCATCAAAAATTTATAGCTAATAATTTGTTCTATTTTATTTTGTACCTTTGCACACTCGAAATTGCTCCTTGGGTAATTATTGGGAGTTACTTAAACGACTGAAAACTATGAAGGTAAAAACGATTTTGGTTTCTCAACCAGAACCGAAAATGGAAAACTCCCCTTATTCAAAACTTATTGATAAGGAGAAAGTAAAAGTCGATTTTAGACCTTTTATTCATGTAGAAGGTGTTGATGCCAAAACTGTGCGTCAACAGAAAATAGATCTTAAAAATTTTACTGCCATTATTTTAACGAGTAGAAACGCGGTGGATCATTACTTTAGAATTGCTGAAGAAATGCGATTTAAAGTACCCGATAGCATGAAGTATTTTTGTCAATCAGAGGCAGTAGCCTATTATTTGCAGAAATACGTTGTTTATCGAAAGCGAAAAATCTACGTTGGAAAAATGAATTTTCCTGATTTGGTTCTTTTATTTAAAAAATATAAAGACGAGAAGTTTCTTCTACCTTCATCTGACACGCTTAAAAACATTGTTCCAGAAACTTTAAATAAAATTGGCATTCAGTGGACGCGTGGCATTTTTTACAAAACTGTAATCAGTGATTTATCTGATTTAAGAGATGTATATTATGATATTCTCGTATTCTTTAGCCCGTCGGGTATTGAGTCGCTTTTGAAGAATTTTCCTGATTTTGAACAAAAAGACACCAGAATAGCCGTTTTTGGTAATTCCACTCTAGAGGCTGCAAAAAAAGCAGGCTTGCGTTGCGATATTAAAGCTCCAACGCCAGAAACACCATCAATGACAATGGCCCTCCAGAAATATGTTAAGGAAGTAAATAAAAACTAAAAAAAAATCCCTGAAGAAATTCAGGGATTTTTTATGTTCCAATGCTATTTATTTAAAAAGCATAGCGCTGTGGGCCTCCCCTACGTATTTCTTCGCTAGCATACGACTCAAATTGTTTAAAGTTTTCTCTAAACGCATTAGCTAGCTTAAATGCTGTAGTGTAATAGGCTTTATCATCATTCCAAGTTGTTCTAGGGCTTAAAACATCGGTAGGTACCCCTGGGCATACTCTTGGCTGAGCAACTCCAAAAACCGAATGAATATGGTAATCTTCATAATTATATAAACCTAAATCACCGTTTAAAACTGCATTAATCATAGCTCTGGTATATTTAAGTTTCATTCTAGTACCAACCCCGTAAGGTCCGCCCGTCCATCCGGTGTTTACCAACCAAACATTAACTCCAGCATCTTTCATTTTTTTACTAAGCATTTCCGCATACTTCGTGGGGTGTAATGGCATAAATGGAGCTCCAAAACAGGCCGAAAACGAAGGAATTGGTTCTTTAACCCCTGCCTCTGTGCCAGCAACTTTTGCCGTATAACCAGAAATGAAATGGTATGCAGCTTGACTTGGTGTTAATTTTGATATCGGAGGTAACACGCCAAACGCATCTGCTGTTAAAAAGAAAATATTTTTTGGATTGCTCCCCATTGATGGCTGACGAATATTCTCAATATGGTAAATAGGGTAACTTACTCTGGTGTTTTGGGTAATTGAAGTGTTTGCAAAATCAACAACTCCTTTATCATCTAAAACGACGTTTTCTAATATAGCTCCTTTTTTAATTGCTCCAAATATCTCTGGTTCTTGTTCGCTAGAAAGGTTAATTACTTTAGCATAGCAGCCCCCTTCAAAATTAAAAACAGCATTTTCATTATTCCACCCATGTTCATCATCACCAATTAATTTGCGATTTACATCTGTAGAAAGTGTTGTTTTTCCTGTACCTGACAAACCAAAAAATATGGCGGTATCGCCATCTTCACCAATGTTGGCCGAACAATGCATTGGCAATGTATTCTTTTGAACAGGTAAAATAAAATTGAGGGCAGAAAATATTCCTTTTTTAATTTCTCCTGTATATCCAGTACCTCCAATAAGAGCAACTTTTTTACTAAAATTAATTATAGCAAAATTATGTTGACGCGTTCCGTCTTCCTCGGCAACAGCCATAAAACCTGGCGCATTTACTACCGTCCACTCTGGACTAAAACTTGATAATTCTTCTTTTGTTGGACGTAAAAACATGTTGTAAGCAAACATGTTTGACCATGGATACTCATTAATAACACGAAGATTCATTCGGTAGTTAGGATCAGCACACGCATAACAATCACGTACATACAGCTCTTTTTCATTCAAATAAGCAATTACCTTGTTATAAAGGGCGTCGAATTTAGAAGGATCAAAAGGTATATTAACATCTCCCCACCAAACTTCATCTTTTGTAATGTCGTCTTTTACAATAAATCTATCTTTTGGAGACCTACCGGTAAACTCTCCGGTATTCACAGCAAGAGATCCTGAAGAAGCCTCTTTGCCCATACCTTTATCTAATATGATACTGTGCAGTTGATCGGGAGTTAACTGATAATTGATATTATCATGTGTTATTCCATACGATTTAAGCGAAATTGTGTTTTGACTATTTTTCGAATTGTTCATTAATTTGCGTTTTAAAACACTACAAAATTATTGAAAAAATACGTGGGTAACCTATTATTTTAGAATTAATTAGCTTAATTGTTTATAAGCTCGATAACCAAGTAATATCCAAGCGAAGATTAATAGAAGCCCGCCCAATGGGGTAATAAACCCAATAGATTTAAAATCAAAAGAAGTTAAGCTATTAGTTGCTAAGCCATAGATAGAAAATGAGAAGAAAATGACTCCTGCTACTACAAAACCAAATACTAATTTTTTGCTTTTTTCTGGCAATCGTGTGTTAGTAGCCAAGATCATAAGAAAAATTGCATGATACATTTGGTATTTAACACCTGTCTCAAAAATTAGAATCGCATCCGAATCAACAAGCTCTTTTAATCCGTGAGCACCAAAAGCACCAAAAATTATCGCGAAAACACCAAATACAATTCCCGTACTAAATATTGTTCTGTTCATAACTTAATTAAGTTAATTATTTATAAATGTAACAATTTGATACCTTAGTAATCAATTTAAACCCAAAACTAATGAAAAGGAATATGACGAGAAATATACTCTTGGTTGGCGCAGGAAAATCAACCTCTTATCTTATTGATTATTTTCTTGAAAAAGCAAGCTCAGAACGTTTACATCTTACTATTGGTGATATTAACCCAAATGGTATTTCAACTACCATTAAAAACCATTCTGCCTGTTCGGTAATTGCGCTTGATGTTTTTAATGATCATGAACGAAAAAAAGCTATAGAAACAAATGATATAGTAGTTTCTATGCTACCTGCTCGTTTGCATATGAAAGTTGCAAAAGACTGCCTTTTTTTTGAAAAACATTTGGTTACCGCATCTTACGTTAGTAAAGAAATTCAAGAATTAGATGCAGCGGTAAAAGAAAAGGGCTTAATTTTCATGAATGAGATAGGCCTAGATCCTGGTATTGATCACATGAGTGCCATGCAAATTATAGATAGCATAAGAGACAAAGGAGGTAAAATACTTTTGTTTGAATCTTTTTGCGGAGGATTAGTTGCCCCAGAGAACGACAATAATCTATGGAATTATAAGTTTACTTGGAATCCTAGAAATGTGGTCTTGGCGGGTCAAGGAGGGGCTGCAAAATTTATACAAGAAGGCACTTATAAATATATACCCTACCACAAGTTATTTAGACGCACCGAGTTTTTTAAAATAGACGGTTATGGCCATTTTGAAGGATATGCAAATAGAGACTCGCTAAAATATAGAGAAGTATATGGTCTTAATGATGCATTAACCCTGTATCGCGGAACCATGCGACGAATTGGGTTTTCTATAGCTTGGGATCTTTTTGTTCAACTTGGCATGACCGATGACACCTATATTATTGAAGACTCTAAAGGTATGTCTTATCGCGATTTTGTAAACTTATTTTTACCTTATTCACCTACCGATTCTATTGAAATTAAGCTTCGTCATTACCTTAAAATAGCGCAAGATGATATTAAATGGCTAAAACTTGAAGAATTAAATTTATTTGATTTCAAAAGAAAAATAGTTCGTGAAAAAGGCACGCCTGCTCAAATTTTACAAGAAATATTAGAAGCTAGTTGGTCGTTGAGTGAAGACGACAAAGATATGATTGTAATGTACCACAAGTTTGGTTATGAGCTTCATGGCAAAAAATATCAAATAGATGCCAATTCGGTTGTAATTGGAGAAAACAAAACTCATACTGCAATGGCAAAGACTGTAGGTTTGCCAGTTGCTATGGCAACTGTTGCTATATTAAATGAAAAAATTACTTCAAAAGGTGTTCAAATACCTATTCAAAAAGAAGTTTACGAGCCTATTCTTAAAGAACTTCATAGCTATGGAGTTGTTTTTAATGAAACCGAAGTACCCTATTTAGGTTATAAGGTTTTACCAGAAACAGAATAAGCCAACACGCAGCAATTTGCACTTTTAATTGATATTAACTTTTTACACGCAGCACCCATTCTTAGAATAATACAAGCTTTATAATTGCTTTCTTCTAAATCATAATAATTTTGATACTTTTACTTTAAACTTGAAAGTTAATTTATGATCTCTCGTTCGAAAAACATAAAAATTGATGGTATTGACAAAAAGATTTTAAGGTTTTTAATGGCAGATGCTCGCAAGCCAGTTCTTGAAATTGCTAGAAATATTGGTATTTCTGGAGCTGCCATTCATCAAAGACTTCGTAAGCTAGAAGCTTCTGGCCTTTTAGCCGGCTCTAAGTTTATCATTAACCCTAAAGCAATGGGGTATACAACAATGGCCTATATTGGTATTTACTTAGATCGGGCTATGAGTAATCCGATTGCCGTAAAACAATTAAAAAAAATTCCTGAGGTTTTAGAATGTCACTATACCACCGGAAATTGGTCTATTTTAATTAAAGTACTGTGTAGAGACAATGAGCATTTAATGCATGTTCTTAACAAAGAAATTCAGCAAATAGAGGGTATTTCACGTACAGAAACCTTTATTTCTTTAGATCAACAAATAGATAGGCAAATTACCATTTAACCCAAATCTTAAAACCTAGCGATTACTACTAACCACTAGGTCATAAATTTTCACCTGCTCTCCTTTAATCTCTACTTGAAACTTTCATTGCAAAATACAGTAAGGTTGCTAAAGCACCAATAGCAGCAACTAAATAAGTTCTAGCGGCCCATTTTAGTGCATCTTCTGCACCTGCATATTCTTCTTGACTTACCATATTCTTGTTTTTTAACCAAGCCAAGGCTCTGTTACTAGCATCGTACTCTACAGGTAAAGTCACAAAACTAAATAAAGTTCCTATTCCATATAGCAAAATACCAACCCATGCAATAACACTACCAAATGCAGTAGTTTGCATAAGCGCTAAACCTCCAATAATAACCCACATTGAAAACTTTGAGGTAACATTTAAAATAGGCACTAATTTAGAACGCATACCCAACCATTGATAAGCCGTAGCATGCTGTACCGCATGACCACATTCATGGGCTGCAACTGCAGCAGCAGAGGCATTACGTTGCGCATATACACCTTCGCTTAAATTTACCGTTTTGTCTGATGGATTGTAATGATCGGTTAACATACCCGGCGTAGAAATAACTCTTACATCTCGAATGCCATGATCTGCAAGCATTTTTTCAGCAATTTCTGCACCGCTCATTCCGTTGCGTAACTGTACTTGAGAATACTTTTTAAACTTACTTTTTAAGCGACTACTAACCAGCATGCTTATTACTGCGAAAACTCCGGCTATTACCATATAGCCCATATCAAAACCTAACATATGTTTACGTGTTTATTGTTCTAAAATACTAAAAATGACTTCTTAACTAAAATACGATTTTAAAGAAACAAAAATCTCGCCATAATTAAAATCCATTCCATTTACTGACAAATTGTACTATTTGGATGGCACCTTTATACGCCTATTTATATTTTAACTTTAGAACGATAACCGTTAATAGTAGCATAGCGGTAACAAGGTTAGTCAATAGAATAGGAAGACTATCGTGATAAAAACCATAAGTAAACCAAAGTACTACACCTATTAACATTACTATGTACATAGACATTGAGATGTCTTTTGTAGATTTTGTTTTCCAGAGCTTGTATACTTGGGGCACAAAAGCACCTGTCGTAAGCGCACCAGCAATTAAACCTATAATTTCAATTATTTTCATTTTGGTTAGCCAACAATATTAACAATCTTACCGGGTACTACGATTACCTTTTTTGGAGTTCTACCAGCCAACTGCGCTTGTGTTTTTTCATGTGCCATTACCGCGGTTTCTATTTCTTCTTTAGATAAATCTAGCGACAACTCCATAGTAAACTTCATTTTACCGTTAAAGGAAATTGGATATTCTTTACTGCTTTCTAATAAGTATTTAGGTTCGAAAATAGGAAAGGGTACCGTAGAAATCGAATCAGTATATCCCATTTTTTGCCATAATTCTTCAGCAATATGAGGAGCATAAGGAGACACCAAAATAGCTAAAGGCTCTAAAATAGAACGACTACTGCACTTTTGAGCCGTTAATTCGTTTACACAAATCATAAAGGTAGATACCGAAGTGTTAAAACTAAAACTCTGAATATCTTCTTCTACTTTTTTAATTGTTTTATGTAAGGTTTTAAGACTTTCTTTGGACGGGTCATCTGCTGTAATTTTAAGTTTACCCTCACTAAAATACAGCTTCCATAACTTTTTTAAGAAACCATGAACTCCAGTAATTCCTGCCGTATTCCAAGGTTTAGACTGTTCTAAGGGGCCTAAGAACATCTCATAAAGTCGCAAACTGTCTGCACCATACTCCTTAACAATATCATCAGGATTTACAACATTGTATTTTGATTTCGACATTTTTTCTACTTCGCGACCTACGATATACTTTCCATTTTCAAGTACAAATTCTACATCCTCATAGTCTGGTTGCCACTTTTTAAAACCTTCAATATCTAACTCATCCGAAGCATTTACTAAAGAAACATCTGCGTGAATAGGGGTTACTTTTTTATCTTTTATTAATCCTCTAGAAAAAACCTTCCCCGTTTCTTCTTCTCTATAAATAAATGCACTAGTGCCCGTAATCATTCCCTGATTTATCAACTTTTTTGCAAATTCATCTTTAGGCAAAAATCCTTTATCAAACATAAACTTCTGCCAAAAACGACTGTACAACAAATGTCCTGTTGCATGCTCGCTACCGCCAATATATAAATCTACATCTTGCCAATAATTAATGGCATCTTTTGCAAATATTTCATCATCATTATGCGGATCCATATAGCGGTTAAAGTACTGAGAGCTACCCGCCCATCCTGGCATTGTATTAAGCTCTAACGGAAAAATGCTCGTGTGATTTATTTCACTATTGGGCACTACTTCATTCTTTTCAGTACACCAAGCCCAAACACTTGCATTACCTAAAGGTGGCTCGCCAGTTTCTGTGGGCAAATATTTTTCAACTTTCGGCAACTTAATTGGCAAATGTTCTGGTGCTATCATTTGTGGCATACCGTCTGCATAGTATACCGGAAAAGGTTCTCCCCAATAACGCTGTCTACTAAAAACCGCATCACGTAAACGATAGTTAATTTTACCTTCACCTAAACCCCGTTTTTCTAGTTCATAAATTGCCAACTTTACTGCTTTCTTATATTTTAATCCGTTTAAGAAATCAGAATTTGTAATAATGGTTTTTTCTTTATCGGTAAAAGCCTTTTCTGAAATATCTACACCTTCAAAAATATTTGGAATAGCAATATTAAAATGCTTAGCAAAATCAAAATCCCGCTGATCACCGCATGGCACCGACATTACAGCCCCTGTGCCATATCCTGCAAGAACATAATCACCGATCCAAATAGGAATGGGTTTTTTGGTGAAAGGATGTACAGCATAAGCTCCAGTAAACACTCCAGAAATGGTTTTTACATCTGCCATACGATCGCGCTCTGATCGTTTTGCCGTAGCCTTTATATATGCCTCCACAGCCGATTTTTGCTCTTGCGTGGTAATTTTACCCACCAAATCGTGCTCTGGTGCAAGCGTCATAAACGAAACTCCAAAAATAGTATCGGGTCTTGTGGTAAAAACTTCTATCGGGTGTTTGGCTTTGTCATTGGTGTAAAAAACAACACTTGCGCCTTGAGACCTACCAATCCAATTTGATTGAGCGTCTTTTAAGGGTTGCGGCCAATCTATTTTGTTTAAGCCATCTAGTAAACGTTGTGCATAGGCACTAATACGCATACTCCATTGTGTCATTTTTTTTCGAACCACAGGGTGGCCTCCTCGTTCTGAAACTCCGTTTATAATTTCATCATTTGCCAAAACTGTTCCTAAAGCAGGGCACCAGTTTACTTCGGTTTTCGCCAAATAGGTAAGTCTATATTTTAATAGAATTTCTTGCTGTTCTTTACTAGAAAAACCCTTCCAATCACTCGCCGAAAACTTAAAAATATCGGCATCACAAACTGCATTTACCTTTGCGTTTCCACCGGTAGAAAACCTTTCGATTAAGGTATCAATGGCTTCTGCTTTATCTGAATCTTTGTTGTACCAAGAATTGAACAATTGAATAAAAATCCATTGTGTCCATTTATAATAGCTAGGATCAGAGGTTCGTACTTCGCGACTCCAATCAAAAGAAAAACCAATTTGATCTAACTGCCTTCGGTATGTTTGTATATTTTTTGCTGTTGTAACTGCTGGATGCTGACCGGTTTGAATTGCATACTGCTCTGCCGGAAGACCAAAAGAGTCATACCCTTGAGGATGCATGACATTAAAACCCTTATGCCTTTTGTAACGTGCATAAATATCACTTGCAATATACCCTAACGGATGACCCACATGTAAACCTGCCCCTGACGGGTAAGGAAACATGTCTAAGACATAAAATTTTGGTTTGCTTGAAGTGTTTTCTGCCTTAAACGTTTGATTTTCTGCCCAGTATTTTTGCCATTTGGCTTCAATTTCGTTGAAATTGTATTGCATGATTTGCCTTTAACTTAACTATTAAAAGCAAAAATAAGTTTAATATCATTAAACAGGCGTTTTGTACTAAAAAAACTAGTGTGCTTTTAGCTTTTATAGCCTTAATGCATTTAAAAGGCTGTAAAGCGCTTATTCTTCTAAAATTTACACTTGCTTTATGTGCTTTAAAGAACACCATTAGTTTTGCTTAAAAAAGGCATTTTTAGGTATGTTAAACCAGCAGTGGTAGGTTTAAAAAAATCGTTTTATTTTAAAAAATAATGGCTAAAAAATGCTGAAACCGATTTACTACTAGTTAAAAAACCGATTACATATTGCTGCTTTAAAGAAGACACTAAATAGGTGCAAAAGAAAACACCCCTTAAAAAATTCAATTTTTAAAATGTTTGCATAATTAGTAGTAAATTGTTTTCAATTTATCCATTTTATTGATGATTCGCAGTATTGCGGAAGAGTAACTATATAGCTATTTTGCCAGTAATATGAAAAAGACAATATTTTTAGTAGTTTTAATATTTTCGTTTTTTAAAACAAATGCTTGTAGCTGTGATATCCCGAAACCAATACTTGAGTTCGAATCAGCTGAATATGTTTTTGAAGGAAAAGTAATTTCTAAAATTTATGCAAAAGATTCTTTGACTTATACTGTAACTTTTGACATTACAAAGCACTACAAAAATAGTGACTACCCAAAAACACTAGAATTCAAATTTAAATCTGAAGAAAAATATACTGGCGAATGGACTTCTTGTGATTGGAATGTAAACAAAAACGAAAACTGGCTTGTCTATGCTTATTATTGGAAAGACGAATTAACTTTTGGTTATTATTGTTCCAACTCAAAACCTATTGGAAAAAGAATTATTTCAGAAAATGAGCAAAAGGTTTTAAATAATGCAAATAACTTTGAAATTGATAAATACACATTAACAAACTTGGATGGTCATTTTACGAATGCAAAACCAAAGGTTGATTTAGACTCAATATTAAGTAATTATAGAAATAAAAACTACGGAGAAAAATATGAAGAAAATAGAGTAGATATTGTTATTGACATTGACAAAAACGGAAAATTAATTTCAGCGAACTTAACTTCTAAAGAGCATATGATGATTGAAAATAGTGAAATCATTGATTCAATCTATAATTTAAATAAACCGAAAAATATTGAAATCAGAAAACCCAAAACAAATTTTGAAAAAGATATTTTAAAGATTGTGAAAGACCTGAAAATATGGGAAAAAACTTATATTAAAGGAACCAAAACATCTGTAAGAATTAGAAAGTTTTTACAGTTCTATAAAAAACCAAATGAAATTAAAGTCTATTTTTAAAAATACTACTGGCAACAACATATAAAATTAATTGCTTGGTAAAGGCCTACTTGCTAAAATCCTTTCGGATTTTATTGTTGGTTTTGTATTTACTAAATTGGGTTCTTTAACAACGCAACTAATCTTATACAAAACCGTTACCTGCAAGCTAAAAAAAACGGAAAAGAAAATGAAAATTGAGTTTCAAGAAGAACAAAAATTCACTCAATGGTGGCTTTGGTTGATTTTAATCGGAGTCGGAATGATTCCATTTTTTGGGATTTATAAACAACTAATAGTTGGAGAAAAATTCGGGGATAAACCAATGTCTGATATTGGACTAGTAATTTTCTCATTATTTACATTCGCATTTTTAGCATTATTCTGGTTTATGCGACTCAAAACAAAAATTGACGAAAACATAATACAAATGAACTTTTTCCCTTTCGCAAAAAAGAGTGTGAAATGGAAAGAAATAAAAAGTGCTAAAGTTGTAAAATATGAATTCGTGGGTTACGGAATTCGGTTGGGAAGTGAACATGGAACTGTTTTCAATACAAAAGGGAATAAAGGTCTCGCAATTGAATTGAAAACGGGAAAAAAATTCGTGATTGGAACGCAGAAAGCAAATGAATTGACCAAGATTGTGGAAAAAGCCATCTTACAACAAAACCTATAAAAAATAAGGGCTTAGGGCTAAAACCAAAGGTCTGTGTATATTTATAATGTCGCAAAATCTTTGGGATTTTGCTTTAAACAAAAAAGAAAAAGCAAAACCAAAAGCTTTAGCTTCGTGCGCAGACGGAAACGAAAAATTTCCTTGCCTCCGCACAAAGCTTAGCCGAGACCATTAGCCATTATTAAACAAAAACAGACCGAAAACTATATAATTAATGAAAATACTCAAAGACCAAATCACTTTAGCAAAAGAAAAAACTGATAAACTGATATCTGATATTTCATCTGAAAAATGGTTAGAAACACCAGACGTTTTGAAATCCAACTTGAATTGGCAAATAGGGCATATTATTTTGGCAAATTACTTACACGGAATTGCTTCAATTTCAGGAGTAAATGATGAATTTAGAGAAAAAGTAAATATTCCTGATTACATTAAGTTTTATGGTCCAAAATCGAATCCTACCGAATTTAAAAATGAAAAACCTTCAAAGGAGAAATTGTTAGAGATTTATGAATTTACATTATCTGTAGTTTTTAAAAGTCTAGAAAGCATAACTCATAATGAACTTGAAAAAGATACGGAAATTCCAAATCCGGCTGTTAAAACAAAATATGAGGCTTTATTATGGCTTTCGCAACACCAAAGTTGGCATAATGGACAAATAGCCGTTTTGAAAAGAATACTGAATAAAAACAATGGCTAACAATGTATAAAAATAATAAGGGCTAAGTTCCAAAACCAAAGTTGGTGCCTATTAACAAAATTCGCCACATTCAAAAACTTAACGCAACAAATCGAAAATGAACATTAAAATTTCAGAAACGAGATATCAATATTGAGCAAATCCTTGAACGGTATAAAGCTAATAAATGGAGCTCAACTAAAAAGCCAAATGAATTGAGAAATGCATTATTGAATTCTCATTCTTTAATTACAGCTTGGGACAAAAAAAAAAATTGGTCGGACCTAAAAACGCAATATCCGATGGAAATTTGGTTGTTTATTATCCGCACTTATTAGTTCATACAGAATATCAAGGCAAAGGAATTGGAAAGATTATAGTAGATAAATTTCAAGTGAAATATAAAAATTTCTAGATGCAAATGTTGACTGCTGATAGAAAAGCAATCGATTTTTATAAAAAGGTTGGTTTTAAAAAAGCTGGAGAAACAATGCCAATGTGGATTTATAAAGGAAATAAAAACTAAATAATTATTATGACAGTAAGAATTTGGGAAGGAAAAACCAAAATTAAACATTCAGATATTTATAAAAACATTATTGAAAAACGTGACATCCCCGATTATGAAAAAACAGATGGATTTATAAAACTTATATTCCTTAAGCGCTCAGACAATGATTTTACTTATTTTAAATTATTAACCTTTTGGACAGATTTAAATGTTATAACAAACTTTACAGGCCCGAATTTCGAACAGGCTGTAGCTCATGAAGATGATAGAAAATATTTAGTCGATTTTCCAGGAAACGTGTCTCATTACGAAGTGTTTAAAGAAAAACACAGCGTGTAATTAGAAACAAATAAGTAAATGCAAAACCAAAAAACTGTGCTTATTTACAAAAACCTTTTAAAAAACTATAAAATGCTTATAAGAGAAGCGACTAATGATGATATCGATACTATAAGCCGTTTAATTATTGATGTGACTGATAAAAATCCAAATGAATATTCTGCCGAACAAATAAATGCTTGGAAAAAATACAACACCCCTTTACAAATAAGAAAACAAATGAAGAATAGATTAATTTTTTGTGTAATAAAAGACAAAAAATTAATCGGAACAATTGCATTAAAAAAGGGTTGTATTCTTGGTTTCTATGTGAGTTATTCTGTTCGAAAAATGGGAATAGGGACAAAGTTATTAGATTATTTAGAGAAGTATGCCTCTGAAAAGAAGATGCCTAAATTAAAACTCATTTCTACCCCATCTGCTCTTACATTTTATAAAAATAGAGGGTATAAGATTATAGGTATTGTAACATCATCTATATATGGAATTGATTACCCCGAAACAGAAATGGAAAAAATTATGTCTATTAAACCTATGCCTAACATTGGCTACAAGTAATTGTTGGTTCTCGCCTACTTCCGAAAATTTACGCAGATTTTCAGTTTGGCGGGTAATTGCAAAGTTAACTGCTAAACCACGCAACCACTCATAGCCGATACCCTTAGCTGCGATTAGCGTAGCAGTATAGATACGTACACCAATTAGATTATTGAGATATGAAAATAAAAATACCATTTATCCAATTGACGATGATTTTGATTTTAATAGAAATCATTATGGGATGCACTAATCGTGAAATCCGCTTATCGTCCTCCGTTCCCGAAATTGATAAAACCAGAGAAGCTAAAATAATAACAGCTTTTTTTGGGTTAGACAACGCCTTGCCTCAAATAGCAAGAGCATTATACTCAAAAGCGCCAGGTAAAGATGGAATGCCAATTGTTTTTTCGTTGGAAGTTAATCCTTCTACCCTCAACGCTACCGACTTTGAAGTTACGACTAAAGATGGAACTGCATTCGAAGTAGAAGCTGTAACTTTACTACCTGCCTTAGAAGAATTTGAGCTTAGAACCGTTTTACTAATTGGAGAATACGGAAATCACCCCGACAATCCACCAGTATCGGTTAAGATTGTTGAGGACTTAATGAGTAGAACTGGGACTAATTTCAAAGGGCTAAGTGCTGAAATAATTCAACTAGAAGAAGGCCCAGTTTTAAGCTATGCAGAATATTTTTCGTTAACCGAAGACTACCCATATGTTGAAAAAGGAGCTGGCTGTGATTGTCCAAAAGAAGCAACGAAAACTGTAGTTAAAGCTGTATGGTCAGGAGGCGTAAGAGCTACTAATGGTGATGAGCTTGGTGATAATGAACTTGATGCTTTTAAAGTTACTATGGTTATAGGAGCTGATACAATGGTCGTAAAACCATATAAATTGGCAGATTTGAAAGACAATGACAATAATATAGATTTGTGCTTAAAAGAAACAGGTGTGCCATTAATAGTGGCAGTAAAAGAAAACACAGCAATTGATCCACGGAATGACAAAAACCCAAAAACGAAAATCGAGGTAGTAAGTCGGTGGTAATAAAAGCCGCTAACCATGTATATACAAAATAGGCGTGATAGTCCTAAATTCATAGCCTATAGCCCGCTTCAAAATTGTAACGGTTTGATGCGTTTAAAGCCCGAAATCGCCTACTTTGCCTATACGCAAGCGCTAACATCAATTTAAAATCACCAGTAACATTTACCAACTTAAATCGTCGTACATCTAATTTACCCGCCTAAATATGATGAAAAACAGATACTACTATATAGACTTCCTACGAGTTATTGCAATTTTAATGATGTTCATATTTCATGTAAATATGATTTTTGTAGCGGAAAATGACTGGCATATTAAAGACGTTTCATCAAGCAATGTTTTAATGGAACTAAACTATTGGATGTCCTTATTTAGAATGCCTTTGTTATTTCTTGTTTCAGGTTTTGTTTCTGCTATACTTCTTGAAAAAATGAATCAAAAACATTTTTTTTATCAACGATTTAAAAGACTAATTATCCCAACTGTGATATGGACGTTTTTGTTGGTTGCACCTCAAATCTATTTTGAACGAAAATTACAAGGAATAGATTTCAATTATCTCGAATTTTATCAAACTTTTTTAGCGTTCAAGTGGTACCCAAATGGTAATTTTCATTGGTTACATCTTTGGTTTATCCCTTATTTATTCTGCTATAATATTTTATCCATACCATTATCAGTATATCTTAGTAAAAAGAACGTACAAAATAAACTTGACCTTTTTTTTAATAAAGATTACGCAATAATTCCAATTATTTTTTTAGCTATAATCCCTTATACTTTTTTAGCAACTCGATTTGAAACTACGCACGATTTGATTAACGACTGGGCAAAACATTCGTTCTTTATATTTTTTGTTTTTATTGGGTTATTAATGTACAAATTCCCAATTATTCTTGAGCAAATTGAGCGAAAAAGACGGTTCTACTTAAGAACTGCTTTTTTACTAATTCTTTTCATTAATATAATTAGGTGGAATGGTTGGGAACCATTCGATTTATGGGATAATTGGATAACAAAACCTCAAACCTACATTTTTATTGCACTACTAAATTTAAATGCTTGGGCATGGGTGTTAACTAGTTTAGGATATGGTAAAAAATATTTAAATAAAAAAAGTAATTTATTAGCCTATTGCAATCAGGCTGTTTATCCGTTCTATATTCTTCATCAGACCATTATTGTTATTATTGGCTTTTATGTTGTTCAAACACCCGATAATACCGCGTTTAAATATGTATTTTTACTTTTAGTTTGTTTTTCTATATGTGTACTTTTATATCATCTATTTATTCGACCGAATAATACAATGAGATTTTTATTTGGAATGAAAAAAATAAAAAAAACTGGTTACAATAATGGCTATAAGTAATTGCTTGCTCTCGCCTACTTTATAAATTCTGCAGAAATTTCTAACCTAGTGTGTATTTGCTAAATTTAGTGCTTAAAACACGTTCTAAGCAATTTGAAAAATAAACCCGTACCTATAATTAAACAAAACATATTATTCCCTTTAGGAGCAATATTGGTTATAGTTGCATTTATTTTTGGACTTTTTTATCTGGGTGATTTTTACGGACATCCTCCGAGAAGCTGGAAAAATTTAATTATCGGAATAGCAACAACAAGTTTAGTATTTCATAACATTTTACGTTTTTCTTCTTGGGATCTGGTTTTATATAATGACAAATTTGTATTAGAAAAACCTTTTGGAATAATGCCTAATAGTCGAAAATAATTTAGTTACGCTGAGATAAAACATATCGGATTTATGCAAGGGTTTCGCCTAAATACTACCCTGAGAATCAACATGAAATCTGGTAAAAAGTACAACGTATTTCTTGACAAAAAACTGACGGAGATTTCAAAGTTCTTAACTTTCCTAGAAAATTCTGAGGTAATTGTTGAACTTTATTGTGACAAACGAATTAAGAAAAAATTAAAAAAGTTAGGCGTAAAAACTGGTTTGAACAAGACTTAAAATTAATTCGGTTTTGGGGTTTTACCCTATGGTTTGCGTATTTTTAGTAGGTCGCAAAGTCTTTTAGGTTTTGATTTTTAAGACAAAAAAAAGAGCTAAACCTGTGGTTTAGCTCTTTTTACTGTTTTTCATCATTTTAGATGTAAACTTTATTTCACAAAATCGGTAATAACTTTATTGATTTCCTCGTTTTTAGTGGTTGTTTCCAAATCAAAAAGTACTTTATACAATCGTTTGTCCGCTACTTTATGTTTTAATTCTAAATCTTGTTTTTTTGCAAAAACCTTATCCCAATTATTACGAACTAAACTCCACATTTCTTGATTTTCTTTCCACCAATCTTGTGCAGATTTGCATTTAGAATCAGCTACTTTAACATAGGTATTCAAGCCTTTTTCTTGTGCTAATACAAAATCGGCCTTGCCATTGCTACGAATAACTTTGTCATTATCTTGATCGTGAATCCAACCATCTTTGGTAATTTCGTGTTTGTTGGTTCTAATCGTAACATCGTAATCTTGTCGTTTTGTGTATTCACGTCTTGGTAAAGGTGCATCTGTTGTGTTTTCCCAATAGCTTTTTCCGTCTACGTGAACCCAACTTGC
The DNA here is from genome assembly GCA_947486785.1 of uncultured Flavobacteriaceae bacterium. Lineage (GTDB taxonomy): Bacteria > Bacteroidota > Bacteroidia > Flavobacteriales > Flavobacteriaceae > Maribacter_C. The sequence goes on along the minus strand of CANKUU010000001.1, from coordinate 258,863 downwards.
AGAACCTTCATAACGTGGACTGTCATCAACTTGAAATACTTTTTGTGTCCATTGGCCTTTTACGTCGCTTTTAGGCTTTTGTACAAATTTCCATTTATTATTCACATCAAACATATAAAAGTCTGTATTTTCAAATAACCAATCTTGTCGCCAATGTTTAATAATACGTTCTTCATTAGGTTTTCCAACAATCAATAAATGCTGCAAAACAATTTTATTGTCGTTATCCTCTACCAATTCTACCCATTCTAAACCTTTGTCGTGCTTCACTTTTGAGGCTTGATAAGTTGCGTCTTTTGAATAACTAAAAGTCTCTGCAAAGTTAAATCCAACTTCGTAGCAACCACACATCGCTTTTATGGCTTTTTGGTCTTTTTCTTTTTTGTTCTGTGCATTTGCACTACATACAAATAACGTAACAAGTGCTGCAAATACTGCTCTTTTCATAATATTGATTATTTATAAATTTTTATTATTTTTATTTAGTATAATTCTAAATAGTGTTTATATTTGCAGCAAATATATTATTATTTAGAATGATTACAAATAAAATTTACTTTTTATTTTTCCTTTTTTTTACGCTTAAAAGTGTTGTAGCGCAACAAGAAAAAGAGCTTGCAAAAGTTGAAGTATTGGAAGAGGTTATTATCTCTGCAACAAGAACAATAAGACAATTATCGTCTTTACCATTACCTGCTCAAATTATTGCAAAAAAAGAGATAAAAGCTATAAACTCGATTCGTTTATCAGATATTTTAAACGAACAAACTGGCTTAATAACTGTGCCTGATTTTGGTGGTGGCGAAGGCATTCAATTACAAGGTTTAGATAGTCAATACACGCTTATATTAATCGATGGTGTTCCATTAGTTGGAAGAAGTGCAGGAACTTTAGATTTAAATAGAGTTAGCGTTGGTAACATCAAACAAATTGAAATTATAAAAGGGGCTTCTTCAAGTTTATATGGCAATGAAGCTTTGGGTGGCGTTATAAATATAATAACCGAAGACCCAAAAGATGGCATAAATGGAAACGCAAATTATAGAGGTGGTTCTTTCGCAACCCACGATATTAGTACAAACCTAAATTACAAGAAAAATAAATTTGGCATCAACGCTTTTGTAAATAGATTTAGTAGCGATGGTTACGATTTGGTAGATACCGATGCGGTAAATACGGTTGAGCCATTTAGCAATTATACGCTTACTAGCAAAATTGCTTATAATTTTAACGATAAAACAAAACTTTTAGTTTCAGGTAGATTTTATCATCAAAAGCAAGACAATGTAGCTAATGCTACCTTAAAAGGTAAAAGTGAACTTAACGAATGGAATACACTCGCAAAATTAGACCATACATTTAATGAAAAATGGAGCGGTTATTTAGAGTTTTATGCGACACAGTATAACGCCGAAGAATTTTTAAATGATGAAATAGGAAACTCTTTTTTTACAAGTGATTTTAACCAAAATTTTATGCGTCCTGAATTTCGGACAACCTATCAATTAAATGAAAAAAATGCTTTTATAGCCGGTATTGGGTTAACTCACGAACGTTTAAAGCGAACCGATTTTTTGGGAACACCTGTATTTAACTCGCCATACATATATGCGCAATACGATGGAAATCTAACCGAAAAAATAAACATCATTTTAGGAGCAAGATTCGACGACCACAACGAATATCAATCACAATTCAGTCCAAAAGGGGCAATTCGATATAAACTCAATGATAAAATTGCTATAAAAAGTTCTGTAGGTTATGGTTTTAAAACACCAGATTTTAGGCAATTGTATTTCGATTTTACGAATGCTACAGTTGGCTACACCATTTTAGGTTATAATGCAGTTAAAACACGTATTCCGCAATTAGATGCAGACGGACAATTATTGAGTGTTATCGTTCCTGTTAATGCGTTTGATGTTAATTTAAAGCCCGAACGTTCTACGGGCTATAATTTTGGAATTGACGTAAATTCTTTTTCAAACTTGAAATTAAGCCTTAATATATTTAGAAATGATATTGAAAATTTAATTGATACACGAGTTATCGCAAGAAAAACAAACGGACAAAATGTATTTAGTTACTATAACGTAAATGAAGTGTATACACAAGGACTTGAATTTAATGCACATTATAAATTCAATGAAAATGTAACCATTTCAGGAGGCTATCAACTATTATATGCTAAAGATAAACAAGCAGAAAGTGATTTTGAAAACAGACGCGTTTTCGCAAGAATTACACCAAATTCGCCTTCATTTCGATTAAAAAAAGACGATTATTTTGGCTTATACAATCGTTCTCGTCACATGGCGAACTTCAAAATATTTTATACCATTCCAAAATGGAATTTAGATACCAATTTAAGAACTACATACAGAAGTAAGTTTGGACTTTTCGACACGAATGGAAATAGCTATTTAGACCAATACGATGAATTTGTAAATGGCTATACCATTTGCGATTTTACGGTAAATAAAACCATTTATAAACAGTACCAAATAGGTTTTGGAATTGACAATATATTCAATTTCAAAGACCCACAAAACATTAGCAATATTGCTGGTAGAATAATTTACGGAACATTTAATTTTAATTTTTAACTATAACATCCAATGAGAGTAATGAAATCATTTAAAATTTTAACAGTAGTGGCACTAGCCATTTTAGGACTAACCGCTTGCAGCAACGATGATGATACAACACCATTAATAGAGCCAAGGTCTGAACAAGTAGTTAATTTGCACGCACCACAGACATTAGATGTAACTCAAAATCCACCAGTAGCATCAGGAGATTTTGTAAAATTCGACTTTTCAACAGGAGCAACTACAACAAGCGAAACAGATTGGGATATTGCCTTTAGAGGAACAACAATTTTGGTAAATGGTGGCGCATCATCAGGTATTGCAGAAGAACCCGAAAGAACAGGAAATGCAGGCGCATATATGGTAGATAATACCTTTGCCAATGTTACTTCTGCAACAGCAACTTCTGTAGTACAAGATAGCAGCACAGGTTTGGCAATAACCACAGGTTCAGGTAACGGTTGGTACAATTACAATCCAGAATTAAATTCCATTCAACCAATTGCAGGAAAAGTAATCGTATTTAGAACAGCAGACAATAAATTTGCAAAAGTTGAAATATTGAGTTATTACAAAGATTCACCAACAACAATAACACCAGATATTGTAGCAAATGATTCAAGATATTACACGTTTAATTATGTGTATCAACCCAATGAAAATGTAACTACTTTTTAATTATGAAAAAATTGATACCTATTATGTTTGTCATATTCCGCCTATTTTTAGGAGGATTTATGATTTACGGAGGAGTACAAAAATTTGCAAATCAAAATCCAACTCCAACAGAAGTAGTTGCTAAAGCCGAAAAGTTTAAATCACCAGAAAAAGAAAACACCTTACAGAAAATTTTATACATAAGTGGTGCAAAACAAACAGGCTATTTTTGGCAAGTTTTAGGCATTTGTGAATTACTTTTTGGGTTTTTGCTCATCATACAAGGAACAGGATTTATTGGAGCCTTATTTTTATTACCAATAACACTACACATTTTCTTATTTCACCTATTTTTAGAACCCGACGAAATAAGCGAACTAATACAAACAGGAGCGTTATTCGGAATTAATATCTCGCTCGTACTAAAAGAACGAGAAAAGTGGAAACATTTGCTTTGGATTAAGCCAAAACTTTAAAAACAGCATTGCTTTCTAGTAATTTGAATTAATCTAAAAATAAATGAAATTCATTAAACAGAAAGTAATAAAGCTAGCTGCCAACACCATAGCTAAAAAAATGGGGCTAAGTGCCTAATTAAGAGGTTTTTCCCTTTTTTTACAAGCTTGTCATAAACCGAAAAGTTGCGTGCATTTACACGCAACTTTTCGTATACAAACCCCTTGGCACACATTAAAAACAACTCATCTATAAAACTCTACAGTAACAGCCCAAAGTACTTCATCTATAGCTATTTCCGCGTATGTGGTGTTACATGTAATGAAAAAACAAGTGCTAACACCAACAAAAAACACTAAAGGAGGTTCATATTACCAAACAAAAAAAATTGCTAGCTAACTACCCTATAATTATTGAGCAAACTATTTACAATTAAACCGCAATAAATTCGTTTTAAAACGCAACAGAATATATTTTAAAGATAAACGCTTCAACAAACTCGTAACTGCTACTAGTACAAGATTATGTTTCATATAAGATATGCCTAAATATAAATTAGGTATTTCTTACAATAAATGTATGTTTAATGCAATTTTTCATCTGGTAAAACGTTTTTTCCTCACATGATGCGTATTTATTGGATGTTTTCAGTACCACAAAAATTGAAAATATTAGTAAAAAACGCTCTTAGGTTTACATGAATTAACAGTTAAAATAAAAGTAGATTTATATTCTTAATTCGTTGTTTTTAGTAGCTATGCACAAGAAAAAAATAAATCAATAGGTATGCTTGTAAAGGTAAACTATAACCACCTCAGGCTCATTTTCTACTTCTTTTAATACTTAGTAAATCGCGAAACGTATTGGGCATACAAGAAAAATAGAGAAAGCAGACTTAAACAAGACAGCAGTATTACTTAAAAGTATAAACCTAATATCCATCTTTAAACGGATAGAAATGGGCACATAAAAAACGAAGACATTCCTTTTTAGGGCATATAACTAAAAATGAATTTGAATTAGATATGAATAACACTAAAATAGCTGACGGGCGACTCCAATAAAACTCAAGTTTTTTTGTTGCAAGTCTAGTACATTATAAAATATATCGAGATATAAAAATTAAGATGAATAACTATATAAAACTAAGCACTCTACTACTTGTTTTATCTTTTAGCGGTGTATTACATGCGCAAAACGTAAAGGTAATAGACAATAAAGGAACTATTAAAAAAATAAGAAACAATCAGGTAAAAACTGCTAGTACTGCTCCTACTACTCCATTAGAGGGCGATGTATGGTTTGACACCACAACTAACATTTCTAAAATTTACGATGGCACACAATGGTTGGTTATCGATTTAGACAAGGTTACTACAAGTGGTACAGCACCTACCGCTCCTGTAATTGGTGATGTTTGGATTGATAATAGCAGCGCTCCAAATAACAACAAAATTTGGGACGGAACACAATGGAACTCCCTAGGAAATGGCAGTAGCTGGGCTCTAAATGGAAATGCGGGCACAGACCCAACTGTAAATTTTATTGGAACTACAGATGCTAAAGATTTGGTATTAAAAGCAAATAATACCGAAGAACTTAGAGTTAAAGCTAGTAACGGACAAGTTTTAATTAATCAAGCCACTTCAAATAGCGATTTTCCATTACTGATAAAAGCAAATGGTAGTCTACACAATCTTTTAGCATTTCAAAATACGACTAACGACACCAAATGGCATGTAAATCTTTCTGGAAACGGTTTAAACTTCGCAGAAACCAATGTTAATGATTATCGACTTTTTCTTAAAGAAGGCGGCAATGTTGGTATTGGAACAGCATCCCCTCAAACTCCTTTAGAGATTTCTTCAAATAGTGCTGGTTTACTACGATTAACAAACACAAGTAGCGCAAATCCTATAGCAGCAGCAGCATATATCGATTTTAGAACGTCAAACGCTACTAGAATGGGATATATAGGAGACGGAAATGTTAACTCTACATCTTTTAATTTTAGGGCTGAACAAGGAGATGTTGAAATTTCATCTAAATCAAATGACATTAGTTTTGCTACTAACAATGCGCAAAGAGCTATTATAAAATCAGATGGCAATGTAGGTATTGGCACCAGTACCCCTACTGAAAAATTAGAAATAGCCGGCGGTGGCATAAAATTAAATGAACATTATGGAATCGGATTTAATTCTGAAAAACCCTATCCCGCTGCTCTAAAGCGAGATGCCGCTCGAATCTATTACGATAATAACATTTTAGGGGTAGACAAAGATGCTTTGGTCATCGAAAAAACAGATTTTAACCATACCGACCCAGATGGAGGAATTGTTTTTGCAAAAAGAGGCCAAGACAATGTAAGAGAAACACAAATGGTTATTAGGGGTAACGGCGATATAGGTATTGGTACCAATACCCCTACTGCAAAATTGCATATTAACGCTACTGATGATGTTGGTTTAAATCAAAATCCAGTTCTAAGAATTGGACCAGATACTGGACAACATATAGATATTGACGGTAATGAAATTGGAGCTTTTAATAATAATTCATATTCTACCTTATATTTAAATTCTTCAGGTTCTACATCGAATACAATAATAAACGAAAATGGTGGCAATGTAGGTATTGGAACAAGAACACCAAGTGCAAAACTTACCGTTGATGGTGGTTTTATTTTAAATTCTTCAAGCGTGGGTGGTGTTGGAATTGGTTTTAAGCCAGATTTTAGTGCTACTAATGGTGCTAATGAAAATCGAATACGGTTTATGACTACTGGTATGGGTGATGGTAGTAGTGGCTATAAATTTTCTTGGCGTAAAGATGATGGATCAGCACGAATAGACCCCATGGTTTTTCATAAAAACGGAAATATTGGAATAAGAACCAATTTAATTTCACCTTCTGCTGCGCTACATGTGAATGGTAAGGTAAAAATTGCTGGTGGTAGTCCAGGAGCTGGCAAAGTACTAACCTCAGATGCAAGTGGCTTAGCATCATGGCAAGCAGTACCAAGTAGTGCAGACAATTTAGGAAACCACAAAGCAACACAGAATCTTAATTTAGGAACACATAAATTAGTGGGTAATAACGGAACTAAAGGAATTTCTATTGATGGTAATGGCAAAGTAGGTATCGGAACAACATCCCCTGCAACTCCTTTAGAGATTTCTACAAATACTACTAAGGGTAATATACTACAATTAACAAACACGGGTAGCGCAAGTCCTATAGCGGCAGAAGCATATATCGATTTTAGAACGGCAAACGCTACTAGAATGGGATATATAGGAGACGGAAGTACTAGCTCTACCTCTTTTAATTTTAGGGCTGAACAAGGAGATGTTGACATTTCATCTAAAACAAAAGACATTAAATTTGCTACTAACAATGCGTATAGAGCTATTATAAAATCAGATGGCAAAGTAGGTATTGGCACCAATACCCCTGCTGAAAAATTAGAAATAGATAATGGGGGCATCAGATTAAATCAACATTATGGAATCGGATTTAATTCTGAAAAATCCTACAAGGCTGGCGCAACAGCCGATGCCGCTAGAATTTATTACGATAATAACGCTTTAGGGACAGATAGAGATGCTTTAGTGATTGAAAAAACAGATCATAATCAAAACGACCCCGATGGAGGAATTGTTTTTGCAAAAAGAGGTCAAGACAATGTAAGAAAAACACAAATGGTTATTAAGGGTGACGGCAAAGTAGGTATTGGAACAACATCCCCTGCATCTCCTTTAGAGATTTCTATAAATACTAGTAATGGTCGTTTACTACAATTAACAAACACGAGTAGCGATAGTCCTACAGCAGCAGCAGCATATATCGATTTTAGAACGGCAAACGCTACTAGAATGGGATATATAGGAGACGGAAGTACTATCTCTACCTCTTTTAATTTTAGGGCTGAACAAGGAGATGTTGACATTTCATCTAAAACAAAAGACATTAAATTTGCTACTAACAATGCGTATAGAGCTATTATAAAATCAGATGGCAAAGTAGGTATTGGAACAACATCCCCTCAAAATCCTTTAGAGATTTCTTCTAATAGTGCTGGTTTACTACGATTAACAAACACGAGTAGCGCAAGTCCTACAGCAGCAGCAGCATATATCGATTTTAGAACGGCAAACGCTACTAGAATGGGATATATAGGAGACGGAAGTACTAACACTTCATCTTTTAATTTTAGGGCTGAACAAGGAAATGTTGAAATTTCATCTAAAACAAAAGACATTAGATTTGCTACTAACAATGCGCAAAGAGCTATTATAAAATCAGATGGCACGATAGGTATTGGCACTGATACCCCTAGTGAAAAATTAGAAATAGTCGGTGGTGGCATACAATTAAATAGTGGCTATGGAATAGGGTTTTTTGGGGAGAGACCACTAAATAGCAACCCTGTAGGTGATGGTGCCAAAATCTATTATGACCCTAGATATTTTGGAAGCACCACAGATGCACTAGTCATAGAAAAAACAGATCTTACTCAAAACGACCCCGATGGATCAATTGTTTTTGCTAAAAAAGGTGCAGACAAGGTAAGAGTAACACAAATGGTTATTAAGGGTAACGGTAATATTGGTATAGGCACTCATACTCCTGGTGAAAAACTAGAAGTATGTGGTAACACAAAAATAGTAGGGAAAATTTATGCCAATTCTAGCAACTTATCGGCAGGCTTAACTTGTTCTTCTGACGCGCGTTTAAAAAAGAATATTCTTAATTACAACAATGCCCTGCAAACAATTAGTCTGTTAAAAGGAAAACAGTACAACTGGCGTAATAAAAAATTTACAGACAGAGGTTTTGATGCACGTATAAAATATGGGTTTATTGCTCAAGAAGTAGAAAAGGTTTTACCTAGTTTGGTATATGAAGACGAAAAAGGGTTTAAATCTGTAGATTATATTCAGGTTATCCCTATTCTTACCAATGCAATACAAGAACAACAAACGGAATTGGCGCAAATAAAAGAACAAAACAAACAGTTACTAGCAAAACTAGAAGCGATAGAAACAGAAAATGGGGCTATAAAAACGCAACTATCTAGCTTATCTGAAATGAAAGATGAACTACAAGAAATTAAAGCATTACTAAGTAGTGACGTGTCTGAAGTACCAAAAAAATAAACAGAAAATGAATAAAATGCTAAAAATTCGATTATTTCTGACCACACCCTAGGTACTAAATAAATTTTCGCATCACATGTACCAGAAAGTCTCGTGCAGCGCGCAACCCTTTTTTTTGAGTGTTTTTGGCATAAAACAAGGGTAAGGTTATTATATGATTAGCTCCTATAACTTCAACAAAAATAGATACAATGTAAATCTAAAATTCCTTTTTTAAAAGGTAATTGAATGCATAACACCTAAAAAGCCGAAAAACTAATTTTTAGGATAAATTTAACCGCTTCTATCACACGCAATAATACCTTACTACACACTGCTAATTGTTGGCGCCTTACACCTTTATAAGAGTAAAAATTTGAAGGTCGTTTTACACAAAAAAATAAAGCACCATAAAGTTTAAGTTTTAATAAAATATTACCGTAGTTCATTATTCGGTATTGCCAATACTTTGCTAACTTTACCTTTTGATTTTATAGCTATATGGGTAAATCTTTTGAACAATACCAAAAGCGCAAGCTAATTTCAAGCTACTTTTCGGTAGTTTTAAGTATTGCTTTGGTTTTATTTTTATTAGGTATTCTTGGGCTTCTGGTGTTGAACGCAAAAAAAATGGCAGATCACTTTAAAGAACAAATTACGATTTCGGTCTTTTTAAACGAAGATGCCAAAGAGGTCGAAATTGATCAATTACAAAAAAGCTTGGCCATGGCCGACTACACTAAAAAAGCAACTTTTGTTTCTAAAGAAGAAGCTGCAGAAAAACATGCAGAAGAAATTGGTGAGAATTTTATCGACTTTTTGGGCTACAACCCTCTTAAAAATTCTATTGATGTTAATTTAAATGCCGATTTTGTTAGTATAGACCAAATTACCAATATCGCAAAAGAAATAGCCGAAAAAGCATATGTCGACGAAGTTAGTTATGACAAGCCCTTGATAGGTTTACTTAATGATAATGTTAAAAAACTAAGTTTTTGGATTCTGGTAGCATGTGCTATATTTACTTTTATTGCCGTTCTACTAATTAATAGCTCAATTCGTTTATCCATCTACTCTAAACGTTTTATTATTAAAACCATGCAAATGGTAGGCGCTACAAAATCTTTTATTCGTCGCCCTTTTATATGGACAAACATTAAGCTAGGTATGCTAGGTTCATTTGTAGCCATGCTTGGCATAGCCCTATCACTATATTATTTAAATACTAATTTTCCTGATTTAGGCTTATTAAACGACCCCAATATGATCGCACTTCTTTTTCTTAGCGTATTTGTTTTAGGCTTATTTATTTCGTTAATAAGCACCTATCTTGCCACACAACGTTTCTTAAATTTAAGAACAGATGAATTATATTATTAACTTTGCTGCATGAGTAAAAAAAGACAATATAAAGAAGATCAATCGAAACAAGAGTTCATTTTTCAAAAGAAAAACTATTTGTTTCTATTTATTGGCTTGGCATTTATAGCTGTAGGCTTTATGTTAATGAGCGGAGGCGGTAGTAACGATCCAAATGTTTTTAACAACGATATCTATAGTTTTAGACGTATTCGTTTAGCGCCTACCCTAGTACTCATTGGCCTAGGTATTGAGGTGTATGCGATATTATTAAATCCACATAAGAACAAAAATTAATTGGATACTTTAGACGCCATTATTTTAGGCATTATACAAGGTTTAACTGAGTTTCTTCCGGTATCTTCTAGTGGGCATTTAGAATTGGGCAAAGCTATTTTAGGCGACGACTCAATACCCGAAGAAAGCCTTCTTTTTACAGTAGTATTACATTTTGCTACAGCTTTAAGTACTATTGTTGTCTTTAGAAAAGATATTTGGCAAATTTTATCGGGTCTTTTTAGTTTAAAATGGAATGAAGAAACACAATTTTCTTTAAAAATAATACTCTCTATGCTACCTGCTGTATTTGTAGGTTTGTTTTTTGAAGAACAATTAGAATCTTTTTTTGGAGGTAATATTCGCTTTGTAGGCTTTATGCTATTAATTACGGCGGTACTACTCTATTTTGCTGATAAAGCAAAAGACACCGAAAAACCAGTAAATTTTAAAAATGCAATTATTGTAGGAATAGCACAGGCAATAGCTATGTTACCGGGCATTTCAAGAAGTGGCGCCACCATTTCAACATCTGTACTGCTGGGTGTAGACAAAACAAAAGCAGCACGATTTTCTTTCTTAATGGTTGTGCCATTAATTTTTGGCAAAATAGGAAAAGACCTCTTAAGCGGAGATCTTACCTTTACAAGTGAAAATAGTGTTGCCATGGCCGCCGGATTTATTGCAGCATTTTTAGCAGGCTTAGCCGCTTGCACATGGATGATTCAATTAGTAAAGAAAAGTAAACTCTCTTATTTCTCTGTGTACTGCCTTATTGTTGGCTTTATTGCCATTCTATATAGTTTTGTAGCTTCAAATTTTTAAAGCCCCTTATATTCTACTTTAAAATGCACACAAAAACAAAAGAAGATTTCTTAAACGGGCAAGTACTGCTTATTGACAAACCACTAGGCTGGACCTCATTTCAAGCCGTTAATAAACTTAAATGGGTCATCAAAAAAAAATTTGATTTAAAAAAAATTAAAATTGGTCATGCTGGCACCTTAGACCCTTTAGCCACAGGTTTGCTTTTAATTTGTACAGGAAAATTTACTAAAACCATCGCTGAACTTCAAGGTCAAATTAAAGAATATACTGGTACTATTATGCTGGGCGCAACCACACCCTCTTATGACTTAGAAACTAGTATTGATGAAACATTTTCAACTACACATATTACAGATGCCTTAATTGAAAAAACCTTACCCCAATTTATAGGTAATATTGAACAAACTCCACCCATTTTTTCTGCTTTAAAAAAAGACGGAAAACGACTTTATGAATATGCTCGTGAAGGAATTGAAGTGAACATAAAAAAGAGAAATGTACATATTTCAGCGTTTGAAATTACAGGTAAAGATAATACAAGCATCCACTTTAGAGTTGTGTGTAGCAAGGGCACATATATACGTTCTCTTGCATACGATTTTGGTAAAGCCTTAAATTCTGGCGCACATTTAACCTCGCTAAAAAGAACCAAAATAGGAGATTTCAACGTAGATAATGCCGTAGCCCCTTCGGTTTTTGAAGAAAAGTTACTAGGTAAAGACTTAAACTAAGATAATCCTAGGTTTTCTTTATTCCGTTTAACGAAAAAATTAAATATTTTAAAGAAATTGAGGTTATATCACTATGAATCTGAATCGTAAGCAATTATCCCTTTTAATCACTTTATTTTCTATGGGTATCATAGTGCTAACACTATTTAACATTAGCCTAGGAAAATCGGACAAGGTTGAAGATGAATATATTGTTGAAATGATGCTTGCTGAAGAAGATATTGAAGATTTATTGAAAGAAAAAGAACGCTTAGAACAAAAATCAAATGCAGCTCCAGTTAAAAGCCATTTAGCTTTTAATGAAACCGCAAAACCTTCTTACGGAAATCCAGAACCGCTTCAAACTTTAGAAGAAATAATGGCAGAAAAAGCCTTATTAAACGATGGAGAACAAAACGAAACAGGTGCCTCCAATGAATATGCCGAGCGCATAAAAGAGTTAAAGAAAAAGCGCGAAGAAGCCAAACAAAAATTAGGAGAAAAAGAGGCTGAAAAAAAAGAATTTACCAACAACCTCTCTGCGCGAAAAACATCTGTTTCTTACTCCTTAGTAAACAGAAACAACTACGTACTTCCTCCTCCAATTTACACCTGCATAGAAGGCGGCAAAGTAGTCGTTAATATTTCTGTTGATGCTAATGGCAATGTAGTAGATGCCTATTTTAACGCCAAAAGCTCCGATACCTCAAACGGCTGTTTGGTTGAAAATGCAATTAAATATGCCTATAAAGCTCGTTTTAGTGCTTCAGAAAATTCTCAACAAAAAGGTTCTATTACCTATTTATTTCAAGGTAAGGCTCGCTAGTAAATCTTTAACTAAGCTTTGCCCTTTGTCTTTATTATACCAACTTTGTAATTCTTGTTTAAATTCGGGGCTTAGTTTTCCATGTTTTAATTTGTAATCTTCAACTAATTTAGTAGCTGCGGCAGACCGCGGACCCCATTCCGCAATCACGGTATGGGTAACATCATCAATGGCTACCAACTTTGGAATAGATCTACTACCGTTTGTTAAAAGTTGATTCATTAAAGCATCATTTTCATCTCTAAGCACAATTTTTAAGGTTAAGTTTGAGTTTAGTTCTGCCAATTTATGCATAACAGGTAATGCTGGCGCTGCATCACCACACCAACTTTCTGTTAAAACCAACCAAGTAATTTTTCGCTTTAATTGCGTAATGGCTTCTAAACTTTTGTCTTCTAGTTTTAAGGTTTTATCCCAACGCTTCATGCGTTTATTATTTAATTGGGTATAGGTAGTTAGCGCTTCTGATTGTTCTAAGCCTGTTGATTTTCCTTCTTCAGCCAATTCTGAAACTAAAACCCTATATGCTTCATATGAAAATGATTTTGCTAAACTCTGCTGAATAAGCTCTTTGCTAATTTTTTCTTTAGATATATCTGGCATTACTGTCTTTTATCGAATTAAAATTAATTTAGATTTTATAAAATAGTACACAAAATTATATTAGTTGCTGCTTTTCAAAGAAGCTTACGTTTCATTATTTTAAAAATTTAAAAACAGCTACCACAGCTACCATTTTATGCTTAAATTTCATCTATGAAAAAACACAAATGCGGCTGGTGCATGGGCAGTGCACTTTATGAAACTTACCACGACTTAGAATGGGGTGTACCCGTAAAAGATGATGCTACATTATTTGAATTTCTTGTTCTTGAGACCTTTCAGGCCGGGTTAAGTTGGATTACTATTCTTAAAAAGCGTGAAAATTTCAGAAAAGCTTTTGATCATTTTGATTACCACAAAATTGCCAACTACGATCAGAAAAAAAAAGATGCATTGTTACAAGATGCTGGCATTATCAGAAACAAATTAAAGGTAAATGCGACCGTTACTAATGCAAAAGCATTTATACTAGTACAGGAAGAGTTTGATAGTTTTAGTTCGTACCTCTGGGACTTTGTAGACCACAAACCCATAAAAAATAAATTAAAAAATTACCAAGAAGGGCCAGCAAACACCAAATTATCGGATACGATAAGCAAAGATTTAAAAAAAAGAGGTTTTAAATTTGTTGGTAGTACGGTGATATATGCCTTTATGCAAGCAATCGGCATGGTTAACGATCATGAAATGGCATGCTTTAGATACAATGAGGTTTAATAGTTCTACGTTTATAAACAAACTAGATTATAAAATGAAAAATAAGGCACGCATATTAGCTGTACTTTTTTTGGTACTTACGCACTGTTTTACCGCTGCACAACAAACCAATGAAAAAGCACACCGAATAAAAAAAAATAAGTTTCCTGAGCCCGCTTTAGACTATATTACAACTAATCTTAAAGACATTAAACACACTCGGTTTTATAAAGAAATTAATAGCTCTAAAGCCTCTTATAGGGCAAGGTTTAAAAAAGATCGCTTGTGGTACGGTATTGGGTTTAACCAAACAGGAATACCAAAGTATATTGAAATAGAAATAAAGTCTATTGATATACCTGAAGATGCTTTTGAAGCAATTACTAGCTATCTTGAAACTAATTTTACCTCATATAATATTCGAAAATTAAAGCAGATATATCCTGTTATTCATGAAAATGAGCTTAAAAAAACAGTTAAAGATGCTTTTCAAAATCTTCTTTTACCAAGTATAAATTACGAAGCCACCATTAGGGCTAAAAAAGAAAAAAAAGTTCAGTTTCGTAAGATTATTTTTAATTCAGAAGGTCGATACAAGTATATGCTATAAGTAGTACCCTAAAAGCATAGTCTTATACCCTATTTACGAACCCAAGTTATACCTATTAAGCTAGGCTATTAAAACAAGATTTTTTTCTTGTTTTAAGAAATAAAGGCTTTGCGATAATTTACAACTAGTTGTACCAAGTAGACTATATGTTTTTACCTTTTAAAATATTTAAAAAATTTGACCTACTCATTTTTTCTGCTCCTAAACTTTCAAGATGCTTGGTGTAAACTTGGCAATCGATGAGTTGATATTTGTTTTTTTGACAATCTTGCGCTAGCTTAATAAATGCGAATTTAGATGCATTACTCGTTCTACTAAACATACTTTCGCCACAAAACACATGACCTAAATCAACACCATACAAACCGCCAACAAGGAAGTCATTCTCCCAAACTTCATAGGAAACGGCATAACCATAGCGATGTAAAGCTAGGTATGATTTTTTCATCTCTGAAGTAATCCAGGTGCCGTTTTGCCCACTTCGTTTGATATGCGCACATTCGTCAATTACAGCTTCAAAGCATGCGTTTTTAGTTAGGCTAAACTGCTTATTTTTTATGACTTTCTTCATGCTGTTGGAGATTTTTATCTTATCTGGAAATAAGACCATCCTAGGATCTGGACACCACCATAAAATAGGCGAATCATCATTAAACCAAGGGAAAATTCCAGATTTATATGCCAACATTAATCGCTCTAAAGACAAATCGCCTCCTACCGCTAAAAGACCCTCTTCATTGGCATTTTCAGCATTCGGAAACGCCAGCCTATCGGTCAATAATCTAACTGGCTTATAATTACTATCTCTCGTCAAAACATTGTTTTTATACTTTAATAAAAGCGGTACTTACACGCGTTACACCAACATTAAAAATAGCAAAAACCCATTCTGCTTAGAAACAAAATAGGTTTTTGATAAAAAAACATTAAATTCTAATTAAAAAGGCAAATCATCATGCTCTTCTTCATTAAGGTTGTCTGCAGGTGCAAACGCTTCTGCCGGTGGTACTGGTGGCATACCTTGTGCAGGCTGCGCTACTTGAGTACTTTCAATACGCCAACCTTGAATTGAATTAAAATATTTTACTTCACCTTGTGGATTAGTCCACTCACGGCCTCTAATATTGATGCCTATTTTAACGGGTTGCCCAATGGCAAAATTATTCAATAAATCGGTCTTATCTTGAACAAACTCCACCATAATATGTTGTGGGTATTGCTCTTCAGTAGTTACAACAAGCTCTCTTTTACGAAAACCATTGTTACCAAAAGTTTGGGTCTCTCCGACCATTTTAATTTTTCCTTCAATTTCCATGACTATGAATTATATGTGTACTAATTATTTAGATTTTAAAAGTACTTTTAATCCGATAATTCACCTAACAAATAGAAAATAAGTTATCAAACTTTATCAGCAATATATTTTTTTAAAGAAGCTATAAGGTGCTCCACGTTTAATTTAAACTAGCCTCATACCTTGCATGCACCAAAGAAAACGGTGATCTCTTTACTAAATTTACCTACGCCATCAGTTTTATTAATTTAAAACCACTACCAGAAGCTATTTGTTTATCAGTGTATATGAAGGTATAATTTAGGTTTGATTATGGTATTTGAAATTGACTTATCTTTGAACTACAAGAGTTATTGCATGAATTTTAACCAAAAAAAGAAGACCACAAAGCTAATTTTTCTAGTAGCTTCTTTTGCTATTGTCAGTCTTATTTTATGGAATACCAACAGCTTTTTTAAAAAATTTAAAGAAGAAGAGCGTCACAAAATGGAAATTTGGGCTACTGCTCAATTAGAACTTTTAAAATCTTCTGAAACTATGGAGCTTGGAAACCTTACGCTTAAGGTGTTTCAGAATAATAACTCCACACCCATGATTTCAGTAAATAAAGACGGCTCTATAAAAACAAAAAATATTTCAGAAAAAAATGCAAAAGATAGCGTATACATTCAAAGAAAAATAAAGCAATTTAAAAGCGAAAATGACCCTATTTTAATTGATGACAACGGCGATCATCTACAAACTTTATACTACGGAAATTCTGAGGTACTTAATAAATTAAAATACTATCCTTTAGCACTATTACTTATTATTTTTCTTTTTGCTGCGCTTATTTTCTTCTTTTTTAAAACTAACAAAGCCTCTGAACAAAATAAGCTATGGGCGGGCATGGCAAAAGAAACTGCACACCAAATTGGAACACCATTGTCTTCACTTTTAGGATGGAACGAACTGTTAAAGCTTGAGAATATAAATTCTGAAATTACAAGAGAAATAGAAAAAGACATTGCTAGATTAGAAACCATTACTGAACGTTTTTCAAAAATAGGCTCTTTACCTACTTTAGCGGAGCATGATATCGTAAAAGAAACCCGAGATGCTTTAGACTATTTAAAGTTGAGAAGTTCAAAATTGATTGATTTTTCTTTTAACACTGAAATTGAAAGCGTTAGGGTCTTATTAAACCGCCCGCTTTATAATTGGACCATTGAGAATTTGGTTAAAAACGGAATTGATGCAATGCGCGGAAAAGGTAGCATAAGCATTAGTATCGTGCCAAATGGCAATTTTGTAACTGTTTTAGTCTCTGATACCGGATCTGGTATTGCCAAAAACAACTATAAAGCTATATTTACACCCGGACATACTTCTAAAAAAAGAGGTTGGGGTCTTGGCCTATCGTTGGTAAAAAGAATTGTTGAAGAATACCATAAGGGAAAAATAAAGGTTTTATCTTCAAGTAAAGAAGGTACAACCATGCAAATTTTGTTTAAAGTAAATTCATAACATATGGCAACCGAAAAATTGGTCGTTATTAAAGAGATAGAGCTTTCTTGCAATTGCCCAGAATGCTTTAATCAAGACCTTAAACTCACCTTTTATCAGAAACATAAATACGGTATGTTTTTTGACAAAACTACCCATGATATTTCTAATCAAATTTTATGTACTAAGTGCAAATCAGATATTTACCCATCGTTATGGACCGATGATATTGAGCGAATATTTAGTTATTATAAAAAAACAATTAGTCCAGAAAAATCGTCTTTAAAATTTAACAACTTGTTTTATATGCTTTTGGCAGGTGGTATTATAGTTATTGCAATTATTTTGTATTTATTTTTTGCAGATATTATTGCAATTTAGCCCTAATTTTTGCAGCAATTGTTTCGAAATCTGTCTTTTCAAGTGCTATTTTATTAAGAAAAGTAGCCTCTTTCATCTCATTTAAAGGTATTAAATGTACGTGTACATGAGGTACTTCTAAACCAATTACGGTAATACCAACTCGCTTACATTCAATTGCGGCTTCTATAGCTTTTCCTATTTTTCGCGAAAATAGCATAAGCCCTAAATAGGTTTCTTCATCTAAATCCATAATTTTATCAACCTCTTTTTTAGGAATGCACAGCGTATGTCCTTTGGCATTTGGGTTAATATCTAAAAAAGCATAGAAATTTTCATCTTCCGCTATTTTGTAGCTTGGTATATCGCCATTAATAATTTTTGTAAATATGCTTGCCATGTTTTCTTATTTCTGAAATGCAGGTTAAATCTAAAAAAATACTATTCAAATACAGCAAATCATCTTTTTAAAAGTATAATTATAAATTTTTATGAGCTTTAAATATGGTATTTTGAAGGTGCCATTTGAAACAAAGTTAAAACAACAAAATGCTCAGGTAACCAAAGTAAAGTATAAAAAAGCTACTGCAAGGCTTAAAATTGTACGATGTACCCAAACCATATACAAATCGTAATTTATAGTCGATTTATTTTGTTGAAAATAGTTCGGTTTTCCTAAGCTAAACCTACCGGAATTTAGTTCAAATAATTAGCGTATCTTTTAACTACAAACTCTTAGTATTAAAAGCTTACTTTTTTGAAACGCGCAGCAAGCAAACGGAGTATTTTTTTCTTGCGAACGACTAAAATTTTGCCTTAACAAAACAAAAAATTAGCTTCTAGAAATTTCCAAAATATCAAATTTTAGCGTCCCATTTGGCACCCTAATTTCTGCCACATCGCCTACTTGTTTTCCTAGCAGACCTTTACCTATTGGAGAGTTTACAGAAATTTTTCCAGTCTTCAAATCAGCTTCACTTTCAGCCACTAAGGTATACTTCATTTCTACCCCATTATTTTGATTTTTGAGCTTTACGGTAGATAAAATTAAAATCTTAGAGGTATCTAGTTGCGATTCATCAATTAAACGGGCATTGGCGAGTACAGCTTCCATTTTTGAAATTCTCAATTCTAAAAGGCCTTGTGCTTCTTTTGCAGCATCATACTCCGCATTTTCAGACAAATCTCCCTTGTCTCTTGCCTCAGCTATCGCCGCTGATGCTTTAGGTCGCTCAACATCTCTTAGTTGATTCAGTTCCTCTCTTAGTTTTTTTAATCCTTCTTCTGTGTAATAGGATACGTTACTCATAATTTCGCCGTTTAAAAATAAGAAAATCCCCTATTTAGACAATGTTAAAACAATGCTTTTAAAGAGGATTTACCACAAATATACATTTTTTTTGTTCAAATTTGCAGCAAATTTCTTATCATTAAAAACCTAAATATGAAACAAATATGTATTTTTATTATAATACTAAGTATGTTTTCTTGTGAGAAAAACGCCACCAATAGAAACCCCTACTTACAAGAGATTGGGTTTCGTTTTGATATTAATCTAAACCTACCCCTCTACAACTCATTAACTAACCCGGGCAGCTCTGTATTTATAGGTAATGCCTCAGTGGGTACGCGCGGGGCATTTGTAACCCAAACCAATATTAATGTCTTTAGAGTTTTTGAAGCTAGCTGCCCTAACCACGCCCCAAACAACTGCTCTACTATGCAATTAAGCTCAAATATTGCTACCTGCCCCTGCGATGACTATGAATACAGCACCATAACCGGACAAATGCTAAATCGACCTGATGACGGTGCACGGTATTATGATATGTTAGAGTACAGAGCATCTTATAATGGCAGCAACGCGGTGGTTATCTCAAATTAGAAAATAATCTCTTAAAATACCTGCCCCCTTAAAAATTACTTTTTTTAGACGCCTACAAGCATCATTACCTTTTTGTTAAACCCATAATTTGTATTTAACTACAAATTATGCATACTATTTTTACTGTTAAAAATGAACTGTAGCACCTATCAGAAAATTAACTCCGGCTTGCGGATAATACCCTGCTCCTTCAACGGTAGTAATTACTCCTGGATTTGAAAAATTATCATCGAACGTAAAAAAATAACCATTTGTTATATTCTTCTGATCAAAGATATTATTAACCAAACCAGATAGGGTGATGTTTTTAATAAACGAATCACAATTAATAACATACTGTATGTTAAAATCTGATTGTGAATATGCCTCTAACACGGAACTTTCTGCATCAATATTACCCATATATTGTTTACCCACATATTTGTTAAGCAGAGAAAATTGAAGCTGTTCAGAAGGCCTATAAGACACTTGATTTGAGATAACTACATTGGGCGAAAAAGCAATATTTGTATCTCCTAAATTTTGCAGAACCCCATCACGCTGAAAATTAAAATCTTTGTTTTTGTTTATACTCAAGGCAATGTTAGGGTTCCATCTAAATTGCGAACCTAAACTCATACTTGCATCTATTTCAAAGCCCAAGCGATAGCTATCACCTATGTTTTCGCGTAAAGGTGCTCCAACATCATTAAGCGCACCTGTGAGCACCAATTGGTTATTATATTTCATATAATAGGCATTGGTATTTACTTGAATGTCTGAAGTTACATAGCGCCAACCTAACTCAAAATCGTTAAGTCGCTCAGGTTTTGGGTTTCCATTTTCGTAATCATTTCTATTGGGTTCTCTATTCGCTAAGGCAAAAGAAAAATACAGATTATTCGCATTGTTCAATTTATAGTTAATACCCGCTTTTGGATTGTAAAAATTGAAGTTATCATCAACTAAACCAGTATCATTTCCGTTCGCAGCATACGTCACCCTTCGGTACTGTAAATCTGCATAAATTCGCCACTTATTGCTAAGATTATAATTTGCTTTGGTGTAGAGATTAAAATCTGTTTTGGTTGAGCTGTCATCGTAATATCGATCTCGAATACCGGCGGCATTGTTAAATTGAGTCCAAATTACTTCGCCGAAATGACCACCCTCATACTTGTTATAACCTCCGCCAACGATAAAATTTAAAGCATCATCTACATAATTTGCCGAAAAAACGGTTCCATAAAATTTATTATCAAGCCAACGACGTCTAATATAATCTGTAGCGCTTATTTCTTCACCATTTAGTGTAAAATTGTCTCTACCGATAAACTCTAATTTAGCATCATCTCTAAAATAGACATTGGTATAGAGCCATTCGTCTACATATTCTTCAAAAAACCCCTTACCACGTGTAAAATGAAAAGCTAAATTTGAGGACCAATTAGAAGTAATAGTTTCATTCCATAATAACTGGGCATGATTTTGTTTATAATCGTCCACTTGATTTTCATAAAACCCCTCTGAATTTCCGTCATTATCAAAACGTGCACCAGCTATATTAAATCGTCTATTACTCATAATATTGCCATCTTCACCAATAGCGTTTACATCTACCGCATTAAACCCATACCAAGATTGATACGTAACCTCTTGACCCCCAAACAACAATGCCTTTAAGAGGGTATTTTCATCTTTATAGCTGGCTTGAAGAAAATATGAATCAAGTTTTGAAGATGCCCTATCAATATACCCATCTGAAGTAATTTTTGATAATCGTCCTGCAATTTCTACATGATCGTTTAACAAACCAGTACTAAATTTTAGTGTGTTTTTTAATGTATTAAAGCTGCCAAATGATGAAGAAACTTCACCAAATACATCTTCAGAGATTGCATCGGTTAATATATTTAAACTCGCCCCAAACGCCCCTGCTCCATTTGTTGAAGTGCCTACACCTCTTTGCAATTGTAAACTTTGGGTAGAAGATGCAAAATCTGGCATATTAACCCAAAAAGTGCCATGAGATTCAGCATCGTTATAAGGTATACCATTAATAGTAACATTAACCCTTGTTGCGTCGCTACCTCTAACTCTTATGCCAGTATAACCAACTCCAGCACCCGCATCAGACGTAGTGACTACAGAGGGTAAAAAATTTAAGAGAATAGGAATATCTTGTCCTAAATTTCGAGACTTAATTTCCTCTTTGGTAAGATTACTAAACGTAACAGGGGTTTGATTGGTAACCCGAATAGCCGAAACAAAAACTTCATCTAAAACCACCTTTTTTACTGCAATTGTATCTTGTTGTTGTTCCTGTGCCATTGAGACCATAACAAACCCAAATAATACTGCTATTCTTACAATAATTTTCATTCGACCTTCGTATTTAGTGACGAATAAAAGGGGTAATTATTCTTAAAATTAAAAAATGATATTGCCCAAAAACGGACTTAGAAACTCTAAGTAGGCGCAAAGCGCATCCCTTAGCAGCATTACCTGCTCAGGTTCATTGGGTATAATCTCAGCCTGAATTGAACAAGCACCCCTTTGAGATGCGGCAAATGTACATTTGAAATTCAACTTTTTCAACAAAAAATCAATAAATTATAAATTGATCTTAAAAATCAAAACAGCGTTTAAATACGTATGTCTTATAAGATAATTAGGCAGCGCGTGCTATGCAACAAAAACCAAAGAACAGATTTACCTTTAAAATTATTTTCAGTTATTTGGTTTTAGCGATACTTGCCTTAAGTTCTGGGTACTTTATTTATTCAGAGATAAGCACCTATTTATCTCGAAAAACTGCAAAAGACAATGACCTAAAACTGCTTAAAACAAGCTCTTTTCTAACCTATCTTTACGAAGCCGAAAGTCTTTCTAAACTTGCACTACAAGATAAAACACAAGAGAATTTTAAGGCTTATTCACTAAAAATAGACTCTATTTCAACTAAAATTGACACGCTAAAACAGCTTACAAATAATAAAAATCAAAAAATACTTTTAGACAGCGTTCATTTTCTTCTACAACAAAAGCTAGCTAACATTAACGAACTTATTAATTTAAGGGTTAAAAACGATGCGCACAATGCCATAGACAATGCGATTGAAGAATTCTCTAAAATGGAAGCTTCTCTTGGTAAAATTACTGCCGAAGGCTTAGCGCCAAATATTAAAGAATTATCACCAAAAGCGCAAAAAGTAATTAGAGATGTAGCAGATTATTTAAATGCCAATGTGCCTGAGAACAACAATAAAATTGAAAACGCAAAACAAGTCGATTCCATTATAAAAACTTCTAAGCTTTTGCTCGCCAAAGCAAAAAAAACCGATTCTAATGCGCAACAATTTTTAACACAAAAAGAATCTGAAATTAATTCTACCGATCTTGAGCTATCACAGCAGTTGCGCCAAATAATTGCAGCCTTCGAACAAGAAATTTTGGTTAGCTCTTATAACGACAGTTTGAAAAAAAAATTAGCCCTTAAACGAAGTATCCGTTTGGCAGGTTTCACCGCTTTAATAGGGTTAATTATTGTTAGTCTATTTTCTTTTTTAATTAATCGTGATTTTTGGCGGGTACAAACCTACCGTCAAAAATTAGAAAAAGAGAAAAAATATTCCGAATCACTCTTAAAAAGCAGAGAACAATTGATGTCAACGGTAAGTCATGATTTGCGTACACCATTAAACACTATTTCTGGATATACCGAGCTTATGCAAGCCACACCTTTATCAAAAAAACAAACACGTTATATTTCAACAATAAAGTCATCTGCCGAATATGTAAACAGTTTGGTTAACGATTTATTAGAATTTTCAAAACTAGAAGGCGGTAAATTAAACATTGAAAATATACCTTTTATTGCCGCAGATTTAATTGAAGAAACAGCAAAATCAATTAAAGAGATTCATAAGAATAAAAATATAGCGTTATTTCTAGATATTGATTTGATTTTAAAACAAACCGTATTAGGAGATCCGTTTAGAATACGCCAAATACTAACAAACCTTATTGGAAATGCCTTTAAATTTACAAAAGAAGGGCATGTCAAAATTTCTGCTAAAACCCATAAAATAAAAGATAACCTTATTGAAGTTCATATAGAAATTAAGGATACTGGCATTGGCATTGCAAAAGAAAAACAACACCTTATTTTTGAAGAATTTACACAAGCAGAAGCTACTACAGAAAAAAAATTTGGTGGTTATGGGCTTGGTTTAACCATTTCTAAAAAATTGACAGAATTATTAGGCGGAAAGCTCAGCTTAGAAAGTAAATTAAATAAAGGAAGTACTTTTAGTTTTCAACTACCCTTAAGTTTAACAGACGAATTATATACCTCGAGTTTTGAAGCTAACCTCTTAGTACCAAAACTTAAGATACTAATTATAGATGATGATACTGCCTTACTAGAAATGCTTCGAGAACTAGCAGAAGGCATGGGTATTACCGCTAGTACCTTTACCAATTTTTCTGAAATAGAGCAAGATTCTCATTTGGTGTATGATCTGGTACTTACTGATATTCAAATGCCCCAAATAAATGGTTTTAAAGTTTTAGAAGAACTAAAATCGGGCAAGTACAAACATTACAACAAACAACCAATTATAGCAATGACGGGTAAAAGAGATTTAGAACCCGAGGCATATATTTCAACAGGATTTAGCCAAGTTCTAGAAAAACCATTTTCGAAACAAGAGCTAGTAAGCATGCTAAAACTACTTGGTTTTAAAACCGAAAAAACTTTTAAATCTAAAACACTTACAACAACGCATGCCACACAGTTTGACCATCAAGAATCTTTTGTAAACTATAATTTAGAAATTATACAATCGTTCTTAGGGGCAAATGATTCTGCGGTGAACTCTATTTTAAAGACTTTTTTAAGAGACACAAAAGAAAATATGATTTTGTTAGAAAACGGTATTACAGCAAACAATTACCCTCAAATTAATGATGTTGCTCACCGTATGCTACCCATGTTTAGGCAACTTAAAGCAATTGCAATAGTTTCTTTATTAGAATGTTTAGAGCTTGCTAAACCTGAATCTATGAACAAAGACAAATTAGTAGATGCTTTACAATTTGTTAAAAGAAAAGTTGGTGATTTAATTATAGAAATGGAAAGTAATCTACAAGTCTAAATTGTAATGATTAATCTTATTATAGAGGGTTTTTCTGGTCACTTGTAATAGCTTAGCTGCTTTTGACTTATTAAAATTAGTCTTTTTCAACGCCTTTATAATGCGGTCTTTTTCAAACTCTGATTTTGAAAAATTATCTTCAGCTATAGGCTTTTCACTAGATTCGATCACCTCTTTAGGTAATACTTGTATTTCTATTTCGTCACCAACAGTTAAAAGTACTGCCCTTTTTACCACATTTTTCAGCTCTCTTAGATTACCAGGCCAATGGTAGTTTCTAAAAGCATTCCATACCTCTTCTGAAAAGCCAGAAACATTTCTATTAAGACTTTTATTTGCTTTTTCTAAGAAGAACTCTGAAAATAAAATCAAATCTTCATGGCGTTCTTCTAAAGACGGAATTTGAATAGAAAATTCGTTTAAACGGTGAAATAAATCTTCTCGAAAAGTGCCCTTTTCAACGGCAGTATTCAAATCTTCATTAGTAGCCGTAATAATTCGCAGATCTACTTTAATCTCCTTGGTACTGCCCACTCGTTTTATCTTACGTTCTTGCAACGCTCGCAACAGCTGAATTTGATTTTCGTAAGATAAATTTCCAACTTCATCTAAGAAAAGAGTACCCCCATTCGCAGCTTCAAAATTGCCCATTTTATCTTCTACAGCACCTGTAAAACTTCCTTTAACATGCCCAAAAAACTCACTTGTTGCTAGCTCTTTTGGTATGGCTCCGCAATCTACTGCTATGTAATTAAAATCTTTACGTTTACTGCTATCGTGTATCGCTTTTGCAACAACTTCTTTACCTGTGCCGCTCTCACCTGTAATTAAAACAGACATATCAGTAGGTGCCACTAAGTTGACATATTCATGCAATTTTTTTGAAGCATCGCTTCTTCCCTTTACAATTGTATGCTCTGTTTGGGCTACTTCAAGCTTCTGCTTCTTTTCACTTATAGCCTTTTGAGGTTTGTGTAAATCGCGCGCTACGCCGATAACAGACTTTAATGCTTTGGTTATAATTTCTATAATATCATCTGGGGTAAATGGTTTGGCGATATAATCAAACGCGCCCTTTCGCATCGCTTCTACTGCAGTACCAACTTCTGCATAGCCAGTCATTACAATAACTTGGGTGCGTTGATTTATAGTTTTTATGTCTGAAATTAATTGAATACCATCGTAATCTGGAAGACGTAAATCGGTTAGCACTACATCAAAACTATTCTCTTTAAGTTTTAACTTAGCATCGGGAACAGTATAACTAATGTGTACTGTAAAATTATGTTTTGTTAAGAATTTCTGTAACATCTGACAAAATGCTGCATCATCCTCAATAATCAAAATGTTTGGCATAAAATAGTTGCAGTTTATATAAGTACGCAAAAAGAACTGCTAAAGTCTATTTCCTTTTAAAAATTGAAGCCCGTTTTTGCAACTAATTTTATATAAATCGCTCTAAGTTATTGAAGCATAGATTAGACTTTAGTAAAGTTCCTAAAAGTACAGCTCATTTTTACTACTAAAAATATCTGTGAAGACTATGAATATACCCTACGCCAGGATAATTTATTTTCTAAAATAGAAAGGGGTCGTAAATTTTACGACCCCTTTCTGACCAAACCAACTTGATACAAAACAAAAAACTCAAGTGTATTTTTAAATTCTTAAATATCAATCCAATTACCATCTTCATCGGCAAACAGGGTGCCAGAAGTACCGTCTCTTAATGAAACTTCCAATTTATATTGATTTTCTTTATTTATATATGCTTTATCAATACTAGCCGTAGGATAATTTTTTGCTACTGCCGCAGTAACACTTTCTGGCAAATCAGTTACTGCTGTTTCGGTATATGCTTGCTGCGCAATACTTACTTCAGTTGCTGTTACACTCTCTTTAATTTCTGTACCGGTTTCTTGAGCGCACACCACTTTTGCACCTAAAATAAATAGTGTCGCAATCATTAATTTTTTCATAATCAACAGTTTTAAATAATAATCAATTTAATAGTTTAAAGAAAATATGATGCCACGGTTAACTTAAATTTTAAAGTATTGTTTGTTAGCATTTTAACAAAAAATAGGTGAAAAATAGGTGTGTAATTTTGTGGCCTATCTTTTTTTAAGCGGGTAAATATTACACAAAAAGCATGCTTCAAATCAAAAATGAAAAAGCCCTGTGATTTCACAGGGCTTTACATTTTTGAGAAATAATTTCTTTGTAAGCAATTTACATTTCAATAAAATTTCCGTCAGCATCAATATATAATTCAACAGCGCTGCCGTCTTCTTTAGCTACTTCTAATTTATATTGTTGTGCCTCATTAGCATAAGCTTTTGTAATAGTTGCTGCTGGGTAATCAGAAGCTAATGCAGTTACAACAGTTTCTGGTACTTCTTCAATTGTTACTTCAGCAAATGCGTCTTGAACTTTGATTTCTTCAGCTGCCTCAGATGCAATCGCTTCTTTTTCTTCAACTACTTCCATCTCTTTAGTGGTCTCCAATGATTCAGTTGCTACTTGCTCAACAGCTTCTACATCTTGTGCAAATGCTGCTATTGAACCTAAAGATAAAGCTGCTACAAAAAATACTTTTTTCATTTTAAATGGTATTAAATAATTAATAATTGTTTAATTCTTAATTAGAAAAAATGATGCCATAAGTTTTTAGATCAAAAAAAATGTCTAAAACTATAAGTATTAAGCATTTATAAAAAATCATAGTATGTAACACCTGTATATGAATGAGTAAAAATCCTCAAAAGTGTGTAAATAGTATACACTTTGGGGCTTTGCAATAAGTTAATTTAGGTGCATTCAGAAGTAGATTAATCTATTCATTTTCAGATTTATGATTCCTATTTTTAGATAAACAAAACCTGAAGTACGAGTCTATAGAGCTAAAAATGGGGTAACAGGCTTCACACCTCACCCAAATCAAGTTTCAAATCCATAGCTTTAAAAAAAGATCTTGCAAAAACATAAAAAATGCCCCAGAAATAAATTCAAAGGCATTTTTAGTTACTCCTATTTCTAAAAATTGGGCTACTCCTAAAAGCACCTAATTTTTAACTACAAAATTTAAAACCTAGCTCATTTAAATGTACTAACTCACTTGATGTGAAGGTTTTAAAAGATCATTAACCGTTTTAACTGGGTTAAAAGTTAACAAAGGCACTTCTACAAATATAGTATTCCAAAAAGCCATAGCACCATTCCAAAGACCCGGCAACTCAAGTGCCTTAAGCTTTTTTCCATCTTTGGTCTTATCGGTTATGAAACCCTGCTTATGGTCTACAAATTTTAATAAATCATATTTCTCTCCCTTATAATTGCGTATACCGCAAACCAAATCAACAGGATTAAAATGTGTTGCCTTTGCAACCATCGCCATTTGAGCTTCATTGTTAGCATCAATCTGAGCAGATTCAATAATTTGTAAAGAACTATTACCATTTTTACCCTTAATCCAAAAAGGGCCACCACCTGGTTCACCTTCATTTTTAACCATTCCGCAAATACGAATAGGTCTATTCAAATTATCTTTTAAAATTTTAATTTGATCACTTGAGCTATACTCTTCAAATTTATCAGCAAAGCGCACATTAAGCTGCTCTTCTAAAAATTGTTTAATTTCATTTTGTTTAATCTCATCAACCGCACCATCATCTAGTAATTTAGCATATAAAAATGCTTTTTGCTGAACCTTAATTAAAATTCCTGCAAGCGTTTTTTTACTAGTAACAACACCATTTAAATTCTCTGGCACTACAACATTATCAATATTTTTTATGAAAATAATATCAGCATCTTGTTCATTTAAATTTTCAATAAGGGCTCCGTGTCCGCCTGGCCTAAATAGTAAAGAACCGTCGTTATTTCTAAATGGCTTATTTTCCATATCAACCGCTATGGTATCTGTAGAAGGCTTTTGAAACGAGTACTTAATATTAAATTCGCAGTCTGTTTCTGAAGATACCCTATCTTTAATATTTGAATATTCTGCCTTAAACAAGGTACTATGTTGCTCAGAAATAGTAAAATGCAGCTTAGCTGTGTTTTTGGTTTTTGCATAGCTTGCTCCTTCTTTTAAATGCTCTTCAAAAGGGGTTGCAGTATTTTTTTCATAGGCATGAAAAGGAAGTAATCCTTTTGGATAAAAACCATAATTTAATCCGTTTTCAGACAAAAGTTCTTTCACAAATTCAAAAACCTGCTCTCCTTTTGATGCTGATTCTTTAAAAGTTAATTTTGATTGTACTAGCTTATAAAAAGGAAATTGCTTTAAATTTTCAGAAAAAACCTTTATCGCTTTATCCCCTGATCTTTCTATGTAACTTTCTAATTGCTCTTTAGATGGGTCGTATACTTCTAAAAAATTAAACAAAGCCTTAAACATTCTTGATGCTGCACCTGAAGCCGGCACAAATTTTAAAAGCGATTGTTTTACTTTTTCTGCATCAAATAATGCAATTAATTCTTGCTCTTCTGACCCAGAAAACTTTAAAATACCGTCTCCTACTACTGCCGCTTTTTCAAGATTGACAAAGTCTATACCTTCTTTAAAAGTTGCTATTTGATCTCTTACTTTTTCTACTGAAATTCCTTTGGCCTCTATTAGTTTTAAATCACTTTCTGAAAATGTATTCATTTTTTAATTAGTTTATCAATATGTTCAATAGCACTTTTAAACCGAGTTTCCTTGTTTCCTTTTAAAATAATAAAATTTCGATTGTACTTTTTTAAGGTATTTTCGAAATACTGAAACATAATTTCTCGTTCGTTTGGTTTATCTCTTAAATCGTCTTCTATCCACGGTACATCAATATAGGTCAAAAAATACAAATCATAACTATTATTAATGGCGTATTTTTCTAAAATTGGATCGCAGTACCCCAGGTAGTACACCTCTGAATAGGTCTTAGTTTCTAGTAAATCTGTGTCACAGATTAAAACTTTAGCAGCCTTTTTGGTAGCCTTATTTTCTAAGCTAATTTGCCCCTCGGCAATGGGTAACAAATCGTGTTTCTCACAAGTTTTTCTTTCTACATTCCACTTTTGCTGTAAATACGTTCTAGCGTATTCTGGCACCCATACCGTATTGTAATATGTTGCCAGCTGTTGTGATAGGGTTGTCTTTCCTGTAGATTCTGGACCAAACAAAACTACTTTAATAATGTCTGAGGGCTCTTGTTTAAATTTATCTTCCATGAGGAATATCCGTAAAACGCAATAAAAATAAGTATTAAATAAAGTATTGAGGTAAAAATAAGTCCTTTGTACAAATATAAGGGAACAGTGATTATGTTACCTACAATCCAAAATACCCAATTCTCTAATTTCTTTTTTGCCATTAACCACATTCCAACAAAAAATATAGCGGTTGTAATAGTATCAACAAAATCTGTCCAAACCGTAAACTTTCCTGATAGCTTGTATACTGCTGCTACAAAAAATAGTGTGATGATAAATAAAAAAATTGCCAATTTTTTTTCAATTAAGCTTGTTAAGGTAATAGGTATGTAATGTTTATCGTCTACTTTTCTTGACCAGGCATACCATCCAATTATACTCATTACAAAATAATAGGCATTGATGAGCATGTCTCCTAAAAGCTCGTATTCAAATAAAATATAAACGCCTATCCCTGTTCCAATAAGTCCCGTTGGAAAAACTAAAATATTCTCTCTTTTAGAATAGATAACACTCGCTAGGTTAAAAAACACACTTATTAACTCTAAAACCAATAACCAAGTTGGCGTATTTTGGTACTGTGAAAAAACCCAATCAAAAATTTGACTCATATCCGCTTCGATCAGATTTGACAATTTTCATAAAAAGCAAACCCTTATCCATCAGTTCAAATGCTTCTTTAATTTCATTTTGCAACAAGAGCATCACTTTATCATAATCACCATAAACTTGCGTGCTTAACGGATTTTCTAAAACAATTAGTCCCGAAACACGAAGCTTTTTAATAAAATTAATAATGTGTTGCTCAAAATCATCTTGTAACGGCGAAAAGGTAAGTTCTACAGATATGTTCATTTGTGGATATATATTTTTTATTGAAAACTACTTCAATTTTATGATTTGCCCAAACTCTCAAAGGCTTATTGCTTTTTGGCATAAACACAAGTAAAACGTTCGAACTCTAAGAAACGAATATCAAAGTTGGTACAAGTACTCTGGTATAATACCTCACCAGATGTAAGCCCTTCATCCAATGAAAATTCTTTTATATTAATATGCCGTAAAAAACTAAGTCCAGGCGCTGCATAAATTTTATATAATGATTCTTTGCAACCCCATACAATGGTTAGTTTTCTTATGAGCGCATCGGTATTGGCAATTGTTTTGTACTCTTGAATAGGTGTAAACTTGTGCGCAATTCTTAAAACTTTATCTCTTTGCTTTTCAATATCAATACCTACTTCTTCGGTGTCGCCAATAACAATACCTGTAAACTGCTGAGAATGTGTAATTGAAATATATTTATTATCCTTTAAATGCGGTTTACCTATAGCATCATAAATTATATCTGCATCAGTATACCCTGCGGCTGCAAATAAATGTCGAATACTTAAAAAGCCCTTTCTGTGCATTTCTGATTTCATAGCTGCAAGACGACTAATAGAATTAGGCACTAACTCAATACCCTGAGAAAGCTCCTTCTCAGATTCTTCAATCTTCCAAATGTAAACCTTTACTGACGTATCATTAGTTAATGTATTGTAAAGTGGCATGCTACTCTTTTAGTATTTTGTATATTTGCAGCCATATTTTAGTAAAAATAAACTACGCATCTAAAGTAAAAAATAAAAAGAATATGAGCACAAATACTGCCACTTACATACCGTTTAAAGTAAAAGATATTTCCTTAGCAGATTGGGGAAGAAAAGAGATTAAACTGGCCGAAGCAGAAATGCCAGGTCTTATGGCACTACGCGAAGAATATAAAGAAGAGCAACCTTTAAAAGGTGCCCGTATTGCAGGATGCCTTCACATGACAATTCAAACCGCAGTATTGATTGAAACCTTGGTAGCGCTTGGCGCAGATGTTACTTGGAGCTCATGTAATATTTTTTCTACGCAAGACCACGCAGCAGCAGCTATTGCAGCCGCTGGAGTACCAGTATATGCATGGAAAGGAATGACTGAAGAAGAATTTGACTGGTGTATTGAGCAAACCTTATTTTTTGGTGAAAAACGAGAGCCTCTAAATATGATTTTAGATGACGGTGGCGATTTAACCAACATGGTTTTAGATAGGTTTCCTGAATTAACAGATGCTATTAAAGGCCTCTCTGAAGAGACAACAACGGGGGTTCACCGCTTATACGAAAGAGTGAACAATGGCACACTACCAATGCCAGCAATTAATGTAAATGATTCTGTAACAAAATCTAAATTTGATAATAAATACGGATGTCGTGAAAGCGCAGTTGATGCTATTAGAAGAGCTACAGATACCATGCTTGCAGGCAAAAGAGTTGTGGTTGCAGGTTATGGAGATGTTGGCAAGGGTACCGCTGCCTCTTTTAAAGGAGCTGGCTCCATTGTAACGGTTACCGAAATTGATCCAATCTGCGCATTACAAGCGTGTATGGATGGTTTTGAAGTAAAAAAATTAGAAAATGTGATTGGTACTGCTGATGTTGTGATAACAACAACAGGTAACAAAGATATTATTCAAGGCCATCACTTTAAAGCTATGCGCGATAAAGTAATTGTTTGTAACATTGGTCATTTTGACAATGAAATTGATATGGCATGGTTAAATGACAACTATGGAGACACTAAAGACGAAATTAAACCACAAGTAGATAAATATACCATCGATGGTAAAGATATTATTGTACTTGCCGAAGGTCGTTTAGTAAATTTGGGTTGCGCAACAGGTCATCCAAGTTTTGTGATGAGTAATTCATTTACAAATCAAACATTAGCTCAAATAGAACTTTGGAAGAACAGTAAAAATTACAAAAACGATGTATATATGCTACCTAAGCATTTAGATGAAAAGGTTGCTAAATTACACCTTTCGCGATTAGGCGCAGAACTAACCGAACTGAGAAAAGATCAGGCAGACTACATTGGCGTTACTGTTCAAGGTCCTTTTAAACCTGAATATTATAGATATTAATTAAAAAATAAAAAGCAATTTCAGGCGCGTAAATAGGTTATATGTTGCGCAAAAAAACAAGCGCATGAAAGTGGCACTTGTTTTGTTAATAGTTTTAAGTAGTGTAACTATGGAAATCAAATTTGGAATGCCAAATTGGCTACTTAAATCACAAATAAAATAGTTATATAAGAATTAGTTATTGTATATAGTATGAACTTTAAAAGAAATTACATACTTTTCGTTATAATTGCTATTGTTTAGAAATTTAGATTAAAAAAAGTTTATGGATTTAATGGAAAGAGTTGCGGAATTCGAAGGCAGAAAGATGTCAGGAATGACTACCAGCGACAGAGTTACCTCATCAAGAGAAGTAAAAGCGTTGATTTTAGAAATCAACGAAATATATAAAGAAACGAAAGAGGTTGAATTAATGGACACGATGAAACGTCTTACAGTTCTTAAAAAGAAAATTGAAAAACGTTTAAAAGGAAACCCTACGGCTTAGGCAAAGCTACCAATTCATCTATTTTAAAGTCTTATGTTTCTTCAACCTAACAGAAGAAGAAACACAAGGCTTTTTTTATAATTCTACCACATCAATTTAATACCGCTTGTTTGCCTTTTTTCTACTTCAGGTTTTAACCAATAGCGGCAACAAAATATAATTGCAAGCGCCCTTTTTTAAGAGCTTTTCGATGTTAAAAAAAGTTCTTTTTTAGAGCACAGAAGGTAGATCGGTTTTATAATTTAACCATCAATTCAAAACAAACTTAAAACCTGCCGTTATAATACTTGAACTAAAGCTAGTATTACGATCATACTTGTAAAATTTAACGTCAATACTTTTAAGACCTAATTTCCAAATATGGGCCTTCGTAAAAATATCTGTATAAGAGACACCCAAGCCAAACTGGTTTGAGTTATAGTTAGAAAGATCATAATCAGATGTATAAAATTCACTAGTAGATAAAGCACTTTCATGTCTATAAAAATAATCTGAAGCACTTTGATTATAGTAGCGGAATGAGGGGTATATAGTAAACTTATCTGTTATTTTTATAGGCGTTTCTACACTAGCGGTATGAGAATTTATGCCCCAATTATCATTATAAAACCTATAAAAAGTTCTAACGGTAATCCGTTCATTTAAATACCAATGCAAACGTGCGCCCACAGCAATTTTAAAACGAGTATCAGGTAAGCGCTCTATATCATCTGCAAGTTGAAAGTTTTCTATAAAAGAATCTGCTACATCACTAAAGTATACGCGTTGAAATGGGGTAGATAATAAACCTTGCTGCTGTATCACATCAATAGAAACAGAGCCTTGAACATATTTATGCAGTATTTGTGAGAATACAAACCCTAAAGCATATGAATTTCGATTTGTTCGATTCAATTCTGAAAAATTTGGATCGTAATCCGTATTTCCTCTAATTTCATTGGGCCGAAAAAAGCCAATACCCTCGGCTAAAAATGGGCGTAATTCTATAGGATAAATAGCAGTCCAACGATCTAAATAAATATTAAATGTTGCACTTAACTCCGTATTTTTCTCATTGAATAACTTAGAATAACTACCTCCAACACCAAGCGAAAAATAATCATACTCAGAAGATACTGCTATTTTAGCCGAATAAACATCATTTCTACTTTCAGAGCTATGACTATAGGCGCCTGTTAAACTAACTAATGCATCTGATTTTGATGCCCCAGAACTTGCAACAAAAGGATCTGCATTTTCATCTTTATCAAAAGGGTTTACATTGCTTGAAGAAGCCGAAGAGTATGCCGATATGCCTGCATCAATAGTTAAAACATCATTATCGTTTAAAGGTATAGCTACAACAATCGTACTCGCTACATCGCTTAGTTCTTCTGTTCCCAGCCCACCAGTAACCGCCGCATTGTCACCTCTTTGAGTGTAATAGTTTGCTAGAAAATCAACCTCCGAAGTTTCTAAAACTCTTTTTTTATAACGTACCTTAGCGTCTTTCTCTTGCTGTGAAAAACCCAAAAATCCATAAAAATTAAATACTATAAGTAAAAAATATTTGATTAATTTCATAACTAGTTTTTCTAAAACTTACCTGAAATTTTTGTCTTAATTACATCCACAACCACCACCTGTTTTACCTCCATTTGCACCAACGGCAGCTTCTCTGTAAGAATGCACAGTAGTTAAATTTCGATCACATGGTTTATCTGCTAATATCATATCACGATCGTTTATTGCAATCTTCTCATACTCCTTTACTACTACACAACTGCTTAAAAAGATAGCAAACATAGCAAACAAGACCAGTCTCTTTATCATAATTTTGTTATTTCTATATGTTCTGATGTTATCACCTTACCATACTCATCAATAATAATACATTCTACATTTGGCAATTGATTAATTCTATCAATACCCACATCTTTACCCATTACAAATACAGAGGTGGCTAAAGCATCTGCAAGTTCGGCTTTTTCTGCGAAAACAGTTACACTAATGATACCTATTGCAGGGTAGCCTGTTTTAGGATCTATAATATGACTATATCGCTTGCCACTAAAATTAACATACTTCTCATAATTGCCAGAAGTAACTACAGCACCATTTGAAATTGGCAATAAAGCAAAAACTTTGTTCTTATCTAAAGGATTGGTAATGGCTACTTTCCACTCGCTTCCATCAGGTTGGTTACCCCAGGTATTCATATCGCCAGAAGCATTAATGATACCCGAAACAACGCCTCTATCTATCAATATTTCTTTGGCTCTATCAGCAGCATAGCCTTTTCCGATCGCCCCAAAACCGATTTTCATTCCTTTCCGTTTTAAGAAAACAGTTCTCTTTTCGTTATTGAGAATAATATTTTCAAAACCCACTTTTTCAACAGATGCTGTTATCCTTTCAGCCGAAGGCATTTTATTCATTGTACCATCAAATCTCCATAACCGATCCATAGAGGCATAGCTAATATCAAAAGCACCATCGGTTAATTTTGATATGGCAAGGGCATTCTTTATTAAATTGAAAAGTTCAAGATCAACGGTAACCGGATATAGTCCGGCATACTGATTAATTTTAGCAGTTTGAGAATTCGCATCCCAAGAAGAAATTAATTTTTCTATTCTTGTAATTTCGGCTACTGCTGTTTCGATATGTTTAATTGCAGCAATTGAATCATTAGCGACTACCGTAATATCAAAGCTGCAACCCATAAGAGCAAAGCTTCTTTTAAAAGGGATTTGAGCAGATGCCATTTGAACACAAAACAGGGTCAAAAGCATGAGCTTAAAAATTAGGCTAATTCGCAAACGCATTTAATTCTTGTATATATAGTTTTGGACTAATTTTCTTATAACTAGTTTCACCCAACACGCTCCCTGTACTATCTAGAACTACAACCAAAGGAAAATAAGCATTCTTATTATAAGATTCGGCTAGTCGCGAATTGGCTTCTCTTTGCACATCTGAAAGGCTATTCTTCTTTTTTCTTGGAAAATCTGCCTTTAGCATCACATAGTGCTCAAGGGCATACTCTTTAAAAATTTCTGTACTCCAGATTTCACGATCTAGCTTAATACATGGCGCACACCAATCTGAGCCTTGAAAGACAAGAATTATCGGTCTTTCTTCTACTGCTGCAAGTTCTTTTGCTTTTTCAAAATCTGTAAGCCATTCTTGCCCGAAAGACCAATTTACAACTGCAAAAAATAATAAAAAAGTAACAGTTTTTTTAAACATATATCTACTTCAGGCAACAAATTTTGTGTAACAAGACCCTTAAAACTAGTTTAATTTACAAAAAATAAGACGTAGTTGTAAAAGTAATGTAGAATACTACGCCAAAATGATGGCTTTTAACCTTTTGAATATTAATTATAGGGGTACTACCTAGTACTTTTTAAAAAAATAAAACCGTATTAAGATAAATACGAAATAACAAAAAAACCTTCTTCAAATATGAAGAAGGTTGTATTGATGATAAAAAAAGCGTTCGAAACTACTAAGCCTCAAAAGGCTCAATAGAAACATATGACTTACCGCCTGCTTTCTTTTGAAATTTTACAACGCCATCTACTCTGGCATGTAAGGTATGATCTTTACCTAAATACACGTTTTCTCCAGGATTATGTTTAGTACCTCGTTGCCTTACAATGATGTTTCCTGCGATGGCCGCTTGACCACCATAAATTTTAACACCTAAACGTTTCGATTCTGACTCTCTACCGTTTTTTGAACTACCTACACCTTTTTTATGTGCCATTTTTTGTACGGTTTTATATGATTATTTAAGAAGGAAGGAGGCTAGCGCTTACGCTTTACCACCGTCTAATTCGTCTTGCCATTTTTTTAATTCATCCCATTTACCTTCGGCAGCCATTTTTGCTTGAGCTGGCCAAGTATCAGGAATATGATTTCCACGTATATCAGCTATAATTTCAGAAATTTTAGCTGGTTTAGCTTTTGATAAATCTGCATATGTATTAATGCCTGCTTCCATCAAAGTTTTTGCTATTTTCGGACCAATACCTTCAATTTTCTTTAAATCGTCTGGTTTTGCTGCTGCTTTTTTAGGAGCTGCTTTCTTTGGTTCTTGTTTCGCTTTCTTTGCGCCTTTAAGAACAATACTTTCAATTACCACCTCGGTTAACGATTGTCTATGACCGTTTTTCTTTCGGTAACCTTTACGTCTTTTCTTATGAAAAACGATTACTTTGTCACCTCTAAGGTGCTTAATAACTTTAGCCTCAACAGCGGCTCCGTCTATAGCTGGGGCGCCAATAGTAATGTTCTTTCCGTCAGCTAATAAAAGGACATTGTCAAAAGTTACCTTTTTACCTTCTTCAGCTTGTAAACGGTGAACATACACTTTTTGGTCTTTTGCAACTTTAAATTGCTGCCCTGCCATCTCTACAATTGCGTACATAGCGTGTATATTATTTAAATTTATTGCTTAATTTTTTTCTTTAAGCGGATGCAAATATACGCCTTAATAGCTAATCTACAACATATTTATCAATTTATTACGTGTTTAAAGACACTATTATTTTCTGATAGAAAAAGATAATTATAACATCTTTTAACAAAAGAAACTTTAAAAAAATTATATTCGCTGTAACATAAATAACCTTTAACATACTTATTTAGAGAGAACATCAATTTTAATTTAATAACACCATAAGTAAATGAAACAAAGAATACGTTTTGCAATTTTATCGGTAATAATGGCCTCAGCTCTTCAAGCGCAAGAGGTAATCTACGAAGAGTACGACTTGCCTAACGGCTTGCACGTTATTTTACACAAAGACAATAGTGCACCAATCGTGACTACTTCAGTAATGTATCATGTCGGCGGCAAAGATCGTACCGAAGGACGAACTGGCTTTGCTCACTTTTTTGAACACCTTCTTTTTGAAGGAACTAAAAACGTCAAAAAAGGAGAGTGGTTTAAAATCGTATCATCAAACGGCGGTAAAAATAGTGCCAACACCAGTCAAGATAGAACCTATTATTACGAGGTTTTTCCCTCTAATAATTTACAACTTGGCTTGTGGCTAGAGAGCGAAAGAATGCTACACCCTATTATTAATCAAACAGGTATCGACACCCAACAAGAAGTTGTAAAAGAAGAAAAAAGGCTTCGAATGGATAATAGCCCTTACGGACAATTTCTTTATGCCATAGGGAAAAATTTATTCGAGGTACATCCGTACAAAGACCCTAATATTGGCTATATGGAAGATTTAGATGCGGCCACCTTAGAAGATGTAACTGCTTACAACAAAAAATACTATGTACCTAACAATGCAGTTTTAGTGGTAGCAGGAGATTTTGAGACGGACAAAGCAAAGAAAATGATCTCTGATTACTTTTCAGCGATACCAAAGGGGGAGGATATTACACGTAATTACCCAAAAGAAAAGCCAATTACGCAACAAATTAATGCAGAATTCTACGATAACAATATTCAAATACCAGCCATTATGATTGCTTATCGAACACCCGGATTTAAAGAACGTGAGGCCTATGTCTTAGATATGATTTCGAAGTATCTTTCAGATGGCAAAAGTTCTAAACTTTATAAAAAAATGGTAGATAAGCAAAAACAAGCTTTGGAAGTAGGCGCATTTAATATAGGCCAAGAGGATTATAGCATGTATGTGGCTTTTGCTTTACCTGTTGGTGATACGTCATTAGATGTTTTAACAACTGAAATGGAGGATGAAATTGCTAAGGTAAGAGCCGAGCTAATCTCTGAAAACGACTACCAAAAACTACTGAATAAATTTGAAAACGAGTTTGTAAATTCAAATGCAAGTGTTGAAGGCATTGCGAATACGTTAGCTCGTAATTATATGCTTTATGGAGATACTTCATTGATTAATAATCAGCTTGAAATCTATCGCTCTATTACTCGAGAAGAAATCAAAGAGGTCGCGAATAAGTTCCTTAAACCAAACCAAAGATTGGTGTTGAAATATTTACCTAAAGAAACTGCAAAAAATTAAAACATGATAAAAAAAATATACATTGTAATTGCATGTGCACTATTTGCCTGTAACTTAAGCGCACAGATAGACCGGACACAAATGCCTAAACCTGGGCCAGCTCCAGAAATAAATTTAAAAGAACCTCAACGTTTTGAGCTTAAAAATGGATTAAAGGTTTTGGTGGTTGAAAACCATAAATTACCGCGCGTTTCAATACAATTAAAGATTGATAACCCACCAATATTAGAGGGTGACAAAGCAGGTGTTTCATCACTTGCAGGAAGCCTTTTAGGAAAAGGATCAACATCAATTTCTAAAGACGCGTATGACGAGGAAGTAGACTTTTTAGGCGCACAAATAGGTTTTGGAGCTCAAAGTGCTTATGCCAACACGCTGTCGAAAAATTATTCTAGAATTTTAGAATTGATGACAGATGCTGCCCTTAACCCCAATTTTACGCAAGAAGAATTTGACAAAGAAAAAAACAAGTTAATAACTGCACTTAAATCACAGGAAAAAGATGTAAAATCTATTGCGTCACGCGTTCAAAGTGCCCTTGCTTACGGCACCAAACACCCATTTGGCGAGTTTATAACAGAAGAAACTTTGAATAATATTACCCTGGCTGATGTTAAGCAATTTTATGCAGATTATTTTGTACCTGCTAATGCCTATCTAGTGGTTATCGGTGATGTAAACTTAGAGGAGACAAAAAAATTAGTAACGCAATACTTTACACCGTGGACCAAAGCAACCCCTCCTTCTTTTGAATACACTAACCCTTCTAATGTGCAATACACGCAAATAAATTTTGTGGATGTGCCCAATGCTGTGCAATCTGAAATATCAGTACAAAACCTTGTTGAACTAAAAAAGAAAGATGCAGACTATCTTTCAGCACTTTTGGCCTCCGAAATTTTAGGTGGAGGTGGTGAAGGTAGATTATTTTTAAACCTAAGAGAAGACAAAGCCTACACTTACGGGTCTTATGCGAGATTAGGCAACAACAAATATTCTTCCTCACTTTTTAAAGCTGCTGCTAGCGTTCGCAACGAGGTTACAGATAGTGCTGTAGTAGAAATACTTAAAGAGATTGACAAAATTCGTAAAATGCCTATTACTGCCGAGGAATTAAAAAACACCAAAGCAAAATACGCCGGAGGTTTTGTTATGGCTCTTGAAAACCCTTCTACCATTGCACGATATGCTCTAAATATAGAAATAGAAGATTTACCAAAAGATTTCTACAAAACCTATTTAGAGCGCCTAAACGCTGTTTCTATTGAAGATGTACAGAAAGCTGCACAAAAATATTTTAGTAGCGATAATGCTCGAATTGTAGTTACTGGAAAAGGAAGTGATGTGTTAGAAAATCTTGAAAAGGTTTCCTTCAATGAAACCACTATTCCTGTTAAATATTATAACAAATATGGCGCTAAAACCGACAAACCTAACTACAAAGCAGTTATGCCAGATGGTATTACAATCCAACAGGTTTTAAATAAATACATTGCTGCTATTGGTGGAGAAGAAAAGCTAAAAGCAATTACTTCTTTTGCTTTAATTGCTGAAGCAGAAATGCAAGGCATGAAATTAAATTTAGAGCAAAAGAAAACGTCTAAAAACCAATTTATGCAAGATGTTACGATGATGGGTAATTCGATGAGCAAGCAGGTTTTAAATGGTTCATCTGGCTATCTTGTAATTCAAGGACAGCGCAAAGAAATGGATGAAGTTGAACTTGAAAAAACTAAAGGTGAAGCTTCTATTTTTCCTGAATTAAATTACCTCAACGCTGGCGCTACGCTTGAAGGCATCGAAGATGTTAATGGTAAAAAAGCCTATAAAGTCAAAGTTTCAAATG
The DNA here is from genome assembly GCA_947486785.1 of uncultured Flavobacteriaceae bacterium. Taxonomy (GTDB): domain Bacteria; phylum Bacteroidota; class Bacteroidia; order Flavobacteriales; family Flavobacteriaceae; genus Maribacter_C. The sequence goes on along the minus strand of CANKUU010000001.1, from coordinate 217,467 downwards.
AAAAAACTGCTTACTACGACCTTGAGACGGGGCAGAAAATACAAGAGGTACTATTAGTAGAAAATATGGGGCAACAATTTACAAGCATTACCAACTTCAGCAACTATAAAGAAGTAAATGGCGTGTTATTCCCATTTTCAATTAAACAATCAGTTGGACCGCAAAATTTTGAATTCATAGTAACGGAAATTAAGATAAATGAAGGTGTGAGCGATGCTGATTTTAAATAAAAAATAACTTTAAAAGAGTATTTAACAAATTACATAATTATAAAAATAGGCAGGTTTTAAAACCTGCCTATTTTTTTATTTACACACTTTATGAGATAGTGCTTATCTAATTTTTCGTAGCTGATCCTCTCCTATAACAATGCCTTTATCTACCTTAGCATCACCTTGATAGTTAATTTTAGCTTCACCGTAACATGTTACCTTCAATTTATCGGATACATTCACTCTAAAATTGCTCTCGCCATATGCTGTAATTTTTGTTCTACTACTGTTCACTTCAAAAGAATTAACCTCGCTTTTGCCATAAGCTCGATATACCTGACTTTCAACATTACCTGAGGCAATTTCTAAATAACTCTCTCCATAAATAGATACAGTTAACGCATCTAAAGTAACAGACTTAAAATATACTTTTGAATCGCCATACAAACTGATCTTTAGCTCTTTTTGCTCGATGGGACTATCACATTTTGCAATTTCTTCTCCTCGTATTGATATGTTATTTATGTGTTTATAGCTTACTGTTGCTCGTACCATTGTACCGTTATAAATGGACTTTTTAGTTTTCCATTTTCCGTTATCAACTTTCTTTGATTTTGTTACCATTTTTGCATCATCTAAATAAAGACGCAAGGTTTTATTCTTTACTTCAATATTAATTTTATCGTGGGAAACTTTTGCATTCTCAATCTTTACCGATTCTTCATTGCCTGCCACAAAAACAACCTCAATATGCGGGCTAACAATAATTTTATCAAAAGAAGCCACTTTGTATACTTTCTCTTGAGCAGCCATGTTAAAAACGCCTAAAAGCATTAACCCTACAATTATTAGATTTCTATTTTTCATTTGTTAGTTTTTTTAGATGAATTTTATACTTGCTTCTACTTTTTTAAGTACCAATTACTATTAGCCTATTTTTCAATTTAACCAAACTACAAGCTTTTTGCTATACCAAATGGGCTTTTAAATTTTTGGCATTTAGTTTACCAATTCCGTCGATATCAAAAATCGCCATATTTGCAGTTTCTAGAACATAAAATTTGCTGATTACACCCAAATTAATCTTTAAGTCCTTTACATCTACCTCCATTTTCTCTTTTGTAACACCTCTAGATTTTAGATGAAACACCGAGCGCTCTATAATATTATTAGTAAAAAATGAATCAATACCACTAGTAGTAACATCTTCCATATCTGTTTAGCGAAGGTTTGCCCAACTTTTAGCTATCCTATTTCTATCTTCATAAAACACGATAAATAATTTTTTACGAAGAACATCAAGCTTAATACGCTCAAAATCTTTGCCATTTTTTGTTTCAATAGTTAAAGCGGCATGATCACTTTCAATAAGATTAAGCACTCTATTTCTCGCAAGGCTAATTTTGCTGAACGGTTTTAGGTCTTGAGCTTTTGTATTCTGCGCCTTACCATGATACACATTTAAGACAATAATACACAGTATTGCAATGATCACTCTCTTCATTTCTAACAGATTTTGTTTTGATTACCTGTTCCTCAATAGTAAAGAGTAAACATTTTTTTATTTGTTACAGCAAATTGTATTTTTTACGAAAAAGAACTGTTTTTTTTCTTTTTATTAACCAGCCATACCCCAAAAAGAATAATACAACCCCCAATCAGCTGATATATATTAATAGACTCTCCATCCCAAAACCCCCATAAAACTGCAACTAAAGGAATGGTATAGGTAACTGAAGCAGCAAAAACAGGGTTAGACACTTGAATCAATTTATTAAAAAAAATATTAGCCAATGAAGTGCCAATTACAGCTAGTGCTATTAAATACCAAAAAGCGTCGTGCATTTTAGCATTTACTGCTATTTCAGTAAAAAAACCGGTATACCACACAATACAAAGCGCAGGCAAAAAAGCAACCCCAAAGCTAGCCGTAGCAACCGTTAAGGGAGTCAAATGTGATAAATGATTTTTTATAATATTGATATTAAAAGCATAGCCTAAGGCAGATATTAAGACAAAAACAGAATACCAATAATTTTGATTTGGATTAAATTCCATACCGGCAACAATAAGCGCTACTGTACCAAAAAGACCAATAAAAACACCTAATACTTGTCTTTTGGTGATAATTGCACCAAACATAACAATACCGACTAAAGTGGTCATAAGCGGAGCTACTGAATTAAAAATTGAAGTAATTCCGCTATCTAATTGGGTCTGTGCCAAGGCAAATAAAAAAGGAGGAAAAAAAGAACTCCCCAAACCTGCAATAAGCAACCACTTACAATCTTTTAAGGTAAGTTTTCTTAGACTTCCAAAACCAAAAATAAATAAAATCAAAGATGCAAATACGATTCGTAAACCACCCAATTGTAATGCAGAATAACCAATAAGAGCTCTTTTGATTAAAATAAAAGAAGAACCCCAAATTAATGAAAGTAATAACAGATAAAACCATTTCTTTTGATAATCGCTCACTTTGCAAATTTTGCACAAAAATGGAACAATAAATTTGTTTTTACACAATAAAACGAATCGCAAAAAATATACTTAAAAGTAAGCCATATCATTTTATGACGTATTTAGTTACTAGTCTTACCAAAAAAAGAACAAAATTAAAGTTTAAGGCTTTTTTTTGGAGCTATAATGTTTAAATTTAGGGCTTATAAAAAAAGAGCTATACAAGCTTTAATAATGGGAAAACCATGAAGAACTTTATTTTTATTATTGTTATTTGTTTTACGAGTATTCTTTTTAATTGCAAAGAAGAAAAAAGCTTAGTAACGCCAACCAAGAGCAATCAGATGCAAGAAGTGATGGCCATACATGACGAAATTATGCCTAAAATGAGTTCGATAAGTACACTTGTTGCTACACTTAAAGCCAAACTAGATAGCGGCGAAGGTACTGCAGAACATAAAAAGGCTATGGAAGATCTTCAAAACGCGCACGAAGCGATGATGGTATGGATGCGAGAATTTGGTGATAATTTTAACTCTGAAGAAATTTTGGAAGGAAAGCCTCTAAATACCGAAAAACAAACCTTATTAAACTTAGAGGAAAAGAAAATTGAAATTGTAAAAGATAAAATAAACGCTAGCATTGCTGCAGCAAAGACATTATTAAACAAGTCATAAACCTAAGTAACTTTCTAGTTTATTAGAGACATTCTTATGAATAAAAAATAGCGAAAAGCATCAAAGTATTCAGCTTCTAACGACCACCTGAAGATATAATGCATCTACCAAAAACGGAATGTCTTAAAACATTGATGAAACTATAACTGATGCAGAGAAGAGTTTTGCTAATTTTAGAATCAATTAAATAAAACATCATATTGCATATTAGTAAAAGATACTTTCCGCAAATTTGAAATAAATTAAAGTTAGGTAGCTTTTTTATGCCAAATTCTGTGGCAAACATTCTGCAATTAGTCATTTACTGCTTATGTGCGGTATACCAACCGTTTTAAAAGGGCAATTTTTCTAGATCCACATTACCACCAGAAATGATAACACCTATCTTTTTGTTTTTAAATCGTTCACTCTCTTTAAGTATCGCCGCTAAGGCAACTGCACTTGAAGGCTCTACTATTATTTTCATGCGCTCCCAAATTAAGCGCATAGCTGTAATTATTTCATTTTCAGTAACTAAAATTATTTCGCTAACATGTTCTTTAATAATAGGAAAATTATTAGTTCCCAAGGTAGTTTTAAGTCCGTCCGCAATGGTATTAGTTGTAATGTTAGTTTCTATTTTTCCGCTTTTTAATGAGCGATATGCATCATCTGCTTCAAAAGGCTCACCTCCGTAAACCTTACAACTTTTACCGAAAGCATAAGCTGCTAAAGCAGAACCTGCTATGAGACCACCCCCTCCAACTGGGCAAAAAATAGCATCTAAATTTGGTTGTTCTTCTAGCAGTTCTATCGCTGCCGTACCTTGACCGATAATAACATTGGGGTCGTTTGATGGATGCAAAAAAGTTGCTCCTGTTTCTTTAGCAATTTGATTTGCAGTAGCTTGGCGCGCTTCAAGTGTTGGCTCACATTCATATATAACACCTTGATACTCTTTTACTCCTATTTTTTTTACTGCTGGTGCAGTAGTAGGCATAACAATATGCGCCTTAACGCCTAAACTCTGTGCAGCTAAAGATACTGCTTGAGCGAAATTACCCGAAGAATGTGTTACCACCCCATTAGCGCGCTGCTCTTCTGATAAAAGCAATATAGCGTTAGTGGCGCCACGCATTTTGTACGCTCCGCCCCTTTGAAAATTTTCACACTTAAAATATATAGAAGCGCCTATATGATTATTAATTAGTCGAGAAAAAAGAACAGGGGTGTTGTGAATATAATCTTTAATTCTGTTGTGACAGTTTAATAAATCAGCGTTTATTTGTTTCATTAGCTCGTTAATTTTTCCATCGTAACGTTTCCATAATTCGTCCCATATCTTGTTGTAAATACCTTGCCGCGGGAAAGATAGAATCATAATTTGGTTTCGTTTCAAAATATAGCGCTCCCGTAACAAAATGATTGAGACTATCAGTAACATAAAATTGGGCTTGGGAGGCAGCATTACCGCTTACTTCAAAAAAAGCTCCATAAACACGATTAATAGAATCTTCATAGGCTCTTGGTCGAATACCGTCTGCTTTGGCAGCATGCTCGTAACTAAGTTTTTGTGCATCTAATGTGAGCTTGGCAATATCATCTGTCACCTTGCGATAGCTTATAAAAACAGAAGCTTTCATTTCAGGATATTTTAGCACTATTGCATTACTATTTTTTACTGATAATTTAGAAATTGCATTATAATCAAACGTAAAATGAGAGGTGTTTGCCGTTTTCAAGCTAGGCTTATCATACTCTAATCGTAAAAGGGCTCTCGGTTTTGGTAAAACTTCTTCATTTTTACATCCAAATAAAAATATAAAACCTAAAAGTAAAACAGCAAAAAAGAATTTATTTATCATGAGGAAGGGTTACTTTAATTTGTTTAAGTCTCTTTTTATCTAAACTCTCTACTATAAATTGATAGTTCTTAAAAACCACTTTATCACCTTTTTTCGGAAAACTTCCGGCAATTTCTAAAACAAATCCTGCAATGGTTTCTGATTCACCCTTATGCTCTTCAAAATCATCTTCATGCTCAATCCTTATCACCCGATAAAAATCCTTCAACGCTGTTTTACCTTCGAAAACATAGTTATAATCATCTAATTTAGAATATATTAAATCTTCATCATCAAACTCATCACTTATATCACCAACAATTTCTTCTATAATATCTTCAAGAGTTACAATACCCGAGGTGCCACCATACTCATCGACAACAATCGCTAAATGATTTTTCTTTTCTTGAAACTCAGACAACAAATCATCTAACTTTTTATTTTCTGGCACAAAATAGGGCTCGCGAATAAGCGACAACCAATTATACGTTTTTCTATCAATGTAAGGCAACACATCTTTAACATAAAGCACCCCAGTTACCGTATCAATTCCTTCGGAAAAAACAGGAATTCTCGAATATCCATTCTTTTTAATTTCTTCTAATACTTCAGAAAATTTTAAAGCAGCATCTAAAGCAAAAATATCAATTCGAGGTCTCATTACCTGTTTGGTATCAGTGTTTCCAAAAGATACAATGCCTTCTAAAATCTTTTGCTCCTCTTTGGTTGTATCCCCATCAGAAGTAAGTTCTAGCGCCTGCGAAAGATGATCTACACTTAAATTTGTTTTTTCTTTACCTAACTTTTTAAATAAAAATAAAGTTGTTGCTCGCATAGGAATGCTTAGCGGAGAAAAAACAACATCTAAAATTTTTAAAGGGTATGACATTAGTAAAGAAAAACTTATCTTATTTCTGCTTGCATATACTTTAGGCAGTATTTCACCAAACATTAGTATTAAAAAAGTAATTACTACAACTTCTAATAAAAATCGGACTGAAATGAATCCCAGAAGCTGATAATTAATGTTTGCAAAAAGAGTATCGCCGAGCACATTAAATAATAATACAATACCAATATTAATAGCATTATTTGTAATTAAAATAGTTGCTAAAAGTTTTTTAGGATATTCTAATAACTTAACCACAATAGCACCCCGTGTAGTTTTCTCAGCTTCAATTTGATTAATATCTGTAGGCGATAATGCAAAAAGAGCAACCTCGGCACCCGATATTAATGCCGAACATAACAACAAAAGAAGTAATATGCCTATTTTTAAAAAAAAGACACCGGTAAATGCCGGTATGTATAACAACAAACTAAGGGGGTCAGGGTCCAATAGTTAAAATTTAGATTAGCGTTCGTAGTGAACACTTCGATTATATTAAAAATAACAACTCTTTAGATACGAAACAAGAATCTTAATTGTTGATCTGGTAACGTTAATGAAAAGGCTTTATTTTAAAAAGGCAGATCATCTTCATTTGCTTTTTCATTTAAATCTACATTTTTAACAACTTCGCTTGATGGTTTGGTATTATTTTTTTGTGATTCTGCACGATTATTTGCTCCACTTTCTTTTTTAGTGGTCAAGAACGTAAAATCTTGAACATGAACCTCGGTTGTGTAGCGCATATTACCATCATCACCTTGCCATTGCCGATTTTTCAATCGACCCTCAACATAAACTTTATCACCTTTACTTAAATATTTTTCGCAAATTTCGGCTGCTTTATTTCGAACTACAATATTATGCCAATCTGTATTAGTTACCTTTTCTCCGGTTTGCTTGTTTGTGTAAGAATCATTAGTTGCTATTGAAAAGCGCCCAATACAAGCCCCCCCTTCAAAATAGTGCATTTTAACCTCATCGCCTAAATGCCCGATAAGCATAACCTTATTTAATGTTCCAGACATAGTATTTTGATTTAGATTTGACTTTTAAATATACAAAATTCAACTTTCAAAAATACAATTTTTTAATGGTCTTCATAAAATCTGCAATCAAAACTGGTACCGCATAATTTTTAAGTGATGATACCGGAATGGCATCTTTAAACTCGCCACTAGTAGTAACAATCCAAAATTTAGTGTATAAATGTTGATGCGATAATTTATGAACTATAGCTTTTTCATTAAATAAAAAAACATCTGATTTACCAGATAAAGGCAACACATTTGTTAGATCTTGTTTTAGTGTTTGTAATGAAATTTCACTTTCTGTCTCTAATAAAGGAAACTCAAATAAATTCTGCCAAATACCCTTACCTATGCGCTGCTTCAATATTGTTTTCTGTATTCCATCTTCGCTCTGAATAATAGGAACAACATAATTAAAATACCTTTTGCTAACTTTAGTTTTCTTTAATTTCACCGGAAGTCGACTAACACAACCGCTAGTAAAGGCAATACAACTTTTAGATAAAGGACATTGCTCACAATTTGGGCTTTTCGGTATACATTGCATTGCACCAAACTCCATAATCGCCTGGTTATAATCTCGTATATGAGCGGCATCCATAACCATTAACGCCAAAGACTTAAAATATTTGATACCCTCACTAGTGTTAATAGGAATGTTTACCCCATAATAACGCGATAACACACGATATACATTGCCATCCACAACGGCTTCTGGTTCATTAAAACAAATAGAAGCAATAGCACTTGCAGTATAATCACCCACGCCTTTAAGTTTTATTAGTTGACTATAAGATTGAGGAAACTTGCCGTCGTAATGGCTTACCACAAATTTTGCTGTTTCATGTAAATTACGAGCTCGAGAATAGTATCCTAAACCCTGCCATAATTTTAAAACTAGACTTTCGGGCGCATTCGCTAGATCATAAACTGAAGGAAAATGTGCTAAAAACTTTAAATAATAGGGCGTACCTTGAGCCACACGAGTTTGTTGAAGCATAATTTCTGAGAGCCAAATTTTATATGGATCTCTTGTTTTTCGCCAAGGAAGATCTCGCTTGTAATTTGAGTACCAATGAAGTACAATTTTAGAAAAAATCATTTAAATAAATAGATCCTTCAAAAATACATGAATATTTACAAAAATAAGTATCAGTCATTTCTGACATGTCGTAAGAATATATTTTCAAGGCGTACTAGAATGAATTAACTTAAAATTAGCCAATTAGGTTAAAAGAATAAATTAAATTTATATATTTGCAACCCTAAAATTGACTTAGAAAAAGGAATTAATAAGATGACGAAAGCGGAAATTGTATCGAAAATCTCAGATAAACTGGGAATAGAAAAGGGAGATGTTCAGGCAACTGTAGAATCTTTCATGGAAGAAGTAAAAACTTCGTTAGAAGGTGGAGATAATGTTTACCTTAGAGGTTTTGGAAGTTTTATTATTAAAACAAGAGCAGAAAAAACAGGAAGAAATATTTCTAAAAACACAACAATAAAAATACCTGCTCACAATATTCCAGCATTTAAACCTGCAAAGGTTTTTGTTGAAGGAGTTAAGAGCAACGTTCAAGTAAAATAATAATCTATAAAAGTATACTCTATGCCGAGTGGTAAGAAAAGAAAAAGACATAAGGTAGCAACTCACAAACGTAAAAAACGTAGAAGAGCTAACCGACACAAGAAAAAGTAGTTGTAACAACTACTTTTTCATTTTAACGTTCATTGACATAGAAATTCGAAAAATGAATTTCGGCAGATTTTTAAAAGTCTGTTTCAATATTGTTTAATCCATTTGTTCTGCTAAAGGCACAACAAGTAAAACTAAATTCAGGTGAATAGAGAATTAATCGTAAGATCTAGTTCTGCTGCCGTAGATTTTGCACTACTAAAAGATGGAAAACTTACTGAATTACATAAAGAGGAAGACAAAAACGATTTTGCTGTAGGTGATATCTTAATTGCCAAAGTTAGAAAACCTGTTACCGGGTTAAATGCAGCATTTGTTAATGTAGGTTATGAAAAAGATGCGTTTTTGCATTATCATGATTTAGGCCCTCAATTAGCTACAATGCTAAAATTCATTAAGCAAGTGAGTACAGGGAAACTAAAAGATTATTCCCTAAAAAACTTTCCAATAGAAAAAGATATAGATAAACATGGTGTAATAACAGATGTTATTAAAGCCAACCAGTCTTTATTGGTACAAATTGTTAAAGAACCCATCTCAACTAAAGGCCCTAGAATTAGCTCTGAGCTATCTCTAGCTGGTCGATATTTAGTAATGGTACCTTTTTCTGATCGAGTGTCAGTCTCTCAAAAGATTGCCAGTAGAGAAGAAAAAGAAAGGTTAAAAAGACTTGTTAAAAGTATTAAACCTAAAGGATTTGGCGTTATTATACGTACAGTTGCAGAAGGCAAAAAAGTTGCAGAATTAGACAAAGACCTAGAAAATTTGATGGCCAAATGGTCAGCAATGTGTAAAAAATTATATAAGGCCCCAACCCCTTCAAAAGTGTTGGTAGAACTTAATAGAGCGTCTAGTATTTTAAGAGATGTTTTTAATGACTCTTATACAGGAATACATGTAGATGATCAAATTCTTTTTGATCAAATAAAAGACTACGTACTAGAAATCGCTCCGTCGAAAGAATCTATTGTTAAACTACATAATTCTTCTATTCCTATTTTTGAAAAATTTGGTATAGAGCGTCAAATAAAAACCTCTTTTGGTAGAACAGCTACTATGAGTAAAGGGGCGTATCTTATTATAGAACATACTGAAGCCCTACATGTAATTGATGTAAATAGTGGCAATCGTTCGAATAAAGGAAAGAACCAAGAAGATACTGCTCTAGAGGTAAATTTATTAGCAGCTTCTGAAATTGCAAGACAATTACGTCTTCGCGACATGGGAGGTATCATCGTTGTAGATTTTATTGATATGGTAAAAGCACAGCACAGAAAAAAACTTTTTGATCATCTACGTGATGAAATGAAAGATGATCGTGCAAAGCATAAAATATTGCCTCCAAGTAAATTTGGTCTCATACAAATTACCCGACAACGGGTTCGACCAGAAATGAATATTAAAACTACAGAAGCTAACCCAAACGGCAATAAAGGCCTAGAAGTAGAAGCACCGATTGTTTTAATTGACAAAATTAATTCTGATTTAGAAAAACTTTTAAAAGGAACTAAAGCAAATAATGGCATTTCTTTAAATATACACCCATTTATTGCAGCCTATATAACTAAAGGGTTTCCTTCTATTCGTTTTAAGTGGTTCTTGGAACATAAAAAAAGAATTAAAGTACAACCTCGAGATGCATATACCTATCTTGAGTACCGTTTTAAAGATAAAGACGGCAAAACTATTTACTAAGCCGTAATGGTGATTAAAAATTTAAGCGACTTTCGGCAACGAATAGTCGCTTTTTTTGTTTAACCCTATTTCGTACTTTTCAATACCTGAATTACATGAAAGATTACAAGCTTAAATGGTTTCTTATTTACTAAAATTACTTTTTACTCAAAAAATATTATCTAAAATGATACCACAACAAAGTCTAAACGACTTAATCGGTACTAAAAAGAAAGCTAATCACTTGGCTTAACAAATACGGTGCTAATTTTGAGTTGGCTCTGCCTTATTATTTATCATTCGAAAACCGACAAATTTTACGCAAAATTTTTCAAATGCAAAAAAACATCGAAACCTACACCTTAAAAGAAGCTACTAAAAAAATCGAAAGCTACTGCGCGTATCAAGAAAGATGTCATAAAGAGGTTATTCAAAAACTTCGAACAATGAACATGATTCCTCAAGCTATTGATGAAATTGTTGCCCACTTGATTCGAGAGAATTACCTAAATGAAGAGCGTTTTGCTCAAAGTTATGCCCGTGGAAAGTTTAATATCAAAAAATGGGGGCGCAACAGAATTGTTAATGAACTTAAATTTAGAGGCATATCTGCATACAACATTAAATCAGCTCTAAAAGAAATTGATAACGATACATACTTAAGCACCTTAGATTCACTCTGTAAAAGTAAGCTAGCATCAATAAACGATACAAATTGCTATAAAAAGAGAAAAAAATTGATTGATTATCTGCTGTATCGTGGCTGGGAGAGTCACTTAATCTATGAAAAGATAAAAGAGCTTATGCCCTAATATAGCAATCACGATAATTTAGAGCTTACTAAAAGTAAGTTCATTCAATTTTAGCACTATTTTATAGAAAATTTAAGGTGATTCCTAAATTAAAAACCAACTGATCATTTAATTTATCCGCTAAACTTTTATCAGATCCACTATAGCTAGCGATTGGATGTGCTAATTCTACAAAAACACCTATATCTTCTGTAAAACTGTAACGTGCTCCTCCTTGAAAGCCAAAGTTTTTTAAACTTAAACTTAAACCTGAATATATATCAAAGTCATCCCCTAAATTCATAGCAGGCCCAAAATGAACATTGCCACGTGCTTTTACATCAAAACGATCGGTAAAACCAGGGTCTAATAGCTCATCTACTCCTAATAAATAGCCTGCACTTACCCCAACTGATACAATATTAGCCACTCCCAAGTCATACGTACCAGCCATGCCTGTTGCATTATCTTGTAGACTTACCCCAATATTTAATTTTTTATCTCCTTTTCCTCTAAATGCTTGAGCACTTACCAAGCTAGTTATAAATAAAGCAAGTATTGTTGTTGTTAAAAATTTCATTTTAAGTTAATTTAAATTTTGTTTTATTTTTCATGTTAGCAATCATATCAAATCTGATCCCTAGTTTTGAACATTTACTTTGCCCTTTAGTTTAGCATTCTCATTGCGCTCTATTTTATGACCAGGCCTACTCCATTTTGGCTTTTCTCCTAAGCCTTGCAATTTTGAATCTTCTGCTTCAACCGTATTTGGCTGCGACACTTTTGTGAAAGGTTTTTGCGGATTTAATCCTAATAATTTAAACATCTCCATATCATCATTAACATCAGGGTTAGGAGTTGTCAATAACTTATCGCCTGCAAAAATAGAATTAGCACCTGCAAAGAAACACATGGCTTGCCCCTCTCTACTCATTTGTGTTCTACCCGCAGATAAGCGCACCTGCGTTTCTGGCATTACAATTCGAGTAGTAGCTACCATTCGAATCATATCCCAAATAGCAATTGGCTCAATTGCTTCCATTGGGGTTCCTTCAACTGGCACCAAAGCATTTATTGGAACGGATTCGGGTTGTGGATTTAATGAGGTTAGGGCAACTAACATACCAGCGCGGTCTTCTAAGGCTTCACCCATACCTATAATACCACCGCTACAAACGGTAACATTACTTTTTCTTACATTTTTAATTGTATCTAATCTATCTTCAAATGCTCGCGTAGAGATTACATCTTTATAATAATCTTCTGAAGTATCTAAATTATGATTATAAGCATACAATCCTGCCTCTGCCAAACGCTGGGCTTGATTTTCTGTTATCATACCTAGGGTACAACATACTTCCATATCAAGTTTATTAATGGTTCGTACCATTTCAAGTACCTGGTCAAACTCTGGCCCATCTTTTACATTTCGCCATGCAGCACCCATACACACCCTAGAGCTACCAGAAGACTTTGCGCGCAAAGCCTGTGCCTTTACATGAGATACTTTCATTAAATCGTTTCCTTCAATGTCGGTATGATAACGCGCTGCTTGAGGGCAATAGCCACAATCTTCGGGACAACCTCCTGTCTTAATCGATAGCAAAGTTGATACCTGAACTGTGTTAGGGTCGTGGTTTTTTCTATGAATTGTAGCCGCCTCGTAAAGCAACTCCATCAAAGGTTTATTGTAAATTGCTAAAATTTCTTCTTTAGTCCAGTCGTGTCTTGTAGCCATCTGCTTATTTTATTCTTATCAAAAATAAGCTATTCGAAATCAAAAGCCAATTATGAAATTGAAAAACAAACGTTATAACAGAATGCATAATTTTAGACCTATATGCTTTTGCTAACCATAAGGTGTTACCGTAGTTCTTTCTAGCTATGCTATATTTTGCAACAAATTATGTGTTTTCATGCACTACTTTTTCGCCTTGAAAAAATTCTGGTAGTTGCATTTCTGCTATAAAAATAATTCGTAACAGGGTCAAATAGGCTTTTATAGATTGACTACAATTTCATCAAAATAGTGTGTGCTATATTGCTTAAATCTGTGCTAAACGTATGCGATTTAAAATACATCCTCCTAAATTTCTATTTTTAAACTTTTACTCTTTTAGGGAAACACTATAAACTGCATGCAAGCCCTCTCCGGCTATACTCTTGAAATTTTTGCTCCTTTTTATGAAGCTTTAATAAATAAACATACTTTATTTTGAAAGTAATATACTTACCGCATTTCCTCCAAAACCCACAGCATTTACAACTATTCTTTTAATTTGTTGAGGTACTATACTGTTATTTGCTAAGGGTGTTTTTAACACTTGCTGGTACTGCAACATTAATATCGCCATTTCTACACTTAGCATACCCGAAGTACCAAAAGTGTGCCCAATTTTCCATTTATTGGTAGTTAAAAAAGGCATTTTGTCACAAAATACCTTTTCGATGGCCATAAATTCTGAGCGATCGCCCTTTACGGTACCTGGGGTGTGTGTAACGATAACATCAACACTATTTGGGTCTGTTTCTCCTAAAGCCATTTGCATTGATCGCTGAAAGCAAGTTGCATCCGAAGAAATAGAAACATTATGCTTTAATATTTCGGTAGCAAAACCAACCCCTTCAATAATAGCAAGTGCGTCTTTTACAAGTCCCCTTTCTAAACAGGCTACTGAAGCACCCTCACCTAAAATCATACTATTTTTAGTTTTACTAAGATCTAGCGCGCGGCAAGGATATTCGGCGTTAGCTATTGCAGTTGTTTTTGCATAAATTTTTAAGGCTTTCATTTGGGCAATGGTAAAAGACGTTAAAGGGGCTTCGCTACCTCCAACCATAAATTCATTTGTCATTCCACTTTTAAGCCAAGCTACTCCATTTAAAAGAGCGTGCAAAGCAGTAGAGCAGGTAATCGAGTGTGAAATTACCGGGCCTTGGCTTTGCAAATCATGTGCCACCCACGAAGAAATATTACCTAAAGTTGTTGTAGGTGAACTAAGCGTGGGTACTCGCTGCTCTTTTAGGTATTGCCGGTGGTACTTTTCAAATAATGCAGTAGCACCACGCGATGAGCCTATATTAATACCAAAATTATGCTCGGCACGCCATTTTGCCTTCTTCATCGCTTTACGTGCGGCAAAAATGGCAAACAAGACACTGTCATCTAGGTTTTTATACTTAGTGTCTGATTGCTTCAAAGTTAAAATTTCTTGTGCTGCATGCTCTGCAAGTGGCGCAATCCACTCCATAGCGCCATTAAACTCTTTTTTTACAAATAGTGGCGCATTTCTTTGATAAGACCTCCAAGCATCTTCTAAAGAAATGCCTAAAGACGAAATAGATGCTATTGCAGTAATTGAAATTGGGTCAATCAAGTCTATTTATTTTTTTTGCAAAAGTAAAAGTTCTTAAGTTGATCTTACCATGAGACCCGCAAAAACCATGAACAACGATTTAATATCTGAGCTGATTTGGCAAAAAAAGGTGCAAAAAAGAATCAGAAATGTTCTAAGGCACTTTGAATAGACTCATAAATTTTTTCTAACTCTTGATTTGCTATCACAAAGGGTGGCAGCACATAAACCGTATTTCCTAAAGGGCGCAGAAGCACCCCTCTTTCCATAAAAAATTGATATAATTGATCTCTTAGGTTTCCGTATCGTTCCATCTTTATTTGCAAGTCTACCGCAAGAATTACCCCTAAACAACGAACTTCTTTTACTTTAGGATGATTTTTTATGGTTTTAGCAAAATCTTTATGCGCTTTCTCAATATAGCTTTTTTGCGCTACAATAGCACGTGAAGAAAGTAGCTGAACACTTGCCAAAGCAGCAGCACAGCCTAAAGGATGTGCACTAAAAGTATGTGCATGAAAAAATCCCTTTTGTACTTCTTCACTTAAAAAACCGTCAAAAATAGTTTGTGAACAACTCGTAATACTTAACGGAAACATGCCTCCAGTTAAGGCTTTACTTAAACACATCAAATCTGGCTTATGATGAAGGTAGTCTGAGGCAAAGTTTTTTCCTGTTTTTCCAAAGCCCGTCATTATTTCATCAGCAATACAAATAATACCCGCTTTTTGGCATTTTTCAATCAGCTTATCTAGCCCTTTGGCGTCATGAAATTTCATGCCTGCAGCCCCCTGTACAAGAGGTTCAAAAATAAAAGCTGCACAATCATTAGTTTCAATAATGTGATCTAATTGCTCTAGCACCGCAGTAGTAGTATCCTTTTGTGGAGGTGGAATTCGTTCTACTTTTAATAAAAAATCTTCAAAAGGACCGTTGTATGATGATAGTCCTGATGCACTCATGGCACCAAAAGTATCACCATGAAATCCGTCTTCGAAAGCAATTATAGTCCCCCTTTTTTCACCCTTATTGTGATGGTATTGAAAGGCCATTTTTAAGGCAGCTTCTACTGCGGTAGATCCATTATCATTAAAAAATATTTTAGCTTGATTGCTAGGGAGAATTTCTAATAAAATTTCAGAAAGTTTAACCGCAGGTTCATGAGTAAAACCACTAAACAAAACAAAATCTAATCTTTGCATTTGCGCACTCACTGCTGCAGTTATAGTTTCATTAGCATGCCCATACATACAGGTATACCATGAGGCAATACCGTCAATAAAGGTATTTCCTTCCTCATTCCAAAGTAAAGCACCTTTTGCCTTTACTATACCAATTGGAGCCATGGCGGTTTGATGCTGTGTTAAGGGATGCCAAATATTTTGTTTATCTCTTTCTGAAAGACTTTTCAAAGCGCTTTTGTTTTGTTAATTATATGAAATTTTTAGATGACGAAGATGCATGTTTGTTTTTAACAACCTACAGCGTGCAACTTAGTAATTGTATTAAAATGCATTTAAATTTGCTTTAAATTTGGCTGCATAGTCGCGTATCACTTTTTTATTAAAGACAGCCTCCTCATTAATACGCCCAATAAAAGTAGCTCCTGTTTTATGTAAAATAATTTGCTCAGTGCTAGGGTGTTCATTACCACTAAATACGATAGCGACTTGATACCCTCGCTCTTTAAGCCATTTAACAGTTAAAAGTGTATGATTGATACTGCCTAAATAATGACGTGAAACCACCACTATTTTGTAATAAGGCATAATAATATCGAGAATAGTATCGTCATTATTAAGTGGCACTAAAAGTCCGCCTGCCCCTTCAATTACCAACTGGTTATTTGTCTTTGGCACCACAATTTGTTTTAAATCGATCTGTATGCCATCAATTACCGCTGCAGCATGCGGACTCATAGCGGTCTTTAATTCGTAGCTACTCTTATGTATTCTTGTTTTTTCGTTAGAAAGTAAACGTGCTACTTTATGACTATCAGAATTATCAAGGTCACCTGCCTGAATAGGCTTCCAATAATCAGCCTCAAGAGCCTCGGTGATAATGGCCGCGACGATCGTTTTACCCACTTCTGTTGAAATTCCGGTTACAAAAAATTGTTTCATTTAGTTAGGTTTTGTAATCATCCCACATTGTAAACATTTGTATTTCGTTTTTTCGAAAAATGGGAATAACTTATAAAAGATACTTTTTCTTTGGTAATACACTTCAGATTTTTCCGCTTTGCAGTTTGGACAACGAATTGGCTTACCAGTATTATCTATGGCATAAGCTCTAATGGCATTATAAATTTCTATTGCCCTATTTTTATCTTTAAGATAAACCTGTAGTTTTACACCGCCGATAGCATTACTAATTAGAGGATCGGAATTTAGGGTGTTTTCGTCTTTCAAAAAAACAGGAATGCCTTCTGATTCTAATTTCCCTTTAATAATTTGCACATCACTAACAAACTCAAAAGAACCAATAATAAAAAACTTGTCTTCCATTGGGCTAAATATAGGTTTTTAACAGTTGCAAAACATAGCCTATTTCTTCTGCCGAATTATCGCTATGCAAACAAAAGCGCAAACGCTCTTCGCCTTCTGGCACGGTTGGCGATCGAATTGCCTTTACGCTAAACCCAGCATCACTAAGCTGCTTGGCTACCGTATTTACAGCAGAATTACCAGGTATTAAACACGATTGAATAGCAGACTCACTAGTGATAAAAGCATTATCGAGATATAGCGTCTTTACCTTATTCTTAAAAAGAGCTATTTGTTGTTTCAAACGTTCCTGTGCCACTCTACCTTCGTCACCTTGCAAAAATAAAACTGCAGCATAAATACTTGAAAGGGCATGTGGTGGCATAGCTGTGGTATAAATAAAACTACGTGCAAAATTTACGAGGTATGCTGTTAAGGCTTTACTACCCAAAATAGCGGCTCCATGACAACCTAATGCCTTACCAAAAGTAACAATGCGTGCAAAAACCTGCTTTTCTAAACCTAACTCGGCTACTAAACCGTCTCCTTTGGACCCAAAAACACCTAAAGCATGTGCTTCATCAACCACTAAGTAGACCTTATTATTTGAGCAAAATTTAGCTAATGCCTTTATATTAGGAGTGTCCCCATCCATAGAAAAAACAGCCTCAGTAACCACATAAACGTTAATTCCTTTTGGATTTCGCTTGCGTTCTAATTCATACTTTGCCTGTAAATCTGCAATATCATCATGTTTAAATTTATAGCTTTTTGCCGTGCCCAGCTTTATACCATCTCTAATACTGGCATGAATTAGGTTGTCGTAAAAAACAATATCACCTCTTTGCGGCACGGTACTAAAGAATCCTAAATTGGCAGCATATCCAGAATTAAAAACCAATGCGCTTTCTGCATTACACCAAGTGGCTAATTGTTTTTCTAGCTTAGTATATAGCTTATGATTACCAGAAATAAGTCGAGAGCCTCCTGAGCCATTTTCAGAAATTCCTTCGTTTAAAAGCATTCGAAAAGTAGTTGCAAACAGCTTTTCATCTTTTGCTAAACCTAAATAATCGTTACTAGAAAAATCGACTAAATTATTGGTTTCTGACAAAACTCTGAGGCCACCTGCCTCTATTCGCTTCGCCATTTTTGCAACTAGTTTTTTGGGAAATTCAATCATATTTCAAAGGTACTGCTTCACCAGAAGAAAATAAAGAGTGTAACATTATAAGACCTTACTTTATAAATTAATTAAAGATTTCAAATGAAAACAGTAAGGCAATATATAAAAACTAATTTTATGCATTTACTCCACAAAAAAGACCGGTATATATACTAAAAACGAGTTTTAGATAGCTGCCAAAGTCAAAAATTAACAAACCGCCTAGTTGGCTAAGCCTTCTTTAAATTTCAAAATATATTAAAATAAAACAATATAGCAGGTTAAACCGGGTATATCATCTCATTTAATTCGTTTTGCAAATAAGATTTCTATAGTTAAAACAAACCGTATAGTTGGTTTTAACTAAATACTGATATTTTATTCATACCATAAAAATGGATCTAATTTTTTTGGCTTTAACCATAAAATAATAGCTCCAAATACGATTTAAACTAGCTTCGTTAAAAGAATAATGGTTTAGCTAAATAAAGTTTTACTCGCAAAAGAAGTATGCAAAAAACGCTATATTTAAGTTCTAAAAAAGAGCTATGAAAATACTTGGGGTAATATTAATTTTTTGTTTTTCTATTTCTACAAATGCACAAAACAGTACTTATCAAATTTCCTTTGAAAATGCAGTACATCATGAAGCACAAATTCAAGCAATTTTTACTGCAATTGGTACAGACACGCTAAGCTTACGAATGAGCCGCAGTTCACCAGGTAGATATGCCTTACATGAATTTGCTAAAAATGTTTACGGTGTTAATGCCTTTGATAGTAAAGGTAAACGACTCAATATATTTAGGCCAAACCCCCATGAATGGCAAATTGTAGGACATGATAATACCGTAAAAATTGAATATATTCTCTTTGGAAACAGAGGAGATGGCACGTATACGCAAATTGATGAAACCCATGCACATCTTAATATGCCTGCAACATTTATGTATGCTCCCGCGCTTAGTAATCAAGAAATTAAAGTGCGATTTAAACTTCGAGATGATTTAAATTGGAAGGTGGCCACCCAGCTACCCAAAGCTACTGACGGTAGTTATTCGGCGCCAAATTTGTCTTATTTTATGGATTCGCCTACAGAACTAAGCAATTTTCAACTGCGTAGCTTTGAAGTAGCATCTGAAAAAGGCACCAAACAAACCATAAAATTGGCATTACACCATAACGGATCTGAAACTGAAACAGATGCCTATTTTGAACAAGTTAAAAAAGTTGTACTAGAAGAAAAATCCATTTTTGGCGAGTTACCTCGTTTTGACTTCGGCAGCTATACCTTTCTTGCGTGTTATACACCTAACGCTTCTGGTGATGGAATGGAACATCGAAATTCGACCATAGTCACCAGCACTAGAGCTCTAGCAAATGGAGGTATGGAACGTAATATTGGCACGGTTTCACATGAATTTTTTCATGCCTGGAATGTAGAGCGTATTCGACCAAAATCTTTAAAACCCTTTAATTTTAAAAAAACAAACATGAGTGGGGCACTTTGGTTTGCAGAAGGCTTTACTAGCTATTACACTAATTTAGTACTATGCAGAGCAGGACTCATGAGTCCCGAAAAATATGTGAAAAGCTTAACCGGTACTTTTAATTATGTATGGAATTCACCTGCACGACAATTTTTCAACCCTATTGAAATGAGCTATCAGGCTCCCTTTGTAGATGCAGCAAAATCTGTTGATCCCGTTAATAGAGAAAACACTTTTATTTCGTATTACTCCTATGGTAGTGTATTAGGTTTAGCACTTGACCTTTCGCTTCGAGAAAAAAGTTTAAATCTTGATGATTATATGAAATTAGTTTGGCAAAACTACGGAAAGAGCGAAACCGCATATACTATCAACAACCTTGAAAAAACTTTAGCCACCTATGCGGGAAAAGACTTTAGTAATGGCTTTTTTAATTCGTTTATCTACAAAAGTGAAATGCCTAATTATAAGCATTTATTCAGTACGGTTGGTGTTGCGTTACATCAAAGCGCAAATCCATATATTGGTATAGAAATTACGCCTACCGAGAAAAAAAATGGGCGCATATCAAATACTATTAAAATGAATACTCCTGCCTATAAAGCGGCATTAGAGAAAGGAGATGTTATTACTTCGATTAACGGCCAAGCCTTTGAAGATATTTCTAATTTTAAGGCTTTTATAGCCAAACAAAAGGTAGGTGCTACGCTAGAAATAGCTTACAATCGTTTTGGCGTTTCAAAAACAACAAATGTTACACTTACAGAAAATTCAAATTACGAAATAAAGTTAATGGAAAATACTGATGCTAGTCTTACTACAAAAACTCTTGATAATAGAAAAGAGTGGCTTAAAATTATGTAAATGAATATTACTTACCACAGGGCTTCTAAAAAAGAAGACTTACTACAAATTATAGCACTTCAGCGAAAGAATTCAGTTACTGTAGTTTCTGAAAAAAACCAACTGCAGGAAGGTTTTGTAACTGTATCACATTCTTATGAACTATTGAAACGAATGAATGATGCCTGTCCACATATTATCGCAAAAGATGGCGATAAACTTGTAGGCTATGCCCTAGTAATGCTTGAAACTTTTAAAGATGAAATTTCGTTATTAAACAGTATGTTTAAAACCGCATCACGCATTTTAGGTCAAAAGCGCTACCTAGCAATGGGACAAATATGTATTGACAAGGCGTACCGTGGCCATGGCATTTTTAGAGCCATTTACAGCTATTATAAAGCTGAATTTAAAAATGAATATGACTGCCTAGTAACCGAAGTAGCAAGCAAGAATCAACGTTCGCTGCAGGCGCACTTAAGCGTAGGTTTTAAAATACTAGACACTAAAAAAAAAGGTGATACCTCTTGGGAATTGATTTGTTGGTCATGGAAATAGCCAAGTACTATAAACGGATGGATCTCCCTACTATTATTTTTTAATTCGGTTGATTAGGCATTTTTAGCTGTAACATGATTTTTAGAAATAGGATGGATTAAAAATGCCTCCAGATTTAGTTTTGGGGGATATTGTAGGTGTATGCAAAACCTATTTTTCGATGCTTTAGATTTGAAACTTACTTTGGGTAAGGTTTTTGGCGGGTTATGCCCTATGGCTGTTTTTATAACCAAGACTTAGAAAATGGCCTATCGTTGGTGAGAAATCAAATACACAAAGCTTTTCGTTGGTAGCCTATCTGAGTTTACGCTATAAATATTTGGCCCAAGCATTTTACTATGCTTAACCCCTATTACCAAGAATAGAATAAGTCTTGCTGTAAGTTATCGATATCAAGGTTTTTGGAAAGTTTACGCCGAACCTCGCCGACCATCTTGTCTGATTTTAAAACGCCCATTAGCCAGATGGATCTCCCAAAAGAACCGATTATCGGTATTGCCGTTGAGTTGTTCGACCAGATCAAAGGCGTTCACCAAATCATATCATCGTACGACCTCATACATTTTACCCAAATCACTTGTTAAAAAACGATTGAAAAAAAGGTTGAAATCTTCTGTTTGTAAGATGACAAAAATTCTGTGTTGTATATTTTAGAATCTTCGTATCTCAGACATACATATACTAGATAACTCCAGTTTTTAGCGCTATAGACTCCTATTTTCGCCTATAATTATCTAAAAAAAGAACTATATATCTGAAAATCCATAAAATGAACTATTTGTGAAGGTGGCTAACTCGGTTGATTGTTATTTTAAAAATAAAAAACCCAGCTATCGCTGGGTTTTTAAAATTATGGTAATTATAATTATTTAATCTGCTAAAACTATCACCTTGTTATCCTTCATTTCAATAGTACCGCTACTTATTGGCAAAATGGTTTTACCATCAGCATTCTTAGAAAATTTATTTTCGTAAGCTTCATCAATAGTAAGGTCACCCTCGATTTGAACATTACCTTCTTGAAGTAATGAAACAATAGGTGCGTGGTTATTCAACATCTGAAATTCGCCATTAATTCCAGGTACGGTTACCGAAGTAACTTCTCCTGTAAATAATGTGGCTTCTGGTGATACAATTTCTAAATACATGTTTATAATATTAAGCTTCAGCTAACATTTTTTCTCCTGCCTCAATTGCTTCTTCAATAGTTCCTTTTAAGTTAAAGGCAGACTCTGGAAGATGATCTAATTCACCATCCATAATCATATTGAAACCCTTTATAGTTTCTTTAATATCTACTAAAACACCTTTAAGACCTGTAAACTGTTCTGCAACATGGAAAGGTTGAGATAAGAAACGTTGCACACGTCTTGCTCTACCTACTGCCAATTTATCTTCTTCTGAAAGTTCTTCCATACCTAAGATGGCAATAATATCTTGTAATTCTTTATAACGTTGCAATAGCTCTTTAACTCGCTGTGCACAAGCATAATGATCTTTTCCTAAAATTTCTGGTGTTAAAATTCGAGAAGTAGAATCTAAAGGATCTACCGCAGGATAAATACCTAACTCAGCAATTTTACGTGATAATACGGTGGTTGCATCTAAGTGAGCGAAAGTGGTTGCTGGTGCTGGATCTGTTAAATCATCCGCAGGCACGTATACCGCTTGTACCGATGTAATTGATCCTCTTTTTGTTGATGTAATACGCTCTTGCATAGCCCCCATCTCTGTAGCCAAAGTTGGTTGATACCCAACCGCTGAAGGCATACGGCCTAATAATGCTGATACCTCTGAACCGGCTTGTGTAAAACGGAAAATGTTATCAACGAAGAAAAGTACATCTTTACCTTGACCTTCACCAGCACCATCACGGAAGTATTCTGCAATAGTTAAACCTGACAAAGCCACTCGAGCACGAGCTCCAGGAGGCTCATTCATTTGACCAAAAACGAAGGTCGCTTTTGATTCCTTCATGGCACTTTTATCTACTTTAGATAAATCCCATCCTCCTTCTTCCATAGAATGGATGAAATCATCTCCGTATTTTATTATACCAGACTCTAACATTTCACGAAGTAAATCGTTTCCTTCACGAGTACGTTCACCTACTCCTGCAAAAACCGATAATCCACCGTGACCTTTTGCTATATTATTAATTAATTCTTGAATCAATACCGTTTTACCAACACCTGCACCACCAAATAATCCAATTTTACCCCCTTTTGCATAGGGCTCAATTAAATCGATTACTTTGATACCTGTAAATAAAACCTCAGTTGTTGTAGTAAGATCCTCAAATTTAGGAGCATCTCTGTGAATTGGCAGCCCATCTTGACCTGATTTAGGTAAGTTTCCTAAACCATCAATAGCATCACCAATTACGTTAAACAAGCGACCATAAACATCATCCCCTACCGGCATCTGAATTGCTGCTCCTGTAGAAACAACGTCAGTTCCTCTGCTAAGACCATCAGTAGAATCCATTGATATGGTTCTTACAGTGTTTTCCCCTACGTGAGATTGCACTTCTAAAACCAATTTTGAACCATCCTCTTTAGAAATTTCTAGTGAATCGTAAATCTTTGGCAGCTCATCACCTGATTGAAATTCAACATCTACAACTGGGCCAATAATTTGAGAAACTTTACCTGTAACTTTTGACATTACTTATGTGTTTATGTATTATATTTTCTTTATCTCTGAAAACTGAGTTTTTATATGGCTCAATTTCAGGCTGCAAAGATAGCATATAATGCTGTAATTGAAAACTTGTTTTATTTCTTTTTTAAACAAAAAAAAGCCTTCCGCAAAGAAGACTTTTTTATATGGTATATAATCAAATGCTTATTGTAACGTAGGTGAATAATTTGTTGGATAATCTCCTACATCGAGTAAGTTTCCTGACGCTTCAAAATTAGAGCCATAAGTAGCATCTATAGCCTTTAAAATTTCATTTGCCATTACTGCATATCCTCTAGAAGTTAAATGAATACCGTCTAAACTTACCAGCCCACCAGTAACTAGATTTGTGTTTAATGTAAAGTCTCCTGTAGTTATACCTGAAGTTTTGGCAGCTTCCAAAACAGATTTTAAATCTACAAAAGCTAAACCTGCATCACTAGCGATCGATTCTATAGCTTCATTATACCTATCTGTAGCATTCTTTATACTTAAAAGCTCATCAGAATCTAAAGCATCTTTATCATCAATACCACTTACCGCAGCCAATATTGCGCCAGCCTGTTCTTGTGTTGGCGTACCCCCTGCTTGCAAAACACCTAGTGCTTGCAGCACATCTGGTGTTAAAACAACAGAGCCATAACCACTAGCCAATGCTTCTTGATCTATTGGTAAAAGTAGGAGTTCGTTCTCTGTCATTTGTCTAAAACCTAATGGGTTTGTTGCAGTCATTGGCACATCAATAATAAACCTATTTTTACCCTCTTGAAAAACGATTGCATATTGTGATGCTAGGGCCTGAGCATTGGCAGGCGGCGCACCTTCAGCAATGAGAACTTGTGTAAAAATACCTGTGACTGCTTGAAAAAATCCTGTTAACCTCGCAGCTGTTCCTGCATCTAATTCTAATGCATCATTTGGTACAGCAGTAAAATAGGGCAAATCTGTGATGTTTGGCACATTAGCTACAACACCTTTTGCGCCACCAGCAGTTAATTGAGTTACAACATTTTGAAATACCTGAGCAAACACGCCCGGGTCTGTGATATCTTGGTCACCATAATTCATTACATTTAAATCTCCAGTACGATCTTCTCCAATTCCGCCTGAGGTAGCGTAACCCAATACATCATTACCACCAATTTCAGAAAGTGTAAAAAATGATGCATTTTGAGCTGCAGCATCTGCTAAAACAGTTGCGGATGCTGAAGATGCAAAACGCCCATAATAAGGATTTGCAGCTGCGTAACCCGGAAAGGTAAGATGAAAACTTTTAGCCCCTGGCACCCCTACATTATTAAAATTACTTCCCAAATTCATTGCAGGATTTGTGGTTGCTGGCGGTACGGGTAAACTATTTGCCTGAAAAAAATCATCCAATCGCTGTGGCCCACTACCATTAAAAATAAGTCTATACCCCACCAAATTGGTAGGAATACCAGCAAACCCACCTGTATTATCACTCATTAGAGGTTGTGTAAAATCTCCGCCACCAACAAGCTCAAATTGATTTGCCAAAAGTTTTGGAAAAGAGTTCTCTTGAGTAGCCTTAAAAAGGGCACCATCGCTATAACCAGCTGTAAAAGAAGCTCCTACAGCCACATATTCTGAAAAATCTGCAGAACCAGCAGTAAGTGCAGGCCTTTCTTCAGTCATTACGTCCTCTGTATTAAAATCAACATCCTCTGGATCATTACATGCGTTAAAAGCTAATAATAGCGCACTTAATCCTATATATTTTATTTTCATGATTTTCATGTTTGTATTATTATAAGTTATTGATTGTCCAAGACAAATAGTACATAGAGCCAATGAAACCAGTTCCGAAAGCGGTAAAATATTCATCACCTAGTAAGTTTGTTCCCCCCAGCTTGAACTCAGATTTGATGCTAGGCACTCTGAAATTAATTTGTGCGTCTACCGTATGAAATTCCGGCACAAGACCATTTCCGAAAGTCGCTTCCCAGAAATAATCATCGCTAAATCTATATGAAATATTAAAACCAAGATTTTTTAAAATTTCTCTACTACCTAAACTCGCTTTAAACTTATGCTCTGGGGTATTAAAGTTTAGCATAACATCGGGGTTAGCAGCTCTATCAAAATCTAACTTTGTAAAAGTATAGCTACCTGAAAGATCTAACTTATCGAATAACTTCGTTGTTAAACCTAATGACGCGCCGTAAGAGTTTACATCAGCTTCTGAATTGGTATAAGTGCTATATGCCTGAAAATCTCCATTACTTATTGCAGCAACAGATAACGAACCATCACCTACAACACCGTAATATGGTGCAATTACAACCTCTTGAGCAATAAAATCTTTATATTTATTATAATAGGTGCTAAAATCTATGGTAAACTTTTTTATTTTTCCTCTGTATCCTACTTCTAAAGATGAAACCTGTTCTGGTTTAATAATATCCGGATTACCAATTTCTAATACCCCCGGGTTACCTGTTTCTCCTAGCCTTTCAACCGAACTTAGAGTATATGAATTTTCATAAGCCACACGTCCAGTTTGCGTGACGGTTGCAGCATTGCCCAAAACTTGTCCGTTATCACTAACATCAAAAGTACGTGAGTAACGATCTAAATTTGAAGGTGCAGAACCCACTAAGATTGCACGACCTGCATCTAAACCAATAAACAAATCTTGAGTAGTTGGGTTTCTAAATCCTGTTTGTACAGAAGCTCTTATGTTATGATTTCGATTTATAGTTAAACCTGCCGATAGCCTTGGAGAAAGAAAACCATCAAAAAATTCTGATTTATCATAACGAACAGATCCTGTTAATTTTAAATTTGCATTATCGCTTAAATCGAAAGCCTTTTGAAGCTGAGTATAAACACCAAATTCAGAGTAATCAATTGGACCATCAGCATCGGTATAAATAGTACCAAAAGAATTGAGACTATACTGCCTGTAAGAACCTCCAATTTGAACATCCACCAAATCAGTTAAATGACTAAAATTGTAGTTAGCATCTGCATGATAGTATTTTGAAGCGTCTTGAAATTTAGAGCCCGTTGCTAAATCAGGATCATTAATACTCCTATTAAATGCCGATTTAAACTCGGGTGACCCTGGCAAAAATCGACCCGTATCTGCAGTCGCTCTACCAGCATTGTGCGCCTCAGCGTCAGTACCGCCAGCAAGGGTTGTTTGCACATAAGCGCCCACATATTCACCAAACCATGTTTGGTCGGGTTTCCACGCTCTATTGATATTTATTCCTGTAAATACCATGTCGTATGAGTCACCTGCCTTATCTGAGACCACATAGCCTCTTAAGAAAAAATTATCATGTCTAATTTCTAGTTTATGCTGCTGTTGGAAGAAATTATCAATATTGTATCGGTTTGTACCTTGATAAATGGTAGAGCCCGTACCTACCTTACCAACATATGATAACTCTAGGCTATTATCAGTTATAGGCCTGTAGTACAAACCCCAATCTGCCTTTATGCTTTCGGCATTATAATCGGTTAAATCTCTTTCGTTATAACCTGTTCTACTAACTTCAACTGAAGGCACAAGTGCATTGGCACCAGTAGGCAGAATACCTAAACGCTCTAAAGATTGGGCGACACCTTTTATATCGGTTGAAACCTCATCACCGTAAACATTTATACCATCATAATTTATATTTGCTCTGGTATTACCTGGTGTAAATTTGTCCACTTCACTTGTTGCTGCCCAATCCGTACCTTTAAGGTAGCCGAAATTAACTTTAGCAGCAAACTTATCACTAAACTTATGAGCCGCTCGAATACCAAAATCTGTGTAGGCATTATCGCCAGCCGATTCTTGAGAAGTAATTCCTCTTTTAATGTATGCACTAATGCCCTGATGATCAAACGGGCTCTTACTACGCATAAACAAAATACCGTTAAAAGCATTTGCACCATAAAGCGCAGAGGATGCACCTGGCAACAACTCAACACTTTGTACATCTGTTTCGATCATACCAACTAAATTTCCGATCGGAAAATTAAGTGCTGGGGTCGAATTATCCATACCATCTACTAATTGCATAAATCGCGTATTTGCAAAACTTGCAAAACCTCTGGTATTGACTGATTTAAAGGTTAAACTATTCGTATTTACATCTACACCTTTAAGATTTTCTAAGCCTCCATAAAAATCAGCAGATGCGGTATTTTTAATATCCTTTAATCCAAAACGCTCTACGGTTACAGGTGACTCAAAAATTCGTTCAGGCGTTCTTGACGCAGAAATAACTACTTCGTCTAAAAAAGTTTGAGTTTCTGATAAACGTGCAGCAATCGTTTGACCATTTTTGGTTACACTTTCGGTAACACTTGAGTAGCCTAAGGCCGTAAATTCTAATTTAAACGGTGGTTCCTCAGAAGTTTCTAAGTTAAATACACCATCAAAATCAGTTGTTGTACCAATCGCTTTACCAACGATAACGACATTTGCACCAGGAATTGGCTCATTATTTTGATCTACTACTGTACCCGTAATCGTGGTTTGAGCCAATGCAATCGATCCTAAGAGCAGCAAAGGGATAAAAAACACTTTTCGCATGTTATATGTGAGTTTAATTAGTTGCTGGCAATATACCGATTTTTTTAAATTGAAAATAATAAATAAAAAAAATTATGCACGCATAGTACTTTTTTTCCTAAAAATAGAGCCCATTTAGTGAGAATTATGCAACATAAAGCACAAAACAAAAAGGTCTTGATCGAAATGATCAAGACCTTTTTCTATAAAAATATTTTAAAATAGCTACTCGACGGTAACAGATTTTGCTAAATTTCTTGGTTGATCTACATTACATTCTCTCATAACAGCAATATGGTACGAAAGTAACTGCAACGGTATTGTAGTTAAAAGTGGCGTTAAACTTTCTATTGTTTCAGGAATTTCAATAACATGATCTGCCAAGCCCTTTACTTGAGTATCACCCTCAGTTACTATAGCGATTATTTTTCCCTTTCGAGATTTAATCTCTTGAATGTTACTTACTACCTTTTCGTAATGTCCTTTGTTTGTTGCAATTACAAAAACAGGCATTTGTTCGTCTATTAAAGCAATTGGGCCATGTTTCATTTCAGCAGCCGGATAACCTTCTGCGTGAATGTAACTTATTTCTTTAAGTTTAAGAGCACCTTCTAAGGCTACAGGAAAATTATATCCTCTTCCTAAGTACAAACAGTTAGTAGAATCTTTATATACTTCTGATATAATTTTAATTAAAGCATCTGATTCTAAGGCCTTCTCTACTTTTGAGGGTATGGTTTCAAGTTCTGACAAGTATTCATGAAATTTCGATTTAGAAAACTCCCCTTTCTCTTTTGCTAATTTTAGGGCTATTAAAGTTAACACAGTTATCTGGGTGGTAAACGCTTTTGTTGATGCCACTCCTATCTCTGGGCCGGCATGGGTATAAGCACCTGCATTAGTTGCTCTTGAAATAGAAGAACCTACAACATTGCAGACTCCAAAAACAAAAGCGCCATTTTCTTTTGCTAACTTAATTGCCGCTAAGGTATCTGCGGTCTCCCCTGATTGAGAAATAGCAATAACCACATCACTTTTTCTTATTACTGGATTTCTGTAACGAAACTCAGAGGCATATTCTACCTCAACTGGTATGCGTGCTAAATCTTCGAAAATATATTCTGCTACCAAACCAGCGTGCCATGATGTACCACAGGCTACTATAATAATGCGATTTGCATTTAAAAACTTCTCAATATTATCATCTATACCAGACATTTTTACAATACCCTCACTCGCTCTTAACCTGCCTCTATACGTATCTAAAATAGCTCTTGGCTGCTCGTA
Organism: uncultured Flavobacteriaceae bacterium; assembly: GCA_947486785.1. Classification (GTDB taxonomy): domain Bacteria; phylum Bacteroidota; class Bacteroidia; order Flavobacteriales; family Flavobacteriaceae; genus Maribacter_C. The sequence goes on along the minus strand of CANKUU010000001.1, from coordinate 187,813 downwards.
AATTTCTTTTAGCATAAAATGCTCATAGCCTCCTTTTTCAATCTCTTCTAAATTCATTTGAAGTTCAAGAATATTGGGGTAAGCCACAGCATCATCCTTTATTTTACGAAGCTTAATTTCTTTACCTAGCCTAATAATGGCCATTTCTTCATCTTCTAGATATACCGCATTGTTGGTAAACTCTATAAAAGGAGAAGCATCTGATGCAATAAAAAATTCGTTATCGCCTAATCCTATGGCTAAAGGGCTTCCTAATTTTGCAACGACAATTTCGTCTGGTTTTCTTTTATCAAAAACTGCAATCGCATAAGCTCCAACTACTTGATTTAATGCAATTTGTACTGCTTTTCCTAATTTTACATCTTCTTTCTTTTGCACTTCTTCAATCAAGTTAACCAACACCTCAGTATCGGTATCTGAATGAAAAACATAACCCCTTTTGGATAATTCTTTCTTTATTGCTTCATAATTTTCGATAATTCCATTATGAATAATTACCAGATTGTTTGAATTAGAATAATGCGGATGTGAATTAACGTCATTGGGCACACCGTGGGTCGCCCAACGCGTATGGCCTAATCCTAAATTACCTTTTAGCGATATGGTACTTAAAGCTTTCTTGTTTAAGTCTTCAACCTTGCCTTTGGTTTTGGCTAAATTGATGTTTTTACCATCAAAAATAGCGACTCCGGCACTGTCATATCCTCTATACTCTAGTCTTTGAAGTCCCTTTACAATAATCGGGTAAGCTTCTCTATGTCCAATATATCCAACAATTCCACACATAAATTTCTTTTTGGGGTGTTAATTATTAAAACCAGGTTCTTTTAGAAGTTAACCTGCTTTAGTTTTAGAACGTAAAATTTTGATAAGTGTTTTATATTTCGGCAGTAATTTAGATAGAATCTAAAATTCATCGCTTAACAAACTGAAAACTAGTCCGTTTTAGTGTAGAATATCTCTAACTTTAGTTTCTTACTTTGCTCAGCTGGTGGAACATTACTTCCGTACAATACCGTGCCCAAAGGTGTTAAATTTGAAGAAGCAGGCAATTCCTGAACTTCGCCACCATCAAGAATTGCATCGCTAGCACCACTGATTCTAATGTCAGCAGTTACTTGAAGTCCCAAAGGGGCATTTACTGAATCTCTTAAAACAATATTGTTTATATGATCTGTAATATTTAGCTTATATTTTACACCCCGATCTCCTGTTTTTTGAAGTATTCCATCGTAGTTTAAAAATACACCAAGTGGCGATTCACTAACATTTGTTTCTGTTAGAATATTATAAATTGGGGCATTTGTATCTGCATTAAATAAATACAATCTAGGCGGCTCTTCTCCCACAGATCCTGTAGCGTTTTGATCCACGTAGAGTGTTAAATTTGCTTCATTAATTATCCAGTTATTTGCTTTTATCTGACGAATCTCTTCCTCTGCATTTTTAAAGAGCGAGAGCGTAGCATAAGAACCTGATCCTCCTTTTAAATATAACCTAGATGCGTTACTATCGGTATCGTTTAAAGCATTAACTATTTCTTCTGGATAATCTTCATTTACGTACGTATTCACCGCATTTCCAATAAAGTTGTTCGCATTTCCAGCTAGCAGAGAAAGCGTGTACATCGAATGTTTCTCAACTATTTCGTCATCTTCTTTAGCGTCATACTGGTAATACACCTCAACCTTAGCTTGTAACAGATTTATCAAGAATAATAATTCTTCTGAAGAAGGTTCTACCGATAAGTGTATTCCTCTAATAAAGTTTTTAAAATTTGAAGCACTCACTAATTCTGAGCTACCTTCCTTGTTTAACAGTTTGTCTTGAAAAAAAGTTTCGCCAATCTCATTTAATCGAACACGTATTCCAGGATTTAGTCTTCTTTCTACTGTTGTTCTCTCGTCAATGTCTTCGGTAGATTCATCATCTTCAGATTTGAATATTAAAGTTTCTTTATTACTTATTCTAAGGTTAGACTCCTCAAAGAAAACTTTATCTGTAAAATCTGGAGAAAATTGCTGGTTGGAAAAATACTGCTGAGATTCCTCAAAATTAGAATTTGGATCTAAATCTCTTAGAAAATAAGTAGATTCTTGAATTTTTAAAGAGAAAGTTTGTGTTGTATCCCCGTAAATACTATCTATTTGAAATTCCTTTGCAATGTTAGCTTCGGTAGTTTCTGAAGAAGTAATGGGCTCTACAAAAAATGGAATGTACACGACAACACTATCGATTTTTTCATCTTCAACTATTTTATTATCATTAGTTAACTCTTCAGACTCCTTGGTTTCTCCAAAAGTTGGATTTGACCCAGCCAATTGAACTTGAGAAGTAATCGTTGCTACCGTCTTACCATAAACAGGATCATTAAAAACGCCTAGTTGATAAACAGGAAGTTGATTTGTTTGCACCGCAGATATCTTGGTATTAACTGCAGATACTTCGAACACAGCCTTATCGGTAATAAAAGGATCACCACCAACGATACTAGCTCCAAGGGCAGATTCTTTTTGCTCACAGGATACGACGACAAACAAGATTACCACTAGTGTGGTAAATTTAAATCTCTTTAAAAAGTTCATTCAGATTATTTTAAAACTTCGGTGTTATAAAAATTAGCATAAGCCTCTTCAAATTCTTGTAAAGACACAAACGGTAACACTGGTTTTTCAAGGTTGGAAATATGGTTTGTTAACTCCTCAGGAATTTCTTCCGAGGCTAAAATAACTGCATCTGAATAATCTACTGCAACTTTTAACAAATTATTATAATTGGGCTCTGCAAGGTGTGCGATGCTTTCTTGAGAAAAGCCATCAAAAGCTATCTTATTAACAATATCTTTACTAAGCTCTCCTTCAAAAGATTGCCCATATACAGAAGTAACTATTTTACTGTCACCAAAAAGAGGTTCGTCTGCGTAAAACTTTTTAAGGTACAATGGCAGAAGCGATGCCATCCAGCCGTGAATATGTATAATATCTGGTGACCAGTTTAATTTTTTAACCGTTTCTACTACCCCCTTTGCGAAGAAAATAGCACGCTGATCGTTATCTGGAAATAAATTGTCATTTTCGTCTGAAAAAGTAGACTTTCTTTTAAAATACTCGTCATTATCGATAAAGTACACTTGAATTCTTTCACGTGGTATAGACGCAACCTTAATTATCAATGGCATATCTACATCATTGATAACAAGGTTCATACCAGACAAACGAATAACTTCGTGCAATTGATGCCTACGCTCATTAATATTGCCATATTTTGGCATGAATATTCGAATCTGACCCCCTTTGCTATTTACCATTTTTGGCGTTTCATAAGACATAAGAGAGACTTCATTCTCTGGCAAATATGGTACTAACTCTGAAGATACAAATAATATCTTTTTACCGTTCATAAAGGAGATGTTTGAATTTAGCTGCGGTTAATATTATAATCGCAGCTGCAAAATTACAAAAATTATACAGATTAGCAGTAATTATAGTAAGTTTGCTCGCTTTAAAATTTTATCTATGGTACTCGTAACCACACAACAAGAGCTATTATCACAACTTATACCACGGCAAAAAAATCAAAAAATAGGATTTGTACCTACTATGGGGGCTTTACATGCTGGGCATTTATCTTTAGTTTCTAGAGCTATATCAGAAAACCAAAAAGTTGTAGTTAGTATTTTTGTGAACCCCACCCAATTCGATAATAAAGAGGATTTAAAAAAATACCCAAAAACATTAGAAGCCGACATTAATATATTGTCAACAATTTCTAAAGACCTGGTTATATTCGCGCCAAGCGTAAAGGATATGTACACAAAAACTGTAGCAACTAAATCGTATCAATTTAACGGTTTAGATAAAGTGATGGAAGGCGCCTTTAGAGATGATCACTTCAATGGAGTAGGCACTATTGTTGAGGCTTTACTAAATCTTGTTCAGCCAGATCGGGCCTATTTTGGCGAAAAAGATTTTCAACAGCTACAGATTATTAAAAAAATGGTTGAACTACATAAAATTCCTGTAGAGATAATTGGCTGCCCTATTGTTCGAGAATCAAGTGGTTTAGCTATGAGTTCGCGTAACGAAAGACTTTCAAAATTAGTTCGAAAAGAAGCCTCATTTATCTACAAAATTTTAGAACAGGCTAAAGTAAAATTTGGCACGAATAGTGCTAAATATGTAAAAGACTGGGTTACAGCTCAATTTCAAACCAATGCGTATTTAAAATTAGAATATTTTGAGATTGCAGATGTTAGGACCTTAAAGTCAATTGATAAAAAAATAAAAAATAAAAAATACAGAGCTTTTATTGCCGTTTATGCTGATGGCATTAGACTTATTGATAATATTGCACTTAATTAATTAAATTTGTACCATGCAGATTGAAGTTGTAAAATCTAAAATACACAGGGTAAAAGTCACAGGCGCTGACTTAGAATATATTGGAAGTATTACCATCGATGAAGATTTGATGGATGCTGCAAACATTGTTAAAGGCGAAAAAGTTCAGATTGTTAATAACAACAATGGTGAACGTTTAGAAACTTACGCTATCCCTGGTCCAAGGCGAAGTGGTGAAATAACTCTTAATGGTGCTGCCTCAAGACGTGTAGCTGTTGGTGATATTTTAATCTTAATCACTTACGCTAGAATGGATATTGAAGAAGCTAAAACTTTCAACCCTTCATTAGTATTTCCGAATACCGAAAATAATCTACTAACATAATTTGAGCAGTTCTCTTAAAAAAAATATTAAAACAATACTACCCATATTTCTGGGTGTGTTTTTAGTATGGTATTGGTATAATAACACTTCGGTAGATGATCGTACTTTAATTTTATTAAACATTAAAAAAGCGAACCCGCTATGGGTTGGAGTATCTATTTTTTTGGGCCTTGTAGCTTACTTAGCTAGGGCAATTCGCTGGAATTATATGTTACATCCTATGGGTTTTAAACCAAGGCTTATCAACAATATTCTTATTATTTTAATGTCATATTTTGCCAATTTAGGGATCCCTAGAATGGGTGAAATTCTAAGACCTACCGCACTAGCAACTTATGAAGGGGTACCCTTTGAAAAAGGCTTGGGCACTATCGTTACAGAAAGAGTAGTTGATCTGATTATGATGTTATTAGTAATCGTAATTACCTTTTTTTTACAAACAGAAATAATTCTATCTTTTTTAAAAGACAAAGGTATTCCGCTAAACCGAATTATTTTGTTTTTAGGCGCAGGTATCATAGGGCTTATCGTTTTTATGTTTGTGATAAGAAAATCAAAAAATAGTTTTGTTTTAAAGCTCAAAATTTTCACTCAAGGTTTATTAGCTGGAGTACTAAGCATTTTTAAAATGAAAAAAAAATGGAGTTTTGTGTTTCAAACCTTTGTGATATGGATCTGTTACGTAGGAATGTTTTGGGCGATTAAATTTACTGTTGCAGAAACCATGCAATTATCGCTAACCTCTTTACTAGTAGCCTTTGTAGCAGGTGCATTGGCTATGATGTTTACCAACGGAGGCATTGGTCTTTACCCTATTGCCGTAAGCAAAGCTCTTGCCATTTACGGTATTAGTAAAGTTTCTGGAGATGCGTTTGGGTGGATCATGTGGATTTCACAAACCTTTATTGTAGTAACTTTTGGTGCAATATCTTTTCTGTTATTACCGTTACTAAACAGAAACAAAATAGGCTAAAACCTATTTTTAAGGTAAAACATTTAATATGAAACGTTTCTTACTACTCTTCTCCTTTTTGCTATGCTGTGGTCTTAATGCACAGGTAACCCAAGAAATATTTGAATCTTTTAAACTACAACAACGGCGTGATGTGCGGTATTACATACCAGAAAATTATGACCAAGAAAAAAAATACCCCATAATTTTGGTTCTTGATGCAGAGTATCTTTTCGATCAAGTGGTGGCGAATTCTAAATTTTATAGCCAATTCCACGGGATGCCGCAAATGATAATAGCTGGAGTAAACCAGAATAAAAATAGTATTCGGTTAGATGATTGCGCTTGGGATGAAAGTAATGGCTTGCCGGACGATAATTCGAAAAAGTTTTTTGAATTTCTAGGTACAGAGTTAATTCCGTTTTTAACTTCTAACTACAGTACGGCACCATTTAAAATGGTGGTGGGTTATGATATTACTGCCAACTTTCAAAATTATTGGCTTTTTAAAGAACATTCTCTTTTTAACGCGTTCATAAATATTTCTCCAAAACTTGCACCTGAAATGGAAGCAAGGCTTCCGTCAAGACTAAATGCTATAGAGGGTCAAATTTTTTACCAATTAATTTTAGAAAGCGAAAAAAACAAAAATACCCCACGAATATTGGCCATGAATAAGGCTATTAAAGAAATCAATAAAGAATCATTGCATTACTTTTTTGACGAATATAAAGGTGCAGACCATACCTCTATTGTAACTTATGGTATTGGTAAAGCTTTTGACAATATATTTGGTATGCTTAAACCTATTAGCCCCAAAGAATATAAAACTAAAATTCTCACTTCTGACCAACCCGTAATACAATACTTGACAGATAAATATCAAGGAATAAAAGATCTTTTCGGAATTAAAAAATCGGTTGAATTAAATGATATCATGGCAATTTATGCAGGTGTTCGTAAAAAAGAAGATTATGCATCTTTAAAACCCCTTTCAAAACTTTGTAAAGAAGAATTTCCTGGTACTATGTTAGGTTTTTACTTTGAAGGTGAATTCTATGAACAAATGGGCGAACCAAAAAAAGCACTTAAAACCTTTGAAAAATCATTTGGCATGGATGAAATCGATTTTTTAACCAAAGAAATGGCCTTAGAAAAGATCGATGCTCTAAAAGCAGATTTTGGCTTCTAACAGTTTACAACAAAAAAGTGATTTAAGATTTTAAGCTCACTAACACAAGCTTAAAACTAGTTATGGTTATTTTATCTAAACGCCTCAACATCTTAAAATAAGTTAGAAAAACGTGCCAAATTTTGTTGCGATTACTACAACAAATTTTAAATAATTTGAAACTTCTTGTTACCTTTAGAATCTAATTTTTCTCGAGGACATGGCGAAAACAAAAACCGCATTTTTCTGTCAGAATTGTGGCACACAATATGCTAAATGGGTAGGTCAATGTTCTGCCTGTAAAGAATGGAATACTGTTGTTGAAGAAGTTATTCAAAAAGAAGACAAAAAAGATTGGAAAACTCCTACGAACAGTAAACGAAAAACAGCCAAACCACTTCGTATCAATGAAATTAGAATTGACAAAGAAATTAGGCTAAATACCTTTGACCTAGAATTTAACAGAGTTTTAGGTGGCGGTCTTGTGCCTGGTGCATTAGTCTTGTTAGGTGGCGAACCTGGGGTAGGCAAAAGCACATTATTACTACAAATTGCCCTAAAATTACCTTATAAAACTTTATACGTTTCTGGTGAAGAAAGTCAAAAGCAAATTAAAATGCGAGCAGATCGTATTCACCCAAGTAGTGAAAATTGCCTTATACTTACAGAAACAAAAACTCAAAATATATTTCAGCAAATAGAAGCTACTACACCAGATATTGTTGTTATAGATTCCATTCAAACACTACATTCAGATTATATCGAATCTGCAGCAGGAAGTATTTCGCAAGTCCGAGAATGTACTGCTGAACTCATAAAATTTGCAAAAGAAACCAATACACCCGTTATTCTTATAGGGCATATCACTAAAGATGGTTCTATTGCTGGGCCAAAGATCTTAGAACACATGGTTGATACGGTCTTACAGTTTGAAGGTGATAGAAATTATGTATACCGAATTTTGCGAGCCTTAAAAAATCGATTTGGTTCAACAGCAGAACTAGGAATATATGAAATGCAAGGTGGCGGACTAAGGCAGGTAAACAACCCTTCTGAAATACTAATTTCTAAAAATGATGCAGGTTTAAGTGGTACTGCAATTGCAGCTACTATTGAGGGTATGCGACCGCTTATGATTGAAATTCAGGCATTAGTTAGTACTGCCGTTTACGGCACCCCACAACGATCAACAACAGGTTATAATGCAAAAAGACTGAACATGCTCTTGGCTGTGTTAGAAAAAAGAGCTGGTTTTAAATTAGGAGCAAAAGATGTTTTTTTAAATATAACTGGAGGAATTTCAGTAGACGACCCTGCCATAGATTTAGCTGTTATTGCCGCTATACTATCAAGCAACGAAGATATTTCTATAGAAAAAGGCATTTGTTTTGCAGCAGAAGTTGGCCTAGCCGGCGAAATTCGCCCAGTTCAAAGAATAGACCAGCGAATTTTAGAAGCCGAAAAACTAGGCTTTTCAGTCATTTTCGTATCTAAAAACAGTAAAATAACTGTACAAAATTCGAAAATAAATATCGAACTTGTTTCAAAAATTGAAGATGTTGCAACTAGTCTTTTTGGCTAATCTTTCGAATTAAATATTCTTGCCAAAACCATAAAAATAAAAATAACCGCAATAATTAAAGCAATTTGCCAAATACCTATTTTAAGTATATACATGAGTTAAATTATGGGGCAGGATTTGGAATTTGGTTATGAATTGCTTCAATACCTTTTAAAACTTCATCACTTAATTCTACATCAATACTAGCTATATTCTCTTTTAATTGACTTATTGACGTAGCTCCTATTATAGTACTCGTTACAAAAGGTCTACTGTTTACAAAAGCCAAAGACATTTGAGCTAAAGACAAACCATATTCTTGTGCTAGCTCGTAATACTTTTGTGTGGCAAGTACCGAGTTTCCTTTAATATATCGGTCGTAATTTGGAAACAAGCTTAGTCGTGCACCATCAGGTTTTCTATCCCCTAAATATTTTCCAGTTAAGGCACCAAAACCGAGGGGAGAATAAGCCAACAAACCTATTTTTTCGCGAATAGAAATTTCAGACAAACCTATCTCAAAGGTCCGATTTAAAAGACTGTAAGGGTTCTGAATAGAAATTGCTCTTGGCAAACTTGCATGTACTTTACTCTCCTCTAAAAAACGCATGGTACCCCACGGCGTCTCATTTGAGATGCCAACTTGAAGTATTTTACCCTCTCTTATTAAATCGCGCAAGGTTTCTAAAACTTGATGAATATTATCTTTCCAATGGTCAGAAATATCATGTTTGTAGCCCAGTTTACCAAAATAGTTAGTATTTCTTTCTGGCCAATGTAATTGATAAAGATCAATGTAATCTGTTTGAAGCCTTGATAAACTACCTTCAACAGCCTCAATAATAGAGGCACGGCTAAATCCTGAGGTACGAATAAACTTGGTAAAATCGGCTTTACCCGCTATTTTACTTGCTAATACAACCTTATCACGATTTCCGCTTTTTTTAAACCATGATCCAATTATCTTTTCTGTATTCGACAGACGATCGGGGTGAGCCGGAATAGAATATAACTCTGCAGTATCAAAGAAATTAACCCCTTGTTCTAAAGCGAAATTCATTTGCTCATGACCCTCAGCTTCGGTGTTTTGATTACCCCAAGTCATCGTTCCTAAACAGATCTTACTTACTTCAATATCAGTTTGGGGTAGTGTAGTATATATCATTAAAATAGCAATGTTAAAATTGAAAATTCAAATTTATCAAATTTTGCCCTTTAAATATTAAGAAATAATCAATTTATCTGTATTTATAAAAAACTGCTTCGTAAAAAAATGGCTACAAAAAATTTTATTGTTAAAATTTGATACGAAACAAAAACGTTCTCGGTTTACGCTTTCAACGATCAGAGGCATTAATTCGCTATGTAATAACCTGAGTTCGATTAACAATAGTTACTTTTTTGGCACAAAAAAAGATAGCTTTTTAGTAAATTAAAGTGCTGAAATTCAATTTGTTAATCTATTCTAAAGGTACTAAAATTTTCTGTTTGGTCGATGAGTTTTGTAAGGAATTTTCTGAGATTGTAGCTAAATCACGTATAAGAAACAAAGCGAAACGACCTTCGATAAGGTCACAAAACGACGTAATTACCATAGCCATCATTTTTCAATTAAGTGGTTTCAGAACCTTTAAGAACTTCTATGTTTTCTATGTAAAAAATCATATGAAAGATGATTTTCCTACAACAGTTTCCTATAATAGATTTACAGAATTAATACAACACAACTTGATGGCTATGACCTTATTTTTAAAGACTTGTTGTTTGGGCGATTGCTCTGGAATATCATTTATCGACACTACCCCGATACGGGTTTGCAAGAACAAGCACATATACAACCACAAAGTATTCAAAGGTATAGCAACTACGGGTAAATCCACTATGGGATGGTTTTACCGCTTCGAGTTGCATATTATCATAAACGACAAAGGAGAGGTTTTAAAGTTTACTATTACCCGGCCTTATGGTATAGCTTCTTACCAAAAAAAACAAGCCTCAAATATCAAACCTTTCGAACAAATCAAATTACTTCGCTTTAATCGAAATCAGCGCTTGTGTTTTAAACACACCTACATTTGATCTTATCGATAAAAGTGGGCCAATTGCAACTGTTGACGCAAGGGCTTCTAGTTACTGTTACTCAACAGCAACTAAAGGCGAACTTAAAATAGATGTTCGGCAGGTGATGCGCCCTTTTTTATTCTGTAATAATGGCTTACTGGTTCAGATAACAGATGGCACTTTTACCTTTAGCAATGTTACACCAAACGATTATATTGTTAAAGTAATTAGAAGTAACGGTTGCGAAACCATAGTTGCTAACACTAAAATATACCGAGTGGTGGGTGCTTTTTTTATTTAACGCTAATCGTTATTCTATTTCTACCAAAATTGGACAATGGTCACTATGCTTTGCTTCTGAAAGTATTACAGATCTTTTTAATCGATCTCTTAATGGTTCGCTCACCATGGCATAATCTAAACGCCATCCCTTGTTATTATTTCTAGCATTTGCCCTATAACTCCACCAGGTGTAATTATCGGGTTCTTTATTAAAATGCCTAAAACTATCTATAAACCCACTTTTTTGAAAATTGCCAATCCACTCGCGCTCAACGGGCAAAAACCCTGATACATTTTTAAGTCCTACAGGGTTGTGTATATCAATTGCTTCGTGGCAAATATTAAAATCACCTAAAACTACAAGATTGGGTCGTTTTTTTCGTAATCCATCAAAATACTCTTGAATTTCTGCCATATAATTTAGCTTAAATTCTAGTCGATCCATATTAGAACCAGAAGGCAAATACATACTCATAATAGAGAGGTCTCCAAAATCGGCTCTAATATTTCTTCCCTCAAAATCCATAGTTTCTATTCCTGTTCCAAATTCAATATGATCAGGTTTACTTTTAGATAAAATTGCAACTCCACTATAGCCTTTTTTTTGTGCGCTAAACCAATAAGAATATGGGTAACCAGCTTTTTCAAAAACTGACAAATCAAGTTGATCTTCTTGGGCTTTAATCTCTTGCAAGCAAATTACATCTGGGTTTACCGATTGTACCCAATCAATAAATCCTTTTTTTAAAGCCGCACGAATACCGTTTACGTTATAAGATATTATTTTCACCTTTTTTTTTCAAAATTAAGCAATGTTCTATGAAAAAGATAATACCACTTAAAAAGTTTAAAACACTTGCGTAATTTAGCAGCTGCATTACACCTATGAAAAAACATCTTCTTTTTTACTGTCTATTTAGCTTGCCACTTGTGCTAATAGCCCAAAAAATAAATGAAAATGACACGATAACACAATTAGATGAAGTTATATTATTAGATGCCTTAAAGAAAAAAAATGCAACGGGTAGCACAGATTCAGAAATTATTTCTGCTAAAATTTTTCAAAACTACAGCCCGGTTTCTATGGTTAACAGTATCAACCAAGTTCCGGGAATTTATATTTTTTCTGGAGCATTAAACACAAATAGAATTACCATACGTGGCATAGGAGCCAGAACGTTATTTGGCACAGATAAATTAAGTTTGTATTACAACGATATTCCAGTAACAGATGGCTCAGGCTTTTCTACCATAGAAGCATACGATTTAGAAAACCTTAGTCAAATCGAAATTATAAAAGGACCTAAAGGCACCGCATTTGGAGCAAATTTAGGTGGAGCGATTATCTTAACACCAAAAAAAGCTTTAGGTAGATCTACTAATTTTTCAAATAATGCGACCATTGGTTCCTTTGGATTGGTAAAGAACAATTTGTCTTTTAACCACTTTAACGGCAAATTTAGGATAGGCCTTCAATATGGTCATTTAAAAACTGATGGATATCGTGAAAATAGTAAATTTAAACGGGAAGGCTTATTACTAAACTCTTCGTATAAAATTAATAACCATCAGCAAATAAGTCTTTTAGTAAATCATGTTGATTATACTTCGCAAATTCCAAGTTCTATAGGTGCTACCGCTTTTGCAGCAAACCCAAAGCAGGCCGCAGCAAACTGGGCTGCTGTTGCAGGTTTTGAGGCAAATAATTATACTTTAATAGGACTAAATTATTCTAGAACATTTAACAAACATCTAAAAAATAATACTAGTGTTTTTTATACGTATTTAGACCATTTTGAAAAACGCCCAAGACCTTTAGGTTTTTTAGATGAAAATACGATGGGCTTTGGTTTTAGGACACGTTTTAGTGCAGCGTTTAAAATTTTAAATAAGCTAAGCAACTTTAGCTTAGGAGGGGAAATGTATAAAGATGAATATGATTGGGATGGCTTTGAAACACTTGAAAATGTTGATAATTCAGGATCTTTAAAAGGCGAACAATTCACACGAAATAAGGAGTTTAGAGATAAATGGAATATTTTTGGCTCTTTGTTTGTGCCCATTACAGAAAATTTTTCTTCGCAACTTGGTTTTAATATAAATAAAACAACTTACGATTACCGCGATCTTTTCAATTTTAATGACTCAAATAAAAGTGCAAAAAGGTCTTTTAAAGCTATTTTTTTACCAAGCCTTAACTTAAAATACCTTTTTTCTGACAATTTTAGCTTATTTGCAAATATCAGTAGAGGATTCTCAAACCCAACGCTTGAAGAAACTTTAACTCCCGATGGAGCAATTAATCCTAAAATAGCACAAGAAACTGGTAGTAGTTATGAACTGGGTTCTACAATTTTTTTGCTTGAAAGACAGTTAAAGATTACTGCTTCTATTTACCAAATGAACATTAAAAATTTGTTAGTAGGAGAACGGATTAACGAAGATCAATTTGTAGGAAAAAATGCTGGCAAAACACGCCATAAAGGTCTAGAAATAGGCATAAACTACGCGTTTACATTAGGAAAAAACATAGAAATTTCTCCATTTCTAAATTTTACACTCACCGATCATAGCTTTGTTCAATTTACTGATAAAGGGCAAGATTTTTCTGGAAATCCACTTACAGGAGTTCCAAAAACTCGAAATACTATTGGCGTGCAATCAAATTTTTTAGATCATTTTTATTGGAATATAACCACCCAATATGTAGGTTCAATTACACTTACAAATGCAGCCGATATACGCAGTGATTCTTTTAACACCTATAACAGTCGAATGGGGTATCAACAAAAATTATCTACCCATTTTACATTAGGTTTTGACTTTGGCGTCAACAATATCTTTAACACGATTTATGCCCAATCGGTGCTAATTAATACTAGAGGTTTTGGTGGAAGAGAACCACGGTATTTTTACCCAGGTGATGCGCGAAATTATTATGCCAGTTTTAGACTAGGCTATCGCCTATAATTACTTCATTTTCATCAACCAAGACTTCATATCTACCTCTTTCTTTATGATGGCTTTTAGATCGGCAATTGCAACACGCTGCTGCTCCATGGTATCTCTATGACGAATAGTAACCGTTTGGTCTTCTAAAGATTGGTGATCTACGGTAATACAAAAAGGTGTTCCGTTTGCGTCTTGCCTTCTATATCGGCGACCTACAGCGTCTTTTTGGTCGTAAAGCACATTAAAATCCCATTTTAAATCATCAATAATTTCTTTTGCCAATTCAGGCAAACCATCTTTTTTAACTAATGGAAATACTGCTGCCTTGGTAGGCGCCAAAACTGAAGGTAATTTTAATACCGTTCGGGTGCTTCCGTTCTCTAAAACTTCTTCTTTTAAAGCCTTAGAAAATATAGCTAAAAACATACGATCTAAACCAATAGAGGTTTCGATAACATAGGGTACATAATTTTTATTTTCCTCATTATCAAAATATTGCAGTTTTTTACCAGAAAATTCTTGATGTTTTGATAAATCAAAATCTGTTCTCGAATGTACGCCTTCAAGCTCTTTAAATCCGAAAGGAAAACGAAATTCTATATCAGAGGCGGCATCAGCATAATGTGCTAATTTCTCGTGGTCATGAAAACGATAATTTTCTTCGCCCAAACCTAAAGATAAATGCCAGCTCATTCTTTTTTCTTTCCATTGCTCATACCATTCTTTTTGAGTGCCTGGCTTAATAAAAAATTGCATTTCCATCTGCTCAAACTCGCGCATTCTAAAAATAAATTGCCGTGCTACTATTTCATTCCTAAATGCTTTTCCTGTTTGAGCAATACCAAACGGAATCTTCATTCTGCTTGATTTTTGCACGTTTAAAAAGTTCACAAAAATACCTTGGGCAGTTTCGGGTCTTAAATACAAATCCATCGCCGAATCAGCGGAGGCACCGAGCTTAGTGCCAAACATTAAATTAAATTGTTTTACATCGGTCCAATTTTTAGAACCAGACATTGGACAAGCGATTTCTAATTCTTCAATTAGCTTCTTTACATCTGCTAAATCTTCGTTCTCTAAAGACTTTCCAAGACGTTTTAAGATCGTAGTGGCACGTTCTTGATATTCAACAACTCGTTGATTGGTTTTTACAAATTGTTCTTTATCAAAATCTTCTCCAAAACGTTTTGCTGCTTTCGCTACTTCTTTATCTATTTTGCCTTCTATTTTGGCTACATAATCTTCTACCAAAACATCGGCGCGATATCTTTTTTTAGAATCTTTGTTATCAATTAAAGGATCATTAAAAGCGTCTACATGCCCAGAAGCCTTCCATGTGGTTGGATGCATAAAAATGGAAGCGTCAAGGCCTACAATATTATCATTAAGCTGAACCATTGCGCGCCACCAATATTCTCTAATGTTTTTTTTGAGCTCTACTCCATTTTGAGCGTAGTCGTAAACCGCACTTAAACCATCGTATATCTCACTAGATTTAAATACATAACCATATTCTTTTGCATGCGAAATTACTTTCTTAAAATCATCTTCTTGTCTTGCCATTTGGCAAAAATAGAATATTATCCGATTTTAAGAACTATTATACCCTCATTTCAAAGATTATAAAATATTTTTTTTGGCTTCACCTTAGCCAGAGGCGTTATAATTGAACTTAAAAACGTTTTGAAGTAGGTATTCTTTAAATAAAGAAGCGAAATTCACTTTATTTAGATGGTTCTATTATGTTTTATTTTAATTGAAAATCTGATGTTTGAAGAAGACGCTGATCTTCAAATACATTTAAAATATATTCGCCAGGCTCTAAATAACCCTCTGGCACAGTAATATAACTACGAACCTCTGTTTGTTCGCCAGAAAAGGTAAAAACAACTCGCTTACTATACACATTGCCATTAACGTTGACCGTATTTGCGTTATCTTCTATGACGCTCATTTGAGGACCTAAAAATTGAAAGTAAATTACCCTTTCTTGACCCGCTAAAGACTTTTCTTCACCTATAACCACAGAACCATTGAGTCTTATAATTGTTGATGCCTTATTGGTAGAAATAGATCTACCTGATTTTACTCTTGAGCCACTAGCCTGCACAGAAAGAACCTCTAAATATTTTTTAAGTTTAAGTTTATCATTAATAACTTGAATTTGGTCTCTTTTTAATGCTTCTGCTCTAGTTAGTGCTGCATTTGCCTTTCGAATTTCATCCTTTTCCTCTTCAGAAATTCTAAGTTGTTCAACCAATTGTGTATTATTGAAATTAAGCAAATCGTTTTTCAGTTTTAAACTATCGTTCTTTGCTTGTAATCGCCTTAACTCGGTTTTGTACTCGCGTATTTTAGATATTGTAAAATTGAGCCTACCCACAGAATCTAATAACTGCTGTATCTTAAATCTTGAGTCTTCTAATTCAATATTATATACTTGGTCAAGCGCCGAAAGCTTATCTACTTCAACCTTAACAAGCGCAAGATCTTTCATCAGTAACTCTTTTTCGTTCTGCAAAAAAGAAATTTCACCTTTAGATTGGGCATGGCTGTAATAAAACGCTATCAAAATACCAATAATAACAGCTAGCATAGCTGCTACAATTATTTTGTAGTTAAATTCTGTGTCTTGATTTTCATTCAAAATGAATGGTCTATTTAAAAGGTTTTTATTGCAAATAAAATGGAACATCGCAACAAACAAATATAACAAATGATATCAATTGAATACCATTAACAATTTGTTGTTTTTAGATGTAACCTTCATTTAATCAGGGCAAAACGACAATGAAATGCTGTTAAGTACTACATTATAACGCTCGCCAATAATATAGCAAACGCCAAAATATGGATTACCGTATTTTAATATCGTTGAAATATTAAAAAAAATAGATTAAAACTGATAGTATATGTAAGAAATTACATAAATTTAGAGCAAGTAATATGTGTTAAATTATAAAGTAGCTTTAAAAATTACTTTAACAAGGTTCTGAAAAATGTTTTTATCAGGTGTTTTACCTAACTTATTTTAAACGCCTTTGTTTAAATGAATTTCGCGAGGTTTGCTTGGTACTTTTTTTACTATCGTTAGGGCGCTTATAAACCACTTTTTTAGAATAGGATTTTTTATTTTTATCTTGTTTGGCGTTAAGTTTTTCTGTTAACTGCATGTTCTCATTATATAGTGCTACGTTTTGTTTATTTAATTGCGTAAGACTATCAGAGAGTCGACTCACATAAGCTTTATAACGATGTATTTTTGATGTTTTACCATTAAGATCTGCAATAGAATCTAACAGGCTCTGTATTTCATATTTTGAATCTTGTAGATAAATGGAATATACCTCATCAAGCGCAGAAATACGATCTATGTCGGCCTTAGCCAAAATAAGATTTTTTTCTGCACTTTTTTTTGCTGATTTTAAAAATGCTATTTCACTTTTTGCCTGTTTATTGCCATAATAAAACGCAATTAAAAGACTAATACTGACTGCGGCCATACTAGCACCAATAATCTTACATTTAATATATCGAATATCACTCAAAATGTTGGGACTTTTAAGAAGGGTTAATTTTCTATCGCTGAATACTACTAGGCTTACAAAAATAGGTCATGATATTTCACGCGTCCTAATACCCCAAGTATGTATTGGATGTAACTATCATTTAAATCGAGGAGAACATCACCTTTGCACCATTTGCCGAAATTATTTGCCGCTCACAGAGTATTCTTTTGACAGAGAAAATGCACTTGACCGAGTTTTTTATGGTAGAATTGAAATTACAAAGGCAAGTTCTTTCCTTTTTTATGCAAATCATGGAAGTGTAAAACAGCTCATTCATCATTTAAAATACAAAAATCAAGAACACATCGGTAGGTTTTTGGGAGATTGGTATGGTCAGAAATTGAAAGAGAATGGCTTTTTAAAAGCTATAGATTATGTGGTACCCGTACCATTGCATAAAACTAAATTAAAACAAAGAGGTTATAATCAGGTATCCCTATTTGCTGAAAGAATAGCAAAGCATATTAATGCCATCTATAGAGACGATATTCTTATTAAAACTGCTAATACAAAAACGCAAACTTCAAAAACAAGAATAGGGCGATGGCACAACAACAAAGCACTTTTCAAATTAACCCATACCGAAATGCTTAAAAATAAAAAAGTGCTCTTATTAGATGATGTTATCACCACTGGTGCAACCATAGAGATTTGTGCTCGTGCCCTTAAAGAAGCAGAAGGAGTTTCAATTTACGTAGCAAGTATGGCTGTTGTATCTCAATTTCAATAATCTGCAAATTAGTCGTTTCTTTGTGTTAGACGTTTTAAAAAACCTTCTTTATAACATTACTTTATGCTGCGCCGTGTTTTAATTTTTTTGTTTTTTTTACTTATTGTTGTCTCGCTTATGCAATGCGGTAGAAGAGGAGGTACGCTTACTGGGGGGCCTAAAGATGTAGATCCACCTGTTCTAGTAAAAGCAGAGCCTGAAAATTTAACTACAAATTTTAAAGCAAAAAAAATAAGGCTGACTTTTAATGAGTTTATAAAACTTAAAGATGTACAAGACCAACTTATAGTATCACCGCCTTTAAAGTATCAACCTGAAATAAGTCCTCAAGGCGGCACTCAAAAATATATTGAAATTAAAATAAAAGACACGCTAAGACCCAATACCACGTACACTATAAATTTTGGACAAAGCGTTCAAGACAATAATGAAGGTAACTCTAGTAGTTTTTTAACCTATGTCTTTTCTACAGGCGATTATATTGATTCTTTAAAATTACAAGGCGTTGTAAAAGATGCATTTAAACAAAAAGTTGATCCGTTTATAAGTGTTATGCTTTATGAAATTGATTCTACTTATACTGATTCTACCCTCTATAAAAAACTTCCAAATTATATTACCAATACCTTGGACAGTACGGTAATTTTTAACCTAAAAAATATAAAAGCGGGTAAATACGCCCTATTTGCAATTAAAGATGAGGCGAAAAATAACATTTTTGATCAAAACGCAGATAAGATTGGTTTTTTAAAAGATACTATTGTTTTACCCTCAGATTCTTTACAGCTACCAGTACTAACCCTTTTTAAAGAAGAACAAAACTACAGGGCAGCGGTACCAAGTTTTGCGGCAAAAAACAAGATTATATTTGGCTATTATGGTTCTAAAAATGAAACTATTAAAATTACCCCCATTAGCACGATACCTGATTCTGTAAAAACTCTTATACGAAAAGAGGAAGATAAAGATTCTATTAATTTTTGGTTTACACCTTATGAAATGGACTCGATTGTTTTCACTGTAAAAAATGAATCAAAAAAGATAATAGATACCTTTACCGTAAAACCTAGAAAAATAGACCTTGACTCGCTAACTATTACCCCCAGTCATAGTGGATCGCTAGATTTTAACAAAGATTTTTACCTAAAGTCAAGCACACCTATACTTCAAATAGACACTTCTAAAATGAAAATGCTTGTAAAAGATAGTCTTGCTCTAAATTTTAAGGTAACACTAGATACTATTTTAGATAAGGTTAATTACGATTTTGAGAAAGAAGAAAACGAAAATTACATTTTAGAAATTTTACCAGGAGCGATAACTGACTTTTTTGGCAAAACAAATGACACCACAAATTTTAGATTAAACACGAAACGGTATTCTGAATATAGTAACCTTGTAATTAATTTAACTGGTGCTATAAGTTACCCTATACTTCTGCAATTAACTAACGCCAATGGAGAAACTCAATTTGAAACCATTGTTACCGATGAAAAACCGATTGAATTTACAACTATTAAACCTGGTGAATACAAGCTTAGAGTTATATATGACGCCAACAAAAATGGTAGATGGGATACAGGCTCATTTTTAAATAAATTACAACCAGAACGGGTAAGTTACTACCCTAATAAACTTAAACTTAGACCAAATTGGGATGAGAATGTTACCTTTACCCTTCAAGAGTAAAAGCATCACTATCATTTAAAAATTTATACTTTTCTCGAACCTCAGTAATATGATTTTTTCTTAAGGTAGTACATAGTACTTCCTCTGTTTCAGAATAGCATAATTGTTCGCCTAAAGCATTATAAGCTGCAGAATGCCCAGCGTATGTATGTCCTTTTTCATCTTCACCTACCCTATTTACCCCTATACAGTATGTCATATTTTCAATTGCTCTAGCTTTTAAAAGTGTATCCCACGCTGCAATTCTAGGTTTGGGCCAATTAGCTACATAAATAAGTACATCGTATTCTTCTTTATTTCGTGCCCAAACCGGAAAACGTAAATCATAACAAATTAATGGGCAAATACGAAAGCCCTTATATTTTACAATGATTTTTTGAGTACCTGCTTTGTATATTTCACTTTCACCGGCAAAGGAAAAAGTGTGGCGCTTATCATATCGTTTATAACTACCATCTGGTTTAACAAAAAAAAGGCTGTTCGTATAATTTTTATCTTTGTAAAATGGAAAACTTCCTGCGAGAGCTGATTGCTTATTTTTAGCCATTTGAAGCATCCACTCTAAAGTTTTATGCCCTTCTTCTTCCTCCATATTTTGCGGCTGCATGGTAAACCCTGTGGTGAACATTTCTGGCAAAATAATAAGGTCAACATCCTTAGAAATTAAATCAATTGTTTTAGTAAAATTAGATCTGTTTTGTTCTGGATTTTCCCAAACAAGCGAAGATTGTATTAGCGCTATTTTAAGTTCTGTAGCCATATTTAAAATTAGTCAAAATACACTTTTGAACTACTTTTAGTAAGTTCAAATATATGCTTTAATTGCGTTTCTAAAATACGATCTTCTGACAGCTATGGCAATTTATCTAATAAAAAAAAGCTGCCCCTTGCCTATCAAAACCATGCTGTAGTTCAACACCTTTAAAATAACAAAAAAAAATTATCGTCATAAAATGGTTCTCGCAGATGAGCATGACAACGCTTATCATTATCGGCCTATATCAGGCCAATTTCTGAGAAAGCTTTACACTTTTTTAAGTCTTTCTAAAGTGGTTTTAAACATGCTAATACGCACTTAATAAATCGATTAGGTCTGGCGCTCCTAAAATTTTAGCATGATCTAAGGCTGTATTGCCCTTATTATCTTTAATACTGGCATCAGCACCTCTCGTTAAAAGGAGTTTTACAATTTCTACTCTTTTAAAGGTAGTAGCATAAATTAAACAGGTTGCACCCATTTTATTTCTAATATTAAGGTCGGCTCCGTTATCTATAAGTAACGCTACCACTTTTAAAAAACCTTTAAAACAAGCCCCCATTAAAGCAGAATTGCCCGAAACATCTTTTTCATCAATTTTTGCTTTTTTAGCCAATAATATTTTGGTAATGGCATATTGGTTATAGTAAGTAGCTAAAATTAAAGCGGTAGAACCTCGCTCGTCTTTTTCATGCAATAATTCTGGATACTGAGAAAGTGTGTTTTCCACATTTTCAACCAATCCTTCTCTAATATTTTTAAAAAAATCTTGAATATCTTTCATGTTTTTAATAGGTATAAAAAACTCTTATGCTGCTGTAGTTAGGATACTAAAATAGTATTAAATATGTAGCATAGCACAATTTTAGATCAAATTCATACCTGGTTTGCTATAAAAACAGAGCTATTAATTATTCGTTTTAAAAAGTGCTTTAACACAAACTCTTAGCCCACTTTTTCTACCTTATTAAACTCTTAAATTTAACAGGCAGGTGTATGGTGTCATAACATCCCGAAAGATCCTATTCACCATACACCTAGTAATCAATTTTTAGTTCATTTTAGATAAAGACATACGATGTCTAATTTGACCAGGTAATTCACCGATTCTGGATAATAAATACGAAACATTTTGTGGTTGAAAAAAGTATTTAGGCTTTAAATAAAATTCTGCATTATTCATTGAACTAATAATTCTGTACCATTTCCATACTTTAAAATTCTTTTTTATTAAGAATCTAGCAGAAACGCCCAAGGTTTGTATGCCCCATGTGAATTTAAAAGCAAAAAATAAGGGTTGTGAGTAAATTTGAATATCAAAATCTTTTTGCTCCTTATCATTTTTATATTCAATAAAATGGCCATTAGATAAGGACATATCAACTATTTTGTCCAAATCAGGAATGTAAACTCGAATTGTTTTTAATTTATTTAAAATCATCTTCGGATAGAAAGATTTTAATTGCTTATTTAGATCAATAAATGCCTTTTCTATTTCATTTAAAGGTATAACTTCTGAGACTTTATAGATGAGCTTTTCATCTCTGTTATCAAAAAGACTTTTTATCCTTTGGTAAGACATCTCTTTATTATAACTGCCAATGTTATTTAAGTCAAACGTTTCATTAATAGATAAAAAATTACACTCTAAATTTTCATTCAAAAATTTTTCATGAATCTTTTGAGGAGTATTAGAAAACTCATTCATGAATTTATTATCACTTTGGCAAAAGTAAACATAGCTTGCAATAGGAATTGTAATCGATGCTTCAAGATCTTTGTGATCTGCTATCATAGAGTTTAAAATATTATCTGCTACCTCAGGCAAAATTTTCTCATACTCGTAGCCTCCATTATATCCAGCCATAGAAAATTGATTTAAGAGCACATCAATCTTACCTAAATCTTTTTTAAAACATTTAACGTCACTAGAATTTATTTCACAATCATTTAAATTTAAAACGGTTTTTCCTTCACATATTACAGCGAGAGAAGAGTCCATATTTCCAATTTGAAAATTATGCACGCTTGTTGTATTAGTTATAGGGGTAATTTCTCGATTCTGGAGTAATCTAATGTTTTTAAATCCCAATTTTTTAAATGCATCAGGCATTTTATTTGAATTATTATCTTGAAAAAGTAGAATAACTTTTTCTTTAAACTCAGTAGGTAATGATTTAAGGGTTGGAAAGTGAAAGTGGTCTGGGTGTTCATGAGATATCCACAGAAAATTTATTTTTTCGTACCAATTTATATCAAACTCAGGTTCAGGAAATAATTTCCAAGAATCATTAAAAGCTGTTCCAAATAACCATGGATCAGTCCAAATTGTTGCGTCTGATGTTTCTATAATAACTGATGCTTGAGATATAAAGGTTACTTTCATTGTTTTAATTTATCTATGATTCTTAAGGATAACGTTTAAAGTGTGATTAGGACAAGGTGAAATGTACGACAAATTTCGGGTTATCTATCAACCTGAGTTCGATTAAAGCGAAGTAATTTGATTTGATCGAACGGTTTGATATTTGAGGCTTGTTTTTTTTGGCAAGAAGCTATATGCCATAAGGACTGTGTAATGTTAAAGTTAAAAATCTCTCATTTGTCCATTATGAAAATATGCAACTCGAAGCGGTGGAACCAACCATGCTGGACTTACCCGTAGTTGCTATGCCTTTGAATACATCGAAGGTCATTTCGTTTTGTTTCCTTTAAGTGATTTAGCTACAATCTCAAAAAATTCCTTTCACAACTCATCGACCAAACAAAAAATTTCAGTAACTTTAGAATAGACTATCATGGATAGATTTTTAGATTAACAAATTGAATTTCAAAACTTTAATTTACTAAAAAGCTATCTTTTTTTGTGCCAAAAAAATAAACATTATTAATCGAAATCAGGTTATTAAACCGCTATTATTTTTTATACCTTGTTGGCAACAGTTTTTTTCCTTACTCTAAACAAGTAAACTCCTATTCCAATTATTAAGCATGCTATTATTCCATAAATTATTGTAGTGCATTCCATTCTCTTAGCACCTCCACTTTTAAATTCAGTTGTGCTATTTTTAAAAATCATTTCAAATTTATTTGAATGATTCAAAACCTTTCGAATTGACTTATTATTTTCTAAAAATCTCACAACAGTATTTTACTGTTGTACCATCAGTTAGCGTTGCATTTACTAGAGTCACACTTTCTAATAAATTGTTGCTATTCATTAAAAAAGCATCAAAAATATGGGTACTTGGGTCTGTAGTTGAAGTGGAATTGTAATCGGCTGTATTGCAAGATGCTAATGCGATTACTATTAATGCTGTAATTATAATTAAATTGAAATTCATTTTGTTTAAGTTTTACATCTATATTGTTTAGATACCTTTTTTTGAATTTCTTGCAGTCTGGTCTAAATTTTTGTAGAGTTGTCTTTTAGAAAAGAGTTTTAACGTTTATAAAAATTGTTGCCAACGTATATAGATTTAACTAATACTATGATAATTCAAATCAAGATACGAGACTAACAAAGCACTAAACATTTTGCTAACTTTACTTTTTAAAGATAAACTTAAGAACAATGGATAATAAAAGTAATGATTCTAGCAAATGCCCTTACCTTGGAGGCACTTTAAAACAAGCAGCAGGTGGTGGAACATCAAATTCAGATTGGTGGCCTAACCAATTACGATTAAATGTGCTTCGCCAAAATTCATCATTGACAAACCCAATGGATGAAAATTTTAACTACGCTGAAGAATTTAAATCTTTAGATT
Source organism: uncultured Flavobacteriaceae bacterium (assembly GCA_947486785.1). GTDB lineage: Bacteria > Bacteroidota > Bacteroidia > Flavobacteriales > Flavobacteriaceae > Maribacter_C. The sequence goes on along the minus strand of CANKUU010000001.1, from coordinate 163,594 downwards.
TAGCCGAAGTAAAAAAAGATATTATACAAACTTTGACTACCTCACAAGATTGGTGGCCTGCAGATTATGGACATTATGGTCCTTTTATGATTCGCATGGCTTGGCATAGTGCAGGTACCTATCGAATTGGTGATGGTCGCGGAGGTGCTGCAACTGGATCTCAACGTTTTGCTCCTTTAAACAGCTGGCCAGATAATGGAAACTTAGATAAAGCCAGATTACTACTGTGGCCTATTAAGCAGAAGTATGGCAAGAAAATTTCTTGGGCAGATTTAATGATACTTACTGGTAATTGTGCCCTAGAATCTATGGGCTTCAAAACTTTTGGCTTTGCTGGAGGTAGAGAAGATATTTGGCAGCCAGAAGAAGATATATATTGGGGTTCTGAATCGGAGTGGATGGGTAATGAAGAGCGATTTTCAGACGGTGAATATGTTTTAGAGGCAAATTTAGGAGCTTCGCACATGGGCCTAATTTATGTTAATCCTGAAGGACCCAATGGAACACCAAACCCTTTAGGTACCGCCAAATTAATGAGAGAAACTTTTGGCAGAATGGCAATGAATGATGAAGAAACAGTTGCCCTAGCTGCTGGAGGTCATACTTTTGGCAAAGCGCATGGAGCTGCCAACCCAGATGAATATGTAGGCCCTGAACCTGCAGGTGCAAGTATTGTTGAGCAAAGTATGGGCTGGAAAAATTCTTTCGGTACAGGTGTTCTTGATGATACCATTACTAGTGGTATAGAAGGTGCCTGGACACCCAACCCAACAAAATGGGATCATGATTATTTTGAAGTTCTTTTAGGTTATGATTGGGAACTAACCAAAAGCCCAGCGGGTGCAAACCAATGGAGACCAACAGCTGCATCAGCAGCTAAAAAAGCACCTAAAGCTGGCGATGCTTCTAAAACGCAAGACTTAATGATGACCGATGCCGATATGGCTTTAAAGGTTGATCCTGATTATTTAAAAATATCAAAGAAGTTTCATGCAGATCCGGCAGCATTTGAAGATGCATTCGCACGCGCATGGTTTAAGTTAACACATAGAGATATGGGGCCTGTTAGTCGTTATCTAGGTACTGAAGTACCAAAAGAACAACTTATATGGCAAGATCCGGTACCTGAAGTAGATCATGATTTAGTAAGCGATGAAGATGTTTTAGAATTAAAAAAGAGACTCTTAAGTTCTGGTTTATCAATTTCGCAATTAGTAACTACTGCTTGGGCTTCAGCATCTACTTATAGAGATTCGGATAAACGTGGCGGTGCTAATGGCGCAAGAATTAGACTAGAACCACAAAAAAATTGGGAAGTAAATAACCCAAAAGAGCTAGCGCAAGTGTTAAACGTTCTAGAGGCAATTCAACAAGAATTTAACAAGGCTCAAACTGGTAATAAAAAAGTTTCATTAGCAGACTTAATTGTTTTAGGTGGATGCGCCGCTATTGAAGAAGCAGCTTTAAAAGCAGGCACTACCATTACAGTACCGTTTACCCCTGGTAGAACGGATGCTACCCAAGAGCAGACTGATGTGTACTCTTTTGAAGCACTTGCCCCAGCAGCTGACGGATTTAGAAACTTTAAAAATGCAGATTATAAAGCCTCTGCGGAATCGCTTTTAGTTGATCGTGCGCAACTCATGAAACTTACTGCACCAGAAATGACCGTTTTAATTGGTGGAATGAGAGTACTAGATACTAATTTCGATAAATCAAGACATGGTGTTTTAACCGATCGCAGAGAAGTATTAACCAATGATTTCTTTGTAAACCTGCTTGATTTAAGTATAAAATGGGAAGACACTTCAGAAAATGAAAGTCTTTTCGCAGGTAGAGATCGTAAAACTGGTGCTGTTAAATGGACGGGAACCAGAGCTGACTTAATTTTTGGATCAAATACAGAGTTGCGTGCTTATGCTGAAGTATACGCTTGTAACGATTCGCAGCAGAAATTTATAAATGATTTTGTAGCTGCTTGGACTAAGGTTATGAATTTAGATCGTTTTGACCTAAGTTAAACTGCCAAAATTTTACCTAAAAAAGGTGTTCTGTACTTCAGTGCACCTTTTTTATTTGAACTATTTTAGACTACATCTAATGATCATTACTAATTAATAATCAATGTGTTACAACAAATATCAGAAAATAAATAGCTATTGTTGATAAATTTTTAATGCAAAAGAAAGAAAATACATCAATAAATTGTGTAATTTAAACCTATGGAAATAGTTTCGAGAACGCCAAATACAACTAAGAAACGCTCTAACCAGACTACTGATTTTGCTACGTCTCAAAGATGCTCATTCTCAGGTAAAAGAGCAGATTTTTACATCGGTCTTTCTGGTATTAGCGGAGGTAAATCTATTCGCATTGTAGGTGCCGTATGTGAAGATATGGTTGAAACAGGTATCAACAAGCTTCTTGGTAAAGGTTGGGATGAAATTAAATGGCCCGTTGTTTTAGACCTTAAAAAACGGATGTTATTTCATTCGCATGACGCCCATAAAGAAGGAACTTCGGCTGTACTTGGCTGGCGAGCATTTGTTTCCGAATTATAATTTTATTCCACAACTACTTGTGATATCCTGGCGTAAAATCATCCGGTGATTTTTGAGGATTATTAACTGTACCTTCAGCTCCAGAATCATTAAAAACATGCCATTCCGAAAAGGTATAGTTGGCATTTGCTTGTGTAATTTTTATATTTCGAAGCGCTCTACCATCTTCAAATTCGTGATTTGTACCCGTACCATCTTCTCCAATAATTCCGAAAGTATCAACAACACGCCCTAGGTTATCTATAAGTTGAAGGTTATCATCACCATTAGAATCTGCTGGCGAATTTGATCCCGCTACCAAATCAGGTATAAATTCATAACTGTTTTCAAATGCAGCGCTATTAACAGCAATTACAATAGTATGCCCACTATTGATCACAAAACCAGACAAATCTATCGATGAACTAACCTCTGTATTCGCATTGGTGTACCTATTTAACCTCCATCCATCTAAAGAAAAATCGGGTCCTGAATTATATAACTCAACAAAACGGGCTTTTGTATCATTCTCTGGATCTGCTATTTCTGATATAAATATTGATGAATTAAATTCGGTCGGGTTTGATTTTCTACAAGACTCTTCATTAAAATTAATATCTTGAGTATCTCGAATAATCAATTTAGAGCTATTTCTTTCGCGCACTACTACTCCTAAAATGGTACCCTTACCCGCTGGCAAAATTTGATCTTTAAAATCTGAAAAACCACTATTTAGCAGGGCTATTTCATTTCCAAAACAATCGGATAGTTTTCTTTCTGTTTGCTTACCCTCTTCAGCAAAAGTAGTTGCTTGATCTTCTACAACAAATTCAACTGCATTTAATTTAACTAGTGTATTGGTAGGAATTTTGGCTATATGTTCAATACTGGTTGAAACTGCCTCAACTTCTGCAATGGCATCGCAAGAAATAAAAATGTGTTCATTTAATACGCTCTTTGGTAATCGACCTACAGAGACATTACCAAAAGAAGTAAATTTACCCCCAATCTTATAAACCTCTTTGCTTTTTCCTAAATATAGGCCTTTGAGCTTTATAAATATTTTACTACCCACAGGATAAAACAAATGAGAATCGCGTTGATCGATTTCAATTTGAAAACCTTCGGTAGGGTTTACAGCATTATTTTGAAAATGAAGTACACTAAAAAAATTACCTGCTTCGTCTGAAGAAATAACGTATCCTTCAATTACTAAATCTTCTTGAATTTGAAACACTTCAGAGCTATACCTCTCTTTAACAGCTTGATAGGTGGAATTTGCCCTTAATTCTGTATTGCAGTTAATGGTGGCGTTATCAAAATCTTGTTGATCAACACAGCCCAATAAAAACAACAAATAAGAACTTAAAAATATATAACTAATTTTCATATTTAACTGTTTTTTGTGTTCTTGGTGACTAGTCTTAATTTCTAAAAGCTATAGGCCATGTTTAAAAAGTAGGTGCGCCCATATCCATACCAATATTTTGGTGCAAAAGAGGGTGTACCACTTAAGTTATCTTGTTGTAATTCTCCAAAATTTCCGTTTCTACTCTGCTCATAACCACCGGTTCTAAAAACAGCATCAAAGACATTATTTATACTAACAAAAATGCTGATATACTTTCCGTTTTTTAACCATGATTTTCCACCAACCAAATTCAATAAATAGAAATTATCTAGTGGATTTTGTGCTAATAATTTTTGTACATTTTCTTCGGTAGCTTCAATAAAAGGGAGTTTGGTTTCAGGATTTAAATAGAAGCTCTTAGTACGGGTAATTGTAGCTATGTTAGCATAGTTATGTGCTAAATAATTGGCTGTAGCCCCTAACCACCAATAGCTTGGGTCTCTATAGGTAAGCCCTAATGAATACGCTTGCTGTGGTCCTTGGGCAAGTTTATAATTTTTAAGTGTAGCAACTCCTAAATCAATATTCCCCTCTTGATTTATTATTTCATCCGCTGCACCAGCAGTATCAAAATTTATTGAAACCGAAGGATTATTAGCATACACATAATCTCCAATTGCGGCTACCCCTATTAACTGAACTGATGATGATAATTGATACTCTAAGCCTAGCTCTAAGCCTTTGTGTAACTTATCTAAATCAGATATAACTTCTTGCACAAAATCTGATCCTACACCAGATTCAACAAAGAAAAAATTTACATCAGTTATATCTTGAAATCGTGTATAAAAACCTGTAAAACGCCCTATTAATTTTGGAAGGCGAATAAAATAATTAAGGTCTAGCGAACTCAATTTTTCACTCTTAATATGAGGCACGATTTGATTATTTTCTCGTGGGTTAACATATACATTTTGCAAAGTTGGAGCCTTATTAAATTTACTCGCATGAGCAATGAGCCAATGTCTACCACTTAATCTGTAGCTAAGAGATCCTTTTATTCCAAAATTTTTAAATGCAATTGCATCACCTTTGCCTAATGAATTATTTGGAAAGCGTTCGTTTTTAAAAAGACCGTTACGTTGATATTCATTTTCGGTATAAGAAAAGGCAAGCGAAGATCTCCATTTTTTAAAATCATACTTAAACTCGGCAAAAGTTTCTACCTCACTAGCAGCTAAGTTGTAATGATAACCAAAAATAGCTTTATTAGTTTTTAATGCGCTACCGCCAATATCATTTAACGTATTAGAGAATGGATCTATATCTTCGTGGTATTCAGCACCTAAAAGATCATTTATTTTTGCGTAGTTATTTGAAGAAAGTGACTTATAGCTTACTCCAAGGTTAAGCTTAAACAGCTCATTTATATCTAAATTAGCTATAGTACTAAAACTAAGTTGTTGGTCTTGAACCGTATCGTCATACATAATATAGGATGCTTTTGCCCTTCTATTTGCTTGATAAATTTGACTCCAATTGGTTTGAGGATAATTTAAAAAACCCTCTTTAGCAGTATTAGCACTACTAAAATTTGCACCAATAGTACTGTTGATGTAAAAACTTGGCAAATATCTGTAATAAGTGGGATCGGGGTTTGGTGCGTTGTAATAGCCTAGTCTACTTTTCAATCGTTTTCCAAACTGATATGCAATACCTGTATTTAAGTTAAATTTTTTTGTTTTAAGAAAATGATTTAACATTAAAATTGGTTCTTCAATTTTTCTTTCTCTAGAGTTTCTTATTTTTCTTTCTTGCTTTCCCCAATAGGGATTATACCTATTACCAACTAGTTTAAATACTTCTTCTGTAATTGCGGCAGAACGACCCCTGCGATTTGAAGCCATAATAGCTGTTGCATTAAAACTGTGCTTTTCGTTTAAATGATACCCGAAAGCCGCATATAATGAAAATGCGTCGTAAAGAGTACCATTAATATATCCTTCTTCTGCCCATCTTCTTGAGGCTGAAAAACTATAGTTGAGACCCTCTTTTAAAAACTTAGAGGTATGTGTAACCATTAATCTTTGGGCATAGGTTCTATTTGAAGCAGAATATGATAAGCGTGTTCCCGGCCTTAAACCCGATGGCCTGGCGTCTATATTTGTAGTACCTAACAAACTACCAAAACTATAGTTAGATGAAGCAAGCCCGTTTGTAAATTGTTGATTTCGCGTTGCATCATTAAGTCCGCCCCAATTATTCCATTGTGGGCGTCCGTCGAACAGCTTGTTCATATTTAATCCATTAATCAGTACTTTAGAATATTGAGAATCATAGCCTCTTACTCTAAAAAATGCCTGGCCAAAATCAAAAGCAGCACGTGTTAAAAAAACATCTCTTGTAGCTTGCAACAAACCTACCGAGCTCGAGTTTATATCGTCTTCAAGCAATTCGGCCTCGGTGAGGCTTATTAAATTATTCACCTGCTCATCTCTTATGTTTTTATCTAAATAGATGGTGTTAAGGTGAAGTGGTATATCGGTTAAAACAATCGGAATTCGTTGGGTAGTATATTCATCTAAAGAAATATTTAAAACATATTCTCCTTTTAAGGGTGCTCGTATTTTAAACTCACCTTGTTGGTTAGTCTTTACTGATGTTGAGCTACCTTCTAAAAAAACAAGAACATTTGGTAATAATATTTGTTCTTGCTTGTTTAAAATTTTACCCGTTAAAATGGTATCATCTTGCGCTCTAATCGTAGCTACTGCTAATAAAATACTTAAAAAAGTAAAGAAAGCTCGCATATTAAAATAACTTTGTGTAGGTTCTCGATTACGCCAACAATAAGGTATTACCTTACATTTTTTATTTTTATTCTTTAAACTACACCGAATATCGGTTGTATGATTAATTTTAAATGAAAACACCTTTGTCACTCATACTCATATTGATACCGCTACTTGTTTTTTCACAGGAAAGCAGCGATAGGTATATAATACGAAGTATCGCATTCTACAATGTGGAAAATCTCTTTGATATTGAAAATGATTCTTTAACCTTTGATGATGATAGAACACCTAATGGTAAAGACCATTGGACGAAAGAGCGTTATTTTAAAAAAATAGATGCTATTGCAAAAACACTTTCGCTTATAGGAAATGACGTAACACAAACCTCACCTGATATTATTGGTCTTTGTGAAGTAGAAAATAAACAAGTGATCGCAGATTTAGTAGCGCACCCCTCTTTGAAGAACAAAAAGTATGAAATTGTACATTTTAACTCACCAGACGAGCGTGGCATTGATGTAGCACTTCTTTATAAGCCTACTTCATTTATCGCTAACAGCTTTAAAAGTCATCGCTTATTACTACAAAACAAAAAAGGTTTTAGAGATTATACAAGAGACCAGCTAGTGGTAGGTGGAATTTTAGATAACGAACAATTTCATTTTATTGTTAACCATTGGCCTTCTAGAAGTGGTGGAGCAGCGAGAAGTAAGCCCAATCGACTGGCTGCAGCCCAATTAAATATGAGAATTATAGATTCGCTTAAAAACCAAAATAATACCACCAAAATTATAAGTATGGGTGACTTTAATGACGATCCTACAGATGATAGCTTTAAGCTAATTCTTAAAACCAAAGGAAAAATTAAAAAATTAGATTCGTTATCACTCTTTAACCCTATGGAAAAATTACATAAAAAGGGAATAGGTTCTTTGGCCTATAGAGACAAATGGAATCTTTTTGATCAATTTTATTTTACTAGTAATTTAATACACCATAATCTTGCTTCATTTGGCTTTTGGAAAGCCATGGTTTTTAATCCAAGTTATCTTGTAAACCCAGCAGGAAAATACAAAGGTTACCCCTTTCGAACCTATGCGGGCGGAACATATACTGAAGGTTATAGCGATCATTTTCCGGTATATATCTATCTAATAAAAAAAGCGCCCTAGTTGATGAAATAAAATTTATAGTGCCTTTAAAATACCAACCGTTGACAAAAGATCAACTAGTAAAGTTTACTAATGGCGAACAACTTCAAACCAATCTTTTTTGTTCTAGTTGCCTATAGTTTTAAAGAACTAAAACATAACTTCGTTGATACTAAACTGCTGTATGCATTTACATAATTATATAGAGCTCACCTTAAAAAATAAAAATTTCGTAGTATGTACATACTACGAAATTTTTAAAGCTAACCATGCTAAACCAATGCACACTATCAAGAAGTAGGTATGTAGTTTAAAGCTCTGTAAGCTGAAGATTTCTCCATTTAATTTTTATACCCCCACCATCATGAATTTGTAAAGCGACACTACCTTCACCTTCGCCAATTTTCCGATCCGTTATTTGCACCATTTGAGTACCGTTGAGCCATGAGGTAAGTGTATCACCAACCAATTTAATTTTCATTTCATTCCACTCTCCCATTTTAAGAGCTTTATCTTGTTCAGGATCAGGTTTAATGAGCCATCCTCTACCATAAGATTCATAAACACCGCCTGTACTATGCCCAGGAGGTGCAACTTCTACTTGCCAGCCACTAACTTTGGTGCCATCAACGGTAGAACGCACAAAAACACCACTATTGCCATTTGCCTCTTGTTTAAACTCTAGGGTTAATTCAAAATCTTTATAGTGCTTATCTGTACCCAAATATCCATACGCTTTATCTGGTCCGCTTTCGCAAACTAATAAACCATCCTCCACATACCATTTTTCGGTACCATAAACTGTCCAACCGCTTAAATCTTCACCATTAAATAGCGAAGTAGTTTTTTTGGTGGTTTCTGTTGTTTGTGCATAAGCCTTTGAGCAAACAACGCAGCTAAAAAGTATAAGAATAGTAAGTAAATTTTTCATGATTTTTAAATTTAGAATATCAGTATATTTTTAGAACCATTGCCCCCAAGGAATCATAGAAAGTAGTAAAATTAAGCCTAAACCATAGAAAATGGCGATAGTTCTAAATTTATGTTTACCCTCCATAAGTTTTTTGTGTCGAGACCAACCAATAGTTATGAGCACTAAGGCAATAATATTAGTAAAAGGGTGCTCTACTGCAAGTTTTCTAGCCTCTGAGCTTAAGCCACCCATACCCAATTCTTGAATAGCACTTAAGCCATTTGGCGAAACAAAAAATAGAACAAGACCAATTAATAACATAACATGCCCAAGAATTAAAGCAAATAAGCTTAATCGAAAATCTTTTTCTAGCGTAAACATTCTGTTTCCTAACCAGCCGGAAATAGCATTTACTACTGCTAGAATTAAAATTGTTAAAGCCACATAAGCGACATAAGAGTGTACAATGTGAAGTGTTTGGTACATAGGTTGTTTTGTTTATAAATAAAAGTAATGAATTTTTTAAGCATAAAAAACCCCGACGTAATTTGATCGGGGTTTTAAGTATAGTTTTATAATTTTCTTAAAAGCTATATCGTGCACTTACATTCCAAGTTCTTCCGAAACCAAAAAATGCCTTATTCCTTGTTGACACTCCTTTGTAAAGCGTATCACCTTGCCCTGGGAAGGTATTAGTCAACGATTCTGCTAAATACTCGGTATCAAATAGATTATTTACATTAACAGCTAAACCAATTTTGTTTGAACCTCCAAGATTAAACGTATAATAAGCACCTGCATCAACCAAACTATAAGAAGGCAATCGTAATGAACCATTGTTATCAGGAGTATTAAAATCTTCTGGCTGCAAGAATGCATATAGCCTTGATGCTGTAAACAAACTAGCTCTCAATTTTAAATTTTCTACTGGCCTAACAACCATTTCAATATTAGAAGTAAACTGCGCTGCATCACCAACTTTAATACCATCTAAATACAAGGTTACATCTGGATCAATCACATTTCGGTCATCATCTAAAGCTGCACCAGTTGGGTTACCAGCATATTCCCAATCACCTAAGGAAATCATTCCATTAAACTGCACTACTTTTGATGCTATATAATTTGCTTCAATTTCAACACCTAGATGAACTTGTTCTACACCGTTTATATTTGCAGTACCCTCGTCACCATTGGGAGTTTCAATACCTAAACTTACAAATCGATCTTTCCATGAAGTACGGTACAAATTAATCTTTGTTCTGAAATCACCAAGATTTAAACCATAACCCAATTCCAGACCAAGAATCTTTTCATTGGTCAACTCAGGATTGACATCGTTTACGAAATTTATAAAAACCGCATCAAATTGAGGCTGCTTAGAGTAATACCCTGCATTTATAAAAACATTATTAGCTTCATTTAAATTTACATTCAATCCACCTTTAATATTACCTCCTAAAAGATTTTCCCAATCTGTCTCACGATTTGGATCTGAATTTAAATAATTAAAATAATCAATTCTTTTAAACCCTTGTTGAGAAACACCTACTTGTACAAAAGCAGAAACACCATTATTTTTATATTCTGCTTGCCCAAAAGCACCGTACCATCTTACTAGACCATCATTATAATAATCTATTTTTTCATCTTCATCGATACTTTTGAAAACATTCCATAAACCACCAATGTTAGATTCAACTTCTTGAGTAACAACGTTAAATGGATCATTAACATTATCATTATCTCGGTAACCATCAGCACCTAAAAGATTATCTACCCTTCTATAATGTATGCCTTTATAACTTCTTAGGTCAACTCCAAAATCATAGCTAAAATTCTCACTTACATCTGTGTGTAAGTTCGCTATAACACCAAACCAGTTGTGTGAATTTACTGATGCTCTTCTAATAAATCCATTTCTACGAACTACCCCAGGCAGGTCATTAGTACCGCCATCTTCTGAATCTCTTAAACTATCATCATTTACAATAAAAGAATTAGTTATCGGATCTAATTGATTTCCAAAAGTAAACCCATTAGAAAACTCAGTCTGAACACCTCCATTAGAAGCGACTATTTTATCCCACAGCACGGCTCCATTTTCATCACGAAACTTACTAGAGCTAGCAAAGTTACCGCCCAAACGTCCGATATCACCAGTTCCACCACCTCGACCCCATGAAGCATAGCCAGATGTAGACAAACTAGATTTATCATTTATTTCCCATTCCCAATTTAAAGAAACAACTGGTTTGTGATAGAAATTCCTTCTCCAGTTAAATTCTTCACCATTTAATGTTCCGTGGTTAAAGTTATAGGTAGTTCCTCTTTCAAGATAATCTTCAATTGTTGCGGTATTAAAGAAACTTGATGTTCTTTGATTATGCACTTGTGGTGAACCGGTTAACATAAATTGAAAACTGTGTGAATCATTTGGCTCATATCCTAATCCTATAAAATAATTATAACCTTCAAAAGCCGTACCTTGAACATAGCCATCACCAGCAGTTCTTCCTAATAAAATTGATGCCGCAAAACCTTTGTCAGATTTACCAGTATTATATGCAATATTAGTTTTTAAATATCCATCATTACCTGCGCCAAAAGTAACGGTTCCACCTTTTTCTTGCTCCGTTGACTTTGTAATCACATTAATTGTACCTCCAACAGAAGAAATCGCTAATTTAGAAGATCCTAAACCTCTTTGTACCTGCATAGCTGTAGTAACATCACTTAAACCAGCCCAATTACTCCAAAAAACGCGTCCGTTTTCCATATCGTTTACTGGAATTCCATTTATCATTACAGCAGTGTTACGAGAATCAAAACCACGTATATTCACTCTACCATCACCAAAACCTCCACCGGTTTTCGTAGCATAAACCGACGGTGTACTTCTTAAAATTTCGGGAAATTCTTGTGCTCCCAATTTTTCTGTAATTTCCGAAGCCTTGATTGTGGAAACCGCAACAGGAGTCTCTCTGTCTTTTGCAATATCCAAAATGCCTGTTACAACAACACCTTCCAATTCTACCGAATTTGGCTGTAAGGTTATTTGACCAATAGAACCAACATTTGTAAAAGCTATCTTTTTAGTAATAAAACCAATATAAGAAACCACCAAGTTCCCTGTCTTTTCAGAAACTTCAATTGAGAAATTTCCATCAAAATCTGAAGAAGTTCCGTTTTTCGTGCCTTCAACTACTACACTCGCTCCTGGGAGCGGTGAACCGTTCTCGCCGTCTAAAACGATACCCGTAATCGTTCCCTGTGAAAATGCAACAGTCGTTATTAAAAACGCAACCATTGCGAAGTACATTTTTTTCATTTGTTCTTTGAGTTAATTTAATTTTCAAATTTGCCGCAAAAGTCCTCCTTTTTTCAAAACTGAATATTAAGAGAACATTAAATTTTGAGGGTGCAAATTTAACACAAAATTAGCATTCTGTGAATTAAATAAACAAACGTTAAAATGTTTGAACTATTAAAAATATCTAGATATTTCTTAAGTCGCCTTTTACAATTTTTTAGATTACTAGGTAGTTCTTGTAAAGAAAAAACTATATAAACCAAAAGGCATTATATAAACTAACCATCATATTGAACAGAATTTATTTTAACTTTTAAATCGCTTAAGAAGTTGCTCTGTTGAAGCATCATGAGCGCTAATTTCTGATTCTTTTATATCTTTTAATGTAGTGCCAGCTAGTTGTTTTCCTAATTCTACTCCCCATTGGTCATAACTAAAAATATTCCAAATTATGCCTTGCACAAAAATTTTATGCTCATACATGGCGATTAAAGCCCCTAAATTTTGTGGGCTTAATTTATTTATCAAAAGTGTATTTGTTGGGTTGTTTCCAGCGAATACTTTAAACGAGAGTAATTTTAAAATCGCTTCTTCGGACATACCTTTTGCCTCAAGTTCTATACGAACCTCGTCACTTGTTTTACCATTCATTAACGCCTCTGTTTGCGCGAAAAAATTAGCCATAAGCTTTTGATGATGATCAACATTAGCATGTAATGACTCTTTGAAACCGATAAAATCTGCCGGAATCATCTTTGTACCTTGATGCATTAGTTGAAAAAAAGCATGTTGAGAATTTGTACCGGGCTCACCCCAAATTACCGTACCCGTTTGGTAATCTACGGGTTTACCATTACGATCTACACTTTTACCATTACTCTCCATTATACCCTGTTGCAGATAGGCAGAAAATCTGCTTAAATATTGCGTATAAGGTATTATAGCCTCTGTTTCGGCTCCATAAAAATTATTATACCAAACACTCAAAAGGGCTAATATAACAGGAATATTCTTATCTAAATCTTCGTTCTTAAAATGCTCATCCATCTGGTTTGCACCTTTTAATAAAGCATCAAAATTTTCGAAACCTATGGCTAAAACTACTGAAATACCTACCGCACTCCAAAGAGAAAATCGGCCTCCAACCCAGTCCCACATCGGAAAAACGTTTTCTGTATCAATACCAAAATCTGCAATAGCCTTTGCATTTGTAGAAACTGCTGCAAAATGCTTTGCAACATCTTGCTGTGTGGCATTCTTTAAAAACCACTTTTTTATGGTAGTTGCATTACTTAATGTTTCTTGTGTAGTAAAAGTCTTAGAAACTACTATAAATAATGTTGTTTCGGGGTTTAAGTCTTTTAATACTTCATTCACATGATCACCATCTACATTACTAACAAAATGAACTTTTAAATGGTTTTTATAAAATTTTAACGCTTCGGTAACCATCGCAGGACCTAAATCAGAGCCACCTATACCAATATTAACGATATCGGTAAATGCTTTACCGGTATGCCCTCTTTTATTTCCTGAAATAATTTGCTCTGAAAAATCTTTGATCTTTTCTTTTACCTTATAAACTTCATCAACTACATTTTCATTTGCTACAAAAATTTGATCTGTATTTTTCGCTCGCAAAGCCGTATGGAGTACCGCTCTATTTTCTGTTTCATTAATAGGGTCGCCAGCAAAATATTTCTCAATAGCATCCTTTAATTGTACTTCTTCTGATAATTGCAGCAACAACTGCATGGTCTCATTAGTAATTCTATTCTTTGAAAAGTCTAGAAAAAAATCATTCCAACTCAGCGAAAAATTTGAAGCTCTATTGCTGTCATTTTTAAAATGGGATTTTATTTCTAATGCCTGAGTTTTCTTGTAATGATCAGTTAGCTTCTTCCAAGCTATTGTTGAAGTGGGGTTAACGTTTTTTAATGGCATGTTAGATAATTATAGTTTAAAGCTTCTTTTTATACATCAAATAATGTATTTGAAAAATGCAATAATACGAGATAATACTTAGAATAAACTAAGTAGAGCATAGCATAGTTTTAACTTCTTTGTGCTCTGTATTCACTAACTTATAATTTACTATTGGTTTAAAGTTAATAAATCGTCTGCTTCTTGCATAGGTTCTGCAATTTCAGGATAAGCCATACAGTCAAGTTGATCTTTTAACGGATTTACATACTCAAAATATGCTGGTTGCAAATCAACTGCTAATGGCTTTGCTTTAGGTAGTTTTTCTCTTAACGGGTCTACTTGTCTTCCGTTTCGCCAAAACCGATAACAAACATGTGGTCCACTAGTGTTTCCAGTCATTCCGATCCAACCAATCACATCTCCTTGTCTTACATACTGACCCTTTTTAACATTCTGCTTTTTCATGTGTAAATATTGGGTGCTGTAAGTGGCGTTATGTCGAATTTTAACATATTTACCGTTGCCTCCTCTTCTTGTTGATTCAGTTACAGTACCATTTGCAGTAGCCAGTATTGGCGTGCCTACGGGTGCTGCATAATCGGTGCCTTTGTGTGGTCGAATTCTATTCCCATAAAACCTTATTTTTCGTTTTAAGTTGTATCGCGAAGAAATGCGACTAAATTGCACAGGAGCTCTTAAAAATGTTCTTCTTAAATTATTTGCCTCATCATCATAATAGTCTACTATCTTTTTTAAAGAATCATTTTCATAAGCAAAAGCATAAATTGGTCTACCGTTGTGCTCAAAATAAGCAGCTTCTATGGGTTCTGCCCCAGCATAAATACTATCGTTTATATACTTCTCTTTATAAATTACTTTAAATTTATCTCCTTTCTGAAGACGAAAGAAGTCAATTGTCCAAGCATAAATTTCAGATAAATCATTGGTAACTTTATAATCAATGCCCTGTGCTAAAATAGCTTCCGATAATGAGGTCTCAATAACGCCAGATGCTTCACGATTTACATATTTAACTTTATTTTTATCCCTATAAGCCGATACGCTATCGCGCAAATCAACTACCGTATAGTTTACAACATCGTTTTCATATATAAAAACTTGTGCAGTTTCTGTGGTGTCTTTTGATTTTAAGATGGTATAGGGTTTACCTACTCTAATTTTTCGAACATCAAAAGTATCTTTAAAATCTTTGGAGATTTTTGCAATCTTTGGATACTCAACCTTGTGTTGCAACATTAATTCACCAAAACTGTCACCATATCTAATGGTATCTTTTTTAACTTCAAAATTATCAAGATTAAAGCCAAATTTCATCAATGGTTTTGGAACAACGCTAACCATTGCATTTTCCTTTTCTATCGCTTCTTGGGTTAGCTCCAATGATTTAGAATCATTTTTACATGAAAAAACGGTAATTGTGATTAAAAAAATGCCCCAAATTTTATTCATTTATTTTGATACTTTATTGGGGTTAAAGATATGGTCAACCCATTCTTTTCCCCAATTATTTAACTCTACTTTAGTATATAATTCTGGAAAAAACACGACTTTTTGAAAACTTGGCGGAAGATATTCTTTCCAATTAGTGCCTCCTGTTGCATCAATTTGCATTTTATCTTTGTCCAGATAACGATGTGCAGAACCCATGTGCATTAAAGGCCAATTTACGTTTGCGTTTATATCTAGAGTCTTTAACGCTTTTATTAACTCTTTATTATCTTGATCTTTAACAGGCAAACTTAAATATTTGCCCCAAATAGTGCTATTTTTTACTTGTTTTGCAATTCGAACTAGACGTGGTGTATACCTGTATTCAAACTGCTTTAATGTTAATGTCTTTTCCCCTGTTGTAATATCTGTCGCACCTTTTTTCCAATAGATATGCTCATAAAGCTCTTCAATGGTGTCTTCAGATGAAAATTGATCTCGTTCTGTATGATGAACCAAATTTTCTAAACCCGTTGCATAAATTTCAATCATTCTGTATTGCACGGATTGAAAGCCACTTGCCGGAAGTAATGCCATTCGATATTGCAAAAACTGCTTTCGCTCCATACCTTTTATCATAATACTAAACGAGGAAATTAAGGCTTGAAAATAACTATTAATGCGTCTTGCTTTCTCAATAAAGAATTCAACATTTTGCGACTTATCATCAACTAATTGCTTCTGCTCATGAAGAATTAGCTTAAAATAAAGCTCAGTAATTTGATGATACATGATGAAAATTTCTTCATCAGGAAAATATGTTCTTGGAACCTGTAGGCTTAAAAGAGTGTCGAGGTGTATATAATCCCAATAGGTTAGATATCTTTGATAAAGTAACCCATCTAGGTATGAACTTAAGTCTTGTCCAGAATCTTTATACTTTTCTTCAAGCTTTATGATTTGAGAATTAATCTGCTCTTTTTTGGTCATGCCCCGCTATTTTCTGGCTTATATATTTGTGCAAAAAGGCACATCTTTTTGTCTGCCCCAAAACTACGGAAAGATTTTTTAATCAAAAATTGAAGATGCCATCAATGCAATTAAAACTCTTAAAATAAGAAGATGATAAACAAAATTGAGATTAATCTCTAATAATTTTAAATTGATACTTGAGCCCATTGTACGCTTCTAAATCTGCTTTGATTGCGCCTACGGCTAATTTTGCACTAATGCGAATAGGTATTCTGTTTTTGTCTGTACTCACCCATAACGATAGACTTTCTTTTTCTTTAAAAACACGGCCAGACTGCACTAGGGGTCGAAACTTATGACACTCTACTTTACCATATTTAGTTTTTAAAACTTCTTTACCTAAATATTTAAGTTTGAAATTAAAAATACCATCATCGTCGTATAACATTCTCATTTTAATCGACTTACCTACCTTAAGACTATCAGCATCATAATTATTTCTTAGAAAATAAAATGCAGAAATCAAATCTTGAATACTGTCTTGCAGGTCAAAGCTTGTTTTCTTTTTATTCTTCTTATCGTTAAGAATAGCTTTACTTTCTTTGTGATCGAAATCTATTTCTAAATCTTTTTTGTAGCCCCCTTCATCTATTTTTCTTACAAATTTATATGGCTTACCGTCTTTTTTACTAAAATAACTTTCATAAGTGTCATCTACTTTAAAGAATAAACTTGCCCAACCAGTAGTCTTACCCTTACCTACTACGTGATAAACTGGTTCTCCTTTAATACTATCAGACTTTACATGTAGGGTTGCGTAACTAGCATTTAACGCCCCATAATGCAATCTAAATTTTAACCACTCACCCGGCTTAAAAGTGGATTCTTTTTCGGATTTCACTTTTAAAGGTCTAAAAAATTCAGTTGCTGATTTAGCCTCTTCACTGAAAGCTAGATCACTTGAAACTGATTCTTGTGAAAAACCAAATAAAGTAACATTTAAAAAAAGGAACGCTAAAAATATTCTCATAACGTAAAATATTGGTTAAAATTAGCAATTGTATTGATATACAAGCATAACTAAGACCTTGTTCTTAGTTATAACAAAATTTGTTCCAAAGTATTGTTCAAACATTGATTTTAGATACTGTTTACATTCGTAATTTAAGACGAGACCAAAAAAAAGCTTGGTTTAAAAAACCAAGCTTTTTCATAAATAACCAACCAAACTTTAAATTATGAAAATTCAATACCTAAAGTTATAAGGGAACCACCCCTTATGGTTACAAATTTATAAAATTATGCTAATTCATTTTACGTTTTTAACGTACTTTAACGTATGTATTAACAGTAATTAAGTGATTTCTTAATGAATTTCAGAACAATGTTAAAATTCATTTGGCTACAGAGTTCCTCTAGCTTCTTGTTCTCTTTCAATTGCTTCAAAAAGTGCTTTAAAATTACCTACACCAAAAGACTGTGCACCTTTTCGTTGTATAATTTCTATAAATAAAGTAGGTCTGTCAACTATCGTTTTCGTGAAAAGCTGCAATAAGTACCCCTCTTCATCGCGATCAATTAAGATGCCGTGCTTTTTCAAAATTTCAACATCTTCATCAATCTCACCAACGCGTTCTATTAAATCATCATAATATTCTTCAGGAACGTAAAGAAACTCTACACCTCTTTCACGCATGGCAGATACAGTTGCCACAATGTCATCAGTTGCAAGAGCCAAATGTTGCACGCCAGGGCCATTATAAAAATCTAAATATTCTTCTATTTGAGATTTCTTTTTACCTTTTGCTGGTTCATTTATAGGAAATTTAACTCTTCCGTTACCATTACTCATTACCTTACTCATGAGCGCTGTGTATTCTGTAGCTATATCATCATCAACAAAAGAAACTATTTGAGCGAAGCCCATAACTTCACCGTAGAACTTACACCATTTGTTCATCTCGTTCCAACCTACATTACCCACCATATGATCAATAAACTTTAGACCTACTGGTTCAGGGTTATAATGCGACTCCCACTTTCGATATCCTGGTAAAAATACTCCTTTATAATTTTTTCGTTCTACAAACATGTGAACAGTTTCACCATAAGTATAAATGCCTGAGCGAATTACATATCCATCAGCATCTTCTTCTCGTGTTGGCTTCATATAGGGTTTGGCGCCTCTTTTTGTGGTTTCTTCAAAAGCTTTTGTAGCATCGTCTACCCAAAGAGCCACAATTTTTACCCCATCGCCATGCTCATCAATGTGCCGGTTTAATTCACCCCCTTTTTGTAAAGGTGTTGTTAAAACTAATCTTATTTTATCTTGTTTTAAAACATACGAAACTCTGTCTTTTAACCCAGTTTCTAATCCTGCATAAGCCTCAGATTGAAAACCAAAAGCAGTCTTATAAAAATGTGCTGATTGTTTTGCATTACCCACATAAAGCTCTACGTAATCGGTTCCTAAAAGGGGAAGAAAATCTTCTGCCTCTTTAAAGAGTTTTTTTAAAGAATATTCTGTGTTTTTTAAATCTTTAAGGTTTTTAATTTCTGCTGCCATCTAATATATTTTTAAATTGAATTTTTAATGGTAATTATTATTCTTAAGCGATAGTAAAATAAGCATGATATTTTTACTATTTTTAAGTAAAGTCAGCGACCTTACTACTAAACTATAATAATCACCACATTGCCCTTAAATGGGCCGTAATATCAATTCTTAATTGCATCATATTTTATAATCCTGTTACCTTACAAATATCGGAAAAATAATAACACCATAGCGATTGGTAAAATCATGATTATCAATTGACGCTAATACCAGCCCTAAGTTATAAAAGAACTTGCTTTTTTAGGTGTGTTTATAAAGTTAAAGTTAGTTTAAATTTGTTGTAGAAAAGCACTTTACGAAGTATTGGCTTAGCTCTTACAGTACTAAACTAAAAGCTACAAGGCATAGTTAAATGCAACTTGTTTGTAGCCAATTTTAATTGTGTGATGTAGCTTTAGGTAAATTAAATGCGAGAATGGCGATTATGTTGTTATTCTATTCGGTAGAAAAGCTAAAATAGTACGTGTTAAACGAACTAAAACCAATACCCAAGGCTAAAAAATAAATTACCTTTTGGTTGCTCTGGAGACCAAGCATAAATGACTTGAATAGGTCCTAAAAATGATTCTAAACCATAACCTAGTGCATAGCCAGAATAGTTAGGTTCTGAAAACCATTCTGCTGTTCTAAAGATATCATCATCAACATTAGCAAAATTAGCAGCAAAATAAACGTGATTTTTAGCTGCAAACTCATAATCAAGCCTAGTATAGGCTTTTACATAGCTGTTGCCAGGTAAGGATAAAAAATCATACCCTAAAAAGGGCACGAAATTGTTTATTAAATTGGTGCCAAATCCACCTAAAATAAAATCAAACGAAGCCACCTTCGATATTCCTAATTTAAACCCTCCCTCAGTTTCTACATTTAAAGACAACTTTGGCAGTAAGGTAAATGCTGCTCCTATTCGTGCTTTTCCAATTGAAAATTCTTTAAAATTATCATTAAAATCTGATGAAAATAAAAATAAATGAAAATCGCCATTAAAGTAAATACCTTTTGTAGGAAAATATTTGTCATCAAACGTATCAAAAGTTAATTGAGCAAATGTGCTGTAATAATTACTTTTTTCAAAAACGGTTCTGCCATCCTCTCCTACCGAAATTGTTGAGTTCGTTGAATCTTCATCAATTATCTCTCCTAAAGTTCGTGTGCTATACTTTAAAAATTTAGCTTCTAATCCCGCGTTAAATGCAAATTCTTCTTTTAAAACAGTTTGCACGTAGAATTGATTTGTAATATCTAAAACGCTTAAATTAATTGTATTTACATTTCCAACATTGGAAATTAAAAAATTATCTCTAATGATATCAAAATTGATTTCTTTATCAAAAGTGCTAAACCTTGAATTAAAGCCAAAACTCAAATAAGAACCCTTGTCTAAGTAGTACTGAAAATTATACCTAAGGTGATCTCCTACAATAACATCTAAAGAAGTTACATCATCTTGCATCAATAGATTTTTAGCCGTTAAGTTTATCATGGCCGCTGTTTTGTACAAATCATCATAATGCGCACCGAGTCTGATAAATGTTTTGTTGCTATTCTCTTCAAGTTTTAAAACCAAATCTTCTCCTGAACCATTCGATAAAAGGCGATATCTAATTGAATTAAAGTTACCGGTGGCAGATAAATTACTTATACCTTGCTGCAGTTTTTTAAATGTAATTTTTTGGTCGAGATCAAATCTCAGTTTCCCTTTTATATAACCTCTTGAGTGATTTAAACTATCACCAGAAATAATAAGTCGATTTACTACAATGGTATCATTAATACTAAAATATTTTGGCTTTTTTACTTTTTTACCTTGAAGCACCGATAATGCTTTTAAAACGGAATATTTTTGTCTAGCAGCGGTTTCTCCAATACGCAAAATAGTATTGGCCTGATCAAAATCTAGTACCGAATACTCAGCCATTTCAGGTCTAATATAGATATCTGTTTTCTTTGATTTTTCTTCCATGGCTTCAACAGATCGGTAATTGTTTATTTGCAAAAGAATTTCTGTTGCTGATGAAAGTGCCTCCCTACCTAAAAGATCGTGTTGCACATCAACACCAATAACTACATCTGCGCCTAAATCTTTAAGTCTTTCTACAGGATAATTGTTAACGACACCCCCATCAATAAGAACTTTGTCACCTATAGTAATTGGCTCAAATATAGATGGTAAGGTTCCGCTTGCCATAATGGCCTCTGGTAAATACCCATAATTTAAAACCACCTCTTTACCCGTTTCTACATCTGTAGCAACACAAACAAAAGGAATGGGCAGCTCATTAAAATCTTTAACATCTTTCACATGATATAGTAACCTTACCAGCTCATTATAGATGTTTTGACCACCAGAATACCCTGAGGGGACTGAAATTTTAAAATTATTGAATGGAAGAGTTACCGCATACCGCTCTGAATCTTCCTTTTCATAAAAGGTTTTTGCGCTTCTTGGCAAATTATCTTTTATAAGATCGGCTAGATCTGTAGTTTTAAAAATAGAATCTAAAGCTTTTGCCGAGTAGCCAGAGGCGTATAAAGCACCTATAATTGCGCCCATACTTGTGCCAGCAATATAGTCTATCTTTACACCTGCTTCCTCTATTACTTTTAGAGCTCCTATATGAGCAAGACCCTTTGCGCCACCCCCACTTAAAACAAGACCTACCTTTAGATCTTTTCTTAAAAGCGAATCTTGGGCTTGTGAAAAAGAAACCCACGTTACCATAAAAATTAAAAAAAGTACTCTAAGCATAGTCTTAATTAGTCGTGATTTTCAATGAAACTTATTATAAATTTTTTTTGCTTTTGAAAAACCTACGTTTTTAGTAAGTTCTTCTATTGATGCCTCTTTTATTCTTTTTACAGACTTGAATTTTTTCAACAATTCTTCTGCAGTCTTTTCGCCAATTCCTTCAATGCTTTCTAACTCTGAATTTATTGCAGCAGCACTTCTTTTATTTCGATGGAAGGTTATTCCAAAACGATGTGCTTCATTTCGTAGCTGTTGAATAATTTTAAGACTTTCAGATTTTTTATCCAAATAAAGGGGTATGGAGTCATATGGAAAATAAATCTCCTCGAGCCTTTTTGCAATTCCGATAATAGCAATTTTTCCTCGTAAACCTAAAATATCGAGACTTTTTAACGCCGAAGATAATTGCCCTTTTCCTCCGTCAATAACTATTAACTGTGGCAAGGATTGTTCCTCTGCTAGCAGTCTTTTATACCTTCTAAAAACAACCTCTTCCATGGAGGCAAAATCGTCGGGCCCATCAACTGTTTTAATATTATAATGGCGATATTCTTTCTTTATGGGCTTACCGTCTCTAAAAACAACACAGGCTGCTACGGGGTTACTGCCTTGAATATTACTATTATCAAAACACTCGATATGCCGCGGCTCTTGCGATAACCGAAGATCTTTTTTCATCTGAGCCATAATTCGATTAACATGCCTATCTGGATCTAAAATCATTATCTGTTTAAAACGCTCTTGTCTAAAAAATTTGGCATTTCGAATAGAAAGATCTAATATCTTTTTCTTGTCACCTAATTGCGGAATTGTCACTTTTAAATGCGGTTCAACAGTAACATTAAAAGGCAAGTATAGTTCTTTTGATTCTGAAGCAAACCTGTTTCTAATTTCGATAATCGCAAGTTGTAACAGGTGTTCATTCTCTTCATCAAGTTTCTTTTTAATTTCTAGCGTATGCGAGCGAACTATAGACCCATGAGATAATTGCAAAAAATTAACATAAGCGAATGCCTCATCAGAAATAATTGAGAAAACATCTACATTATTTATTTTTGGATTTACAACGGTTGTTTTTACTTGATAATTTTCAAGAACATCAATCTTATCTTTAATTAGCTGTGCTTCTTCATACTTCATTTCAGAGGCTAAGTATTTCATTTGACCTTTAAAGTATTGTAATGAAGATTTAAAATTTCCTTTGACTATATCTCGAATATCTGCCACCTGACGATCATATTCTTCTACGCTCTGCAAACCCTCGCATGGCGCCATACAATTACCTAAATGATACTCTAAACATAATTTATACTTACTCGCTTTAATTTTTTCATCTGCTAAGTCATAATTGCATGTTCTTAACGGATAAACACTTTTTATTAGATCAAGTAAAGTTCTAACCGTTTTCATACTCGTATATGGACCAAAATACTCAGAGCCATCTTTAATATATTTTCGAGTGGGAAAAATTCTAGGGAAACGCTCTTTTTTAATACAAATCCAAGGGTATGACTTATCATCCTTTAGTAAAACATTATAGCGCGGACGATATTTTTTAATTAAGTTATTCTCTAGTAAAAGTGCGTCAGATTCTGTTGGCACCACAATATGATCAATACGTGCTATCTTTTTTACCATAACACGAGTTTTACCATACTCTTGCTTTTTGTTAAAATAAGAAGACACCCGTTTCTTTAAGTTTTTTGCTTTACCCACATACAAAATAGTGCTGCTATCGTCATAAAATTGATACACCCCAGGGTTACTAGGTAATGTTTTTAATTGCACTTCAATGGGTACATGAGACATACTTTTACCGCTTGTTTTGCCTAATTTAAATTAACAGCGTTAAATTACTGCGTTTTGCAAAAATACTTGGAGATATTCGACTATTTAACATTCCTAAATCATTTGTTTTAATGCTCTACGCCCTCTACAAAGTTCAAAATTTGATGAAAAAATAAAAATATTACATCCATCACATTCTATGACTGTTTACTAGCGTAAAAATCCTACTTAACATAGTTGGCTGTTATTCAATAATTTACATAATAAATTAATTTTTAAAAAAATGTTAAAAAATTATTATTTTAAAAAAAGTGCCGTTCATCGATAAAAAATGCGGTTAATAGGTTTTATTTTTGTAATTTTATGTCAAATAACAAAGAAATGGAACGTTATCTAGTAACAATAGGAACCTACTTAGTTTTAATGCTTTTCATTAAAATATATTACACGGTATCTTTAAAAAAATAATAATTTTCAATCATATCTACCATTCTCACTACAGTTGAGAAATTAATTATGTTGAAAAAAGACTTGCGATTAAACTATTTAAAGCGACGGAAAGAGTTAAGTGAAGACGCGCTTTCTACCTACAGTATAAAAATTGCAAATCATTTACTTAAAATTCCTATTTGGGATGCTAAGTATTTTCATTTATTTTTACCAATCACCTCCAAAAAAGAAGTTGATACCTCTTTTATACTTTCTATACTTCAAGGGAAAGATAAAAACGTAATTTTACCAAAAATAACTTCGAAGAACACCCTTGAAAATATTTTACTTACCGATAATACTTTGCTAAAAATTAACTCGTGGGGCGTTCCCGAACCAGTAGAAGGTATTGAAGTTAACGAATTAAAAATTGATGTTGTTTTTTTACCGCTTTTAGCCTTTGACATCAAAGGAAACCGCGTAGGTTACGGCAAAGGCTTCTACGATATATTTTTAAATAAGTGCAGACCAAACGTCATTAAGATTGGTGTTTCGGCTTTTGCGGCAGAGGAAGAGATAACAGATGTTCACCAAAATGACATAGCACTTAATTACTGCGTTACCCCCGAAAAAATATATACTTTTACTAAAGACTAGTCTTTAGTAACTTCATTTAAATTTTCTGTTAGGTCATGGTCATCATCTTGAGGAAATGCCCTTTTATTAAAAACTAGCAATATACCTACTCCCGTGCTTATAGCTGTATCGGCAATGTTAAAAACTGGTTCAAAAAATCTAAAACTTAATCCGCCAAAATAAGGCACCCAATCTGGCCAAGTGGCGTTCACCATAGGAAAATAAAGCATATCTACCACTTTACCATAAAACAAAGTACCATAAGGATCATTAGAGAATAAAGTGGCAACCTGACCATTACTATGGTTAAATATAAGCCCGTAGCAAACTGAATCTATAATATTACCTAAAGCACCTGCAAAGATTAAAGATATTGCAAGAATTAAAGTAGTGGGTAATTTTTTTCTTATCGTATCATACAACCAATACCAAATACCCCCAACTGCAATTAATCTAAACACCGTTAGAATCAATTTACCTGCCGAATCAGAAATTGGTAAAAAATCACTCAATTTTGCACCCCAAGCAGCACCTGAATTTTCAATAAAATAGATTTTAAACCAACTAAATACATCAACTGATTCTTGTAAAGAAAAATGAGTTTTGATATAAATTTTACTAATTTGGTCTACCAGCAAAACTGCTGCTATTAACAGCAAAGATTTCTTTAAATTCATTTTGTAGTCATAAATGGGTAAAAATAAGTATATTATTTAACTCTCTTTAAGAAGATATCTCCAGTAATAGTACTTAACGTGTACTTATCGACACCTGTAGGTATTTTATCTTTAATTATTGATCCATATTTACTCGTAGCACTAATATTTGCTTTTTCGCTTGCTACTGAAATAGTACCACTCTGTGAAAAAACCTCAATTACACCAGAAATGTCATTAAGATCACAGATGCCGTCATTCAAGCTAATATTTAGATTTTTATACTGCCCATTTACCTCCACATTACAATTAGATCCAAAAACAACGACGTTCTTATCTTTAGGAATTTTAATCTCGAGTGCTATTGATATTACCTTGTGGGCACTTAACTTGTCATTTGGATTTTCAAAATTAGGTTGAAAACCAGTACTCACGGCAACCATAGAACCTTGTTCCTCGATACTTAAAATCAAATCTTTTTTATATTCACCATCAATTAAAGCAGTTATCATTAATTCATTGGAAGTACTATTTTCAATAGCGATACTAAAACAGTTGGCGCCATCAATTTGAACGGCTGATAAGTTGCTATTTAAAATCGATTTCTTAACCACTTTTTGAGCGCACAAACTGCACGACATTAAAAAAAACAGAAAAAAACCTTTTGTCATATTTACGTTTAGAAAAAATACTTTTCGCGCTCAAAAATCTTACAGGCCTTTTATAACTTTAACGCTGCTAATTTTAATTTACTTTTGCATATTTTTTGCCTCAATACTTAAGGTAGCATGTGGCACAAGTTTTAAGCGTGATTTATTAATGAGTTTACCTGTAACACGACAAACACCATAGGTTTTATTCTCAATTCTGAGTAAGGCGTTCTTTAAATCACGTATAAATTTCTCTTGACGAATAGCCAATTGCGTATTTGCTTCTTTACTCATGGTTTGAGAACCTTCTTCGAAAGCTTTAAAGGTAGGTGCCGTATCATCTGTACCATTATTACTATCATTCATATAAGCACTTTTTAACAGCTCTAGATGATTTTGCGCCTTAACAATTTTATCTTCTATTAGCTCTTTAAATTCTGCTAATTCTTTGTCTGAATATCTCACTTTAAGATCGTCTGCCATATTCTAGTGTTTTTCAATAAATAATTTCGTTTTTATTTCATCGAACGCAATTGCTGTGCCAATATCTAGTTTTTCTTCAAAATTAAGCTCAGCGGTAAGTGTTTCGGTTTTAATATAATCTATGTTTGCACTAATCGCTTTCTCAATAAACCCATCTTTTAAAACCTTAACATCTATTTTATCTGTAACATCAAAACCAGAATCTTTTCTCATATTCTGAATACGGTTTACAAGTTCTCTTGCAATACCTTCTTTTCTCAATACATCATTGATGGTAATATCTAAAGCTACTGTAGTAGTGCCCGAAGACGCCACTAGCCAACCCTCGATATCTTGAGAGCTAATTTCTACATCTTGCAGCTCTAATTTAAAACTTTTATTTTCTATCTGAACAGTTATTTCGCCTTCTCTTTCAATTTTTTTGATATCTTTTTGTCCAAGGTTGGCGACCGCACTAGCAATTAACTTCATTTCTTTGCCATATTTTGGCCCTAGAACCTTAAAATTTGGTTTTATCTGCTTAATTAAAATGCCAGAAGCGTCATTTAACAAATCTATTTCTTTTACATTAACCTCAGACTTTATTAAATCTGCCACAGCTTCAATTTCATGTTTTTGTTTTTCATCTAAAACAGGAATCATGATCTTTTGCAATGGTTGCCTTACTTTAATTTTTTCTTTTTGACGTATAGACAATACCAAAGATGAAATAGTCTGCGCTTTTTGCATTTTAGCTTCTAACTCAACGTCAACTATTTCTGAATTAAATTCTGGAAAATTAGCCAAATGAACACTTTCGAAATTTTCTGTCTGGGTGGTGTTTGTTAAATCGCTATAAAGCCTATCCATAAAAAATGGCGCTACGGGTGCCGACAACTTAGCCACCGTAACTAAACAAGTATATAGGGTTTGATAAGCCGATATTTTATCTTGCTGATAGTCACCCTTCCAAAAACGTCTTCTACATAACCTAACGTACCAGTTACTTAGGTTTTCTTGAACAAACTCTGAAATTGCTCTAACTGCCTTTGTAGGCTCATAATCTGCATACGCATCATCTACTTTTTTTATGAGACTATGAAGTTCAGATAGTATCCATCGATCTATTTCTGGTCGTTCATTTAAAACAATATCTTCTTCGGCGTACTTAAATTCATCAATATTTGCATAAAGCGAAAAGAAAGAATAGGTATTATAAAGAGTTCCGAAAAACTTACGTTTTACTTCAATAATACCGTCAACATCAAATTTTAAATTATCCCAGGGGTTAGCATTCGAAATCATATACCACCGCGTTGCATCTGCTCCATGGGCGCTCATTGTTTCAAATGGGTCAACACCATTACCCAAACGCTTCGACATCTTTTTGCCTTCCTTATCTAAAACCAAACCATTTGAGACCACGTTTTTGTAAGCTACAGAATCAAATACCATAGTAGCAATAGCATGCAAAGTATAAAACCAACCTCTAGTTTGGTCAACACCTTCAGCGATAAAATTTGCAGGAAATGCTTCTTGATTATCAATTAGATCTTTGTTCTCAAAAGGGTAATGCCATTGTGCATATGGCATTGAACCGCTATCAAACCAAACATCAATTAAATCGCTTTCGCGCCTCATAGGCTTACCGGAGGGTGAAACTAGTGTAATTTGATCTACAACATTTTTATGTAAATCTATTTTTTCGTAATTCTCGTCGGTCATATCGCCAACTACGAAATCTTTAAAAATATCAATCTCGAGTACCCCTGCCTCTAGTGCTTTCGACATTTCCGTCTTTAATTCTGCAACTGAGCCTATTATAATTTCTTCAGATCCATCCTCAGTTCTCCAAATTGGTAACGGAACACCCCAATATCGCGATCTTGACAAATTCCAATCATTGGCATTTGCCAACCAATTTCCGAAGCGTCCTTCTCCAGTAGATTTAGGTTTCCAGTTTATAGTTTGATTTAAAGCGAACATTCTGTCTTTAACCTCAGAAATCTTAATAAACCAAGAGTCGAGCGGATAATATAAAATAGGCTTATCTGTTCGCCAACAGTTTGGATAACTGTGAACATATTTCTCAACTTTAAAGGCTTTATTTTCTTCTTTTAATTTTATTGCAATCTCAACATCTATAGAGCGTTCGGGCGCTTCTCCGTCATTATAATATTCATTTTTTACATATTTGCCACCAAATTCTTTAAGTTCAGGTCTAAATTTTCCTTGAAGATCTACTAAAGGTACCGGATTGTTATTTTCATCTAACACTAGCATCGGCGGAATTTCTGGTACGGCTTGTTTTGCCACCAAAGCATCATCAGCTCCAAAAGTGGGAGCTGTATGCACTATACCTGTACCATCCTCAGTAGTCACAAAATCACCTGCTATTACACGAAATGCATCTTGTGAATTTTTGTAAGGCGATACATAGTCTATAAGTTGTTCGTATCTAATACCTACTAAATCTTTGCCTTTAAATTCTTTAACAATAAAATAAGGTATTTTTTTATCACCAGAAGTATATTCTAATAAGTCAGATTTGGCAGCTACTTCTTTAAACCTTCCAGCAAACTGTTTAGTAACCAAAGCTTTAGCCAAGACCACATTTATTGGTTTAAAGGTATATTGATTATAGGTTTCTACTAACACATAATCAATTTTTTGACCTACCGTT
The DNA here is from genome assembly GCA_947486785.1 of uncultured Flavobacteriaceae bacterium. Taxonomy (GTDB): domain Bacteria; phylum Bacteroidota; class Bacteroidia; order Flavobacteriales; family Flavobacteriaceae; genus Maribacter_C. The sequence continues at coordinate 134,514 of CANKUU010000001.1, read as the reverse complement.
AAAGCGGTATTAGACGGCAAAGTCCATGGTGTGGTTGTCCATGCTAATATATATATATCTCCTTCATTCTGTAGAAAATCTGGAAGGCTAGATTCAATCGCCTTAAACTGAGCTGTTACTGTCGTATCTGTAACATCTTGATAGGTGCCTGGTTGATTTAACTCATGAGAACTAAGCCCAGTACCTGCTTTGGGTGAATAAGGCTGTATGGTATACCCTTTATAGATGAGTCCTTTGTCATAAATTTGCTTAAGTAACCACCAAACCGTTTCCATGTACTTAGACTTGTAGGTAACATAAGGGTCGTCCGTATCTACCCAATAACCCACTTGTTCGGTCATTTTGTTCCAAACATCTGTATAACGCATTACTGCTTTCTTACATGCAGCATTGTATTCTTCAATTGATATTTTTTTGCCAATATCTTCTTTAGTAATACCTAATTCTTTTTCTACTCCTAGTTCTATAGGTAAACCGTGGGTATCCCAACCAGCTTTTCTTTTTACTTGAAAGCCCTTCATTGTCTTGTACCGAGGAAAAATATCTTTTATGGTACGTGCCATTACATGATGTATACCCGGCATACCGTTTGCAGAAGGAGGTCCTTCATAAAAAACATAACTAGGTTTTGCTTCGCGATTGGAAACACTTTTATCAAAAATGTGATTTTCTTTCCAATATAAGAGTATATCTTCTGCTACTTTTGGAAGGTTTAATCCTTTATATTCTGCGAACTTCATACGAAAATGCTTCAGTTACTGTATTTTAGGCTGCAAAATTAGCGATTTTGAATCACATAAATCATATTGCCCTTGCTAAAACCAAAATTAGTAGTTCAGTTTTAGAATTAAAAAACCCATACTTTAAAAATAAGTTTACTAGCCACCCACTAAAATGAACCAAAATCAACTAGCCTATTCTGGAATAATGTAAGACGGTTAAATGGTTCTAAAATAAATTAAAATTAAGTATACCTAAGGATATAGGATGTTTTAGCAGCCTTTATTTTGGTTAAAACGACCTTGTTGGTGCATTTGAAATAAAAACATTTGATACAGAGCATCTAAAAAGCAAATTAATACGTATATCTTTGCAGTTAGACAAAACACTAAAACTATTAAACATGAAAAAAGTAATTTTAAGTTCAATTATGGTGCTTGCACTTTCAGTATCATTTGTATCGTGCAGAGAGGCCGCTGACAAAGCTAAGGACGCAACTGAAGAAGCTGCTAATGCTGCACAAGAAGCAGGTTCGGATGCAATGGAAGCTGGATCTGATGCAATGAATGCTGCTAAAGAAGCAGGTTCGGATGCAATGGAAGCTGGATCTGATGCAATGGATGCTGCTAAAGAAGCAGGTTCAGATGCAATGGAAGCTGGCTCTGATGCAATGGATGCGGCTAAAGATGCTGCTGGTAATGCTGTAGATTCTGCTAAAGATGCTGCTGGTAATGCAGTTGATGCTACTAAAAAAGCCGCAGGCGATGTAAAAGATGCTGCAACTAAAACTGCTGATAAAACAGTTGATGCTGCTAAAAACATCAAGAATGAATTAAAACACTAATTTATAGTACCGTTTTATTTTTAAAAGCCCTAACCTAATCGTTAGGGTTTTTTTATATCTAAAATTTATATTCTAAGCCTAAAATGAGATTGGTACCTGGTGCTACAATACCTGAAGAGTACGATCTATATCTTTGGTTAGTAATATTCTCAACCGAAAAGGTCGCTTTTAATGCGTTTGATATGGCATACTGAGATCTAAAATTTAGCGTATACCACGACGGCGAAAATGGGTTGCCATCTGCATCACTTGCATAAATATAATCTTTCTTCTGCTCTGAGGGTGCCAAATCAGCAAAGGCAATTTCCCCATTATAATTTAAAAAAAGATCTGCATTAAATTTTTGATTCTTCCATTTTAAATGAGCATCTCCAAAGCTAGGAGCAACATGTCTGCTCGGTAAATTTACTCCGCTAATTTCTTCTTCGAAACCCTTTGTGAAAGTAAAGTTTGAAATTATAGAAAAATTCTCGCCAATAAAAACGTCTAAACCTAACTCAAAGCCATAAACGTATGCCTTTGAAGCATTTTGTATAGCTTGAACGGTACTTAGTTCACCATTATATTCTATCTCACTTTGCCCATTAAACTGAAAATCTCTACGGACTAATGCATCTACCAAATAGGTGTAAAAAGCAGCTCCTTTTAGTACCACTTTATCAGAAAATTTTTTTTTAATCCCTATTTCTACATTGTAGGCATACTCTGGTTTTACATCTAAATTTGGCACTACTACTGCGCCCGGTTCTGAGTCGAACACCTTTCCAATATCGTCAATATTTGGTGCACGGAAACCAGTAGAACCATTCCAAGTAACTTGTAAATCCTCTTTTGGAAACCAGCTTAAACCAACACTAGCTGTTAACGCACCATTATTAAAATGGGCATTATCAAAAGGAAAAGGAAAAAAAGTTTTGTCAAAATCTGCATTTAGCCATACATGACTATAACGCAAACCAGAGAGCATTGTTAAATTGGGCTTTGCTCTGTATTCAACATTGGTGTAGGCTGCAAGAGCTTGCCATGTAGACCCATCAGGATAACGTGATGCTGCATTTGAGATCGTTTTTGTTTCAATATTTTCGATTCTCCCTTTAGAGGCAACTTTATTAAAAATAAATTCGCCTCCATAATAAAACCTTAAATCTCCAACTCTTTTATTTTCAAAGTCAATATTTAAAGAAACCGCATCTACCTTTTCTTCTGTTCTGCTTCTATCCAATTCTTGAAAACTCCTATCGATTCTACTTTCTTCAAAATGCTGATATGCAGAAGTAATTTTTAAGCCATCATAAAACAAGCCTTTTCCCTTTTTACTAATTTGTAGATTACCCATAAACCACTTTTGTGGCCCGTAGTACCATTCGGCATATCGAAGTCCTGTACCCGTTCTATTGGGTCGAATTAACCTGTCGTATCTTGAATAATCAGATGTCTCTGAATAATGTAAACCCAAATGGGCTTGCACCTTATTATTTGGCCTAAAGGCTATTTTTTGCATTAAATTTATTTGACTATATCCTGTTGTAACCTGTTTTTTAGGATCTTCATTTTCAACAACAATATCTAGCTCATTGCTTCGAATTACATAGTTATTTCTTAAATAAGAATTTGGGCCATGCGCACCCATTTTTAAATCTCCAAAATTATTATACGAAACTCCTGTAAAAAAAGCCCATTTCTTTTTACCAAAATTAAAATCGAAATGTGCCGTATTTTCTGAGCTTGCAGAAGCAAAACGATAGTTCATAACACCCGAAAACGTATTGCTCTCATCAATTGAAAAATCTGCTTTTTTGGTATAAAAGTTCATTACCCCACCAATAGCATCACTACCATATATTACAGAGCCAGGACCAAAGATTATTTCTGTATTTTTTATAGCATAAGGGTCTAATGAAATTACGTTTTGAATGTTGCCCCCTCTAAAAATAGCATTATTCATACGAACACCATCTACGGTAAGCAACAATCTATTAGTTGCAAAACCTCTTATCATTGGGCTACCACCACCTAACTGACTTTTTTGAACAAATACTTTGCCGCTATTTAGAAGCAGATCGGCCGCAGTTTGCGGATTTGTAAATGCAATATCACTAGCGCTTATAGATTCAATTTTATTTGGAACATCTTTTTTCTGCTGCTCCCATTTCGAAACAGATATTACAACTTCATCAAGTTGTTCTAGTTTAGGGCTTAAGTAAATTTTACCTTTCTGTTTTACAATTTTGCCTTTGTTTGTTTTGTAAACTTCATAACTGATGTGCTTAAAAGTAATACGCTCATCTAAATCAAAAATCGATAAATCACTTCTACCATCAAAATCGGATAAAACCGTTTTCGACTTATCTACATTAAAAATTGCTACGTTAACTAGAGGCTCTTTAGTTTTTAAATCCAAAACAACTATCTCTTGGGCTAAGACCTCTTGTAAACATAGAAATAAAATGCCGTATAGCATCTTTCGCATCATAGTTACGCTAACTAAAAACTTCATTTAAAATAGCAAGAGATTTAGGTTTTCGAAATCCGTGCAAATGTAATTTAAAATACAAAACCAACGATTTTAATAATTCTTGTCTATTGGCTTTATTCATTTTTATTGTTTCTAGTGCATCAAAATTTATGCCTAATATTCTTTTAAAAAAAATAAGGTTCTCATCTTTCAAAATTGGGTTTAGTGATAAGATATTGGTAAACTTACCTTCAAGCAAATCAAAGTAGTTTGCATTTAAATCATTAGTATCTGGGTAGAAGCCCAAATATCTGGTTAAATTTACTAAAAAGTGTATGTGAAAATTAGAAATACTATCGTTAGTATCTAACCATTGAAGAGATGCTTCGATATAATCAAAAAGATTTTGATTACTTTCTTCTTCATAAATGCTATTACCTAACATTTCTGCCAAAAACTGGGTCATCGCATTCTTTGCTATTTGGGTATGCAACGTTTGGTAATGAAAATTAACTTTAGCCTCTCGAATACTTTCTAAAGCACCTTTATTTTTATGATTGGCAACTATTTCGAGTTGTGTTAAAGGTTGAAAATATGCTGTCTTTAATTTTCCCTTTTTAGACGACAAAACCCCTTTAATTAGATATGATTTTAAACCATCTGATGCTGTAAATGCCTTTACAATTAGGCTTGTATCACCATACTTTAATGTGGTAAGAACAATCGCTTTTGTGGTGACTTGCATTTACTTGGTTTCTATTATAACAAAGATAGTTTTAAATGATGCCAAAAAAACCAACTCAAATTATACATCAAAAAACTATAGCTAAACTAACTGTAGTTAATTTTTACAAAGTAACGATAAAAAGATAAGTGTGTTTATTTGGCACAAAGAAAAAGACCTGCCATTTCTAAAATGACAGGTCTTTTCAATAAAAATTTGAATTGACTAAATTACTCCTTGAGCCAACATTGCATCTGCAACCTTAACAAAACCAGCAATATTTGCTCCTTTGACATAATTACAATATCCGTCTTTTTCTTTTCCGTATTCGATACAAGAATCATGAATATCCTCCATAATCGCTTTTAACTTTTCATCAACTTCTTCGCGTGACCAGCTAATGCGTAATGAATTTTGAGACATTTCTAAACCTGAAGTAGCAACACCACCTGCATTAGAAGCTTTACCTGGTGCAAATAAAATTTTCTCTTTTTCAAATTCATGAATAGCTTCTGGTGTCGATGGCATATTAGCGCCCTCTGCTACACAAATACAGTTATTTTTAAGTAACTTTTTAGCATCATCACCATGCAGTTCATTTTGCGTGGCGCAAGGCAATGCTATATCGCATTTAACTTCCCAAGGGGTTTTTCCTTTTACAAATTTAGCAGAACTGTATTTTTTAGCATACTCAGAAATTCTACCTCTTTTGTTGTTCTTAAGATCCATTACATAGGCCAATTTCTTGGCATCTATTCCTTCAGAATCAATAACATAACCTTGCGAATCAGAAAGGGTTAACACCTTTGCGCCTAATTGAATTGCTTTTTCAGCTGCATACTGTGCAACATTTCCCGAACCAGAAATAACAACATTTTTTCCTTCGAAACTCATGCCTTTAGTCTTAAGCATACTCTGTGCAAAGTAAACCGTACCATAGCCTGTAGCTTCTGGTCGTATCAAAGACCCACCCCATGAGCGACCTTTACCCGTTAATACTCCAGTAAACTCATTTCTAATTTTCTTATACATTCCAAATAGAAACCCTATTTCTCTTGCTCCTACCCCAATATCACCCGCAGGCACATCAGTATTTGGACCAATATGACGTGATAATTCGCCCATAAAGGCATGGCAAAAACGCATTACTTCATCATCTGACTTACCTTTAGGGTCAAAATCAGATCCACCTTTACCACCACCCATAGGAAGTGTTGTTAAGCTATTTTTGAAAACTTGCTCAAAAGCTAAAAATTTTAAAATACTGGCGTTTACCGAAGGGTGAAAACGCAATCCGCCTTTATATGGGCCAATAGCAGAGTTCATTTGAATACGGTAACCACGGTTTACGTGTATTTCACCTTTATCGTCTACCCAAGAAACTCGAAAAGAAATTAATCTTTCAGGTTCAACCATTCGAAGCAAAATATTTTTGCCACTATATATTTTTTTACGTGCGATATAAGGTATTACAGTTTCTGCTACTTCTTGTACCGCTTGAATGAATTCAGGTTCGTGGCCATTTCTGGTTCTTACCTCATCCATAAATCCATTGATTTTTGATTGCATTTTTGCGTCCATAAGGTCTAAGGAATAAATTATACTTTTTAATGAATATTCAATATAGCTGTAAAATTATGTTATTTCAATAATTTAAGCATTATTATTTTGAAAATTTGATAAATAATTATTGGATTGCCTGTTCAAGGTCTGCAATCAAATCTTGTGCGTCTTCAATACCTACACTTAAACGTATTAAAGAATCTACTACACCACTCTTCTCTCGCTCTTCTTTTGGTATGCTCGCATGTGTCATACTTGCGGGATGACCTGCCAAACTTTCTACACCACCCAAAGATTCGGCAAGGGTAAATAAATTTAAACTTTCAACAATTTTTATAGCATCTTCGTAACTACTACCTTTTGGAATAAAAGAAATCATACCTCCAAAATCTTTCATTTGGCTTTTTGCAATTTCATGGTTGGGGTGCTCTTTAAAACCAGGCCAAAATACTTTTTCTATCTTAGAATGATTTGCTAAAAAATGAGCTATTGCTCTTCCATTTTCGCAATGTCGTTGCATTCTTACATGAAGGGTTTTTATTCCACGAAGGGTTAAAAAGCTATCCATAGGACCACAAACAGCACCGCTGGCATTTTGAATAAAATAGAGCTTATCGGCTAAATCTTTGTCTTTTACCACTAAAGCCCCAACCACTACATCGCTATGCCCCCCTAAATATTTGGTAGCGGAATGCATTACAATATCAGCTCCAAGATCTAAAGGTAATTGTAAATAAGGCGTAGCAAAGGTATTATCAACAGCTAACAACACTTTGTGCTTTTTGGCAAGTTTTGAAACTTCTAGTATATCAATTACATTCATCATAGGGTTGGTGGGTGTTTCTACCCAAATCAACTTTGTTTTTGACGAAATATTCGATTCAATATCGGCTGCATTATGCATTCCAATAAACTTAAAGCTAATGCCAAATTTTTCAAAAACCTGTTTAAATAGGCGATAACTACCCCCGTAAAGATCATTTGTAGAGAGTACTTCGTCACCCGGATTCAATAGTTTAATTACTGCATCAATTGCTGCCAGTCCGCTAGAAAAAGCTAAACCATAGTTACCATTTTCTATACTTGCTAAAGAATTTTCTAAAGCCGTTCTTGTGGGGTTTGCACTTCTAGAATATTCATAACCCTTGTGCCCCCCTGGAGTCGTTTGGGCAAAAGTAGAAGTTTGGTATATCGGTGGCATAACCGAGCCATAGGCTGCATCTGGTTTTTGTCCTCCGTGAATGGTTTTACTATTAAAATTTAACTTTTTTTCGTTCATGACATCTAATTATATCTACAAATGTATTGTTATCTTTGGTCGCATACAAAGCTTACTACATTTCACCATTGTTTAAATGAAATTTACACCTTGTTTTTTAGTAGCGTTTTTATTTTTTTTCTCTTGTCAAAAAGAACTAAAAATCGCCTTTGAGCCTTATGAATTTTACACCAGTTCTTGTGAAAATTGCCCTGAGGTTACTCTTGTAATGCCAAAAGGATTAGGAAAATCTAAAATTTCAGAAACAATTAATTCTACCTTAGAAAAACACGTTATTCTTTTACTATCGTTTGACGAAGAAACCGAAGCTACCACCATTAATGAAGCCATTGATTCTTTTAAACTGGGCTATCTTAATTTTCAAAAACAGTATAATCATGAAGCTACCAAATGGGAAGTTGAAATAAACGGAAAGGTTAGCTATGAGGATACCCATTATTTAACAATTGAGCTTTCGAGCTATATTTTTACAGGAGGTGCACATGGTTATAGCTCAACACAATTGGTTAATTTCGATAAACGCTCTAGCCATCAAATAAGCAATGCGGAGCTTTTTATAAATGTTGATGATTTTAGAACTTTTGCAGAAAAAAAATTTAGAGAAAAAGAAAAAATTCCACAAAATAAATCAATTAACTATTCGGGGTTAATGTTTGAAGATGATATTTTTTACCTGCCAGAAAATATGGGATTTACCCAAAAAGGACTAAAACTGCTTTACAACCCTTATGAAGTAAGTTCATTTGCAGAAGGCCCTATTGAAATGGTGCTCTCACACAACGAGGTAAAAAAATATCTCTCCAAAACACAATTCTAAAGCTTTACTGCTTTTTGAAGTGAAAAAATAGTTCCTAAATGCAAGCCTTCATGAAAGAAATTAAAGGGTATTGCATCATCTACATTTGATAAAGTTACATTGGCGCTTGTGGTATATTCTTTAAACTCAGAAAAAAGACCTTTTTCGTAATCTTCTATTGTTTTTTCAATAGTTGTAAAAAGTAAACTTTTAACCAAATCAAATTCTAAATCAGTAGCCGTACCGTCAGGGGTAGTTCCTTTTTTAAACTTATCAATCAAATCTTGAGCAACTATGGTTTCTTGCCCACTTAATCTGTAGACCAATAACTGCTGTGTTACCACTACATGAGCAATGTTCCACCAAATGTTATTGTTATATCCCTTTGGTATTTTAAGTAAGTCTTCTTTAGGGGTATTTTTTAAAATCGCATAAAAGGCTTTGCGCACTTCTAAATTGGTTTTTAGTAATTTAATCATGTCAAAAGATTTAAAAAATGAAACTAAACCAAACCTATGGTTTGGCTTAGCGCTGTAAATAACAATTATTTATTACCCAAAGGTATTCAATATATTTGCTTTACGAAGATACTAAAGCTGAGTAAAATAGATATGAAAACTATTGGATTAATTGGAGGAATGAGTTGGCAATCATCAAAGGTATATTATGAACTTATTAATCAAATAACCCAACAACGCCTAGGGGGCTCACATTCAGCAAAAGTAATTATGACTTCGGTAGATTTTGCTGAAATAGAACAATTATCTTTTGTTGGTAATTGGAACAAAATAGGAGCTATTATAGAACTAGAAGCATTAAAGTTAGAAAAAGCAGGTGCTCATATAATTTTACTTTGCACCAATACCATACATATTGTTAGCCATCGTATTACTAATGCTGTCAAAGTACCTTTTCTTCATATTGCGCATGCTACTGGAGATGCTATAAAAGCTAAAAAATTACATAAAGTTGCCTTATAAGGCACAAAATACACCATGGAGAAAGATTTTTACCACAAAATTCTTAACCAAGTATACGGCCTTGAAATTAGTATTCCGTCTGAAAAAGAAAGAAATACGATACACCAAATCATCTATGAAGAACTGATTTTCGGAGTTTTCAAAGAAACATCTAGGCAAAGTTATATTACCATTATTAATGGCTTAAAAGAAAAGGGGGCAGAAGGAGTTATTTTTGGTTGTACAGAAATTCCACTATTAGTTTCAAGCACTGACGTGTCTATTGCTACTTTTAACACAACTAAAATTCATTCGCAAAAAGCTGTCGATTTTGCATTAGCAAAATAACCCCAACATTAGCGTTCTTTTTAAAAGGAAATTAATTTCTTTGTACCAATAAAGATCATTATGAAGAAGATTTACCACCTTAGCTCTTGCGATACCTGTAGGCTTATTTTAAAAGAACTACAGCCTTTAAATGACATCGAGATTCAAGATATTAAAAAAGAAGCGATTAGCGACTCTCAATTAGAAGAAATGAAAAACTTAAGCGGTAGCTATGAAGCCTTATTTAGCAAAAGAGCTCGCTTATTTCGCCAACAGGGTTTGCATGAAAAAAAACTTACAGAACCTGAATACAAAAAACTGATCTTAGAACATTACACCTTTTTAAAACGACCGGTGATTATTGTAAACGATCAAATCTTTATTGGTAATAGCAAGAAGGTTATTTTGGCTGCAAAAACAACTATACATTCTTGAATAAAAACACCTTAGCTATCTTAGCTGCTATAGGGGCAACCACAGTTTACGGCATAAACCATACTATTGCCAAAGGCATTATGCCATATTATATAGAGCCTTCAGGTTTTGTTGCTTTACGTGTAATTGGGGCGGCTATACTATTTTGGTGCATTTCTCTATTGGGTCCTAAAGAGAAGATTAGAAAAAAAGATTATAGTCGTATTTTACTGTGCGCCTTATTAGGCATGGGCATTAATATGCTTGCCTTTTTTAAAGGTTTGGCCTTAACAACACCCATTAATAGCGCTGTTATAATCACTATAACTCCAATTTTTGTTCTTATTTTGTCCATATTTCTTGTCAAAGAAAAAGTATCTTCTAGAAAAGTAATTGGCATTACAATTGGCCTTGCTGGCGCTCTTGGTTTAATACTTTTTGGGCAAGAAATACGCCAAGATGCACCAAACATATCTCTAGGAAATTTTTACATATTACTTAATGCGATGCTATATGGGGCTTATTTGATTATGGCAAAAGGACTTATTACAAAATATCATCCTTTTACTTTTATGAAATGGTTATTTACTATCGGAATTTTAATTTGTTTACCCTTAGGATATCAAGAATTATTAGTTGTAAAATGGTCTGATCTTCCTTTTGAAGCTGTATGGAGAATTGCATTTGTCATTTTCGGAACTACCTTTTGCACCTATTTATTCAATATTTTTGCATTAACCCAATTGAAAGCTTCCACCGTTAGTGCTTTTATTTATGTTCAACCACTTATTGGTATCGCCTACGCAGTTGCTATGGGAAAAGATACCATTACCACTATTAAAGTAGTAGCGGCCTGTTTAGTGCTTTTAGGGGTCTACTTAGCCAGTAAAAAAGCTTTACCAAAAGTAAATTAAGACCTGTAATAAAAAAATAAGCCGATCTAGTTTAGTAGCCTCACCAGTATCTTGTATGTGAAAAGCTATTACGCTCTAATATTTTAGTTCTTAAAGGTTAAAACATAACCTGTAATTACTAAAAAGGGAATAATGTACAATATCTAAGGAAAAAAGTATACAAAAAACCGAGGTATCTCATCGGATCTTTGTAACGGAAAAAAGGTTGATAAAAATAAAGCCTAATGAATTTACGCCTATTTTGTAGGTGATCGAAAATATATTATGTCCCCCGTAAATTTTCCCCGAAAATCAGTATTGGTTCCCCCGATTAAATCCAAACTGATAAAGCTCGTCTTCGTTGACGGGCTTTTTTTTTAGGTATTATTCTCTTTTTTAAAAACCAAAGGCGGCAGGCCTACCTGTTTTTTAAAGAATTTTGAAAAATGAGCAGCTTCTTTAAAACCTAGCTCATACCCAATTTCTTCTGCTGTTTTATCTGAAAATAAAAGCAACCGTTTAGCTTCTAAAGTAATTCGTTCATTAATAATTTGTGAGGGCGATTCTTTACCCAACTTTTTAAAGAGATTAGATAGGGTTTTAGGCGATTTAAAAAGTAACTCGGCATAGGCTGCTACAGAATGTAGATTTCTAAAATATTTTTCTACTAATAAGTGATATCTTCGAACAATATCATATTGTGGTTTAGGCAAATTCTCTTGTGGTGATTTCATTTTAATCAATCGAGTTGCCTTTATTAGTAATCTTTTTAATAACACTCTAAGCATTTCTCCTTGAACACTATCTATTGTTTCTAATTCTTCTTGAAACATAAGAAACATTAGCTCGAAACTTTTGATCTCTTTTTCATCGAGGTCAAGTACCATGGGCAACGACGAACCGTAAAACAAAAATCCATTACAAGAAACTTCTTCATCATGGTCTCTAATACAATAAAATTCTCTATTAAAAAGTGCAGCAATAATTCCAGAAGCCTTATCTAGCTTTAGAATATTTAATGGTGTACAAAACACTATCTGATTTCTGTTTAAATTCATTTTATAACCGTCCACCCAAATAACAAGGTCGCTCTCTTTAGCCCAAATAATTTTGTAGTGACCTCCATTATTAAGCAACTGTTTTGAATCAGCCCAATCAAAATCGGTTAGAGTAAATTTACTTTGGTCTTTTAAACCGCTATAGTCTAGTCTCATTATTTAATTTTTTTAAGAAATTATACGATGAATGAACTACCGCTTAACCTTAATAAAGAAAACTTATTTGCCTCAAATTTAATCTCATTTTTATTAAATTTAAAAAGAATGAACTTTTATATTTTGCTGCCAAAACAGCTTTACCCTATTTAAAGAGTATAATCGGAAACTAAAAATAGTGCACTAAAATTAACCTATCTGCTTAGGGTTAACATTTTTACTATAGTAAGAGTTGAAAATTTTGGTGAAATAACCGAAGTTGTTGTATCCATTAAAGATAAGTGTTTAAAAACTGCTCTTTTTCATTACAAAAAAACTTTGTAGTTTATTACGTTTTATATCTGTCGCTATACCAACATTTTGTGCAACGGATTTAAAGAAATTGATAAATAATCAGTTCAATAAAAATAAAATAGCATGTGTAGTGAAAGATTTGCCAAAAGGATTCTATTTTTAAGGTGTTAAGCTATAATTTAAAACTTAAACACCCGTAAAGTAAGAGAATAAGAAACAAGCTACTTTGATTTATTTATTATGCGTGCATAATAAATAAAAAATAAGTAACTTTACCTTCGTTTTAGTATCCGTATAATTTACACCTATTTTTAGGCTTAAAAACATTATTTATGAGTAACAAACCTTCGTTTATTTCAGACCTTTCTTTACCAGCCATGGCAGCACCGTTATTTTTAATATCAGGGCCCAAATTGGTTATTGAATGTTGTAAAAATGGTATTGTTGGCACTTTTCCTGCCCTTAATCAACGAACAAGTGAAGGATTTGAAGAATGGATCATTGAAATTAAAACCGCGCTTAAAGAATTTGAAGAGACTACGGGTAAAAAAGCAGCTCCTTTTGGTGTAAACCTTATAGTACATCAAACAAACCCAAGACTAGAGGCAGATATCAAATTATGTGTAAAGCACAAAGTGCCAATTATTATCACTTCACTCGGTGCTGTGCGAATGGTTGTTGATGCTATACATAGCTACAAGGGTCTTGTTTTTCATGATGTAATTAAAAAAAGGCATGCTGAAAAAGCCGCTGAAGCTGGTGTAGATGGATTAATACTTGTTGCCGCTGGTGCGGGAGGTCATGGTGGTACTATAAACCCGATGCCTTTGGTTGCAGAAATTAAAAAATTCTTTAAAAAAACTATCATACTTTCGGGATGCATAAGTACGGGTCGTGATATTGCTTCGGCCTTACAGATGGGTGCAGATATGGCTTATATGGGTACACGGTTTATAAACACCAATGAAGCCAAAGCACCTGAAGAATATAAAAAAATGATAATTGATGCTGGTGCTAGTGATGTTGTCTACACAGCAGCTATCTCTGGAGTGCATGCCAATTTTTTAGGCCCAAGTCTTAAAGCCGCAGGAATTACAGAGGAAGACTTAAAAAGAGATAAAAAAATTGATTTTGGCAAAGAATTAGATACAGAAGCTAAGGCTTGGAAAACTATTTGGTCCGCTGGTCAAGGTTCTGCACTAATTAAAGACTCGGTTCCAGTAGGTGAGCTTGTACAGTCTTTAAAGTCTGAATTTAAATCTGCGATCGAAGAACAAATTAAAGTTCTTGAAACCTATCCGAAATAAGATAAAAGGCCCTGGTTAAATGCCCATTACCTCATCTCAATATAACCCTCCTTTTTTCTTTAAAAATGGTCATTTTTCTACTATTTATGCTGGAATTATCCGAAAAATAACTGATTTTACTCAAAAACGAGAAAGAATTGATTTGCCAGATGGCGATTTTTTAGATTTAGATTGGAGTTTTGCGAACTCAAAAACTAACAAATTAGTCACTCTTATTCACGGATTAGAAGGTAATGCTCAACGTGCTTATATTGCGGGTAGCGCTAAGGCTTTTAACCTAAATGGGTTTGATGTTTGTGCCATTAATTTGCGAAGTTGTAGTGGCGAAACTAATCGACTATTTCGATCTTATCATTCAGGGGCATCAGAAGATTTAGCTATGGTAATTAAGCATCTTATAGCAACACGTCGCTATAACAGGCTTTATCTTAAAGGCTTCAGCTTAGGAGGCAATATCATTTTAAAATATTTAGGAGAAGGCAGAACCTACCCATCAGAATTAACTGCAGCAATGGCAGTTTCAGTACCTTGTGATTTGTATAGCGCGTGTAAAGAATTACTGAAACCAAATAACATATTATATAGCCAAAGGTTCAAAAAAAAATTGGTTTTAAAGCTCAAACAAAAGCAAGCTATCTACCCCAATCTTGTATCTGATAAGGAAATTAATCAAATAAAAACGGTAAAAGACTTTGATGACATCTATACCAGTCGTGCACATGGCTTTAAAGACGCTTTAGATTATTATAAAAAATGTAGTAGCCTACAATTTTTACCTGAGATTAAAATTCCAACATTACTTTTAAACGCTTTAAACGATTCGTTTTTAGGGCCTGAATGCTACCCTGTAAAAGAAGCAGAACAGAACACAAACCTGTATTTAGAATTACCTAAATATGGAGGTCACGTAGGATTTTATGGTTCTAGCAACTATACTTACAGCGAAAACCAGTCAATTAATTTCTTTAATCATTAGTATAATTTTGCCTAATTGTTATATTTGCATCTAAACGATTCTTATCATGAAAAAAATTATTGGTTTAGTTACGATAGGCTTATTAGTAGTTAGTTGTGGTGAAAAAAAAGAGAAAAAAGAAGGTTTTGAAATGAACCGCACCAAAACTGAAAAAAAGGCGGAAGCTTCCACTGAAAGTGTAGTCATTGATATGGATAATGACGGTGTAGGTGAATATAAAAATATTACTTTTTCTGAAGAAATTAATGCAGATTTAGCCGCTTCTGGTGAGACTAAATTTAATAGTATCTGTATTGCCTGCCACATGGCAGAACAACGAATGATTGGCCCTGCGCTTAAAGGTGTTTACGATCGTAGAAGTCCGGCTTGGGTTATGAACATGATTAGTAATCCTGATCAAATGCTAAAAGAAGACCCTATTGCGAAAGCATTAATTAAAGAATATAACGGGGCTATAATGTTAAATCAGAATTTAACGGATGAAGACACGAGAGCACTCGCAGAATATTTAAGAACCTTATAGGTTTTTAAGTACTTAAAAATGCCATCAACTTTTTAAAGAGTTGATGGCATTTTTATTTTATTATCGAGCTAAACAAAAAGCCTCTAAAATACTGTATTACACTTTTTTAAAAAACAATAAACAGACTTATATAAAACCACCTCTTTAGAAAAGTATATGACCCAAGCTATTTATCTATGACTACTTTATAGGTAGGATCTTCTAATACGTTTACATCAATTATATCATCTGCATTCTCTAGTAGCTGAATACAATCTTTACTTAAGTGTCTTAAATGTACCTTTTTACCTTGACTTGAGTACCGTTCGGTTAATTTATTCAACGCTTCTATTCCTGACATATCTGCAACCCTACTCTCTTGAAAATCGATTATAACTTCATCTGGATCGTTCTTAATATCAAATTTTTCAGTAAACGCAGTAGTTGAACCAAAGAAAAGCGGACCGAAAATTTCATAATGCTTTACACCATTATCATCTAAATATTTTCTTGCACGTATGCGTTTAGCGTTTTCCCATGAGTAGGCAAGTGCTGAGATAATAACCCCCAATAATACCGCTACTGCAAGATTATGGGTTACTGCTGTAATTAGTGTTACTAATACCATTACAATAACATCAGAATTTGGCATTTTTCTAAAGGTCTTAAAACTTGCCCATTCAAAAGTTCCAATCGCCACCATAAACATCAAGCCAACTAATGCTGCCATTGGCAAGCGCTCTATTAAACTAGAACCAAACATAATAAATACCAAAAGCATAACTGCTGCGGTTATACCTGAAAGTCTTGCTCTAGCACCAGATGAAGTGTTAATTAAACTCTGACCAATCATAGCGCAACCGCCCATACCCGATAAAAAACCAGAAAGTATGTTAGCAGTACCTTGCGCAACACATTCTCTATTTCCGCTACCCCTAGTTTCGGTAATTTCATCAATTATATTTAAGGTAAGTAAGCTTTCAATCAAACCAACTCCTGCTATAATTGCCGCATAAGGAAAGATAATTTTTAAGGTAGTTAATGTTAAAGGAATATTGGGTATTGATAAAGGAGGAAAACCGCCTTTAATAGACTCCCCTTCTTTTATAGTATCGGCAACCGTTAAGGTATCTACACCAAAGCCTATTACAATTGCAGAAACCACTACAATTGCGACTAAAGATGAGGGCACTGCTTTGGTTAATTTTGGAAGTCCCCAAATAATAAACATGGTTAAAAAGGTAAGTGCTAACATGGTATACATTGCACTACCAGAAAGTAGGCTATCGGTACCTTTTTCGTAAAAATTAGGAAACTGTGCCATAAAAATGATAATTGCCAAGCCGTTTACAAAACCGAACATTACGGGGTGTGGCACCAATCTTATAAATTTACCTAAACGCAATAAGCCTGCCCCTATTTGCAAAAAACCAGCTATAATAACTGTAGCGAAAACGTAGTTTAAAATAGTTTCAGGTTCAATCTCTGGAAAATTTCGTTTCAGTTCTAAGATTAATCCAATAAAGATTACCGCTACTGCACCTGTAGCACCCGAAATCATACCAGGTCTGCCACCAAAAATTGAAGTAATTAATGCCAAAACAAAAGCCGCATATAAGCCTGTTAATGGAGAAAAACCCGGAATTAAAGCAAAAGCTATTGCTTCTGGCACCAAAGCCAAAGCAACAGTTAAACCCGAAAGTATCTCTGTTTTGTAGTCAACTTTTTGTTTAAAATCGAATAAGTTTAAATACTTTTTCATGCGTTACTAAATTAAGCTTGCAAAAATAAGGCTTATTGTTCTGCAAAAGCATCTATTCGCACAAAAACCCTATTAGAGACATGTAGTAATCTTACAAAAACTTAAGTTGCCGAATAATCTACCGCTGACCATAGGGCCGCAAACCAGCCACAAACTCTTGCTATTCTGCATACGGTACAGAAATACTAGCTTTAGCAAATCAGAACTGTTATTTATTTCTCACTAGAAATAGTCATTTATTTATGATAAATGATTTCTTTTTACGTTAAAATTATGTAGTACCTTTTAAACATCTGTTGTGTTGGCATCATCCAAAAATACGGAACAATTTAATCTTTATCCTTCAAATTTATTCGGTCGTTTACCGCAAGTTATCGAAAACAAGTCTTACCTATTAAACCTTCCAATAAAGAGTATTTTATAGGTAAATATCCTAAATTAAAAAGCTAGTAGCAACAACAAGAATTATCTAAAAACAGATTGGTATTTGTAGGACATACAATAAGTGAAATTGGAACTTTATTGAAAAAATTTCATTTGCTATCTCCTTTCGAATCATCCATGTAACCGATACATATTTTATTAGTATTCTACTTCGCTTTTACTAAAAGAGAAGACTTAGAAGGTTTAATTCTTTTTAAAAAACCTTTACGCAATTATATACCCTGCTACCATCCCCTTCCTTTAAACTCATACAAGGTTATACTCGAAGGGTGGTACCGCTCGACAGAGCTATTGTAAATCGCGTATAGCTCAAAATATTCTTTGCCTAGAGTATGGTAGGTGTTAGTTACAATAGAAAGTATCTCAATTTTGCATTCTGCCTTTTGTTTAAAATGGAGAAGCTTATGGTGCTTCTCTTGCGCGCTCATTTTAAGAAAATACAATAATCATAATTTAGTAGCTGTAAATTATATTACCAAGAATGCTTTTTACAAGCCAAATAAAATCCTTATACTCTTAACAATAAGATTTTGACATTAAAGCAATCTTTAGAAATACATAGCCTATTTTCGATCTAACTAATTGATTTTTAATTTAGAGCGTTTAGAAAAAATAAGTATTTTTGACAAACTTAACCCACTTAATCAACCTAAAATGACAAATTTCAGAAGTAACTTCCTCTTTTTAGCGATACTTTTTCTCGTAATTTCTTCTTGTTCAAAAGATACAAACACCTTAATTACTGATTCTAATACTACTGAAAATGGAGTAGATGAAGAAAGTGATGAGAATAGTAGTGATGAAAACAATGACGATGAGAACAATGACGATGAGAACGGTGGTGATGAGAACGGTGACAATGAAAACAATGGTGATGAGAACAATGGCGATGAGAACGGTGACGATGAAAACAATGGTGATGAGAACAATGGCGAGGACGACACAGCTAACTATGAAATTCGTAGTGTTTTTGGCACTACCGAAACACTAGAAGTTAGAACTAAAGGAATTTTTGCTATCTGGTGGGATAAAAAGTTTGATCATGAAGAAGACGCAAAAGCTATGTTTACGATGTTAAACGAGGTTCGACGTGATTGCCTTGAAGATTTAGGTATGCAAGACCCTCCAAACCCCAGAGCTGGATTTTATTTTAACGTATATATTCATCATGGAGCCGAAGACAATTTTCCAAATAATTGGAACAATGGAGTTGGAACCGATAGTAATCAAATGCCATATTTATCCTTACCCGTTGATTATCATATAAACCGTCCTAATTTATATCATGAAGGGCTACACATTTTTCAATACAGTCAAAACTCTCCAGGTTTTAGATATGAAGGAGATTCTCTTTGGTATACAGAAACTACTGCTCAATGGTTTTCTGCAGATAGAAACCCTGACAATACCTCAGCTTTTGTTGAAGTTGGCACTATTAGTTCTAACCCTCAGCTAACCTTATGGCATAGTATTAATAATGAAGTGGAAGGTGATCCTAAAGATTGGTTATACCTAGTGCGGCAATATGGACTGCACAGTTTGCTATATTACTTACATAAGGTTGCCAATGTGCCTTCAGATATTTTCACCAATGGTTTCTATGAAATGGTAAACCAAAGACCACAACAATACTTGTTTGAACAAATTGGTCATGCAGAAATGCGATCTCACTTTGCGGACTGGGCAGCTGCAAATACTGCTGGTTTCACCTATATTACTCCAGCCCAATGGCAAAGAGCTCAACAAGAATTAGTAGATTATGCAGATCCAGATAACATGCATCCTTTTGCTATTGAGCTAAACGGTTCAAATATCATAGGTACCCATACCCCTAATCAAAATTTCCTGCCAAGAAATTGGGGATACAATGTAGTAAAAGTAAGTAATGTGACTGCTGGCTCTTTAAATTTTACTTTAAATGGTGCAGAACAAGGCGCTATGGGTACTCCTTCTCATTTTGAATCTAGAATACTTTTAAAGAGTAATTCGGGTGACAGATATATTAAAGTAGACATGAGTTCTAATAGTACAGGTTCTAAAACATTTACTGTAAACCCCGGAGAAAATGAACTTTTCGTTATCATAGCTGCGGTACCCGAGCAATTTGAAGGTAATCAAACTTATAATTATTCGATAAATTTTAGCAGATAATGCCGTTATAAGCCCTTATGGTTTACTTGGTAAATTTTTATACTTTATTATTTCTGATTAAACCCTGTAAACCAGTTAATTAAGTTGTGTGGTAGGTTATTTGCTGCGAATATTTTAGGGTCACCATAGAAGCATTCGCTTTAGCTTTTGCAAAAAGCACTAAAAATGAAACCGTTTCTTGTAAGTGTTAAAATAGTAATGGTCATTTAAAAATACTTGTCTTTTAAATCGTTTACACTTCAAATCTATTTTTCTTTCTCTTAAAGAAATAAAAATAGCATCAAAACAGTTTTTACAGTTGCTTTTTATCTTAGCGGTTATACTAATGAATGTAGTACAATTGTTTAAAAAGCTATTGATTTATGTATTTTAGCACCATAGAAACGATCGAATGTCAATAAACACAAAATTTGCAGTATTAGGAGGTGGAAGTTGGGCAACAGCTATTGTGAAAATGCTCTCTGAAAACCAAAAACAAGTGGGTTGGTATATGCGCAACTCCGATGCAATTTCTTACATTAAAAAAGAGAAACACAACCCAAATTATCTTACCGCAATTGAGTTTCGCTCTGAACAACTTTGCCTTACTGATGACATTAATACGGTAATAAATGAGGCCGATATTCTTATTTTTGCGATTCCTTCCGCTTTTTTATTTGGTGAACTCAAGAAAGTTACAGCAACTTTAAAAGACAAAATTATCTTTTCAGCTATAAAAGGTATTGTACCCGAATCTGGATTGATCGTTGGCGCACATTTTCATAAAACATACGGTATTCCATATTCAAATATTGGTGTAATTTCGGGGCCATGCCATGCCGAAGAGGTGGCACTAGAGCGGCTCTCATATTTAACTATTGCATGTGCAGATCAAAAGAAAGCAAGTTTAGTTTCAGAGAATCTTAGTAGCAATTATATTAAAACTAAAATTTCTGATGACATAATTGGTACCGAATATGCGGCGATGCTTAAAAACATATACGCACTTGCTGCAGGTATTTATCATGGTTTAGGCTATGGTGATAATTTTCAAAGCGTTTTAATGAGCAATGCCATTCGCGAAATGAAACGCTATATTAAGCGTGTTCATAAAATGAAACGCAATATAAATAACTCGGCCTATCTAGGAGATTTATTAGTTACCGGATATTCAACTTTTAGTCGTAATCGAATGTTTGGTAATATGATTGGCAAAGGGTATACCGTAAAAAGTGCTCAAATGGAAATGAAAATGGTTGCTGAAGGCTATTACGCCGCAAAAAGTGCGTTTGAACAGAAAGCAAAATTTTCTAAAAAGGTACAAACTCCAATTATCGATGCAGTTTATACGGTGCTATATTTAAATGGAAATGCGAAACGTGTTTTTAAGGCTTTAACCAATAAGTTAGATTAGCAAAAAAGTGATTCTTCTGAGAATATTTATTTCCGATCCATTGAAAAATTTGAATGCTTCTCTATTTCAAGATTAAGGGCTTTTTTCCAATCTAATAGCTGTGCATCATTAACTTTGTAGATAGCTTTAAATTCCTGTAAAATAGGATCCATTAAAGAGCGTATGCTGTTTATATCAAAATACAAACGACCGGTTCTACGAATAAAAAAATCCATAGGGTTTTGTACCATTTCATAATCAATAGCAAAACGCAATTCAGCTTTTGCCATACGTTCGTAAATGTTAGCATCTTTAAGTGTTGCGTAGGTATCTAAAATAAGCTCTGTTTGTTTTCCATAGTTGGTTACTAAAAACCAAGCATCATGCGCTGTAAAACCATCTACACTAATACGTTTATATATCTCAGAAATGTACTTCTTTACATGTTTAAACTTTTTAAAATCGATGTTGCCGGCAAGAGGAATTTTATCCGTATAACACTCTTTTAATTTCACCTTATGTTCTTCCTCTATTTTTTTAGCAATACGATCAACAACACGCTCGGCCATCTTGCGATAACCTGTTAATTTTCCGCCCGCAATACTAATTAACCCTGTATCTGAAGTAAAAATTTCATCTTTTCTAGAAAGTTCAGATGCAGATTTACCCTCTTCATGTATTAAAGGGCGAAGACCAGCCCAGCTTGAAACTATGTCTTCCATTTCTAAATTTATCTTTGGAAACATATTATTTACAGCAGACAATAAATAAATGGCATCGGCTAAATCTGTTTGAATATTATCTTTATCTAAATTGAAATTGGTATCTGTAGTTCCGACATAGGTTACTTTTCCTCTCGGAATTGCAAACATCATTCGCCCGTCGGGAATATCAAAATACACCGATTGCTTCACCGGAAGTTTCTCTTTCGGAAACACTAAATGAACCCCTTTAGTTAAATGTAAACGTTTTCCTTTTTTAGAATTATTTACAGATCTTAATTCATCAACCCAAGGACCCGCAGCGCTAATTACGTACTTTGAGTGAATCGTAAACGCATCTCCAGTAAGAACATCTTTTACTTTTACTCCAGTTATTTTATCATTTGTGTATTCAAAATCTTCAACCGATGCATAGTTTAAAGCTTCTGCTCCGAATTGTAAACTTGTTTTGATATTTTCGATAGTCAACCGAGCATCATCAGTTCTATACTCAGCGTAATACCCCGCGCCTTTTAATATTTTCTTTGGAAGTAAGGGTTCAAGCTTTAATGCTTCTTTTTTTTCTAGCATTTTACGCTTATCATCACCCGTAACCTGTGCTAATATATCGTAGACTTTAAGACCTACCGATGTTAGCCATTTACCATAAGACCCATTTTCGATTAATGGCAATAACATCTTCTCTGGAAGTACTAAATGTGGCGCTAGCTTATGTACAATTGCACGCTCAGAACCCACTTCTTTTACTAACCAAAAATCAAATTGTTTTAAATAGCGTAACCCGCCATGTATGAGTTTGGTTGACTTACTGCTAGTTCCTGAAGCGAAGTCATTTTTCTCAACCAGGGCAACTTTTAATCCGCGAGAAGCTGCATCAAGTGCAATACCAGCACCAGTTATTCCTCCACCTATTACGACTAAGTCATAGGCTTCTTTAGAAAATTTAGCGATGGTTTTGGCTCTATTTTGATTTGAGAATTTGATATTTTTCACAGCTACTCTTTTGTCATTCTTACTATATTTCTTCCCAACCTTTTGTTCTTTCTACAGCCTTCTTCCATTTTCCATACAAACGCTTACGCTTTACTCTATCAAAGGATGGTTTAAATATACGGTTCATTGGTCTATTTTGATCAATGTCTTCTTTTTTCCAAAGACCAATTTGAATACCTGCTAAAAAGGCTGCGCCCATTGCAGTTGACTCAATAACTTTGGGTCGATGAACTTCTGTATCTAAAATATCTGCTTGAAATTGCATTATATGATTATTTGCACAAGCTCCGCCATCAACACGAAGGTTTTCTAATTGTATGCCAGAATCATCTTCCATCGCTTTAAGAATGTCTTTAGTTTGATAGGCAAGCGATTCTAAAGTTGCTTTGGCCAAATGCGCTTTACCCGTATCACGTGTTAACCCAAAAACAGCACCTCGAGCATACATATCCCAATAAGGAGCTCCTAAGCCTGCAAATGCCGGAACTACATAAACGGGGTTTTCGCCTTCAACAGAATCGGCTAGCGCTTCTGTTTCTTTAGCGTCTTTTATCAATTCTAACCCATCTCTTAACCATTGTACCGCTGCACCTGCTATAAATATACTACCCTCAAGTGCATAGGTTACTTTTCCTTCTAATCCGAATGCAATTGTAGTTAATAAGCCATTTTTTGAAAACGTTGGTTTTTCTCCTGTATTCATTAACATAAAGCAACCAGTTCCGTAGGTATTTTTTGCTTGACCTTCCTTAAAACAAGCTTGACCAAATAATGCAGCTTGTTGGTCGCCGGCAATTCCGGTTATAGGAATTTTTACTCCATTTAACTCATAATCGCCAAAATGATATGCCGAAGGTTTTACTTCTGGTAACATACTTTTTGGAATACCTAAAAAATTTAACAATTTGTCATCCCACTTAAGATTTACAATATCATAAATTAAAGTTCGAGATGCATTTGTGTAATCTGTTATATGATCAGTCCTATTGGTCATATTCCAAACCAACCAGCTATCAACAGTTCCAAATAAAAGATCTCCATTTTCAGCTTTTGTCTTGGCCCCTTGCACATGATCTAATATCCATTTAATTTTTGTTCCTGAGAAATAAGAATCAATAACTAAACCTGTTGTTTTTTTTACATGCTCTTTAAGACCACTTTGCGTCATATGCTCGCATATATCAGCCGTTCTTTTATCTTGCCAAACAATGGCGTTATATACTGGTTTACCCGTATGCCTGTCCCATACAATAGTGGTTTCTCTTTGGTTAGTAATACCAATAGCCTTTATCTCTTTTGCAGCAATATTATGCGCTTTTATTAGTTTTGAAAACACGCCCAATTGCGATTCTAAAATCTCTACAGGATCATGCTCCACCCATCCCGATTTTGGAAATATCTGTTTAAATTCTTTCTGAACTATACCCAATATAGTTCCTTCTTGATTAAGTAATAAAGCTCTAGAACTTGTTGTGCCTTGATCTAATGCTATGATATAAGATTTTTGCATTTAATTCGTGTTTATAGGTCGTTGTTTTAAATGATACCAATGTTAATTTAGCTTCTTTTTTTGCTCGCAAACTAATGCTGTTATGATTTGAAGCATCTAACTAAAATAGCTTTATGGTCAATTTAGATACAACAAGATAAAAAAACACGATGAATTTAATACCATTATATTCCTCAAATAAAACCCTTTAACCTAAATAAAAAACATAGGCCGACACTCTAAATTTTAGAGAACAGGCAGTAATTTATTATTTTCTAAAGACATAAAGCAAAATCTAAACTAAACGCTTTCAACTTTGTACTTTTTAGACCTGCTCATTATAGGATTTGATAGTTAAAAACATCATTTCAACTATTTTTTTAATGAAAAATAACAACTTCAATCTATGATATATAGAAAAATTTAGACTTTAAAAAACTCAAGATTATGTGCTAAAAATATACTTTTTAAAACTTAAATTTTGCGGTTTCAACAATGTAATTTTACTAACTTAAATACATTTTTATTTACTTAAATTACTGTAAATCAAATAAATAAATTCTAATAAAACCTAGGCTTCATATTTATAAAAACAATTTTTGTTTTAAGAAGCAAACCTTTAGTCTTCTGTCGTTAAAGAATTAAACTCATACGCTCGCTCTACTTTGCAAATTCGTATTTTGTAACTGGCATACCAATCTGTTTTTCCAAAGAGCTGTGCGGCTGCATGGTCTGCATTTGCTTTCCAATTGGATATCGCTTCTAGAGAGCTCCAGTAACTAATTGCTATTCCTAGTTGTTCTCTAGCATTTTCAAAACCTAAATAGCCTGGTTGTTTTTTTGCCAAATCTTCCATTTGTTGAGCCATAACAGCATAGCCCTTGTCTTCTTTAGTGCGAATTGATGTAAATATAACGGCGTATTACGGCTTAAAATCTTTCAGGCTCTACATTTAATTAATATAATTTTTCTCGAGAAAATAGCCCACTATCGCTTCTTTCATTAAAACAGACTGCTCCCCTGCCTTCAAGGGTGGTAATTCTTCTTTTATTGTGTAATGCGGCCATCCATCTTCGTCAAAAAAATCAAACTCATAGTAACCATAAGGTTCTAATAAACGACAAATAGCAATATGCATTAAATCTAATTTATCGTTCTTCTTAAATTTTTTATGATATTGCCCTAGCTCTTGAACGCCAACCAAGTAAATTATTGCATCAATCTCAAGGGGGTCACCATCTGCAAATTGATCAGAAAGCTGTTCTACCAAATCATTCCAGCGTTCTTTTAATTTTATATCTCTTGACATTTTTAGTTTTTAAGCACTTTACCTTTACATTGCGCCTATAAAGGTACAAATCAAAGTTCTATATTTGCTAAAACACCGACGTTATGAATACGCTAGATATAATTTTAGGTCTTTTATTGGGCTACGGCATTTATAAAGGTCTTAAAAATGGACTTTTTATTGAAATAGCGTCTATAATTGCTTTAATAGCTGCCATTTTTGGCGCTATTCATTTCTCTTATATTACTGGTGATTATTTACATGAACACTTACAATGGGATAAACATTACACGAACATATCTGCATTTATAATTACGTTTATTGCCATAATTTTAATCGTTAATTTTGCTGGTAAATTTCTAACCAAAATTGCTGATTTTGCAATGCTCGGTCTTGTAAATAAAATTGCAGGCGGAGTTTTCGGTGCTTTGAAAGTTGCTATTATTGTAGGTGCTATTTTAGTATTTTTTGAGCGGTTAAATAGTGCTACTAACCTTATAACAGGTGAAACTTTAGAAGATTCTGTGCTATATGAACCTGTAAAAGAAATTGGAGCTTTTGTTTTTAAGGCCGTTTTAAAAGAAGAATAGTTTGGTTAAACAAAATTAGTATTCAGCGCTATCTCGTAAGAAAAAATAAACAAGATTTTTAGTAAAAAATTACATCGTAAAGGATATCTGCACAAACTTGTGCAATTCATCGAAAAATGATCATTAAACAAAGATGAAGTTGATATTTTTCATATCATTACACTCGTTAACAACCCCAGTTAACACTTGAACGCGAGAACGTCAAATTTTATTACCCCTTCCTACTTATTCTTATTAAGAGCACCTACTTACAAATTAGAACCTTGTATGAAAATGAAAAAAAATTACTTTGCTCTGGCCTTATTTGTGTGTGTTTTTTTCTCTTGTGACAAAGAGACAACGGAAGACACAACATTTTTGGAGGCAGAGAACGCCACGGCAGTTGAAAATCAATTATTAGATGTGGTTAATGACCATCGCCAATCTTTAGGTAAATCCGCACTCGAGTTTAGTGCTATTGCCTACAGAGCCGCTAATCAGCATACTGACTATATGATCTCTATTGGCGCAATTAATCATGACAACTTTACCGCTAGGGCTTCTAAAATTTCGTCAGAAGTAAATGTTGAGCTCGTTGCCGAAAATGTTGCCAAAGATTATGACAACGCAGAAGAAGCCTTTAGAGGCTGGTTAAGTAGTTCTAGTCACAGAAAAACAATGGAGGGAGATTTCTCACATACCGCAATAAGTGTAAAATCTAACGACGCTGGAAAATACTACTTTACACAAGTCTTTTATAAAGCTATTGATTAGTCTTTTCTCTGATTATTTTATCACTTAAATTCTTTTCTTTAAGGTATCGTTTATTTTGTTTTGGCTGTAGTTTTAGCTTCTTGTTTACTGCTATAACAACAGCTTCAAACGAAGACCAATTTCTAATGCGATTTTAAAATAGCTGATCGTTTTAAATGAACACTTTAGTTAACTATACCTGGTGAAATTTTAATCTTCGAACTGCATATCAAAACAAAAGCCTTACTATTTTTAATCTGCTAATACACATAAAACAAATTTAGTAGCTTCATCATTTAGATGAACACTAAGCTTTTAGTGTACCTGCAATTTTTTATGACTAGATTAACTTTTAAAAAAATTAGTACTATTTAGCGTAAAATAATTCTCATTTATACAATTTTATTTTAATTGTTTTTGAGAATTTAAGGTCGACTACAAAAATCAAAAAAATAGTCTTCGAAGAAAAAACCTAACCCTACTAACTAAAATTTACATTTGTAATAACGAAACTAATATACCCTCACTAGGTTTTCCTTTCAACTTATCTTTAACATTTAATTGCTGTAAAAACATTGACCTTCTTCCTTAAAATAATTGAGAACTACTATTCCCCTATTTTCTGACAAAATATTGCCAAACAATATAATTATACCATAATAGTCTAGTCGCCGCTTTTTTAAAATTGGATGACTTAGCATCTTACCTAAACAAAGACCTATATTCTTGACTAGTGAACGAATTTTCTTTTAAAATAATAAATTAAACAATAGGACGTTATCTTAATAAGACCTACTTATGAAGAACTACCCTATACTGAGATATTCCTCTATTTCCCTAGTTGGTATTTTCATTTCCTTACTTCTGTTTTATCTGATCAATGATAAAATAATTGAGAAAAATAAAATCACCGTAGAGAACGCGATCACCAAAACAGAATTTAAAATAAAATCTGAGTTACATAAAATAAATCGGGTTATTGAATCGATGTCTTTTCTTTTTGAAAATTCGACTACTATTTCTGATAGTCTTTTTCAAGCCTATACAGACCCTTTTAAAGAAGATTTAAAAGGTATTAAAGCATTAGAATGGGCTCCAAAACTTTTAGAATCAGATAATTTAAAACAAGAGGTTACTTCTGATAGCTTTATTCCAACCATTAAAGAAGCAAATGAAGCTAACGATTTGGTAATGTCAAAACACAAAGAGCTTTATTATCCTATTGCTTTAGTCAATCCACCAGATAGAAAATGGGTTTCTGGCTATGATCTTTATTCAGAAGCGAACAGAAAATCGGCTATTTTAACATCAAGTAAATCAAAGAAATTAACTTTTACAGCTCCTATAGTTTTAGTTAAAGACCACAATCTGCCCGGATTTTTAGCAGTTAAAACAGTATTTGAACCTAATGGAATAGTTGAAAAAGGGGTTGTTGCGGTAGTGTATAGGATGGATCAATTTCTAGAAAAAACTTTAAGTACCGAAATCGATGTTTTAGATCTTGTTATATATGACCAAGAAGTTGAAAACTCTCTTCTATTTAATAGTCACGACAATGAAACGGTTTATAAAAACACCGAAAACAACCGAACTACCAGTATTAAAGCTGCTAACAGAGTTTGGGAAATTACTTACTACCCAAAAGAGGCTTATTTAGGCTTTCCTCATATTTTTTCGTCTTATTTTGTGCTGATTTTTGGCATTCTTACCACAGCATTAATTGTTATAAATTTAAAACGAGTAGAAGACCACCGCAAAGAAAAAGAAGTACGTGTTTTACAACGTAATAAAGAACTAGAAATATCAAACAAGCAAAAAGAAAACTTACTCCGAGAAATACACCATAGAGTTAAGAATAATCTGCAGATCACTTCAAGCTTAATGAATCTTCAGAAACGAAAGTTACAAGATCAAAAGGCGATTTACGCCCTATCTAGTAGTCAAGATCGCATTAATGCAATTGCACTAATTCATAAAAAAATATATCAGCATGAAGGCGCAAATGCTGTTGATCTAAAAAAATATCTTGAAAACTTGGTTCTGAGTCATAAAAACATTTTACCCTCGTTAAATTACACTATTGATTGTAAAGAAGTGTACATTGATCTTGATACTGCTGTTCCGTTAGCTATAATTACTTCTGAGATTGTGGTAAATGCTATAAAACACGCCTTTGTAGAAGATGATGCTACAAACCAGCTATATATTCTAGTAACGCAAATGAAAAACGATGTACTAGATATTGTAATTTCTGACAATGGTCAAGGTATTTCTGCCACTAGAGATCTTAACGAAAATGAGGGTTTAGGTTATGCAATTATTAAAAAACTTTGTAGACAACTTGAAGCAACCTATGAATATTCTTCTTCAGAATCTGGTACTGCGTTTAGCTTACGTTTTAAACAAAGAAAACTTAAAATTCCTGTTCTTACGTAAAGCAGACTATTTAGTTTAACCCTTGTGTAATTATCAAAAAATGGAGTGTTCATAGTCTAAAAAATCTATTATAACTTCTCAGCTATAATTGAATTTGAACGTAACCATACTGTAAAACTATCCTAAAAAAAGGTGTCTACCGTTTTTAATTCAGATTATAATTGCTCTTTTCATAAAAATACGAGTCACTTGTATCTACCATCTAAATTGTTAACTGTAAAATTATCTAAATCATAAGATATACTTTAATAGAAACTAAATATCTAAAAAGTCGGATTTTTTTATTCATCCATTTCTTTTCAAGTTTAAGTTAGATCTATAATGTTTGTTCGTATACATAATTTACAAAAGTTAATAATAGACGTATAATCTCAAGAATCAGTATTTTTCTTATGCTTGTTCTTTACAAGAAAAATAGTTGCCTAAAAGCGGAAAACGACTTAAACCAAGATTTTAATTAGTGAAAACTCAATATAGCTGATTTCATTAAATGAACTTAACAACTGTATATATTTCGTAACTTTGCTTAATATTTAACAAATCACTAGAAAAAAGTTATAAAATGTCTAAAACTGCAAGCCAATTTGGTATTGATGAAGCCCTAAAAACCTTGGGGATAAAAGAAATAAATAATGGTACCTCAACAGGTAGCTCCAATTTTTCTAATGGTGAAATAATTGAGTCTTATTCTCCAGTTGATGGTGCTCTGATAGGTAAAGTAAAAAGCACTACTTCTGCCGATTATGAAAAAGTTATGAGTGCAGCAACAGAAGCATTTGCAGCATGGAAAATGAAACCAGCACCTTTAAGAGGAGAGATAGTAAGACAATTTGGCGAAAAATTAAGAGAAAAAAAAGAAGCCTTAGGTAAATTAGTTTCTTATGAAATGGGCAAATCTTATCAAGAAGGTCTTGGAGAAGTTCAAGAAATGATAGATATATGCGACTTTGCAGTAGGTTTATCAAGACAACTGCATGGTCTTACAATGCACTCTGAAAGGCCTGGGCATAGAATGTATGAGCAATATCATCCACTTGGTGTAGTAGGTATTATTTCTGCTTTCAATTTTCCTGTAGCTGTTTGGGCATGGAATACAGCATTAGCTTGGGTTTGTGGTGATGTTTGTGTTTGGAAACCAAGTGAAAAAACCCCTATTTGCGGCGTAGCTTGTCAAAATATTGCTGCTGAAGTTTTTAAAGAAAATGGATTGCCGGAAGGTATTTGTAGTTTAATTAATGGCGATTATAAGGTTGGTGAAATGATGACCAAGGATACCAGAATTCCATTAGTTTCTGCGACCGGATCAACCCGAATGGGCAAAATCGTTGCTAAAGAAGTTGCTGGTAGGTTAGGAAAAACTTTGTTAGAGTTAGGTGGAAATAATGCTATAATTGTTACCCCTGATGCCGATATTAAAATGACCGTAATCGGTGCTGTTTTTGGGGCTGTTGGCACAGCAGGCCAAAGGTGTACCTCAACACGTAGATTAATTATTCATGAAGATATCTATGATACCGTTAAAAAGGCAGTAGTTTCTGCTTATGGTCAGTTGCGTATAGGCAATCCTTTAGATGAAA
Organism: uncultured Flavobacteriaceae bacterium; assembly: GCA_947486785.1. Taxonomy (GTDB): domain Bacteria; phylum Bacteroidota; class Bacteroidia; order Flavobacteriales; family Flavobacteriaceae; genus Maribacter_C. The sequence continues at coordinate 103,691 of CANKUU010000001.1, read as the reverse complement.
AGAACCATGTAGGCCCCATTATAGATACTGATGCTGTTAATATGTACCAAAAAGCATTAGAAAAAGTAGTTTCTGAAGGAGGAAACATCGTGGTAGAAGGTGGTGTGTTAAACGGTGATGGCTACGAAAGTGGTTGTTATGTTAAACCCGCCATAGCAGAAGCTAAAAATTCGTTTGAAATAGTACAGCACGAAACCTTTGCCCCAATATTATACCTTTTAAAATATTCTGGTAGTGTTGAAAATGCTTTAGCCATTCAAAATGGAGTAGCACAAGGTTTGTCTTCTGCAATAATGACAAATAATCTTAGAGAAGCAGAAACTTTCTTATCTGCAGCTGGCTCAGATTGTGGTATAGCCAATGTTAATATAGGTACATCTGGCGCTGAAATAGGTGGTGCTTTTGGTGGTGAAAAAGAAACTGGTGGTGGTCGCGAAAGCGGATCAGATGCTTGGAAAGTTTATATGCGTAGACAAACCAATACCATTAATTATACTACCGAATTACCTTTAGCACAAGGTATAAAATTTGATTTGTAAAAATCGAAAATACACAGCTAGAGTAGTTCATAAAAAAACCCGCTGTCTTTAATGCTTCATTTCCCCCGAATAGAAGCACATAGTAAACAACGGGATTTATAAACTCATTAAAACGCCCTTTAATTGGGCGTTTTATCTTTTTATAATTAGCGCTTCTGCCAAAAAAATATTGTGCCCTGATCACAAAAATTTCACGAAGTAACTTTTTTCTATCAGAACTAAAGCAGCTACACCTTTAGTTATATTTTATTATCTAATTCTACCAAAAATAATTTTTTCGATCAAAAATAATTTTGCCTTTGTATCATTGGATCTGTTTTATGTATAAATGGTCTATTTTAAAGATTAAATTAGAAAAACCATCGTTATCTACTATTTATACTTTTAACTATTCTGCATTATAATTTAGACCGATTTAAATAACTAGTCGTCTGATTTTTAAGCTTTAATTGACAGAAATTTAACATTTTACATATTTTTTAATACATTGTAAATTAAACACTTAATAAATAGTAACTATGACAAAAACAACATCTTATTTGTTGCTGATGCTTATCACTATTCTGGTGGGTACCTTTTTTTACTTCACATATTGCAGCTCTTGCAGGATTATTGTAAAAGAAGAACCCATAAAAGAAACAGTAGTAGTGCCAGAAGCCAAAGTCACCGCCTATCCTTTTGCTTTTAGCGATGGTGATTACGCCTATGAAACGAATGACAATTACAATTTTAATTTGTCTTCTTCATCATTTTTAAATCCCATATCGCCCAAAGTCATGGATGGCTTAATGAATTTAAAAAATTTCTTAACTGAAAATAGCGGAAAGGTGATTAATATCACCGGCTTTTACAAAAGCGATGAAAAAAATAATTCTGCTTATCCAAACCTAGGTTTAGCCAGAGCCAACGCTATCAAAAATCATTTTGTAGAAAATGGTATTCACTCTAACCAAATTAACACCATGGGTAAATTAATGGATAGCATGGTTGCTGAAGATAATACGTTTTTTGGACCCTTAGAATTTAGTATTACTGGTGAAAACCAAGATGCTGGTGAAGAGTTACGAGCACTTTATGAAAAGATAACAAAAGACCCTCTAGTGCTTTATTTTGATACAAATGAAACATCAATTAACCTTTCAGCAATGCAACGACAAAAGGTAGCCGATATTTCAAGATACCTTGATAAGGTAGAAGGTGCTACTTGTAATGTTGTTGGGCATACTGATAACGTTGGGCCAAGTGCAACAAATATCAAATTAGGCAAAAACAGAGCTAATTTTGCAAAAGATTACCTTATAAAAAATGGAATTTTAGCCTCTAAAATTAAAATAAGTTCAAAAGGCGAAAAACAACCAATAGCGAGCAATAAGACAGCTAAAGGAAAAGCTAAAAATAGAAGAACTGTTGTTACATTAAATAAATAAATTAAAAAATATAATAATTATGGATTTTTCAAATATTTGGTGCTGGTTGATTCCAGCTTTAGTAGGTATAATTTGTGGTATTTTAGGATACCTTTTAGGCAAAGGGTCTAATACCAATAACCACGAATCAGCGGAACTTAAATTATGGCAAAATAAAAATGCTAAACTTCAAGCTGATCTTGATGCATGTAACGGAAAATTAACCGCTGCTTCTAGTATTGCAGCCGCAACAACCGTTGCCGCAGTAGCCCCTATGATTGAAGACAAGCCATTTGATGCTGCCGCAGCTAAAGCAGTTTTTGGTAAGACAATTAAACACAACGACCTTAAAGTAGTTGAAGGTATCGGTCCAAAAATTTCAGAAATGTTTATAAACGCTGGTATTTCTACTTGGAAAGATCTTTCAGAAACATCTGTTGCGAAATGTAAAGAAGTTTTAAATTCAGGGGGTGATCGATACAAAGTTCATAACCCTGCCTCATGGCCGATGCAATCTAAAATGGCTTATGAGGGCAAGTGGGAAGAACTCTTAAAATGGCAAGACGAACACGATCACGGTAAATTATAATACTCTACTTTGTGATATTAAAAAAAAGATCCACCTAAAATAGGTGGATCTTTTTTTTGTAAAGCTTTGTACATAGGTGTTTTTAAATCATTCCGTTAGCTTCTACCCATTTAAATCGGTATTGATCTTGAGGAAATTGCATTCGTTCAGAAATTCTAGTCAGCCTTGAGGGTAATTTCATTAGATAATCTCTAGCTTTTTCAGCTTCATCAGACAAGCCTCTAATGGCATCAATCTCCCAATAAGCATTTAATTTCTCTAAAATCTCAATGTAATCAGTTGCTGTATAAACCCCTAATCTTTGTGCACAATTTGAAAAATTTTCAAATGCTTCACCAATAGTTCCACCAGACTCTCTTAGAAAATGTGCAGGCATAACTATTTTCTTTTTCATCATGTCTGTAAATGCTAGCATCATACCCGATGGATCTTCGCTAAATATGGTTTTTACAAATTCTCTATAGGCCAAATGGTGTCGCATTTCGTCGCCAGCAATAATCGTACACATTTTTCCTAATAAAGCATTTCCTTTTTTCTTTGCCATTTGACCTACTCGCTTATGCGATATATTGGTAGCCAATTCTTGAAAACTCGTATAAACGAAATTTTTATACGGATCTCTATCTGTACCAATATCAAAACCATCAGATATTAAATGTTGTGTAGTTATTTCTACTTCACGCATATTTACACGTCCAGAAAGGTATAGGTATTTATTTAGCACATCGCCATGACGGTTTTCTTCACCTGTCCAAGCACGCACCCATTTAGACCAACCATTTTTCTTTCCATCGTGTTGGTTAATACCTTCTACGTCCATTAACCAAGATTCGTAGGTAGGTAAAGCTTCTTCTGTAATTGTATCAGCAACCATTGTAACCCAAAAATCATATCCTAATTCTTTAGATTCTCCTCGCAAGGTTTCTACTGCATCTAAAAAATTATCACTTTGTGGATCTGGCAAAAAGTCTGAAGGCTGCCATATATCATTAATAGGTATAAGAAAAGAATCAATAAAATCTTCTACCTTATGCTCAATAGCCTGCATCACTTCTAAACGTATGTTTTTTTTAACCATGTTATTTTTTTATAAAGTTCGATAAAAATCTCTTTACTTTAATCAAAGGTAATATCTATTTTAGTTTCTGCCGTTTTCATAAGGATAAAAAGTGCTTACTGGGTCACTTTGCCAAATTTCTTTGCTATTAACATCAAGCATAGATAGGGGTCCTTTAAAAGCAGCACCAGTATCTAAATTCCACACATTAACAAACTTTGTAGGTACTACCTTAGTGTGTTTTTTTGATATTGGGGTATGTCCAATATAAATTTCTTTGTAATGCTTTAATCTACTTGGGTAATGATCATCATTCATTGACAATTTAGGGTTTAAAGATCGTACAAGCTCCCAAAGCGTTCTATCCCAATAAAATGTAGTATCAAAATGTTCGTGAGCTACCCCCTTTAAGTTGGTAAAACCTGCATGTAAGAAAAGCCTATTTTTAGTATCTAAATAATAATTTTTAAGATTTTCATAAAAGAGTAAATGTGCAGCAATAGTTTGCTTTGTTTCTTTTTCGTAAGAAGCCTTTGTTGCTGCACCACCATGCTGTAACCATATAGAGTTCTCTTGCCTTGTAGTTAACCAATTGTAACATAATTCATCATGGTTGCCTCTTATAAAAATACAATTATGTGTCTTTTGTAATTTAAGCAAAAATGAAATGGTTTCTGCGGCCGTACTCCAGCCATCTACATAATCTCCTAAAAAAATTAACTTATCAAAAGTAGTAACTGCTGCGCGTTCAATTAGCTGCTCTAAAGCTCTTACTCCAGAGTGAATATCTCCTACAACTAAAGTTCTTTTTTCTTTCATTGTACAAAAATGACAAATACCGCAATAACAACAATGATTAAAAGACAAAAAAAGAAAATTTTCCAAAAAGAATATGGGTGTGTGCCACTTAGGGCACCTGTTTGCCCGTTGATATAAAAATGATATTCTTTTCCTTTAAAACGGTAAGAACTAATATAAACAGGCAACAAAACGTGTTTAAAAGTTTCATTTTCTAACTCAATATCGGCATGATTAATACGTTGGGTATCACCACCAATATCTCGACGTATCCAATTATGAGCTATTTTTTTAGCTTCTTTAAATGATTGGTGATGACCTTGTTTTAATGAAACCGAATACTTCTCTGTCACAAAACCAGAAAGGTATTTAGAATTAAAGTTTGTCAATTTTTTCGTGTTCCAAAAAGTAATTTCATGCGGAATTTCTATCCGTTTTTGCTGCGAGGCATTTATTAATATATCATCAACAAAACCTTTAACCCTACCCGAAGCACTAGACCAACGTGTTTTTCTTACTTGTTGCGTTTTTGTTCCGTTCTTAGTTCGTATACTTCGTTTTTCATAATAATAATCACCACGCTGCCCTTGGTAAGCAGCAGATAAATTTGCATCAAATGTCCAATAGGGTACATATAGCCCACGTAAGCCATCAGTAGCTAAGGCCGCTTTTTTTAATTCATTTGGAGCAAACCAGATACTACCAACCCAGTTTTTAAAAATACCCCTTGCCCGTTTAACATCTAACTGAAATGGAATTAGTGCACCAGGCAAAATCCACCCTTCCTTTTCAATATCTTCTCTTATGAGTGGCTCTCCACAATATACGCAGCTTAATGACTTATAATTCTCCTTCACATGCTGATTGGCACCACAATGTTTACAATTTAATAAATCAATAGTATCTGTATATGCGTTTTCGCCAACTACTTTTAAATAATGGCGCAATTCAAGTTCTTCAAAACTACTTTTAGTTTGCTCAATAAATTCTTCATAACCACAGTATTCACATTTTAATTGATGTGAACCAGGTTTAAACTTAAGCTCGGCACCACAATTGGCACAAGCTTTTTTATGTTCTGAATTTAGAACTAAGTTTTCTTGCATTTTTTATACTGTTGGCAATGGGGGTGGCGTATTACCACCTAAAAATGATTTTAATTCTTCTATCTCCTTTAAAGTTAACCAATTTTGCATGCCTTGCTTCCAAACTAAAGAGTCTTTATTTACCGCTCTACTTGCAAATAATTCTTTTAATTTATCTAATGATACTGGACCCATTTGCTGACCATTTACTGCGTAATAATACATTGTCGGTGTTGGCATTGGGGGCGGTGTAGCCCCTTGTGCGCCACCAAAACCTTGATTAGAAGTTTGAGGGTTAATCATATTACCCATTTGTTGAGCCAGAGCAAAACCCATGCCCATACCCATGCCAGCACCTGCTGTTCCGCCATCATTTGTGGCAGCCGCTTCCATAGCTTTAGCTGCCTTAAATTGGGTTAATTTGGCCATATCAAGCTTATCTAATCTACTATATTCAAATATCTCTTTTTTGAGCTCTTCGGGTATTGATACATTTTCGATATAAAATTTTTCTAATTTAATACCTACGCTACCAAATTCTGGTTGCATAACCTCTTGGCAGGTTTCTGATAATTCTGAAGTATTTGCAGCATATAATTCTATAGGCAGATTAGCTTCACCCATTGTATCAGTAAAACGCGTTACAATTAAACTTTTAAGATGTTCATTTATCTCATAATTTGTAAAATTACCATCAGTTCCAACCACATCAACTACAAATTTACCCGCATCTAATATCTTGAAACTATAGGTGCCAAAAGCACGAATTTCTACCAAACCAAAACGTTCATCACTCAGTATAAAAGGGTTTTTTGTACCCCATTTTTCATCTGTAAAAAGACGTGTGTTTACGAAATAAACCTCTGCTTTGAAGGGACTATCAAATCCATATTTCCAACCTTTTAAAGTGGTTAAAATTGGCAAGTTTTTCGTTGTTAAATCATAAGTGCCTGGTTTAAAGACATCTGCCAAAGTGCCTTCATTAACAAAAACAGCGACTTGCCCTTCGCGAACAATAAGCTTTGCATTATTTTTTATTTCATTTTGATAACGTTCAAAGCGATGAACGATCGTATTATCAGTACTATCAAGCCACTCAATAATATCGATAAATTCATGACTAAGTTTTTTCTTAATTTCATCAAATAAGCCCATGTTTTTTTATTTAGATAATTTTTTAAAAGATAACAATTAATACACAATCATACAACGGTAGTACTAAAGCTAAAAACATTACTGTAACGCTTAAAAATTAAAAAATAAATCTTGAAGAAATTCTATTGAACACCTAAGAAAGATTCGCTTATATTTTGTTTAAAATTTTAGATAAAGCCTAATTTTGTACCTATCTTGCTCTTTGTTGATTTTATCTTAGCATGAAAAACATCTATTGTATTGGTGAACTCTTAATTGATTTCGTTGCAGAAAAGCAAGGAAATGACCTTTCAAAAGTAACCGAATTTACTAAAAAAGCAGGCGGAGCACCTGCAAACGTTGCTTGTGCAATTGCCAAATTAGGTGGCAAATCTAAATTCATTGGTTGTGTAGGCTATGACAAGTTTGGTGATTTTTTATTGGATATTTTAGAAAAACACGAGGTAGATATTTCTTTAGCCCAACGCTCAAAAACATTTACAACATTAGCATTTGTTTCAATTGCTGATGAAGGGGAGCGAGATTTTGTTTTTAGCCGAGGGGCTGATAAGGAATTAGTGTACGACCCCTCTGTTAAAGTAGGTTTTAAAAAAAGCATTTTACATTTAGGCGCTGCCACCGCACTACTAGGAGGTGAGTTGGAAAAAGCTTACGGACGTTATTTTTTTGATGCCTTAACACAAGACACTTTTATTAGTTTTGATCCGAATTTTAGGGGAGATCTATGGAAAGAAAATGAGGTGAATTTTATTAAAAAATGCTTGCCCTATATTGAAAAATCTCATTTATGTAAGTTTAGTCTTGAAGAAGCAGAACTGATCTCCGGTAAAAAAGACATTTACGAGGCATGCGATTTTCTACATAAAGTTGGAACTCAGATTATAACAATTACTTTGGGTGCTAAAGGTACTTTTTTAAGTACCCCAACCCTAAAAGAAACCATCCCTAGTTTTAATGTTAATCCTATAGATACTACAGGTGCAGGTGATGCTTTTATTGGCTGTCTTTTAATGCAAATTGCCGCCTTAGACAATATAAACGAACTACAAGAAAATGTGCCATTATTACTAGAAATGGTAAAGAAAGCTAATAAAGCTGGGGCAATTACAACCACAAATTTTGGTGCTATACCCGCACTACCAACTAAAGAAATGATCTTTAATTAGCAACCTGTTTATTTCTATTTTAATTCTCAAATAAATTACGAAGCATACTTTCGTTTACAAACTAGGCGTATAGCTTGGGTAACGGGTAACGCCTTACATTTAACATCTAAAAAGCCTAGTTTTGGCGAGATGAGTAACAACAAGGCTATCTAGATAAACAAAAGAGGTATTTGGCTTTATCTTTAAGCTGAATTACTTTTAACAAATTAATATTGATTGTGTGCGCTATTTGCTGTGCATATTCCTTTGCTGCAAATTTAACAGTACCCTTCTTATAAAATTTAGTGTAAAAGTTTATTGTTTTACTCCGCTTTTCAGTTTTTTAAGTGGCTTAAACAAGCTAGCCCTTATCATTATTTAGGATTTATTAATTATGGTTGAAGAGGCCTGTGCAGTAGGCATAACAACCAAATCGGCTATATTTACATGATAGGGTCGGGTGACTACAAAATAAATAATATCGGCTATATCTTCTGCTTTTAAAGCCTGAAAACCAGTATACACATTTTTGGCTCGTGACTCGTCACCTTTAAAGCGCACCTTACTAAATTCGGTCTCTACCAGTCCAGGGTTAACGGCACCAACTCTTATTCCGTGCGCATTTAAATCTATTCTCATGCCCTGATTTATAGCATCAACGGCGTGTTTACTCGCGCAATATACATTTCCTCTCGGGTAAACTTCTTTTGCTGCAGTAGAACCAATGTTTATTACGTGGCCACTTTTTTGATACACCATTTTCGGTATAATCGCTTTCGAAACATAAAGCAATCCCTTTACGTTAATATCTATCATTGCGTCCCAATCATCCACACTACCCTCATCAATAGTATCCATTCCATGGGCGTTTCCTGCATTATTAATTAAGATATCAATTTTAGAAAAATCGTCAGATAACGAAGCTATTGCCGCTGCAACAGCAGTTTTATTACGTACATCAAAATTTAGGGTTGCTACCTTTGTCTTTGATTCTAATTCGGTTTTTAGTTCTATTAATCGCTTTTGTCGTCTACCACAAAGAATCAAATTAATCTTATTTTCAGCGAACAATAGTGCTGTTGCTTTTCCTATACCACTTGTGGCGCCTGTAATTAATGCTGTTTTGTTCATATTTTTTATTTAGACAACTTTTTATTAGCTACTAGCTTAGTACACATACCTGATTTACACCTGCGAACTTCATTTTTGTTGTTATTATAATCATTTTGTTAAACGTTTTTGATCTAAATAAATGTACTAAAATAAACGCCCAAATTTAACTCTTTAAAGTAACTGCCATCATATGCTACGATTGAAACCAATACCAAAATAATGTACCCTAAAATATAGTAAACAAGTTATTTTATCGGTGTAGGTTGTAGCAAAAAATTAGCCCAAATTTATCAAATAAGTTGCTATTTTAGAAACGGTTATACCACGCTAACCGCTTTGGTGAAATTAAAAAATAAAAACATCAAATTAACTCTTAACCGACAACTTTTAAACCTTCTCTTTATGGGGGCATCTTGTGTGATTTTGAGAACAAATTAAGGGCGTAATAAAAAACTTAAGAAAGACAATATTTAAAAAGATTAACGTTTTTAAAAATTAAATACGCAGAAACACTTAAAAACATCATAAAAATAGGCGTTTAAAGTAATTTTTAACCAATTGTTAACAGCGTCTCAATTAATAAATTTTCAATTTGCAGAACTAAATCAACCGAACATAGATCACAAGAATTAATTTATTAAGTTTTATGGAAGAAAATACTACCGTCGACATTAGCGCAGTAAATGAGAAAATAGCTCAAGAAAGTGCTTTTATCGATCTTCTTATGTTAGAAATGAATAAAGTAATTGTAGGCCAAAAACATATGGTTGAAAGATTACTTATTGGACTTTTAGGACAGGGTCATATATTGTTGGAGGGGGTACCTGGTCTTGCAAAGACTTTAGCAATTAACACCTTATCAAAAGCAGTTAAAGGCGATTTTAGTCGAATTCAATTCACACCAGACTTATTACCTGCCGATGTTGTAGGTACTATGATTTTTAACATGAAAGAAAATGATTTTTCGATTAAAAAAGGTCCAATTTTCGCCAATTTTGTGTTAGCAGATGAAATTAACAGAGCACCTGCAAAAGTTCAATCGGCCCTTTTAGAAGCAATGCAAGAAAAGCAGGTTACTATTGGTGATCAAACTTTTGTACTAGAAAAGCCTTTCTTAGTTATGGCAACGCAAAACCCTGTTGAGCAAGAAGGCACCTACCCATTGCCCGAAGCTCAGGTAGATCGTTTTATGTTAAAGACCGTAATAGATTATCCGAAAATGAACGAGGAGCAACTGATTATGAGGCAAAATCTTCGTGGAGTTTATGATCAGGTAAACCCTGTGGTAAGCTTAAATCAAATTTTAAGTGCTCAAAAAGCGGTTCGTGAAGTTTACATGGATGAAAAAATTGAAAAATATATTCTAGATATTGTTTTTGCAACACGCTATCCTGAAAAATATAATCTCGAGGATTTAAAAGCGCTTATCAGTTTTGGAGCATCACCACGTGGAAGTATAAATTTAGCAACTGCAGCTAAATGTTATGCCTTTATAAAACGAAGAGGGTATGTAGTGCCTGAAGATGTTCGCGCGGTTGTACACGACGTACTACGGCATCGTATTGGTATTACCTATGAAGCTGAAGCTGAAAATATTACCTCTGAAGAAATCATCAAAAAGATAGTAAACGAAATAGAAGTACCTTAAAAAGTTTACAGTTACAATTGGTGGTTTTTTAAAACCACATTGATGTGACTAAATGCTACTAATGTCTACTGTTTACTAAGCAAAAGATGGATACCAAAGAATTACTTAAAAAAGTTCGTAAAATTGAGATAAAGACGCGTCGTCTTTCTGACCATATTTTTGGTGGGGAATACCATTCGACCTTTAAGGGTAGAGGTATGACTTTTAGCGAAGTTCGTCAATATCAATTTGGTGATGATGTAAGAAGTATTGATTGGAATGTAACAGCACGCTACAACGAACCTTTTATAAAAGTTTTTGAGGAAGAACGTGAGCTCACTATGATGTTAATGGTTGATGTCAGTGGGTCTGAACTCTTTGGAACAACTAATCAGTTTAAGAAAGATATAATTACCGAAATATCAGCTACACTTGCTTTTTCGGCGCTGCAAAACAATGATAAGGCTGGTTTAATTCTTTTTTCTGATCAAGTAGAACTTTTTATCCCTCCTAAAAAAGGAAAAAGTCATGTATTACGCATCATAAGAGAATTATTAGAATTTAAACCTCAAAGCAATAAAACTGATATTGCAGGCGCCTTAAAGTACTTGACAAATGTAATGAAGAAAAAAGCCATCGTTTTTGTGCTCTCAGATTTCATTGCTGACGAGTATGAGCGTACCATGAAAATTATCGGTAATAAACACGATGTTACTGGTATTCGTGTTTATGATCCAAGAGAAGAATCAATTCCTAATATCGGAATGGTGCAACTTAAAGATGCAGAAACAGGGGTTACAAAATTAGTAAATACCCAATCAAAAAAAGTACGCTTGGCTTATGAAAAATACTATAATGAACGAGTTATGTATTTTAAAGAAACATTTGCCAAATCTGGTAGTGGCGTGTTAGATTGTAGAGTTGATGAGAGTTACACAAAAAAATTATTAGGGTATTTTAAACGAAGAGGATAAATGATGCCTAAAAACAAATATTTAAAGGTAGAAACACAAATAGCACTTAAAAAACGATACTTTATCGCTTACTTTTTTGTTTGTTTTTCTTTCCTCGGATATGCCCAAACATCTCCGAATATTAAAACCAAGGTTGACACTACATCCATTCGAATTGGCGAGCAACTGATATGGACAGTTAGCGTTGATACGGATTCTACTTCTAGTGTCATTTTTCCTGAAGGACAAACATTTTCACCTTTAGAAACCGTAGAAGCTTTTACTACAGATACCACCAGAAAAAAAGATCGACTCACCTTAATAAAATCGTACGCGCTTACACAGTTTGACTCTGGTTCATACAAATTACCTCCACAACTTATAGAAATTAATGGTAAAGGTTTTTTTACCGATTCTACCAGAATATCGGTAGCCAACATTCCGGTAGATACCTTAAACCAAAAAATGTATGATATAAAACCGATTATACCTGTTGAAGAAAGCAATTCTGATTGGTGGAAAATAGCGCTAGGTGTTTTACTAGGTATTTTAATAATTGGTGGATTACTGTATTGGTTCTTCTCTAGAAAAAAACCACTATCGGAAGAAGAAAAAGTTGCCTTATTACCTGCATATGATAGAGCTTTATTAGAACTAAAGCAATTAGAGAACTCCAGATATCTAATTCAAGACGAATACAAAAAATATTATTCAGAACTTACCGATATCGTTCGTTCTTACTTAGAAGAAGATGTACAAGTTTCTGCATTAGAAAGCACTACCGATCAGCTTATTACCAAATTAGAGCTTATGTCAGATGCTGGTGATTTAGAGTTAGATAAAGATACCATTAGCCAGTTTAAAAGAGTACTACAAACTGCAGATTTAGTAAAATTTGCAAAAACAAAACCAGAAACATCCGTTGCAGAACAAGACCGAAAAGCGATAGAAAATATCGTAGTTAAAACACATAATGCCATACCAGAGCCTACCGAAGAAGAACTACTACAACAAGAGGCATATTTAGAAGCCTTAGCGATAAAAGAGAAGAAGAAAAGATTAAAAATTTCATTAGCACTATTGGCTGGTTTTCTGCTCATCTCGTGTATAAGCGCTGCGTATTATTTTGGCTTTGAATATACCAAAGACACCATTTTAAGACACCCAACCAAATTGCTTTTAGAAAGTGAATGGGTACAAAGTTCTTACGGTTATCCACCAATAAAAATTGAAACCCCCAAGATATTAAAGCGAGAGGAAATTAAACTTACTCCAGAATTAAAAGGAGTTATAAAAGAGCTACAAAAGTTTAGCTACCACAGCCCCAAAAAATTGTTTACGATTACAGCCGTATCAACTACGTTCGCAAACCCGCAACAAGAGCCCGATTTTGGAAAAGAAAAAGAAACGCAATTGCAGCAATTTCAAGCTATGGGGGCTAAAAATATTATTGCTAAAGAAGAAGAATATAAAAGTCTTTCTGGTATTAAAGGAATTAAATTCTATGGTTCGGGCAAATTTAAAGATCAAGAATCAAATGAGCTTGTCTCAGGCAAATACACCTTTATTTTATTTGGAGGTAAAGGTTTTCAGCAAGCCTTGCTACTTACCTGGTTAAAAGATGATATTTATGCACAAAAAATTGTTGATCGTATTTTAGCAACCTTAGAAGTAAAAAATCAAGTATAATGTTTACAAATGTTCAGTTTGCAAATCCAGATTTTTTTTGGTTGCTTTTATTGCTACCACTAGCTGCGCTGTGGTACTATTTTAAACGAAAAGAACAAACTGCATCACTTAAAATTTCAAGTATAAAAGGATTTTCTGAAACTGATATTCTTACAAGACTAAAACCTTTATTATTTCTACTTAGGCTTTTAGCCTTAGCCGCAATAATAATCGCAATCGCTCGCCCTCAATCAAAAGACGTATCTACAAAAACAAAAAAAACTGAAGGTATTGATATCGTAATGGCCATCGATGTCTCGTCAAGTATGCTTGCTCGCGATTTAAAGCCTAATAGATTGGCTGCCTTAAAAAAAGTTGCTGCCGATTTCATTAAAAAAAGACCTAGTGATCGAATAGGACTCGTAGCATATGCAGGTGAAGCATATACCAAAACACCCATAACTAGCGATAAATCTATTGTAGTGCGTTCATTAAAAGATATTGCTTTTGGCCAACTAGACGATGGTACCGCCATAGGAATGGGTCTGGCAACGGCTGTAAACCGACTTAAAGAAAGCAAAGCGATTAGTAAAATTATCATCTTACTCACCGATGGAGTAAATAATTCTGGTTTTATAGAACCAAAAACCGCCTCTGATCTTGCGGTAGAATATGGTATAAAAACCTACACTATTGGCTTAGGAACCAATGGAAATGCCTTATCGCCAGTAGCATATAATCTCGATGGTTCTTTTAGGTTTGGTATGCGTCAAGTAGAAATTGATGAAGAACTATTGAAAGAAATTGCAGCGAATACTGGTGGTAAATATTTTAGAGCGACCGACAATGAAAAACTAGAAAAAATTTACGACGAAATAAACAAACTTGAAAAAACAGAAATAGAGGAATTTAAATATACTCGATTCGAAGAAAAATTTAGACCTTGGGTTTTAGCCGCCCTAATTCTATTAGTGCTTGAATGGATTTTAAGAAATACTTTATTTAGAAGTTTTATATAGCTTATGGTTCAGTTAGACGAAAAAATATATTTTTATTTATTTGGCATTATTCCAATCATAGTGGTTTTGTTTGTGTTACTACAACTATGGAAAAAGAAAAGCCAAAAAAAGTTTGCACACCTGACATTATTAAAACGCCTTGCACCCGACAAATCTGACTACAAATCCAGCTTAAAATTAATACTCTTACTATTAGGTATCGCATTTTTGATTGCTGGATTGGTAAATCCTAAAATAGGAACAAAACTAGAAACCATAAAACGCGAAGGGGTTGATGTTGTTTTTGCTGTTGATGTTTCTAAAAGTATGTTAGCCGAAGATATTGCGCCAAATAGAATAGAAAAAGCTAAAAGGCTTGTTTCAGAAATCATTAATCAATTAGCAAGTGATCGTATTGGTATTATCGCTTATGCGGGGCAGGCTTTTCCGCAACTACCCATTACTACTGATTATGGTGCAGCTAAAATGTTTTTACAAAGCATGAATACAGATATGCTAAGCTCGCAAGGTACGGCTATAGATCAGGCGATAAAATTAGCAAGTAGCTTTTATAACGATGAAGACCAAACTAATAGAGTACTATTTATAATTTCTGATGGTGAAGATCATTCTGAAAGTGCTACCTTAAAAGTGGTAGAAGAGGCAACCGACGCAGGCATTAAAGTGTATACTATTGGTGTTGGAAGTGCCAAAGGAGCCCCAATTCCGATTAAAAGAAAAGGCGTTTTAGAAAGGTTAAAAAAAGATAATCAAGGTGAGGTAGTTATAACCAAATTAAATGAAAAAGTTTTAAAGGAAATTGCAGAAGAAGGTAACGGCCAATATATTGATGGCTCCAAAACAGAAGAAGCCGTAAAGTTCATAAAAGAGCAATTAGATCAGATGGATAAAACCGAATTTGAAGCTACTCAGTATGCAGAGTATAAAGATCAATTTCAATGGTTTTTAGGTGCTGGATTACTGCTGCTTTTACTAGATATTTTTGTGTTTGATAGAAAAACGAAATGGTTGCGAAAATTAGATCTCTTTAAAGAAAAACAACAAACTTAGTTGTAGTAAAAAATACTACCTCTGGTATAAAACAAAAGATAATCTTTAAAATATATAAAATGAGAAAGTCAATCCTCTTATTACTTTTTTTAATGATAGGTTATTTTAATTTAGCTCAAGATAACGAGGAAAAGAATAAGAATAAAGCTTTAAAGACCTCAAAAAACCTAACTTGGCAAGCAAACAAAATGCTTTCTGAAGATAAATTTATTGAAGCCGAAGTTGACTATAGAAAGGCCATTGCAAAAAGTACCGAAAATATTGCCGCGCCCTTCAATTTAGGTAATGCTTATTACCAACGAGAGACTTATAACGAAGCTTTTGTGCGGTTTAAAGAAGCTGCCGAATACGCAACAGATAAAAAAAGCAAGCATAAAGCCTACCACAATATTGGTAATGTTTTTATGAAGAGAAAAGAATATGAAAAAGCTGTTGAGACCTATAAAGAAGCTTTACGAAACAACCCAACTGACGAAGAAACGCGCTATAATTTAGCGCTAGCTAAAGAATTATTAAAAAAACAACAAGACGACAATAAAAATAAAAACGAAGACCAAGACCAAGACAAAAAAGAAGAGGATAAAGATAAAAAAGACGAAAACAAAGATAAAGAAGATAAAAAAGAAGGCGAAGACGACAAAAAAGAAGAAGGTGACGAAGGAAAGAATAATGAAAAAGAAGATGATAGCGATAAAGGTAAAGAAGATAAAAAAAAGGATGAAGACGAGAATGATAAGAAACCCCAAGAAAATAATCAAAATTCTCCAAAACAGCCAAGACCTAATCAATTATCAAAACAACAAGTTCAAAATCTGCTAGAGGCAATGCAGAATGAGGAGAAAAAAGTAAAAGAAAAAATAGACGCTAAAAAGGTTCAAGGCAATAAAGTTAAAACCGAAAAAGACTGGTAAAATTAATGATACTAAAAAGATATATCCTACTGTTTGCTTTAGTATTAGGTGTGCTCTGTGTAAAAGCGCAAAATGATACGGAAATTACTTTTGAAGTGGTGCTTAGCAAAGAAAAGCTAGGCATTAATGAACGTCTTCGCGTAGACTTTACCATGAATAAAGACGGTGATCACTTTAACCCGCCAGATTTTGAAGGATTTAGGGTGGTTATGGGGCCTTCGCAAAGGACAACATCTAGTTGGGTAAACGGGGTTCGAGGCTTTTCAAGAACCTTCTCCTATACTTTAGCGCCTACTGCCAGAGGTAAATTTACCATCAAACAAGCTTCTATAAATATAGATGGAAAGATCTATAAAACAGTTGCAAAAAAAGTAGAAGTAACGGCTGCTGTAGACAAGCCAAACGGTCAAATGACCTTAGATGATATTGCTAATGAAAGCCTACATTTGGTTGCAGAGGTTTCTAATACCAACCCTTATTTAAATGAAGCGATAAGTGTGGTGTATAAACTTTATGTTAGCCCCTCCATTAGTGTTTCAAATTATCGCCCATTAGACAATCCGAAGTATAACAACTTTTGGAGTCAAGACATACCCATAACTGCAAGAAATGCACAAAATGGCACCTACAAAGGCAAAAGATACCGTTACGTTACATTAAAACGTATTGTTTTATACCCTCAAAAATCTGGTAAATTAGAAATTGAGCCTTTATCACTTGATGTAACAGTTGATGTACCCACTAAAAAACGCGATTTTTTTGGGGGTATCATTTACTCACAAACAAATAAAACCGTTTCCGCCGGCAAAAGAACAATCAACGTAAAAGAACTTCCGTCTGAAGGAAAACCCGCCGATTTTGGGGGTGCTGTGGGCAATTTTAAGTTCTCAGTAACTACCAGTAAAACAAATTTAAACGCTTCAGAATCATTACAAGCGAAAGTAGAAGTAAGTGGAAAAGGAAATTTAAAGTTATTTCAACTACCAAAACCTAACCTACCCGGTTCACTAGAAGTATATGAACCAGAATTTGATGAAAAAATTAGAACAAACCTATCGGGAATGCAAGGTAAAGTTAGTAACAGCTACACGATAGTGCCATCTTTTAAAGGAAAATACCCTATACCAAGTATATCCTTTAGCTATTTTGACCCAAAAAAAGAACAGTATCGCACACTTAGTTCAAATGAAATTGTGATTAATGTTTTACAAGGGCCAAGCAACGCCAATGGTAGTGTAAGCCCTAACACCCAAAACAAAAAATCAGTGGTTTCACAAGGCGATCAATTTAACTTTATAAAAACGAAAACTAAGTTAATACCGATAGGCACAAACTATTTCTTTAGATCTACTCGCTTTTATTTATGGTTATTTCTACCCTTACTACTCATACCCATTGCCATATTCTTTGGAAGAAAACGGGATGCTATTGCCAGTGATGTTGCAGGTAACAAAATAAAGCGCGCCAACAAGTTAGCACGTAAATACTTATCTGCATCAAAAAAAGCTCTAGGTAATAAAGAGGCATTTTATGTTGCCTTAGAAAAAGGCTTACACAACTACTTAAAAGCAAAATTAAAAATAGAAACTGCAGAATTTAGTAAAGATAAAATCGCAAGCTTATTGCAAAAAAGGGAAGTAGACGAAGACACCACAGCTGTTTTTATTGGCTTACTAGAAAGTTGTGAAATGGCGAGATACAGCCCATTATCACAAGTACAAATGCAGCAAGATTACACCAAAGCTAGCGAAGTAATTTCATATTTAGATAAACAATTGTAGTTATGAAAAGACTAGTAACATTTTTATTAATTCTTATTTCTATTAGTGCCCAATCGCAGCAAGAGCGCTTTTTTGATAAAGCTACTGATGCTTATAATGCGGGCGACTACAATACAGCAATAGAAAACTACCTTAAAATTATTGCAAATGGTCAACATTCTGCAGAACTATATTTTAACCTAGGCAATTCATACTATAAATTAAATCAAGTAGCACCTAGTATTTACTATTACGAAAAAGCCCTTTTGCTACAGCCAAATGATGCTGAAACACACAACAATTTAGCCTATGCTAAAAACATGACCTTAGATGCTATTGATGAAATGCCTGAAACCGAACTTTCAAAGATTTACAATGACATTACAGGGTTATTATCTTTTGATCAATGGGCTGTTGTCGCTGTAATTTTTGTTTTTCTTTTCGTAGTACTGTACCTAGCTTTCTATTTCTTAAAATACGCTACGCAAAAGAGGTTTACGTTTATTGCAAGTTTCTTTTTTTTATTTCTCGCCTTGCTTTCCATCCTATTTGCTTTTCTGCAGTACAACGATTTTAAAGCGGATAAGCCCGCAATTGTATTTGATGAAGAAGTTAAAGTAATTACTGAACCCAATACCCGAGGACAAGCAATTTTTACGCTCCATGAAGGCACCAAACTAAATGTTCTTGAAGAATTAAAAGGATATAAAAAAATTAAAATTGCCGACGGTCAAACAGGATGGATTTCGTCTGAAAGCATTAAAATGTTAAAAGATTTTTAACATATTTATGTCGTAATTATAAGTATATTCGCTGCCAATTCATGAAAATTAATATGAAAGCAACGGTATTTGTCTTTTTAGCAAGTCTATTAGTCGCAGCCATTTTGGCTCCGTCACTAATTACCTTGTCTAAAGTAGGTGAAAAAACTGCCTTCATAATAGACTTTAACGAAGAAGAAAAAAAGGAAGAAAAAAAAGAGTCTAACGAAAAAGAGTTTTTTTTAGATTACGATTTATTTGCATTTTTTCACCTTCAAAGCTCAAAAACAACTATTTCTAGTTTTAATGTTGAATCAGAGTACACCACCTCTTTAGCTATTTTTCTTCCCCCTCCAGAAAACGCTCTTTAGTTTTAGATAATTTTATTATTTTTAATTAATTAGGCTTTCTCTCTAAACGTGAAAGCAACTTAACTTTTATATTATGTTTAAAAATTTAAAAAACGACTTACCAGCGAGTATCGTTGTGTTTTTTGTAGCACTACCCTTATGTCTTGGTATTGCTTTGGCTAGTGGAGCGCCTGCATTTTCTGGATTAATTGCTGGTATTATTGGCGGTATTGTTGTAGGTGCCTTAAGTGGCTCGCAAATAGGAGTAAGTGGGCCCGCTGCAGGTTTAGCAGCAATTGTACTTACGGCTATAGCAACCCTAGATGGTTTCGAAAATTTTCTTCTGGCCGTAGTTTTGGGTGGAATAATTCAAGTAGTATTTGGCGTTTTAAAAGCTGGAATTATCGGGTATTATTTTCCCTCTTCAGTAATCAAAGGAATGTTAACAGGCATTGGTATCATAATCATTTTAAAACAAATTCCCCACTTTTTTGGTTATGACCCAGACCCCGAAGGTGATTTTGCTTTTTTTCAAGTAGATGGTGAAAATACATTTTCAGAAATATTAGCCACCTTTAATAACGTTAGCTTAGGGGCAACATTAATTGCCGTTATTGCGCTAAGCATTCTGCTTCTTTGGGATAAAATATTATCTAAGAAAGGAAAAATATTCAAGCTTATTCAGGGGCCTCTTGTGGCTGTAGTTGCTGGTATCATATTTTTTAATCTTACAAAAGGGAATAGTTTATGGGCTATTTCTTCAGATCATTTAGTAAGTGTTGATGTACCTAAAGACGCAGCATCATTTTTAGCTCAGTTCAGTTTTCCGAACTTTGGGGCCATTGGTAATCCTCAAATTTGGATTACTGCTTTTACCATTGCATTAGTGGCCAGCTTAGAAACACTACTGTGTGTTGAAGCAACAGATAAGCTTGATCCTGAAAAAAGAGTAACACCAACGAACAGAGAGCTATTAGCACAAGGTACGGGTAATATCATTTCAGGATTAATCGGTGGTCTGCCAATAACACAAGTTATTGTAAGAAGCTCTGCCAATATTCAATCTGGTGGAAAAACTAAAATGTCAGCTATTATTCATGGCATTTTACTTTTAATTTCTGTCATGCTCATTCCAACCTTATTAAATATGATACCACTATCTGTACTAGCTGCTATTTTATTTATTGTAGGTTTTAAGTTAGCAAAACCCAAACTTTTTAAAACAATGTACGAGCAAGGCTGGAAACAGTTTGCTCCGTTCATAATTACTGTTTTAGGCATTGTTTTTACCGATTTATTAATTGGTATTGGCTTAGGGCTTATCGTTGGCATTGCAGTTATCTTAATAAAGAGTTACCAAAATTCGCACTTCTTACATATTGAAGATAAAAGTAATGGAAAACAAAAAACGAAAATGACACTGGCCGAAGAAGTTACCTTTTTTAATAAAGGTGCTATTTTAAAAGAGCTAGATAAATTACCCGAAGATTCCTTTTTAGAAATAGATGTTAGAAAAACACGATATTTAGATAATGACATTATCGAAATTCTAGACGATTTTTCTGAAAAAGCCAAACGGCGAAATATTAGTATTAAACTATTATCTGAACGTGGAGAGGTAGAAAACCCAAAAAGCTATGTCGATTTTTTTAAACTAACAGCTAAATCTGCCTAATTTAATATCATCAAAATAATTTAAAATAACATTTATGAAAGCACATACAAAGGAAACACAAGCCGCACTAACCCCTGATACTGCCATTAATTTATTAAAAGAGGGTAATCTAAGATTTGTAGCCAAAAATATGGCACAACGCGATTTATTACACCAAGTATCAGATACAGCAACAGGTCAATATCCTTTTGCAACTGTTTTAAGTTGTATTGATTCTCGTGTATCAGCAGAGCTAATTTTCGATCAAGGTATTGGCGATATTTTTAGCGCAAGAGTCGCTGGCAATATTGTAAATGAAGACATTTTAGGTAGCATAGAGTTCGCATGTAAGTTAGCAGGCACAAAGGTGCTTGTTGTACTTGGGCATACCGCATGTGGTGCCGTTAAAGGTGCTTGTGACGATGCCAAATTAGGCAATCTAAGTATTCTGTTAGATAAAATAAAGCCTGCAGTAAATGCCGTTGCAACGCCAAGTGATGCCAGCTTAAGAAATTCTAAAAATATCGACTTTGTGAACGAAGTAGCTCTTAAAAATGTTCAATTAACCATTGAAAACACAAGAAAAATGAGCCCAGTTCTCAAAGAAATGGAAGAACAAGGAGAAATTAAAATAGTTGGAGCAATGTATGATATAAAAAATGGAAAAGTAACTTTTCTTTAAACATCAAATAGACCCCTATTTAATATAGGGCGCTAAAAGCAGTTTTATATTAAAGCTAATGTAGGTACATTAGCTTTAATTTTTTATTCTAAGTAGCACTTATTTGTCTAATTACATCAATCGATTTAATATGAAAAAACTATTTTCAAACTTTAGAGGTGATCTTTTTGGCGGTATAACCGCGGGTATAGTGGCACTTCCTTTAGCTTTAGCATTTGGTGTAAGTTCGGGCTTAGGACCAAGTTCGGGCCTTTACGGAGCTATTTTTATAAGTTTTTTTGCCGCCCTTTTTGGCGGTACAAGTACGCAAATTTCTGGTCCTACTGCACCTATGACAGCTGTAAGCATAGTTGCCATTAGTGGCATAGTAGCCACTTTTGATGGTAGTTTAGAAAAGGCATTACCAGCTATACTCACTGTTTTTTTAATGGCAGGTTTAATGCAAATCGCACTTGGTGTTATTGGTGTGGGCAAGTATATTAAATATATTCCTTACCCCGTAGTTTCTGGTTTTATGACAGCCATTGGCGTTATAATTTTAATTACTCAAATATTGCCAGCCGTAGGGTATTATCCGAAAGAGGATGAGGATTTGGTAAACAAATTTAAACCCAAGGCCGAAGAAATTATTTTGGATAACATTTTAAAGGAAGAGGCTGGTGAAGGAATTCTGGTACTAGAAGATTTTAAAGAAACCATAAAACGAGCTGAAAGTATTACCGAAAGTAATATTCTTAAAGAAGCCCAAACCTTAGCAAAGAAAGAAGCATCTGGTGTTTTTGGTGCCTTAAAAGTTTTTCCGAGAGTATTAAAAAATATTAATTGGTTAGAACTGATGTTAGCCCTAGCCACCATTATTATTATCTACGGTTTTAAACGAATAACTACACTAATACCTAGTGCACTTGTTGCCCTGCTTGTTGTTTCTGCTGTAGCCTATTTTTTTAATCTACCTTATATCGCTATACAAGAAATACCTAGTGGATTTCCGCAACCAAATCTGAATATTTTTACCGAATTTAAAATTGGTTCGGTAACCCCATACATTTTTACAGCATTTACCCTTGCACTCTTAGGTGCGATAGATTCGTTGCTCACCTCTGTTGTTGCAGATAACATGACCAAAACAAAGCACAAACCAAATAAAGAACTCGTTGGCCAAGGCATTGGAAATAGTATTGCAGCAATATTTGGTGGTATTCCTGGAGCGGGGGCTACAATTAGAACCGTAGTAAATATTAATGCCGGCGGAAAAACAAAATTATCGGGTATGATTGCTGGAATACTTTTACTACTTGTAATGCTTTCTCTAGCTCCAATAGCCTCTAAAATTCCTGCAGCTGTGCTGGCAGGAATACTTATTACTGTTGGTATAGGCGTAATGGATTATAAAGGATTAAAAGCAATACCTAGTTTACCAAAAGACATTACACTAGGACCTTTAAAACTAAGCTCTGAAGTAATTATAATGTTTATCGTGCTTATATTATCTTCTACCTGGGATTTAATTTATGCAGTTGGTATAGGCCTAATTATTTCTTCTTTGATGTTTATGAAAAAAATGGGAGACCTTACCGCAGAACGTTCTGATGTAAAAACACTAGAAACAGAGAAAGCTTGGGCTGATGAGAAAGATTTTCCTCAAAATTTAAGAGAAGAGGTTTTTATAAAACACCTTAAAGGCCCCTTGTTTTTTGGTACCACTAGTGATTTTCAGGCCCTTGCAGACCAAATTCCTACAACCGCATCTACTGTTATAATAAGAATGGATCGGATGCAATATATAGATCAATCAGGTTTGTACGCACTAGAAGATGTAATGCTAGATTTAAGTAAATCTAACATAACTGTACTTTTTGTTGATTTGCTTAAACAACCTCGTTATATGATGGAACGAGTTGATATAATTCCAGATCTTATTCCAGAAGACCATATCTTTAAAAACTTTGATGCCTGCCTGCAATGGGTAAAAGAGAATGTGAAAGAAAAGAGTTAGCCCAAAGCAATATTTCCTTGAATACTCTTAAATAACTATTTCTAAACGTATTTTGATTTAGTAATGGGTTAAAATTTTTACATTTGTTACCTATTTTCAAGAACCATGATCGACAAAATAAAAGAACATATTTCAGAAGTTGAACAATTTACTACCGAGTCTAAAGAAGCAGTAGAAGAATTCAGAATTAAATATTTAGGAAAGAAAGGTCTGCTTAACGACTTTTTTTCTGAATTTAAAAACGTTGCCAACGACCAAAAAAAAGAGTTTGGCCAAGCTATAAATACCTTAAAAAGTATCGCTTCTGAAAAGGTAAATACCCTAAAAGAATCACTTGAAAATACTTCTGAAAATAATAGTATTTATAACGATCTTACCCGACCCGGCGCACCAATTGAACTAGGCGCAAGGCATCCTATTTCTATTGTAAAAAACCAAATTATAGACATATTTTCAAGAATTGGATTTAATGTTTCTGAAGGTCCAGAAATTGAAGATGACTGGCACAATTTTTCGGCTTTAAATTTACCCGAATACCACCCAGCTCGTGACATGCAAGACACTTTCTTTATACAAACTAACCCTGACATATTGCTGCGTACCCATACCTCATCAGTACAGGTAAGGTACATGGAGAATAACAAACCGCCTATTAGAACTATATCACCAGGTAGAGTATATCGAAATGAAGCTATTTCAGCAAGATCACATTGCTTTTTTCATCAAGTTGAAGGCTTGTATATTGATAAGGATGTTTCTTTTGCTGACCTCAAACAAACCCTACAGTATTTTACTACTGAGCTTTTTGGCAAGTCAAAAATTCGTTTACGCCCTTCTTACTTTCCTTTTACAGAACCTAGTGCAGAAGTTGATGTATACTGGGGCTTAGAAACGGAAACGGATTATAAAATGACGAAAGGTACAGGTTGGCTCGAAATTATGGGCTGCGGTATGGTCGACCCAAATGTATTAACCAATTGCGGTATTGACCCCGAAGAATACTCTGGCTTTGCTTTCGGAATGGGTATTGACAGAATTGCTCTACTACTTCATCAAATTTCGGATATCCGATTATTAAGTGAAAATGACGTTCGATTTTTAGAGCAATTTAAGGCAGCCTTATAACTTTTTGTAGTGAAAAAAGATATCAAAATACCAATAGTTAAAGATGTTTACGTTACTGCAATTTTTGAGTGGAATACTGAGCAACTTTCAAAAGAATGGAACACCTACATAGTTAATAACAGAACCACTCCTATAGATATGGTTATAGTTGTTTCAAAAGGATATGAAGGAGAACAAAAAACTTCTATTATGCGGCATGCAATTGGCATAGTGGAGGCAAAATCTTTCGAAAAAATTGAAATGCTTCAAGAAGATCTATTAGCACTAAACAATGAATTCTTTGTAACCTACTATGCAGATTCTGCTTTATACGAAAAACGCTTTTTGTTTAAAAAAAATACAATCAGCGAGACTAACGCTGTGTTAATACCTATTGTAGAACAAAAGGGCGTTTATGCGCTTTAAAAAATATAAAAACGCAGAAACAAACCTTTTTTACCATTTTGTATACGGTTGTTTACTTAATTGCGAATTATAATATTTAACCTCACCAGTTACTTCACGTCCTAACCAATCTGGCTTTTTAAAAACTTCATTTTCGTCATTTAATTCAATTTCGGCAACCACTAAACCCTGGTTTTCTCCGCAAAATTCGTCTACCTCATACGTATGATCTCCAACCTGTATTTCATATCTAATTTTTTCAAGAATACCTTTTTCACATAAGTCTAAGAGCATCTCCGCTTCTTTTACATCAATACCCCTTTCCCATTCAAAACGAGAAGTACCCGAAGCATTTGACTTTCCTTTGACCGTTAAAAATGCATGATTTTCTTTAATACGTACACGAATGGTACGTTCTGGGTGCGTATTAAGAAAACCCTGAACAATCCGTTTTTTTGTAAAGGCCTGTTTTTGGTATGCATCTGAAATAACTAAAAATTTCCTTTCTATTTCTATCAAACTAGATAAAGTTTTAGATTAACGTGTATATTATGATATGACAAGTTATAGTAAATTTACCATATGTCAGGCGTTTCTTCATTACGAAAAATAATACATGTTGATATGGATGCTTTCTATGCGTCAGTAGAGCAATTAGATAATCCCGATCTTCGCGGAAAACCCATTGCAGTTGGTGGCAGCTCAGAAAGGGGGGTTGTATCTGCAGCAAGCTATGAAGCTCGAAAATATGGTGTTAGAAGCGCTATGAGTAGTATTGTTGCTAAAAGAAACTGTCCGCATCTAATTTTTGTTAAGACTCGTTTTGATCGTTATAATGAAATTTCAAAAGCTATTCGCAACATATTTTATGAATATACAGACCTTGTAGAGCCGCTATCATTAGATGAAGCCTACTTAGATGTTACTGTAAATAAAAAAGGAAACCCATCTGCTACATTATTAGCAAAAGAGATTCGAGAGCGCATATATGATGAGTTAAAGCTAACGGCTTCAGCCGGTATCTCCATCAATAAATTTATCGCTAAAATTGCTAGCGACTACCACAAGCCAAACGGTCAAAAAACAGTAAATCCAGAGGAGGTTATACAATTTTTAGAGCATCTTGATATTCGTAAATTCTATGGTGTTGGCAAAGTAACTACAGAAAAAATGTATCGCTTAGGCATTTTTACTGGTAAAGATTTAAAAACAAAATCGTTAGATTTTTTAACCACAAATTTCGGTAAAAGCGGAGGCTTCTATTACCAGGTTGTTCGGGGTATTCACAATAGCGAGGTAAAGCCACATCGTATAGCAAAGTCTGTTGGTGCAGAACGAACTTTTAATGTAAACCTGAGTAGTGAGGTATTTATGCTAGAACGGTTAGCACAAATCGCTTTTGAACTAGAACGACGCCTTAAAAGCAAGAAAATTGCTGGTAAAACCATAACCCTAAAAATTAAATATAGCGACTTTAGTTTGCAAACTAGAAGTAAAACCTTACCCTATTTTGCATCAGATGAAAAATTAATTCTTGAAACTGCTAAAGATCTACTTTATCAAAAAGCACTTGAAAACTCCGTTCGCCTATTGGGTATTTCAATTTCCAATTTAAACACAGAAAAAAAACAAATTAAACACATAAACAAAGAAGTGTTTATACAGTTAAAGTTTGATTTATAATTGTGATAAAATGCCATTTAGTAAGGGGCAAAAAAATAAAGAGTTTACCACAACAGTAAACTCTTTATTTTTTTAAAAGTCTTTAGTATTTAAAAGCTACAAGATGTTATTTCTGTCACCCTTAGGGTATTTACCATACCTTTATTCTTAATAGGCATTGCCGCAAGACTAATTAACATATCACCAACATCTAAAAAGCCTTTTTTACATGCTATACTATTAACATCTTCTATGGTTTCATCTGTAGAAACATACTTATCATAATAAAAAGCCTTTACCCCCCATAATAAATTAAGCTGAGTTAAAATTCTTCTATTTGATGTAAAAACTAAAATATGTGCGCTTGGACGCCATGCCGAAATTTGAAAGGCAGTATACCCACTATTTGTGAGTGTAGAAATGGCTTTTGCTTTAATATCATTTGCCATGAAAGCAGCATGGTAACACACCGATTTGGTTATAAATCTATTGGTTCTAATATGTGGAGGATCATGTGGAACGTTAATTAAATCAGAACTTTCTACACTCATCAAAATACTCGACATTTTTTCAATCACTTCTACCGGGTAGTTACCTACCGATGTTTCTCCAGAGAGCATTACTGCATCGGCCCCATCCATAACTGAATTAGCAACATCATTTACCTCAGCTCTGGTAGGCGTAAGACTTGTAATCATAGTTTCCATCATTTGAGTCGCTATAATTACGGGTATTCTTGCTTTCTTTGCTCTGAGCACTAGTTGCTTTTGAATTAAAGGAACTTCTTGCGCTGGTACCTCAACTCCTAAATCGCCTCGGGCAACCATAAGACCATCGCAATAAGCAACTATCTTATCAATATTTTCAACAGCTTCTGGCTTCTCAATTTTTGCAATAATCGGAATTTTATACTCTGAATGTTCTTTAATAATAGTTTGTAGGTCGATTAAATCTTGACTAAATCGAACAAAAGAAAGAGCAATCCAATCTACATCTAATGATATTGCAAAAATGGCATCTTTTACATCTTTTTCGGTTAGTGCAGGTAATGAGATATTTGTATTGGGTAGGTTAACTCCTTTTTTCGATTTTAATGGTCCTCCTTGAATAACCTTGGCCTTTACTTCGTCTTTTTTATTCGTAGAAATTACCTCGAACATTAATTTTCCATCATCTAAAAGTATTCGCTCGCCTGCATTTACATCTTTAGGAAAATTGGTGTAGTTCATATACACTTTTTCTGCATTGCCTTCAAATGGCTTTCCTGTCACAAAAGTAATTTCATCACCAGGCGACACCACAACTTCCCCTGCCATTAAACCTACTCTTAATTTAGGACCTTGCAAATCTGCTAAAATTGAAGTATAAATTTGTAGTTCTTCATTTAACTCACGTATCATTTGAATGCGTTCTTTAACGTCATCATAATCTGCGTGAGAAAAATTGATACGAAAGACGTCTACGCCTGCCTCAATCATTTTTTTTAATACCGCTTTCGTACTAGTTGCAGGTCCGAGGGTTGCAACGATCTTAGTTTTCTTCTTACTTGGCATTTTTAAAAAATTAAGTTACTCTTAGATTTTAGTTGGTCTACATCTAAAATATAAGCAGTTATTATTTTTGGTATGGTTAATAAAAGATTCAATATATCTTTTTCTAGATTACTATTGTCGTGTTCTATCTTTAAAAAATAATCTGCTTCTTTATATTCTGGCACTAAATGATGTTCAATAATGGAAGGCACATTCTCAAAAAGACCATTTTTTAGCGAATCATCTTCTTGGTAACATTTGTTTACAATGAGCGTCCAATAACTATCTGTAATATCATCTTTCCATTCAAAAATAGGAAACGAAATACTGTCAGATATATCTAAATCTTTAGCTACCCTTTTAAATTTTGTTTTTAGGCATAAATTTAACGCATACACTAAGGCGTAATCTTCCATACTACTGTGCACAGCCAGAAGCGTAAAAGAATCTTCATAAAAATCGTCAATGATTTTATGTGTAACCATCATGTAAATGCGAATACCAAATATAAAGCTAAAAACGAAAATAGCCTAAGCCAAAACATGAGATTATAATTATATAACAAACTATAACGGTGTAGTAGTACTTATTTAAACTTAAGATTTTTGAATCTTGTCTTGTAGTGCAAAATACGCCCTTTTTGACGCCAATTCTTCTGCCTTTTTTTTAGAAGTAGCTCGAGCCTTGGCTACAACTTGTTTATTAATAGACAACTTTACTGCAAAATGCTTAAGACTATCGTTACCGGTGTCTTCATAAACCGTGTAAGCAAAAGTTTTCTTTTGTTTTTGACACCACTCAATAACTAAACTTTTATAACTAATTACACGTCCTTCTAACTGCTCAATATCAACATAGGGTTCAATAACTCTTTTAGAAATAAACTTCTCGCAATATTTGTAACCCCTATCTAAATAAATAGCACCAACAACTGCTTCAAATACATTACCATGAATATTATCGCCAAAATGTGATTTTGGAATTCTACTTTCAACAAACTTTATTAAATTTAGGTCCTTACCTAACTCATTAAGATGCTCTCGGCTTACGACTTTAGAACGCATTTTGGTTAAATAACCCTCATCGCCCAAGGGCACTTCGTTGTAAAGATGCTTAGAAATTATTGTACCCAACATAGAGTCTCCTAAAAATTCTAAACGCTCATAACTCATTGGATTACCGTCTTCGTCTTTTTTATTTGCCGATCTATGTAAAAAAGCTTTCTTATAAATCTTAAGATTTTTAGGCTTAAATCCTAGTATTTTAGTAACTCCCAAAAAAAAATTCCCATCTTCTTTAGAATGGGAATTAAATAAATTAGAAGGAAAATTCATTTTTATGTTAGTCTAATTTCTTAAAAACTACACACGCATTATGACCTCCAAAACCGAAAGTATTACTTAGGGCTACTTTAACCTCTCTTTTTTGAGCTTTGTTTAGGGTTAAATTTAATTTTGGATCTATATTTTCATCAACCGTGGAATGGTTTATCGTAGGAGGTACAATACCATGTTTCATGGCCAAAATTGAGGCAATCGCTTCGATTGCTCCGGCTGCGCCTAATAAATGACCCGTCATCGATTTGGTAGAATTGATATTAATATTCGGTGCATGATCTCCAAAAACTTCAGATATGGCTTTCAATTCCGCTACATCACCAAGTGGTGTTGAAGTACCGTGTGTGTTAATTGCATCAACATCTTCGGGCTTTAAACCAGCATCTCTTAAACAATTTTTCATTACCTGAACAACTCCTATTCCTTCCGGGTGTGGTGCTGTCATGTGGTAAGCATCGCTAGAAAGACCACCACCTACAAGTTCTGCGTATATTTTAGCTCCTCTCGCCTTAGCGTGCTCGTATTCTTCTAAGATTAATGCTCCGGCTCCTTCACCTAAGACAAAACCATCTCGGGTTGCATCAAAAGGTCTTGAAGCGGTTTCAGGGTTTTCATTTCTTGTTGAAAGTGCATGCATTGCGCCAAAACCACCCATACCGGCGATAGTAACAGCCGCTTCACTTCCACCAGAAACAACAACGTCACAATATCCTAATCGAATATAGTTTAGGGCATCAATCATCGCATTTGCAGATGATGCACACGCAGAAACTGTTGTGTAATTAGGCCCCATAAAGCCATGTTTGATTGAAATATTACCTGGGGCAATATCCGCAATCATTTTAGGAATAAAGAAAGGATTAAACCGAGGAGTACCATCACCTTCAGCAAAGTTCATAACTTCGTTCTGAAATGTCTCTAAACCTCCAATACCTGCACCCCAAATTACACCTACTCTAAATTTATCAATAGCATCTAAATCTAAACCAGAATCTTCTATTGCTTCATCTGAAGCTACTAGGGCATATTGCGCAAATTTATCTAGCTTGCGCGCTTGTTTCCGATCAAAAAAATCTTGGGCATTGTAATTTTTTAACTCGCAAGCAAATTTTACCTTAAACTTTTCAGTATCATAATAGGTAACTGGTGCCGAGCCACTTTTTCCTGCAACAAGTGCATTCCAATATTCTTCAATGTTATTGCCAATTGGCGTTAGCGCTCCTAAACCTGTAACTACAACTCTTTTTGTCTGCATTGAACCAATTTTTTTTGTACTTCGTAAGCAAATTAAACAAATTATCCATGCAACGTATCTACCGCATGGATAATTTAAAATCTTAATTAAGAAATCTTGTTCAAGAAATCTTCTAAAGAGACTATTTTGCTTCTTCTATATAACTAATAGCTTGGCCAACTGTAGCGATGTTTTCCGCTTGATCGTCTGGTATCTGAATATCAAATTCCTTTTCGAATTCCATAATCAACTCAACCGTATCCAAAGAGTCTGCTCCTAGGTCGTTAGTAAAGCTAGCTTCTGTTACCACTTCGTTTTCATCAACTCCTAATTTATCAACGATGATAGCTTTAACTCTTGATGCAATGTCTGACATAATAATATTTGTTTTAAATTTAAATTTAATTTTGATGGCAAAAGTAAAAAACTTTGTTTGAATAACACATTTTGACGTTAAAATGTAGTCGAATTTAATCAAATTAAATTCAAGTGTGCTAATTTAGCTTTAAATTTTTCTTCAATAACATTGAAATATAAGAGAATTTTGATGACAGACTATTGAATTATTTAAGTGCGCGTTCTGTATTTTTCTTTTTGGTAATTCTAAACTCATATTAATAATTAAAATACTAATAGTATTTTGCTTTAAATAAATCCACTTCTTTTGAAAACCAAACGACTTGTACTTTTTGCCTCTGGCTCTGGATCTAATGTTGAAAACATTGTTAGATATTTTAATAATCGGCCAAACGTTACTGTAGCCGGTGTACTTACTAACAAAAGAGATGCCAAAGTCATTGACAGATGTAACCAACTAAAAATAAATGCCCTATACTTTAATAAAAATGCATTTTACCATACCGATTGCGTACTCAACATCTTAAAAAGTCTGCAACCAGACCTTATCATACTCGCCGGATTTCTATGGAAAATTCCCCAAAATTTAATTGAAAAATACCCTAATAAAATTATAAATATCCATCCAGCGCTACTTCCAAAATACGGCGGAAAAGGAATGTTTGGCAATCACGTACACGAGGCAGTAAAGCGAAATCAAGAAAATGAAACAGGTATTACCATTCATTATGTTAATGAAAATTATGATGAAGGCGCTATAATTTATCAAGCAAAAACTGAACTTTATGCGACTGATAGCGTTGAAGAAATCGCCCTAAAAGTACACGCATTAGAATACGAGTATTTTCCTAAAATTATTGACGAACTTTTATTTTAATGGGTAAAAAAGCAAAATTTTACACCGTTTGGAAAGGAAAAAGACCTGGCATTTATGATAATTGGTTAAAATGTAAGGCCGCAATAGACGGTTACAAAGGAGCCGAATACAAGTCATTTGCAACTTTTGAGCTTGCAAAAAAAGCGTTTAATGCAAGTTACAACGACTATAAAGGAAAGAAAAAAAGCGAAATGTCGCTTACCCAAGAACAATTATTAAAAATAGGACTTCCTAATTACCATTCTATTTCTGTGGATGCTGCATCGAGCGGTAACCCAGGAGTTATGGAATATCAAGGCGTAGACACTAAAACTCAAAAAAAACTATTTCATCAAGGTCCTTTTGCCCAAGGCACTAATAATATTGGTGAATTTTTAGCCCTTGTACATGGTTTAGCCTACCTGAAAGAACGTAATAGTGATCGTATAATTTATACCGATTCTAGAACTGCAATGAGCTGGGTAAGAAAAAAAAGCTGCAATACTAAATTACCAGAAACCCCAAAGAACAAAGACTTGTTTGATTTAGTGCGGCGTGCTATTGATTGGCTTAAAAACAACCAATACACTACACCTATCGTAAAATGGGAGACCAAAGCATGGGGTGAAATACCCGCCGATTTTGGTCGCAAGTAAAACATACTATAAAGGTAAAAGCTATTTGTTTTAAAATTCTAAATCATAAAGACACACTTAAAAAAATTATGATTTGATTTAAACACCATTATAAAATAGCTTCACAAAACTGTATCTTTACAGCCTAAATTTTACATGTTTTATGGGTAAGCTTTTGATTGTAGGTACAGTAGCGTTTGATGAAATTGAAACACCGTTTGGAAAAACCGACAAAATACTTGGCGGAGCTGCAACTTTTATTGGACTTGCAGCTTCTCAATTTAATGTTGAATCGGGTATTGTATCTATAATTGGTGATGATTTACCTTCTGAATATTTAGATATTTTACGCGCTAAAAAAATTGACCTTTCTGGTTTAGAGATTGTACAAGGAGGTAAAACTTTTTTTTGGAAAGGAAAATACCACAAAGACCTAAATGTTAGAGACACCTTAATAACAGAATTAAATACACTCGCTGATTTCAACCCCATTGTACCTGAAAAATTTGTTGAAGCTGATGTAGTAATGCTCGGTAACCTTCATCCGATGGTACAGATGAGTGTAATTAATCAAATGAAAAAACGACCAAAATTAATCATACTTGATACTATGAATTTTTGGATGGATAACGCGTTAGATGATTTACTCAAGGTAATAAAACATATTGATGTAATTACCATAAATGATGAAGAAGCTCGACAACTGACCAACGAATATTCTTTGGTAAAAGCTGCAGCCAAAATTCAAACTATGGGTCCGAAATTTGTGGTTATCAAGAAAGGAGAACACGGGGCTTTATTGTTTCATGATGAAAATATTTTCTTTGCCCCCGCACTACCTCTTAAAGAGGTATTTGACCCAACTGGTGCTGGAGATACATTTGCTGGTGGTTTTGCTGGTTATTTAGCTGATTCTGGTACTATTTCATTTGAAAACTTAAAAAAAGCAGTCATACACGGCTCAAACTTAGCATCATTCTCGGTAGAGCGTTTTGGAACCGAACGTATGGTTGACTTAAATAAAGAAGAAGTTAATAAACGCTTGCACCAATTTAAGACCTTAACACAATACGACATCTAATAAAAATACGCCCTGACATTTCGGGGCTTTTTTAATACATAAAACTAATGAGCGACGCGATTAAACATGAATGTGGTATATCTGTAATACGACTGTTAAAACCATTAGCATATTATAAAGAAAAGTACGGAACAGCATTTTACGGTGTAAACAAAATGTATTTGATGATGGAAAAACAGCACAATCGTGGACAAGATGGTGCTGGTTTTGCGAGTATAAAATTAGATATGAATGCCGGAGAGCGCTATATGAGCAGGGTTCGCTCCAATGCTCAAAAGCCAATTCAAGATATTTTTGCACAAATTAATGAACGCATTAATACCGCATTAACAGAAAACCCTTCATATGCCGATGATGTTGCCTTACAAAAAAAACATATCCCCTATATTGGCGAAGTT
Organism: uncultured Flavobacteriaceae bacterium; assembly: GCA_947486785.1. Classification (GTDB taxonomy): domain Bacteria; phylum Bacteroidota; class Bacteroidia; order Flavobacteriales; family Flavobacteriaceae; genus Maribacter_C. The sequence continues at coordinate 69,772 of CANKUU010000001.1, read as the reverse complement.
CTGCTAGGTCATGTACGGTACGGTACATTTGGAAAAAATAGTATCGAAAGTGTGCACCCTTTTATACGTCAGAATAATTGGATGCATCGAAATCTAATTGTTGCGGGTAATTTTAATATGACAAATGTTCACGAGCTTTTTGATAATTTAGTTCAGCTGGGGCAACATCCTAAAGAGATGGCGGACACGGTTACCGTAATGGAAAAAATAGGACACTTTTTAGATGATGCGGTTGCAAAATTATACAAACAAATAAAAAAAGAAGGCTATACCAAACAAGAGGCAAGTACTATAATTGGAGACCGCTTAAACGTTGCTAAAATTTTAAGAAGGGCTGCGAAAAATTTTGATGGTGGCTATGCCATGTCTGGCCTAATAGGGCACGGAGATGCCTTTGTATTAAGAGATCCGGCAGGCATACGACCCGCATATTATTATAAAGATGACGAAATAGTTGTAGTAGCATCAGAACGCCCTGCCATACAAACGGTATTTAACGTAGCATATGATAAGGTTAAAGAATTAGATCCTGGCCACGCCATAATCATCAAAAAAAATGGTACCACCGCCATTAAAGAGGTTCTTGAACCTACCGAAAGAAAAGCTTGTTCTTTTGAACGAATTTACTTCTCGAGAGGAAGCGATAAAGAAATATATCAAGAACGAAAAGAACTGGGTAAACTACTATTTCCCCAGATATTGAAAGCAATAAATAATGACATAAAAAATACGGTCTTTTCTTATATTCCCAATACCGCAGAAACTTCTTTCTTTGGAATGGTAAAAGAAGCGCAAAACTATTTAAACAAAAATAAAGAAGAGCAAATACTCGAAATTGGCTCATCAATCACTAGAGAACAACTTCATAAAATTTTAGAAGTTAGGCCAAGGATAGAAAAGGTAGCTATTAAAGATGCAAAACTGCGAACTTTTATTACTCAAGATAGTAGTAGAGACGATTTAGTTGCTCATGTTTACGACATTTCTTACGGCTCGGTTAAACAAGGAGATAACCTTGTTATTATTGACGATAGCATCGTTAGAGGAACCACTTTAAAGAAAAGTATCCTACGTATTTTAGATCGGCTTTCACCAAAGAAGATCATTGTAGTTTCATCAGCACCACAGATTAGATATCCAGATTGTTATGGTATAGACATGGCAAAACTAGAAGATTTTATTGCCTTTAAAGCTGCTCTAGCCTTACATCAAGAAAGAGAGACCATGCATTTAGTTGAAGATATTTATAAAAAATGCCTAAAACAAGTAAACTCGCAAGATACAGATATCCTTAATTATGTAAAAGAATTTTATGCCCCTTTTACAGCCCAAGAAATATCATCAAAAACAGGTGAACTTCTTAGTTCAAGTGATATCAAAGCAGAGGTTCAAATTATATATCAAACTATTGAAAACCTTCATCAAGCCTGTCCTAAAAATTTGGGCGATTGGTATTTTACAGGAAATTACCCTACTGCTGGAGGAAATAGGGTTGTAAATAGAGCATTTATAAACTTTTTTGAGGGTAAAAATCAAAGAGCATATTAACACTATTGGAGATGAAATACCACTAATTAAACCTTTTAACGAGAAATATAGCTATTTAGCGAATTTATAATATAATGATACAACACTCAACTACATTAGCCGCTACCATAGCATAAGTAGGTTAAGTTCATGGTAAGATTTGGGGAAAAGGCGGAGCAATGCTCCGCCTTTTTATTTTAAAAAAACTACAACACCATAATTGTTATTTACCAAAAAACCCTCAACCCCATTAACATCTAATGAATTAGCTCAAAATCGAAAGTGTTTTTTATATTTTAAGGTGATTTCGATATAACTAGAGCTAAAAAATATAATTGATTGGTAGTAACCAACTTGTTTTTCAAGAAAGGTATTTTGTCTTTAAATCTGTAGGCATTCAAAGCGAAGAATATCGAATTAAAATCGTTTGCTTGACTCCTACGTTAAGCGTGTTTCACTTGACATAGGTGTTGGAACTAATTGAATATGGTTTCTATGATTACTCGTTTTCTCAACTGGCGAGCATCGACAATTGGCATGCGTAGTTTGGTTTTCATGTTCATTCGAAGTTAGGCTACCAGGTGCAACCCACTTAAGGAATTAGTGAATAGTTTCTTTTGGTTCATACCCTTTGTCTCCTAAGAGCATCACCTATCATTTTTTGATAAACGATTTTAAGAGCTATGGACGGCGGTTGTCCAAATTGGTTTGTGAAAAAAGCAATATAAATCCAAAACCAACTCAAGAAAAGGTACCCCCAATGGGTAAACCCGCTAAATATTCAATGTTCATTTATCCTTCGTCTATTATTAACCCTAAATCATGTAGAATCTATAAAACTGATGCATACACAATTGGTCTTCCATACGAGTATAGAAGACCGCACTGAGAAACTCCTTGTCCAAATGTTTACCTATTTAATAACAGTTTTAAATTTTTTGAGATCCAATAACCTGAAAAGTGGAACAGTTGCTGTATGGCCATCACTTCGGAAAGTGACATCTTTTAATTTCGAAGGTGGATTTTACCATTAGCGCTTAGGCTATTTTGCCAAAAAGGAACGAATTATAAGCAGCAGTTATCAAAAAAACAGCGAAATATTCAAGCTAAAAAAAATTGAAATACAATACTTTATTTATTTTTAGATTTTTTTCTTGTAGAAAAACTCACTTTTTTACATCGAACTTACCTTAATCAAAAGGCTTCAATCGATTGTTTTTTAGTTTACAAATATTACATATTCTTTAAACTCTTTATGCTAAAGGTGATTTTTGGACACTTTAACTACCTATTTTAGGAGTTCAACCAAGATTTTATTTTTAACCCTGAAGATGATATATTTTTGAGGAACCATAGCATAAGTAGGTTAAGTTCATGGTAAGATTTGGGGAAAAGGCGGGGCAATGCTCCGCCTTTTTATTTAAAAACACCAACAACATCATAATTGTCATTTACTTCAAAATGCGCACCAACAAGTACACCTTCTAAATGAACATACTTACGGAAGAATTCATTTAATTAATGAAACTTAAGCTAAAAATTATGTGGTAGTAAAATTCAACACGATTATGGTAATTAATTCTAATTAATTATTTAGATAATAAAACTTTTTTAGACTGAATAATCTGACTACTAATTAAAGTAAAAACGATTTTTTGGTGCTTTAACCACTTATTTCAGGAGTTCAACTAAAATCCTATTTTTGGCCCTAAAAATGATATATTTTTGAGGAACCATAGCATAAGTAGGTTAAGTTCATGGTAAGATTTGGGGAAAAAGGCGGAGCAATGCTCTGCCTTTTTTATTTTTAAACCCCTATATTTGATATAGTTAGCCTCAATTTATCTACTTTTTAAGAAAAATATTCAAAAATTAAGATCTTAAAAAAGAGCCAAATTTCTTTTTTATTTAATACAATACCAGTAATTTAGTGCCGCCATAGCATAAGTAGGTTAAGTTTATGGTAAGATTTGGGACGAAAAGGGTGGAGTTTACTTCGCCCTTTTCTATTTAAAAAAAAAAGCATTCGGTTAACCGAATGCTTTTTTTTTTAAATATGTTCAAAAGAAATTTATTTATTTTTTAAATACAACTCAGCAACCTTATCCCAATTAATTACATTAAAAAATGCATTAACATAATCAGGTCTTCTATTTTGATAATTTAAATAGTATGCATGCTCCCAAACATCTAGACCTAAAATAGGATGACCCCCACAACCTACATTTGGCATAAGTGGATTATCTTGATTTGGAGTAGAGCATATATCTAACTTACCTCCTGGGTGCACGCACAACCAAGCCCAACCTGAACCAAATCTTGTGCCTGCTGCGGCACTAAATTTATTTTTAAACTCTTCAAACGAACCAAATGCATCAGTAATTGCTTGAGCCAATTCCCCTGATGGACTTCCGCCGGCGTTAGGAGACATAATACTCCAAAACAAAGAGTGATTAAAAAACCCACCACCGTTATTTCTTACTGCGCCATTTGACATGTCTAAACTCGCAAGTATATCGTTTATTGATTTATTTTCAAGGTCTGTACCTGCAATTGCCGAATTTAACTTTGTTGTATAACCATTGTGATGTTTTGTATGGTGTATCTCCATAGTTCTTGCATCAATATGTGGCTCCAAAGCATCATATGCGTAAGGTAATTTTGGTAATTCAAAAGCCATAGTTTTTGTGTTTTAAGGTTTTAAAAAAGAATTCATCAAATTTACAAATTTTAACATTCATATTGCAATAATTATTTGTTAAGAACTGTCGCAGATTACGTACTTTGCAAAAAAAATAGGTGCAAGACAATCCGTTTAAGATATATAGTGCTTCTGCAGGTTCTGGAAAAACCTATACCCTTACCCAAGAATATTTACGTTTACTACTTTCTTCGAACGACGCGTATCGTCAAATCTTAGCGATAACTTTTACGAACAAAGCCGTAAACGAAATGAAAGATCGTATTTTAAACAATCTTTATGATTTCAGTCAAGTTGAAACTATTAAAAATGCGCCACCCATGTTTGTAACCCTCAGTCAAGAGTTACAGCTTGATGCCAAATCGCTTCAACAAAAGGCAAAATTTATACTCAAAAAAATCTTGCATAATTATGCTTATTTTGATATTTCTACAATAGACAAATTTACGCATCGGCTCATAAGAACGTTTGCTAAAGATCTTAAATTACCTCAGAACTTTGAAGTTGTTTTAGATACTCAATTACTTCTTCAAGAAGCAGTTTCAAGATTGATAAACAAAGCGGGGACCGACAAAAATCTTACCAAAATACTTATAGCCTTTGCACTCGAAAAAACAGATGACAACAAAAGCTGGGATGTTACTATAGATTTATTAGAAATTGGAAAATTATTATTTAAAGAAGACACTCAACCACATTTAAAAAAACTCGAAAACAAAGAGCTTGATGATTTTTTAGAAATGCAAAAAGGCATTAGAAACAAAATAAATTTAGGCCATCAACAAATAAAAAAAATGGCAAACAAATGCCTTGAAATAATTGAAGAAAAAAACTTAAAATTTTCAGATTTCACCAGTTCTTATTTTCCAAAATTTTTAATTCAATTAAAAAATTTAGAGCGTAAAATTAATTTTGATGCAAAATGGAAAAAAGACTTTGAAAACACTAGCCTTTATACAAAAAAATGTCCCGAAGCAATCAAAGAAACTATAGACAGTCAAAGGTCGAATTTTAATGAATACTTTAAAACATTAAAAACAACATGGGAGCATCTAAATTTCTTAAAAAATGTTTATAAAAATAGTGTTCCCTTGACCGTTTTAGGAGCTATTCAAAAAGAAGTTAAATCAATTCAACACGAACGAGATCAATTGCCGATTTCTGAATTTAATTCAATAATATCTAACGAAATAAGAGATCAGCCCGCTCCTTTTATTTACGAACGTCTTGGTGAAAAATACCGGCATTATTTTATTGATGAATTTCAAGATACCTCTGAACTACAATGGAAAAATCTAATTCCTTTAGTAGATAATTCGCTTTCAAGTGAACATGGTTCGCTCTTTTTGGTTGGTGATGCAAAACAAGCCATATATCGATGGCGGGGTGGTGAGGCAGAACAGTTCTTAAAATTAGTCAACAAAACTGAAAATCCATTTTCGGCAGCGCCAAGCATAGAAAATCTAAAATTCAATTATCGTAGCCACAAGAAAATTGTCGATTTTAATAATTTATTTTTTACCGCTATAAGTTCTTACTTAAAAAACACAAGATATAGACATCTTTATAAAACAGGCAACGAGCAAATAAGTAAAAGCGAAATCGAAGGTCTAGTGCAGCTTACCTTTTTAAATAAAAATGATGAACGTAGTTTAGATGAACTAAATGGTGAAACTGTTTTAACCATTATTAAGGAGGTTATTGAAAAAAAATATAACTATGGCGACATTTGTATTCTAGTTAGAAATAAAAAAGACGGCGTCAAATTAGCTGATTATTTAATTCAAGAGCAAATTGCTGTGGTTTCATCAGATAGTTTACTTCTTAAAAATAGTACTAAGGTTAACTTTTTAATCAATCTGCTGAATTATCTTATCCAACCACATGATCTTGAATTTTCATATAACCTACTTTTCTACCTATCACAAGATGATGAAAATAGGCATGCATTTATCACTAAAAATTTAAAAAATATTGCCGCATTTTTTCTCGAATTTTATCAGTTTAACGTACTTCATTTATCGCAACGTTCTGTTTTTGACATTATGGAATATGCAATAAAGCAATTTAAACTCACAGAAAATTCAGATGCCTATATTAACTTCTTTATGGATACAGTTTTTGATGTAGAACAAAAAGAAGGCACAAGTATTGTGCATTTTCTAGAGTATTGGGGCAAGAAAAAAGATAATTTAAGCATAGCCGCACCTGATTCGCTTAATAAGGTGCAAATAATGACCATTCATAAAGCTAAAGGATTAGAGTTTGATATCACTATTTTCCCTTATGCCAACGCTAATTTACATTCAACAAAAGATTCTAAAATATGGTTAAGTGTCAACTCCGACAACTTCCATGGCTTTGAAGAGGTTTTAATTAATGGCACAAAAGAAGTGGTTCATTACAATGATTTGGCAGCTAAACTATTTGAAGAAGAAAACAACCAACAAGAACTAGATGCTTTTAACGTGCTTTACGTTGCGTTAACTCGGGCGTCAAAAGCCTCATACATTATCACCACAAATGAACCTTCTTTAGAAAGTGAACAAAAATCATATTCTAATTTGTTGACAAATTATATTGAGAAACAAGATATTTGGAACGAAAACAAAAGCAGCTATTCTTTTGGTCAACTAAAACCAATTACCAAAGAAAAAAAAATACCTGAGCAAAAACCGCTTACCTACCACTATACCTATAAAGACCGACCTAGTTTTAAAATTTTAACCAAATCAGCTCAACTTTGGAACACCAATCGTGAAGATGCGATTGTTAAAGGAAATTTACTTCATTATATTATGAGCTTTATTGAAACTCATAATGATATAGAAAGTGCATTAAACATTGCTTTACGTAAAGGTATCCTTCAAGAAAATGAAAAAGAAGATATGCTAAGTACAGTATTAAAAATAATAAACCATTCTAAATTACGAATATACTTCGCAAATGGAAACATAGTAAAAAATGAAAAAGCTATCATAACAGCTACGGGTAAAATTATACGTCCTGATAGGGTTGTGATTAATAAAGATAAAGCAACCATAATTGACTATAAAACAGGAAAGCCTAATAACGCTTTTAAAGAACAAATATATGAGTACGCTGATGCCTTAGAAAAAATAGGCTATACTGTTGAAAATAAAATCTTACTTTATATTAACGAGAAAATAACACCAGAATTTATCTAAGAACAATTACTATGTACGGAAAAATTAAACAACACTTACAAACAGAACTAGACCAAATAAAAGAAGATGGTCTTTACAAAAGTGAACGTATTATAACATCTCCACAAGATGCGGTAATCAAAATATCTACTGGAGAAGAGGTTATCAACTTTTGTGCAAATAATTATTTGGGACTCTCTTCACATCCTGAAGTAATTCAAGCTGCAAAAGACGCTATGGATACTCATGGTTTTGGGATGTCTTCAGTTCGCTTTATCTGCGGCACCCAAGACATTCATAAAAAACTTGAACAAAAAATTGCAGATTTCTATGGCACCGAAGACACCATATTATACGCTGCCGCGTTTGATGCAAATGGTGGTGTATTTGAACCCTTACTTACTGCAGAGGACGCTATTATTTCAGACGCACTAAATCATGCTTCAATTATTGACGGCGTTCGTTTATGCAAAGCAAAACGATTTAGATATGCAAATAGTGATATGGTTGATCTTGAAAAACAACTACTAGCTGCTGATGAAGCTGGGTCTCGCTTTAAAATTATTGTAACTGATGGTGTATTTTCAATGGATGGCTTAGTGGCACCTTTGGATAAGATTTGTGAGTTAGCAGATAAACATGATGCGCTTGTAATGATAGACGAATGTCATGCAACCGGATTTATTGGTAAAACCGGTCGTGGAACCCTAGAAGAAAAAGGGGTGATGAACGGTATAGACATAATCACAGGTACTTTAGGTAAGGCCCTCGGTGGCGCCATGGGTGGTTACACGACTGGTAAAAAAGAGATTATAGAAATTTTACGTCAACGCTCAAGGCCCTATCTATTTTCAAACTCTTTAGCACCTGCCATTGTTGGTGCATCCATTAAAGTTTTTGAAATGCTTGAAAATGACACTAACCTTCGTGATAAACTTCAGAAAAATACTGAATATTTTAAACAAGGCATGAAAAAAGCAGGATTTGATATTATTGATGGTGATTCTGCTATTGTACCTGTTATGCTATACGATGCAAAACTAGCACAACAGATGGCCAGCATGTTACTTGAAAAAGGTATTTATGTAATTGGATTCTTTTACCCTGTGGTGCCCAAAGAGAAAGCCAGAATACGCGTGCAACTATCTGCAGCGCATGAACTTGAACATCTAGATAAAGCCATTCAAGCATTTATAGAAGTAGGAAAAGCCTTAAATATCGTTTAACAACAACCTTTTAGCTATAAAATACATTAAAAAAAGAAGAAATGTATTTTGTTAATAAAATTTAACAAGTTACATTTGCAGCTAATAACACTTAAACTTAAAATTTTACACATGAAACATCTTAGCAAATTAATGTTTGTTGCCCTATTAGTGGTGGGTTTCAACAGCTTACAAGCGCAAGACGAAAATAACCCTTGGCAAATACAGTTTGGGGTTAATGCTATTGATTTATATCCAACAGAGGATGTAAGTTCATTTGGCAACGAACTCTTCAACGCTACCGATCATTGGAACATTCTTCCGTCTATCTCTTATATTGGGGTTTCGAAGTCAGTAGGTGGTGGTTTTGCCGTTGGAGCAAGAGGTTCGTTAAACAAAATCACTAAAATTGGTGATGCGACAGCTGACGATCTTTCTCATTACGCAATTGATGGTACTATTAAATATAACTTCTTAAAAAATACTGTAGTAGATCCATTCTTAGAAATAGGTGGTGGTTATACTTGGGTTGATGAAATAGGTGCTGGTACTGCTAACGCTGCTGTGGGTCTTAACATTTGGTTCACTGAAAATATTGGTCTTACACTTCAATCTGGTTACAAACATGCCTTCGAGGATTACGGTGCAAAGCACTGGCAACATTTAGCTGGTCTTTCTATCAAATTTGGTGGTACTGATACCGATGGTGATGGAATATATGACAAGGACGATGCTTGTCCAGAAGTTGCTGGTCTTGAAGCTTTCAACGGTTGTCCTGATGCTGATGGTGATGGAATTGAAGATAGTAAAGATAGCTGTCCTAATGAAGCTGGTTCTAAAGAAATGAACGGATGTCCTGATGCTGATAGCGATGGAGTTGCTGATAAAGATGATGCTTGTCCAGAAGTTGCTGGTCTTGCAGCCTTAGCTGGATGTCCTGATGCTGACGGTGATGGTATTGCCGATAAAGATGACGAATGTCCTAATGAAGCTGGTCCTGCTGAAAACAAAGGTTGTCCTTGGCCTGATACAGATGGTGATAGCGTTTTAGATAAAGACGACAAATGTCCAAAAGTTGCTGGTACTGTAGCAAACATGGGTTGCCCTGAAGTAACTGAAGAAGTTCAAAAACAATTGAACAACTATGCTAAAACTATCTTGTTTGATACTGGTAAAGCATCTTTAAATCCTGAAACTACCTCAGTATTTGTTGATATCATCAGAATCTTAGCTGAGTACCCAACTGCTAAATTTACAGTTGAAGGTCATACGGATAGCGTTGGTAGCGAAAAACTAAATCAAGCGCTTTCAGAAAAAAGAGCAAACTCTGTTAGAGATTTCTTAATAGCTGAAGGTGTTGCTGCTGATAGATTAACTGCTATCGGATATGGTGAGTCTAAACCAATTGCTTCTAACAAAACAAGAAGCGGTAGAAAAGAAAATAGAAGAACAGAAATTAACTTAGTAAAATAAGTAGAAGTTTTAATTTCTTTTACAACTTTAAAGCCCCGCAAATGCGGGGCTTTTTTTATTTTTAAATATGCAAAGCTTTTTAGAAGAAATAGTACTAAAAGTAACTAGAGAAAACCCATCTTTAGAACAAGTAGCCTTCATCTTGCCCAGTAAACGTGCTGGTACTTTTTTAAAAAATACAATCGCCAATAACGCCAACAGTACTTTTTTTTGCCCTGAAATCTATAGCATTGAAGAATTTATTACTTCGGTATCAGGTTTAGATTATGCCACCAATATTGAGCAGTTATTTGAATTATATAATAGTTATATAAAAAACACGGTAAGCGATCAAGATAATTTTTACACTTTTTCCAAATGGGGGCAAACGCTACTGCAAGACTTCAATGAAATAGATAGACATCTTATAGACGCTAAAAAGCTATTTGGTAATTTAGCCGCAATTCAAGAAATTAATCATTGGTCGATGCAAGATAGACAGACACAGATGATGAAAGATTATCTTGCATTTTGGAATAATTTAGAAGCAATATATTTAGATTTTAATGCTGCGCTTATTGCTAAGGGTACGGCACATCAGGGTTTAGCGTATCGAAGGGCGTGCGAACAACTTTCTTCTTATCTGACTAGCACTACTGAAACCTTTATTTTTGTTGGATTTAACGCCTTAAACGCTGCAGAAACACAAATTATACAAAGCCTATTGGCTAAAGATAGAGCTAGAATATATTGGGACACAGATACCTATTTCATTAATGACCCCTTACATGATGCTGGCTACTTTATTCGTCAACATATAAAAACATGGAACTACTTTAAAGACAAACCCTTAAAAGAAATAGGTGCCAACTACGAAACAAAAAAGAATATTCAAATTACCGGTGTTCCCAAGAACATAGCCCAATCAAAATATATCGGTAGCCTTTTAAAAGACTTACAATTATCAAACCCAGCGTCTATAGCTTCAACTGCATTAATTTTGGGTGATGAAACCTTATTAAATCCTATATTAAATTCAATTCCAGAAGAAATAAATGCAGTAAATATTACCATGGGGTATCCTTTAAACAAAACCCCTATGGCAAATTTCTTCAATGAATTTATTGCTTTATACCTCTATCCCGATAAACGAGGCTGGTTTTACAAAATTATAATCTCATTTCTATCTAACCCTTACATTAAGCGAATTTTACAACAAGATTCTGTAGATAACCAGCAAATAATCAACCTTATAAAAAAGAATAACTGGACCTACATTACCCTATCTAAGATTAAATCATTATTAGCTAAAACAAAATTAGAGTCACTCTTTTTTGAAACCCAACCAACACCGCAACAGTATGTAAGTCAGTGCTTAGCTATCATATCCGAATTAAAGTTAAGCTTTATTGAAACTAATGACACATTAGGCCTAGAGTATTTATATCGTTTTTATAATGTATACAATCAACTCTTTGAGTTGGTTAAAACACACTCATATATTAATAATTTAAAGGCTTTAGAAAGTATTTTAAAAGAGTTGCTAAAGACAGAAACTGTAGATTATCAAGGAGACCCCTTAGATGGGTTGCAAATAATGGGCATGCTTGAAAGTAGAAATCTTGACTTTGAAACGGTAATTATAAGCTCAGTTAATGAAGGCATATTACCTTCTGGTAAATCTGGTAACTCTTTTATTCCGTTCGACCTAAAAACTAGGCTAGCGCTTCCAACATATAAAGATAAAGATGCCGTATACACCTATCATTTTTATAGACTTCTTCAACGTGCAAAAAACATATACATTATTTACAATACTGAACCTGACGTTATTGAAGGACGAGAAAAAAGCAGATTAATTTCACAACTATTAACCGACCCGCTAAAAGCTGGTGATATAACTGAGAAGGTGCTTGCACCCCATGTGCCGCCACATTTAAAACCCTTAGATCGTATACAAAAAGACTCTAGTTTAATGGAGTTAATTAAAAATCATGCTAAAAAAGGATTTTCACCTACCTCACTCAGTAATTATATCCGAAACCCTATCGATTTTTACAAAAGAAACTTGCTAAAAATAAACGATACGCAAACAGTTGAAGAAACTGTTGCAGCAAATACTTTTGGCACCATAATTCATGATACCTTAGAGGAGTTATACACCCCATTTATTGGCTGCTATTTAACCGAAAAAGGACTTACCGAAGCCCGTACAAAGATTTCAGGTATAGTTAAAAAACAGTTTGAAAAAAGTTATACTAATGGTTCAATTGATTACGGCAAAAACTTAATTGCCTATCATGTTATCATCAGATATATTGAGAACTTTATTCAAAGAGAAATGATAGATGCAAAAAATCATAATATCAAAATTATTAGTCTCGAAGATTCATTAAGCGTAACGCTAGATATTTCTAAAATAACAGATCCGGTTGTTTTAAAAGGAAAACTAGACCGAGTAGATGAAAAAGATGGTAAATTAAGAATCATTGATTATAAGACAGGAAAAGTAGAAAATGCCAATGTAACCCTAGCAGATTGGGCCGAACTATCTACCGACTATAAATATAGCAAAGCATTTCAGCTATTATGCTATGCTTATATGTTTAATAATAAACAACCTATTGATAGTATTGAGTCGGGCATTATTTCATTCAAAAATCTATCAAATGGGTTACTCAATTTCGGAACCAAAGAAAAAGGAACAAAAAGAGAAACTAACATTACCCAAGAAACTCTATTAGCATTTGAAAACGAACTAAAAAAATTAGTATTAGAAATATTTGATCCAAAAATATCGTTTACCGAAAAGGTGGTATAACCTACTTATTATCTGGTCTAGTAGGGCGCACTTCAATTTTACTTGGCAAAGCTCTTGGATGCATTTTTAGTAATTGTAATACTAGATCTCCAATATCTTCCGGTTGAATTTTCCAGGCATCCTTTTCTGAGGGTTCATTTGCGTTAAAATTAGTAGCAACCGACCCTGGCATTATGGTTGAAACTTTAATGTCATATTTACGCAAATCTAACATTACAGCTTGTGTAAAACCAACCACACCAAATTTAGTAGCATTATAACCAGCGCCAGAAGCGAAAAAATTAGTGCCTGCTAAGCTAGCAATCGTTATATAATAGCCTTTTGATTTCTTTAAAGCTTCAACAGAAGCTTTTAAAGTGTAAAATACACCGTTTAAGTTAGTGTTTATCATTTGATGCCATTGCTCATCAGATATTTCATCTATAGGAGCAAAATGGCCAACACCTGCATTTGCCAATACCACATCTAGCTGACCCCAAGTATCTAAAATAGATTGAATTGCTTTTTTTTCATCCTTGGCCTTTGTTACATCTGATACAATACCAAGAACTTGTGTTGCATCGCCTAAATATTGTGCTGCAGTTTCTACTGCCTTTAAATTTCTTCCACTTATTGCAACCCTCATACCCACCGCTATAAGTTTTTCTGCTATTGCGTATCCTATTCCCTTTGTTCCGCCCGTAATATATGCTACTTTTCCTTCCATTTCTTGCAATGATATTTTATAGTTTTAGTTATATGACCACTATTTTAGTGCCATCAATTTAAGCTCTCAATACCCAGAGACCCTCTACATATTAAAATATGATTAAGCTTTATACTCCCTTTCTTATAAGGCATTCGTATATATATTTACTTGTTGATATTAAACTAAATGTAGCGTCCTTATAATAAGTCATTCGCAGAGTTATGAGCAGCTAACATTATCTCATTTTCATAGATATTATGACTATATGGCTTATAAATTTAAACCTGTTTACCTTTTGTAAGGGCAACGTTTAATATTCGCTTGGTCTAAAAACAATAGGTTTAAAACAGCAATTGATATCATAACCTAGGGCTCATTTTTACAAAGCGACACTATGGAACCTAAATTAAAATTAATCTTTTATCGGCTACCTACACCATAAAACTTCAAGAACTTGATCGTATTATGCTATTACACTTGAAAAGATAGACTTAGCGTTTAAAACATTAATAGGAAATTAGAAGACTTAGCGCCTAGCAAATAAAAATGAAGGCTTTTTTAAGACTGCGCAGAATTTCGAAGCTATTATGGTAGACTGAATACTTGGTGAACGGAATTAATATTAGCTCGTTCAACTTTGAATTTTATCAAGTCGAATAAAAAATTATAGTCAATCATTTTGGAAAAAGGAAAATTCAAGTATTCGAAAAATTGTTATTTCGGCTTTATGAAGAAACTCAACATACAAATGACAAATTTACCCTGCGCTTAAAAAAATGATGCACCCGCAAAAATTTAAGAAGAATGACATATAAACAGAGTTATGAACTTAAATCGGAAATTGAATTATACATCGTTCAATGGAAAGAAGCTTAGTACACTAGAAAAAGAATATATGGTTAAAATGAACTAAAAACATAAAAGAATTTGAATTATAAAGGTTTAACAGAACTATCCTATTAAGTAAGAAAACAAAAAAGCTTAACAAGTTAAAAACCTTGTGAAGCCTTGCAGAAACGTTTAAGGGTGGTACTCCTCCAATTTTGGAATGGGCAGGAAAGTTCATAAACAATTCCCAGAAACAGACTGCCTTTAGATTTGTTTTAGTTTCAGTCAGTCCATATATTTTTTAATGGATAAATCTTACCTTCTTCAAGTATAAGCTCCCCATCAATGGAGAAGAGCGAAAGATTCGAGAACTTCTCGGTTGGAAAAAAGATGTTTGTAAAATTCAGAACTCCATCATCGGCAAAAATTTCAATTGACGAAGCATCCAGAAAAATAGTAAGGTCCAAATTCGTTTCTCCAAGTGTAAGGGGAGCAGTATGCACCTCATTATAAAACGCATCAGAAAATTTGTTCTTGCTTGATTCTGTTCGGTCAACTGTTAACGAATCACTTTCCTTATCGAACGTAATAATTAATCTTTCGCCCAATTCGTTTGAGAGTTCCATCCCAAATTTACTAGCAGTTGTTTTTTTAGGATCAATGAGCAGTTTCAGCTCACATTGTAATGGATCAAAAGCACCTTTGATTTTAGCTGTATCCTTAATAACTAGAGGTTCTATTGGGATTACAGATTCTCGCAAAGATTCCATTTCCTTTATGGGAGAAGAACGTAATTTAAAATCATCTCCGTCACGGTAGAGCACCAATTCCCTCGGTAAAGTCATGGCGCTTCTCCATACTTCTGTAGGAACTATCTGTGCATATTGCCAATTGGACATCCATCCAATTCCAATTCTTCTTCCATCATCTTTAGGAATGTTATCCCAAGTCACGAAAGCATAATTGTCCGTTCCCCAATCCAGCCATTTTTGCTTAACATGATTGCTCTTGAACTCTTTCCCATCAAAATCACCCACAAAATACGAAGTAGCCGTTCCTCCATTTGGGGCTTTTTTTTGAATACTTACAATTAAAACCCATTTGGTTACCCCCTCATCTTCAACTACAATCGGAAACAGATCGGGGCATTCCCATAGCCGATCGTCACCTTCAATGCCAAACTCTGAAATAAAATTCCAGTCTTTCAAGTTTGTAGAAGAATAGAACTGAACTTTATCATACACCGCAAGGGACATTATCCATTTTTTTGATTCTTCATGCCAAACCACTTTAGGATCTCTGAAATCCTTTATCTTTTGGAGATTTGGAATAACGGGGTTTCTGGCATACTTTGTCCAAGACCTTCCTTTATCTGTGCTGTAAGCGATACTTTGTTTTTGAAAATCATTAGTTCCCTCCTTTTCTCCCTCCAAATCGTGATGCGTAAAGGCGGCTACCATTGGAGGGTTCTTTTCTGAGCCGAATCCAGAAGTATTATTTAAATCTACCACCGTGCTCCCTGAAAAAATTAGCCCTAGCGAGTCGGGATATAATGCGATTGGCAAATGATCCCAATGCACTAAATCCTTGGATATCGCATGACCCCAATGCATCGGCCCCCAAACTGTACTATCCGGATAATATTGATAGCTCAGATGATACTCCCCATCATAATAAAACATTCCGTTAGGATCGTTCATCCATTTTGAAGGTGGCGTAAAATGGAATTGGGGGCGATGAGGCTCATTATAATTTTGAACTTCGACCCGATCTTCTTTTTTTATTTGAACTTTTTCTTGCCTACAGCCCAAACAGAACAGTAATAAGATGATAATGGCAGAATATTTCATTGTTATTTTTTTTTCGTACTTAATAATTCTTGCATATTTTCTAAAGAAACACCCTTGGTCTCCGGCATTACAAATGCTACGAAAAGTAGCTGTAGTACCATCATAAATGCAAAAAAGGCAAAAACCACCCCCGCACCAATTGTTGAAAACAAAACTGGTATCAAAGAGGGTACTGCGGCGGCCAGAATCCAATGCACAGAACTTCCAAAGGACTGTCCTGAACCTCTTAAATGGTTAGGAAATATTTCAGAAATAAATACCCAGATTACGGTGCCTTGCCCAATAGCATGCGCTGCTATAAACAAAAATAAAAATATAGGCATGGCGATACCTTGCCAGTCTAGGAAAAACGCACAGGCCACTAAAGATAGTGATACTATGTAACCAATAGAACCAGCATACATCAATTGTTTCCGCCCCACCCTATCAATGAGGTAAATGCCTAGAAGTGTGAAGAGGATGTTGATAATCCCGATACCTATACTGCTTAAAAGTGCTGAACTTTCTGCGAGGCCCGCCTCGGTCATTATTCTGGGAGCGTAGTATAGGAATGCATTGATACCAGATAACTGGTTAAAAAAAGCAATACTAAAAGCCAGTATTAATGGGAAGCGGTATTTTTTAATGAAAATAGTTTCTTGCGGCACCGTGTTTTGCATTTCATCCTTAATATCAAGCATCATTTTCTCTGGATTTTGATCGGGATTTATTAATTGAAGTACTTTTTGCGCCTCATCATTTCTGAACTTGGTAATAAGCCATCTCGGGCTCTTGGGAACCGTTAATACGAATATGGTGTACAAAACAGCAGGAATCGCTTCAACCCCAACCATCCAACGCCATGCATTTTCGCCGATACCATTTAGCAAATAGTTCGAAAAAAAGGCAATCAAAATCCCGAAAACGATATTAAACTGGTATAATCCAACCAATTTACCCCTATCCTTGGCTGGTGCAATTTCCGAGATATAAGCCGGGGCGGCTATCGTAGACGCTCCTACACCAAGACCTCCTATAAATCTAAAAACTGCAAACGTAATCGGATCATTGGCAAATGCTGAGCCCAAAGCAGAAATCGTATAAAGTATACCAATCCAAATCAAGGTTTTCTTACGCCCAATCTTATTGGTTGGAATACCCCCAAATAGTGCGCCAACTACAGTTCCCCATAGTGCCATTCCTACTACTACAATACCGTGAAAAGCATCTGAAGAATTCCATAGTGCTTGTAGCTTTTTATCCGCTCCCGAAATAACAACGGTATCGAACCCAAATAAAAAACCCGCTAAGGCTGCGGTAATAGACCAAACCCATATTTTTTTCATAATTGAAATCTTTAGTTTTCCAACCAATTTGGCCACAGCTACAAGGTAGTATACCTCTGAAGCTGCAATCAGTTAAATTTAGTTAATAAATATATCCCTATTTTTAAATATTTGATAATCAATACTTAAAAATTTAAACTAAACGTATACGCTATCGATGTAGCTTGAATGATACTACCTGATTTTTAAAATTGACACACTAAAAATATTATTATTAAGCAAAAGTGGTCAAACATTTACCCAAACTGATTTTTAAATATCCCGTACAATAAAGGGTTTACGGTACTATTATTTGCACTTATTTGACTTAAATTCAGTCTATTTATGCTAAATTTTATCAGAAAATGAAGACATTTTTAAAAGTGTGCACAAACTGTGCATTGTGAAAAAAGAAAAAGGCTTCACATCTGTGAAGCCCTGTTAATACTAGTGGAGAATACCGGAGTCGAACCGGTGACCTCTTGCCTGCCAGGCAAGCGCTCTAGCCAGCTGAGCTAATCCCCCTTTTTAACGCAAACAAAGAAAATACTTTTTGTCAAGCTTACAAAATGCTTTCGAAGGTATTAGATAGTAATTAGTCTTTCTTCACCCGCAACACCAATACTGGTATGGGTGCAAAAAATTCAGATTTAAGAATGGTATCTTTCTCCCATAGTTTCTTAAAAAAACCTCTTTTTCTTCTAAAAACAACCAATAAATCGGGCTTGGCTGATTGAAAATGTTCCGTTACCCCTAAGTAAGTAGTTGCATTTTCTGTAACTGTTAACTTTTCACAAAGATCCATCAAAGCAGGATCAATTTTCAAATCTTCTTGCGTATAGCCTGTTGTTTTTACCAAAAGTAAATTAACCCCTGTTTCAAACTTTTTATGAAACTTAAGCAAAGGTTGTAATGCTTTTTTCTTTTTAATGATACCCGATTTAAAAGCTGTCAAGGCCTTTTTAAATGGCGAAAAAACAGTTCCTTTTGGCACAATAAGAGCAGGTATATTGGTCTTTTTAATAATTCTACCGGTGGTATGACCTAGGTATACCTCTTCTTTAATATCGTTACTACGAGGAGCTAGAATAATTAAATCAATACCCAATTCTTCATCAATTTCATTTAAACCATCAGATATGTCTCCATTATAGGTGGCAATCTTAACCGTGGTACCCTTAACATCAACTTTATCAATAACTGCTTTTAAACGTTCTTTACTACTCTCTGCTATTTTTCCAGTAAGATTTGCTAAACTTCCGGTCTTTGCTGAAACGTTAAAAACATCCATTACAAAAACTTGTGCGGAAAATTCGGCAGCAAAATCTACAGCATATTGCAGGGTTTCACCCGAGTTTGAACTGGTTCCTATTGGTACAAGAATATTTTTCATTTTAAAAGGGTATTAATTATTATTCTAAATTTACAAATAATTAAACTTTAGGCATGATAAGAAATGCAAAGATATCGGAAATTCCTGACATTTTAGTCATCACTAAAGCTTGCGCTGCTTTTATGATCTCTAAAGAAATTTATCAATGGAATGAACATTACCCAAACGCCGCTGCTTTTAAAAAAGACATTGAACGAAATGAACTATTTGTTCTAGAAAGAAACAACGAAATTATCGGTACCATAGTATGCTCAACATTAATGGATGCTGAATACAAGTCTATAAATTGGTTGACATCAAATGAAAACAATCTCTATATTCACCGGCTTTCTATTCATCCAAAATATCAAAAAAAAGGCTACGCACAACAACTCATGAATTTTGCAGAAAACTACGCAAAAGAGAATCAATTTAATTCGGTTCGCCTTGATACTTTCAGTCAAAATAAAAGGAATCAAAAATTTTATGAACTACGAGGTTATCAACGTTTAGGGGATATTTTTTTTCCAAAGCAAAGCAAATATCCTTTTCATTGCTACGAGCTGGTTCTTTAAAATATGATTCTTACACGCCCTGTTATAAATTTCAAGAATATAAACAAACTGGCTATTCCTGCAACTATTGCAGGCATTGCAGAACCATTATTATCAATAACCGACACTGCCATTGTAGGAAATATTCCTGTTGACGGACTTGAATCTTTAGCTGCAGCAGGCATCGTGGGGTCCTTTTTATCAATGCTCATCTGGATTCTCGGTCAAACCCGAAGCGCCATTTCTGCTATTATTTCTCAATATTTAGGCGCAGGAAAAATTGAAGAAGTTAAAACCTTGCCCGCTCAAGCTATTGCGCTCAATATTAGCTTGAGTATACTGATATTAGTTGGTACCATCTTTATTGTTGAAGATATTTTTAAACTACTAAATGCCTCTGGCAAAATTCTAGAATACTGTATTTCATATTACTCTATCCGCGTTTGGGGTTTTCCTCTTACTTTGTTTGTATTTGCGGTTATGGGTATTTTTAGAGGACTACAAAACACCTATTGGCCAATGATAATAGCCCTTGTAGGTGCTGTTTTAAATGTGTTACTCGATCTTACCTTAGTATACGGTATCGAAGGTTTTATAAAACCTATGTACTTAGAAGGTGCCGCCTGGGCTAGTTTAATAGCGCAATGTATTATGGCGCTAATGGCATTTATACTTTTAATTACCAAAACGTCTATCAGTCTAAAATTAAAATTTACTTTACATAAAGAACTTGGCCGTTTAGTGGTAATGAGTTTAAATCTTTTTGTAAGAGCTATCGCTTTAAACACAGCTATTATTTTAGCGGTTAGAGAGGCAACTGCACTTGGTGATGCCTATATTGGCGCGCATACCATCGCCATTAATATTTGGCTTTTTTCTGCTTTTTTTATTGATGGTTACGGGGCTGCAGGTAATATTATCGGTGGAAGGCTTTTAGGAGCTAAAGATTATAACGGATTATGGATTTTGGCAAAAAAAATAGTGTTTTATGGCTTTCTTGTTAGTCTTATTTTAGCCTTCATAGCTTGTATATTTTATCGCCCAATTGGCCATCTATTCTCAAATGAAACTGCCGTTTTAGAAGCATTTTATGGTATATTTTTTATTGTAATTATAGGATTGCCTATGAATACGGTGGCTTTTGTTTTAGACGGCCTTTTTAAAGGATTAGGAGAAATGAAATATCTGAGAAATACCTTGTTAGCAGCAACATTTTTAGGTTTCATACCCACTTTAGTACTTGGCAACTATCTCAATTGGGGTTTTTATGGTATATGGATTGCTTTTACCGTATGGATGTTTGTACGAGGATCGGCCTTAGTTTGGAAGTTTAGAAGAAAATTTCGACCCTTACTTCAAAACCACTAATTTTACCAAAAATTCATTTTTATGGGTACAACTAGAACAAACGGAAGTTTATACACTAAAATTAATGGTAGCATTGCCACAATAGAATTCGGGCATCCTGCTAGTAATTCGTTTGTTGCAGAGTTATTACAACGGCTAACTGCTGAATTTGATAAACTTTCAGAAAATTCAAACATATCTGTAATCTTATTAAAATCTGAAGGAGACCGCGCTTTTTGCGCAGGAGCTTCATTTGATGAATTAATGGCAGTATCAAATTTAGAAGAAGGAAAAGTCTTTTTTAGTGGTTTTGCCAACGTAATTAATGCTATGCGAAACTGTAAAAAAGTAATCGTTGGTCGCGTGCAAGGTAAAACTGTAGGTGGCGGCGTTGGCTTGGCAGCGGCTTGCGACTATGTGTTTGCAACGGTAGAGGCCTCTATTCGTCTTTCAGAATTAGCTATTGGTATTGCACCACTAGTTATTGCACCTGCGGTAAAACGTAAAATAGGAACTGCTGCCCTTTCAAATTTATCACTTCATCCTTCTGAATGGAAAAATGCCTACTGGGCAAAAGAAAAAGGCTTGTTTTCAAAAGTGTTCGAAACCACAAAAGAACTAGATGAAAATCTTGACTTTTTTACTAAACAGCTAGCATCTTACAACCCAGAAGCACTAGAAGAATGGAAGAAAGTACTCTGGGAAGACACTTCTCATTGGAAAACGCTACTACCCGAACGAGCAGCAATTACGGGAAAGCTTGTTTTATCAACATTTACAAGAAATGCCCTTTCTAAATTCAAAAAATAATAAAACCCTGTATTTCTCGTTTTATTCCCCTAAATAGATTTTTGAACGTATGGATATTTTAAATTTTTTAAACGGTGATCTTATTTTTCCGCTTCTAGCACTTTTTGTTGTAGTAAGTTATTTTGTTAATCGTGTGCGCTCTCGAAGACGATTTAAGCGATAATAAAACTAACAGCACTACCCAAAACCACATACATCAACAATAGATGAAAACCATCTTTACGGTTAAATGAATTATTAGAAGAACCTACTTTTATAAATTCTTTATTTCATTTTAAAGAATCGCTACCTTTGTTGCTCAATATTTTACCATGAGCAAAATCAGAATAACCAAACAATTCAATTTTGAAACCGGTCATGCCCTATATGGTTACGATGGTAAATGTAGAAATGTTCATGGGCATAGTTACAAGCTTTCTGTAACCGTTATAGGCAAACCCATTACAGATACTTCTCATGTAAAATTAGGTATGGTGATCGATTTTAGTGATCTAAAGAAAATTGTAAAAGAAGAAATTGTAGATCAATTTGACCATGCTACCGTTTTTAATAAAAATACACCTCATTTAGAGTTAGCAAAAGAGCTTGTAAATCGAGGGCATAACGTTATACTTGCCGACTACCAGCCTACCAGTGAAAACATGGTTGTTAATTTTGCCGATAAAATTAGGAGTCGATTACCTGAAAACATAAAATTACATTCGCTTAAACTACAAGAAACAGACTCCTCATTTGCAGAGTGGTATGCAAGTGACAACTAAGGCTTATTATCTTTACAATTACATGACCAACATCAATATTACAAAAGGTAAAAAAGTATACTTCGCAAGTGACAATCACTTAGGCGCTCCAACAATGGAGGCCAGTAGACCTCGTGAAAAAAAGTTTGTCGCCTGGCTTGATACTATAAAAAAAGATGCGGCAGCTATTTTTTTATTAGGCGATCTTTTTGATTTTTGGATGGAATATAAAACAGTAGTTCCAAAGGGTTTTACCCGAACATTGGGCAAATTAGCCGAATTATCTGATGCAGGAATTCCAATTTATTACTTTGTTGGCAATCACGATTTGTGGATGAATGGTTATTTTGAAAAAGAACTTAACATACCTGTCTTTCATAAACCTCAACAATTTAAGATCAATGGTGTTTCTTTTTTTATTGGTCATGGCGATGGATTAGGCCCAAACGACAAAGGCTATAAGCGCATGAAAAAAGTATTTACCCATCCTTTATCTAAATGGCTTTATCGATGGTTGCATCCAGATTTGGGTGTGCGTTTGGCGCAGCACTTATCAGTAAAAAATAAACTAATTTCTGGTGATGACGATGCTAAATTTTTAGGAGAAAACAAAGAATGGCTGGTGCAGTATGCAAAACGCAAATTAGAAACCCAGCATTATGATCATTTTATTTTTGGTCATAGACACCTACCTTTAGAAATAACACTAAATGAAAATTCAAAATATACCAATCTTGGTGACTGGATTCATTATTACACCTATGCTATTTTTGATGGTTCAGAACTTTCACTAGTAAAGCTAGAGTCGTAGTTTTTTTAACTTGATGCTTCGTGAGCTTCCACTTCTTTTCTTAAGTCTAACTGTCTAAACGAAGGTGAAATAAAAGCAGTAAAACCTACGGTAAGCAGCGTCATTGTACCACCAAATACCACGGCAGTTACGGCACCCATAAGCTTTGCAGTTACTCCACTTTCAAAAGCGCCCAGCTCATTAGAAGAGCCTACAAATATAGAATTTACAGAGGCCACTCTACCCCGCATATGATCTGGTGTTCTTAATTGCAAAATGGTTTGCCGTATCACCATAGAAATACCATCTAAAGCACCACTCATAAAAAGCGCAAAAACAGACAACCAAAAAGAGGTAGATAGACCGAAAATAATAATGGATAATCCAAAACCAAAAATGGCATATAACAATTTTTTTCCAGCATATTTATGAATAGGAAAACGGGTAGAGCCTATCATAGTAATGGCGGCACCAACAGCTGGCGCAGCCCTTAGCACCCCAAAACCCTCAGAGCCTACCTGTAAAATATCTTGAGCAAAAACTGGTAATAGGGCAACAGCACCGCCAAATAAAACAGCAATCATATCAAGTGTTAAAGCACCTAAAATTGCTTTTGCTCCAAAAACAAATTGTAATCCTTCTTTAAGACTTTTAAAAATAGGCTCGCCAATTTTAGGGTTTAATATAGGTTTTCGACTAATCTGTAAAATAGCAAGTAAAGCCATAACCGAAAACGAAAAAATAACACACATAGACCAATGAACCCCAATCCAACTAATAGAAAAACCAGCTAATGCAGGACCTAAAACCGATGCCATTTGCCATGTAGTACTACTCCAAGTTGCCGCATTCGGATAGTATTTTTTAGGAACAATTAATGCAATCAACGAAAAAATAGTAGGGCCTAAAAAAGCCCGCACAATACCCCCAAGAAACACTAAAAAATAGATACCATACAAGATGGCTTTTGAGCTTAGTTTTATTGCTAATGATGGGTCGCTAAGTAAAAATAGACCAAAGCTGATTACCGAAAAGCCGAGTATACATTTTATTAGAAGATTACGCTTTTCCTTTTGATCTACGATATGACCAGCAAATAACGCCATTAAAACAGCGGGTATTACTTCCATTAGTCCAATAACACCTAAAGACCACGGATCTTTTGTCATCGAATACACCTGCCATTCAATGACTATAAATTGCATTGACCAAGCAAAAACCATAGCAAAACGAGCCATCAAAAAGATATTAAATTCTCTAAAGCGAAGCGAAGCGTATGGGTCTAATATTTTTGACATTAGATGATAATTTCAAATTGGTTCTTTTTTAAATATAGTTTCAAGCACTCATGCTAATCGTTGCTTCTAATTCTTAGTTCCCGTACTAGCACATACGCATCTTTTCTTGGTTGGTTCATTGGCAGGTATACCTTTTCTTTTAAAATAACAAAAACCGAAAATTGAATAAACCATTGATACTTATTTATAATTTTTAAAAGTAAAATCTTAGCTTTTTGCCTTAATTTAAATCGCATCATTTTTTTTTGATAAAAAATTAATCTCAAAAATTTTAGAATCATTCACCTATTTTTCCTCTAATTTGGCACAAAAAATAACCTTATAAAATAGACCCGTTTCTTCTAAATTTAATGACCAAATAGTGTTGCATTAAATAATCATTTAAGGTCTTTCAATTTCAGTTGTATACTAATATTACCTTGCCATTCATTTTCATCTAAAGAAAAAACAGCATCAAAATAGTTTCTATTGAAAACTAGCGGTAATTTCTCTCCTAAATTAAAACCAATAGCACCAAATGGGCCATAACCATCTTGTACAACTGCCATTTTCAGATGTGCTTTGTCTTGTCCAACCCCTTTTGCGTAACCAGAATCTTGAAGCTTTTCGGCCATAAAAACAGGTGTCCTATTACCTGGTCCAAATGGCTCAAACTGCTTAATTATTCGCATTAATTTAGGGCTTATCTCTTTTAAATTAATAACCGCATCAACACTTATTTCAGGACTAAGAAACCTAGGGTCTATTGTTTCAGATACCACTTTTTCAAACTGCTTTTTAAAGGTTTCATACTGTGTTTCTAAAAGGGTAAGACCAGCGGCATATTTATGCCCTCCGAATTGTTCTAAATAATTTGCACAGGCTTGTAAAGCATTATATACATCAAAACCCTTTACAGATCGTGCAGAAGCTGCCAATTTATCACCGCTTTTAGTAAACACTAAAGTGGGTCGATAATAAGTATCTGTTAAACGAGAGGCAACAATACCAATAACTCCTTTATGCCAATCAGCTTTATAAACTACAGAGGTAAAACCTTCTTCTTCGTTGTTTTCTCGTATTTGTGCAAGCGCTTCTTTAGTTGTTTCTTGATCTAAACTTCTTCTATCTAAGTTAAATTTTTCTATCTCGCTTGCGATTTTTGTGGCTTGTTTCGTATCGTTTTCTACCAGTAAATTTACAGCATGGTGACCATGCTTCATACGACCAGCAGCATTAATACGTGGTGCAATTATAAAAACAACATCGGTAATAGTAAGTGTTGTTTTTTTTACTTGATTAATAATTGCTTTAAAACCCGTTCTTGGATCTGTATTAATTCGCTGCAAACCGTAGTAGGCTAAGACCCGGTTTTCACCCGTAATAGGCACAATATCTGCCCCAATAGCGGTAGCTACCAAATCTAAATATTGAACTAAATCATCAATAGTTTGGCCCTTTCTTGAGGCAAGGGCTTGCACAAGTTTAAAACCTACTCCACAACCACAAAGCTCGCTGTACGGATAGTTACAATCATCACGCTTAGGGTCTAAAACGGCAATGGCACTTGGCAACGTATCGCCAGGTCGGTGATGATCACAGATAATAAAATCAATTCCTTTTTCTTTAGCATAAGCTACCTTTTCAATAGCCTTTACTCCACAGTCTAAGGCAATAATAAGAGAAAAGTTATTATCCTCTGAAAAATCAATTCCTTTGTAAGACACCCCATAACCTTCATCATAGCGGTCGGGTATATAGGTAGCTACATTTGGGTAATAACTCATTAAATAAGAAGAAACAAGAGCTACCGATGTTGTGCCATCTACATCATAATCGCCAAAAACAAGAATATTCTCATTTCTTAAAATAGCTTGTTCAATTCGAGCAACTGCAATATCCATATCCTTCATTAAAAAAGGATCATGTAAATCTGAGAGCTGTGGCCGAAAGAATTTTTTAGCCTGCTCATAGGTAGTAATTCCTCGTTGTAAAAGTAATTGAGCCACCAAATCATCAACTTTTAATGCCTTTGATAAAGCATCAATGTCTTTTTGTTCTGGTTTAGGTTTAATGGTCCAGCGCATCTTTATTCTAAACTATTCAATTAAAATTATAGTACTGGTTACCAATTTTGAGCCCGTTACCATACCTAGCACAAAGTAGTTTAATGCCAAAAGGGGTCATAATAAAACTACAAAGTAGGCGCCTTATATGATAACATGGCTCCCGAAATAATCAAAAAAAATGGTTTTCTATTTCTTAGTGAAAAACTGTTTTGATCTCAAGTTCTGCAAATTGACGAAACATCTCCATAACGCCACAATATTTTTCAATAGATAAATCTACTGCTCTTTGCAGCTTTTTTTTATCTAAATTATTGCCATGAAAATGATATTCTACGATCACTTTATCGTAAAATTTTGGGTGCTCATCAGTTAAATTAGCGATAGTTTCAATCGTAAATTCTTCAACCTCTAGCTTCATCTTTTTAATAAGCGATGCAACATCAAGCCCAGAGCATCCTGCTAATGATGATAACATTAAAGCTTTAGGTCTAAATCCGCTGCTATCGCCCCCATCCTCAGTAGCAATATCTATTTTTAAACTATGCCCAGAAGGATTGTTACTTTCAAAGGCCATATTACCGAGCCACTTAGTAGTGATATGATTTGTTGTCGCCATAAATTTTCGTTTCTTGTAGGCAATAAAAGTACAATAATTAGCTAAGCTATTAAAAGCTATTTTTGTATCACATTTTAGAATTATATTTCATTCATACTAACCTAAAATTATAACAAATGCCTTTAGTAACTCCCCTTGACCCTGATCATAGTCTTGAAACTAAAAAATTGGCTGAATTTTTTAATGAAACCTTAGGGTTTTGTCCTAATTCAGTTTTAACAATGCAACATCGCCCTGCAATATCAAAAGCCTTTATTAATTTGAATATGGCAGTTATGGCCAACGAAGGCAGAGTTACATCTGCCCTAAAGCGTATGATTGCTTGGGTAAGTAGTAATGCCACCGGATGCCGTTATTGTCAGGCACATGCTATACGCGCAGCAGAACGTTATGGAGCAGAACAAGAACAACTAGATAATATATGGGATTATAGAACCCACCCTGCTTTTTCTGAAGCAGAACGAGTAGCCTTAGATTTCTCTTTACTGGCATCACAGGTACCTAATGGCGTAAATGCAGAAATAAAAGAACGCTTGTATCAGCATTGGAATGAAGGTGAAATTGTAGAAATGCTAGGTGTTATTTCGCTCTTCGGATATCTTAACCGTTGGAACGATTCTATGGGAACTTCTATTGAAGATGGTGCGGTTGATAGTGGCAACCAATTTTTAGGAAAACACGGTTGGGAAAAAGGAAAACATGACGGATCACAATATTAAGTCATAATGTAATAACCCAAATTGTAATGTAAAAGACCAAAAGACTCTTTTCAAGTTATAATTTGGGTTTCTTATTTATCCTCCGCCTACCACAATAACGATCTCACCCTTAGGGGGTTTATTCGTATAGTGCTGTAAAACTTCTTCGGCTGTGCCTCTTACAGTTTCTTCGTATATTTTTGTTAATTCACGAGAAACCGAAATAGCCCTATCTGCACCAAAATAGCTTATAAAATCACGAAGCGTTTTTAGCAATTTATGTGGAGATTCATAAAACACCATAGTTCTTTTTTCCTCTGCAAGAAATTTTAATCGCGTTTGACGCCCCTTTTTAACAGGAAGAAATCCTTCAAAAATAAATTTATCATTTGGAAGACCACTATTTACTAAGGCGGGTACAAAAGCTGTTGCACCTGGTAAACAATCTACTTTAATGGCGTTTTCAACACAAGCTCGAGTTAATAAAAACCCGGGGTCAGAAATTGCGGGTGTACCTGCATCAGATATTAAAGCTAGTGTTTCTCCTGCCTGCATGCGTTTTACCAAAGCTGCAACTGTTCTATGCTCGTTATGCATATGGTGGCTATGCATCGGGGTGGTAATTTTAAAATGTTGCAAAAGCTTACCGCTCGTTCGGGTATCTTCAGCCAAAATTAGGTCTACTTGTTTTAAAATACGTAGAGCACGCAAGGTAATATCTTCTAAATTTCCTATCGGTGTTGGCACTAAATATAATTTCCCCATAATTTTACTTTCGAATTTGCTTTTCTAAAAAATAAGAACTCATTAAAGCAATAAAAGCCACTATAGCGAAGCCTTGACCGCCATCTTTCGCTATCAAGTGAGCTGCAATTGCTAAAGTAATATCGAAAAAAAAACCAGCATAAGCCCATTCTTTTAAAGACTTAGAAAAATTACCCCATATGGCTATAAGTCCTAAAATTTTGGCAACAGCTAGCGGATAAACCAAATAAGAAGGATACTGGTATCGCTCAAAATAACCAACTATTACCTCATAATGTACGAGGTAGTTATAAACTGAAAAACACATAATTACCGTAAGGATTCCTGTAGCCGAATAGTAGGCTATTTTTTGCAGATTCATAAAATCATAAGGTTTAAAAACGCAAGTTACATAATGTGTATCAAAACTCTTATAAAACAATAGCTAACAAAAATCAACTGTAAGAGAATAATGACACTTATGTGATCTTTTCGTGATTTTTGCATGAAACTAAGACGGTACATTTGTTTTAAATATTAAAACACTCAAAATCATGTTAAAACAAAATTTGAAAAAATCTTTAGGCGCCCTGTGTGGTATACTGCTATTTATTTCGTGTAATAACGACGATGATACACCAACCACGCCAGAAGCAAATTCGGCCGAATTTACAGTTACTATTAAAAACGTTATTGAAGCAAAAGATTATTTTGCTTCTGGTACTACTACAGCAATAATGCCAGGCAATAACATCTCTTTTTCTTTTGATGCAGGTGAAGGGCACTACCTAAACCTGGCTACCATGTATGTTAAATCCAATGATTTATTCTTTGCACCTAATGAAGAAGGATTTGCCCTATACAATGAAGATGGAACGGCAGTTACTGGTGATGTTACTTCGGCCTTTAAACTATGGGATGCTGGCACCGAGGAAAATGAAATGCCCGGAACAGGAGCAAACCAACCTGATAATCAAGAAGGACCAAATACAGGAACAGATGAAAACGGAACTGTACAACTTATCGAAAACATAGACGACGACGACTTTATGTACCCTTCTGTTGAAGAAGCAATTAGAGTAAATGTAGCCCATGACGGTGGAACGCGATTTACAGTTACAATAACGAACCTTACAAATAACTTAACACTCCCGTCACCTTTAGCGCCTGGTGTTTGGGTTGTAAATTTCGCAGAACAATCGGCACTGTTTACAACTGGTGAAGCCGCTTCAGAAGGTTTAGAAAATCTTGCGGAAGATGGAAATAATATGCCCTTAGCTATGGCAGTAAGTGCTGCAAGTGGTTATGTTTCGCCATATGCTCCTGGCACATACGCAATTGGAGAAAACACCATTTTTACTGATGGATCAGCCGCTTCTGAAGCTTTAGAAAACCTAGCAGAGGATGGTAATGTATCTGGCTATATGAATGTGTTTAACACACCTGTTGGCTCATCAAACCCGGGCCCTATTCTTCCTACTAATTCTTACTCTTTTACTTTTACTGCAGAAGCTGGAGATAAACTAAGTTTTGCAACTATGCTAATACAATCTAATGACTGGTTTATTGGCGCAGATGAGATAAATCTTTTTAACAACGGCACCCCAATTTCTGGCGATATTACCAGCATGGTTAGCCTATACGATGCAGGTACTGAGGTAGATGAGTATGCTGGCGCAGGTAGCACTCAGCCTTTAAGACAAGGTACTCCAAACACAGGTTCAGATGAAGGTGGTACCGTAGAAGAAGAAACAGCAAAAGGCGATCACGTGCCTGCCGTTTCAGGTTTAATTGAAGTTATGATAACTTCAAGTGCATCTAACTAACTGTACTTTTTAATCCTTGTCTCAAAGAGGTTAAGATTAGTATATAAAATTAAAAAGCGCCAGATACGAAAAGTATCTGGCGCTTT
The DNA here is from genome assembly GCA_947486785.1 of uncultured Flavobacteriaceae bacterium. GTDB lineage: Bacteria > Bacteroidota > Bacteroidia > Flavobacteriales > Flavobacteriaceae > Maribacter_C. The sequence continues at coordinate 39,300 of CANKUU010000001.1, read as the reverse complement.
TAATTAATAACCTTTATAAATCGCTCTTGTTAAAAAACAAAAGCCCTTAACTAAATCGGCGTTGAATAAAGCCTATAAAGCGTTCTACATACTCTTCTTTTTCTGCCCAATTGTCATAATCAGGTTTTACCATATTCTCAATAAAAGAGATAGATCTTTCTTCTGTGTCTATAGTTGCTAGTTGTGATAATACGCGATTATAGTCTTCGGTACTACCATTAAACAAGTGTTTTACAAAAGCAAGTCTATTATTTAAATCAATTTTAATCTCCTTTCCTGTTAATTTATCATTTAAAGACTTGGTCGCCATTGTACTTTTTACTTCTGCCTTTTTTGGGGGCATAAAAAGGTCCTTATCATTTTTCATCAAATTAGGTTTTCCTAAAAAATCATTTAAAACCGAATCATTTGAACTTTTATTTGGCATTTCTGACACCATATCTTTTATGGTATCCATTCCAGGGGTAATAATATCCTCTTGATGCGGATTAGTTTCAGGCACCCCAGAATTTGCATTTAAAACTGCATTTGCCATAGTCTCAAACTTTGCCGCAATTATGTTTTTAGAAACATCAATCTCAATATCGTTTAGTTTCTCATCAATAAACTTTAAGACTGCCAGCTTTTCATATAAGTTTTTAGCAGATTCATACATATCTGAGATGTCATTCTTATCTCTAGAAGTAATAATGTCGGTTGACAGTTTTATCAACTCATCTTTCAATTTTCTTTTCATATGAAAATTCTTTGTTTGTTTAAAAGTTTATAGCTACAATAATAATCAAAAGCCTTTTTTATGAAACAATATAATTTTAGTAAAACATAAAATTTAAAAAGAAGAACGCGTTTCAGCTTATAATTACGTTAAAAATGCACCATTCTTTTGTAAATTTACATCTTAGTACAACCTGAACGAAAAAACACCTTATTTTCGTCTAAAATTACAAAATGTTTCTTGAAAATACGGTTAATCATAAAGAACAATTCGGATGGATAGAAGTTATCTGCGGATCTATGTTTTCTGGTAAAACCGAGGAATTGATACGTAGACTTAAGCGTGCACAATTTGCCAAACAGAAAGTAGAGATATTTAAACCCATGGTGGATGTTCGCTACCATGAAGAAATGGTAGTTTCTCATGATGCTAATGAAATTAGATCAACTCCAGTTCCGGCAGCCGCAAACATTAGAATTTTAGGAGATACCTGTGATGTTGTGGGAATTGATGAAGCACAATTTTTTGATGATGAAATTATAAGAGTCTGTAATGATCTTGCAAACAAGGGCGTTCGCGTTGTTGTTGCAGGTCTTGATATGGATTTTAAGGGTAAACCTTTTGGTCCAATGCCCGCACTTATGGCAACTGCAGAATATGTTACCAAAGTACATGCGATTTGCACTCGAACCGGTAACTTGGCCAGCTATAGTTTTCGCAAATCTAATAATGACGATCTAGTAATGTTAGGCGAAACAGAAGCATATGAACCCCTTAGTAGGGCAGCATATTACAAAGCCATGCTTAATGAAACAGTAGAAGACAGCACCCCTGATACTGAAGAAGAAAAGATGACGAAAAACGATTTAAATGGCTAAAACCCAAGAGACTGTTTTAGAAATAAACCTGAATCACTTAGAGCATAACTATCGCTATTTAAGTTCAAAAATAAAATCGAGCACTAAATTTTTAGCGGTTCTAAAAGCCTTTGCTTACGGAAGTGATGCCATAAAAATTGCTGAAAAACTAGAGGCACTAGGGGTAGATTATTTAGCAGTTGCTTATACAAAAGAAGGTGTTGCACTCAGAAAATCGGGTATAAAAATTCCAATTCTTGTACTTCACCCGCAGGCTATTAATTTTAATCTTCTTTTAAAACACCAACTAACACCCACTATATATTCTCAAAAAATTCTAGATAGCTTTATAAAAAGTGCCCAAAATAGCGGACAAACCGCCTACCCTATTCACATTAAATTTAATACAGGCCTTAACCGTTTGGGCTTTGCAGAAAAAGAGATTGAAGTAGTTAGCGATCAAATTTTACAAACAACGGCCATTAAAGTAACGGGTGTATTTTCTCATTTGGCAGCCTCTGAAGATTTAAATGAAAAACATTTTACGCAAGCACAACTACGATCGTTCGAAAATATAACACAAAAATTTTGTCATAATCTTGGCTATACTCCTATTCGACACCTACTAAATACTTCGGGTATTACTAACTTTAGTGAGGCCCAATATGATATGGTTCGAAGTGGAATAGGTCTTTATGGGTTTGGTAATGAAGCTCATGTTGATCAACTTTTAAAACCAGTAGCCACTTTAAAAACAATAATCTCTCAAATTCATACCATTAAGCCCAACGAAACTGTAGGCTATAATAGAGCTTTTGCCGCTAAAACATTTAAAACCATAGCTACCCTGCCTATAGGACATGCAGACGGTATTGGCAGAATATATGGTAAAGGAAAAACTTGGGTATACGTAAACGGTAAAAAAGCATTTATAATAGGAAACGTTTGCATGGATATGATAATGATTGATATTACTAATATCCCATGTAATGAAGGTGACGAAGTTATAATTTTTGGAGAAAATCCAAATGCGTCAGAATTTTCGGCCTCTGCCAATACCATATCTTACGAACTTTTAACGGGTATTTCGCAAAGGGTAAAGCGTGTTTTTACTAAAAATTAAAATTGTACTTAACCATTAGATTTAACATCGCAATTTTCATTAAATTGCCGCGCATTAAATTGCAACTATAAATAAAACAATAACTAAAACACTAGTAACATGTTAAAAGAATTTAAAGAATTTATTATGACTGGCAATGTCCTTGACTTTGCTGTAGCTGTAATTATGGCAGGGGCCTTAGGTCTAGTCATCAATGGCTTTGTAGGAGACATAATTATGCCAATCGTTGGGCACTTTGCAAGCGGACTTGACTTTGCAACTATGGCTATTGAACTTGACCCAGCCGTAATGGCAGCAGATGGCGTTACTGTAGTAAAAGAAGCAAATGCAATACGCTACGGTAAATGGATCAACACCATTATCAATTTAATTATTGTAGGTTTTGTAATGTTCATGATGATTAAGGGATACAACAAAACAAAAGAACCAGAAAAAGAAGCTGCACCAGCAGGACCAACCGCAGAAGAATTACTTACTGAAATTCGTGATGCTTTAAAAAAATAAAAAAGATCACCCTGTCTTTTGATGGTGTGATATTTCTGCATTCAAAACCGTCAATATTGTATTTTACATGTTGACGGTTTTTTTTGGCTAAACATAGAAGTAGTTTATTGGGTTACCATCAGCTGTTATATTTAACATATTTTGTTATATTATTATCATGTTTAGTACTTCTGCTTGTGAGATTCTAGGCATTACCTACATTTGTTGTCTAATATAAAATTTAATACAAAGTGAAAGTAGCAATCGTTGGATCCACCGGTATGGTTGGCGAAGTAATGTTAAAAGTACTAGCCGAGCGTAATTTTCCAATTACCAAATTACTATTAGTAGCCTCAGCACGTTCTGTAGGCAAAAAATTAACATACAAAGGAGTTACGCATACGGTAATTGGACTTACTGATGCAGTAGCTTCGAAACCAGATATTGCCATATTTTCCGCAGGCGGCGCTACATCTTTAGAATGGGCACCAAAATTTGCAGAGGTTGGCACAACTGTAATCGATAATTCGTCGGCATGGCGTATGGACCCTTCTAAAAAATTGGTAGTTCCTGAAATAAATGCAACTAAACTTACCGCAAAAGACAAAATTATTGCAAACCCCAATTGTTCCACTATTCAATTGGTTATGGCTTTAGCACCCCTACATAACAAATACCAAATGAAACGTGTGGTTATCTCTACATACCAATCAGTATCTGGAACAGGTGTTAAAGCAGTACGTCAGCTAGAAAATGAGATTGCAGGTATTAAAGGTGAAATGGCATACCCTTATCCTATAAGCAGAAATGCGTTACCTCATTGTGATGTTTTTCTAGAAAATGGATATACCAAAGAAGAAATGAAACTGGCTCGTGAACCACAAAAAATATTAGATGATCGTACTTTTTCTATTACAGCAACGGCAGTAAGAATTCCAACTGCTGGTGGGCACTCTGAGTCGGTAAATGTAGAGTTTAACAATGACTTTAATTTAAATGAAGTACTCAAAATTTTAAATGAAACACCAGGGGTAACGGTACAAGATAATCCCGATACAAATACCTATCCAATGCCTATTTATGCACATGACAAAGATGAAGTTTTTGTAGGGCGTATTAGAAGAGATGAAACCCAAAGAAATACTTTAAATATGTGGATTGTATCTGATAACTTGCGAAAAGGTGCAGCTACAAATGCAGTACAAATTGCTGAATATTTAGTACAACAAAACCTAGTATAGGAATTTTACAAGTTAAAAAAACCTTTAAAAATTAATTTTTAAAGGTTTTTTTTATGGTATTTTTAGAGTCAAATCCTATATATACAATGAAAAAATCATTTTTTGTTTTGTTAGCCGCTATGTTAATATTGGCTTGTGAAAAACAACTAAAAAAAGAACCAATTACTGTGAAATATCCTAAAACCGAAAAAGCAGATTCTTCTTCTACTTATTTTGGAACAACACTAAAAGACCCATACCGATGGTTAGAAGATGACCGAAGCCTTAAAACTGAAACTTGGGTTAAAAAACAAAACCAAACTACTTTTGGGTATTTAGAGCATATTCCGTTTCGGGATGCTCTAAAGCAGCGATTAGAAAAACTCTGGAACTACGAAAAAATTACAGCTCCTTTTGAAAAAGGAGATTATACCTATTTCTATAAAAATGACGGCCTTCAAAACCAATATGTTCTTTATCGCAAAAAAGGAGATGGAGAACCCGAGATTTTTCTAAATCCGAATACGTTTTCTAAAGATGGTACCACTTCACTAGCCAACTTAAGTTTTACCAAAGATGGCACTTTAGCAGCTTACCTAATTTCTGAAGGGGGTAGCGATTGGCGCAAAGCAATTGTTATGAACGCCGTAACGAAAGAGATTTTAGAAGACACCTTGGTTGACATTAAGTTTAGTGGAATTTCTTGGAAAGGAAAAGAAGGTTTTTACTACTCTAGCTATGATAAACCAAAAGGTAGCGGACTTTCTGCAAAAACAGATCAACATAAAGTATACTATCATAAATTAGGTACGCCCCAATCAAAAGACCTTTTAATCTTTGGGGGTACAACCGAACAAAAACATCGCTATGTAGGTGCAAATGTTACTGAAGATCAACAATATTTAGTCATATCTGCATCAACCTCTACCTATGGTAATAAGTTATTTATTCAAAATCTTAAAGATAAAAGTGAGCCCTTACAACCCGTAGTAAATGACACAGAATCTAACAATTATATTCTAGAAAATATAGGCTCAAAGCTTTTTATTGTAACCGATAGAAATGCCCCAAATAAAAAAATTGTTACTGTTGATGCAACCCAACCAAACGTAGAAAATTGGGTTGATTTTATTGCTGAAACAGAACATGTTTTAACAGCAAATACCGGAGGTGGCTATTTTTTTGCTGAATATATGGTAGATGCCATCTCAAAAATTATACAATATGATTATGACGGAAAATTAATTAGAGAAGTTAAACTGCCGGGTTTAGGTACTGTTTCAGGTTTTGGAGGCAAAAAAGAAGATAAAGAATTCTATTTTAATTTTACCAATTACACGATTCCAAGTTCCTCATATAAGTTTAATGTTGAAACTGGTGATTATGATCTCTACTGGAAACCACAAATTGATATTAAATCTGATGATTATGAAAGTAAGCAGATTTTTTATACATCAAAAGACGGCACCAAAGTTCCTATGATGATTACCCACAAAAAAGGAATTCAACTTAATGGTAAAAACCCTACCTTATTATATGCCTACGGAGGTTTCAACATTAGTATTACCCCGTCTTTTAGCGTAGCTAATTTGGTGTGGATGGAACAAGGAGGCATTTATGCGGTTCCAAACATTAGGGGTGGAGGTGAATATGGTAAAAAATGGCATATGGCAGGCATCAAAATGCAAAAACAAAATGTATTTGATGACTTTATTGCTGCCGCAGAATACCTCATCGAAAACAAATACACCTCATCTGATTATTTGGCTATCAGAGGAGGAAGTAATGGCGGCCTTCTTGTAGGTGCCACCATGACACAACGACCCGAATTAATGAAGGTTGCTTTACCTGCTGTAGGTGTTATGGATATGCTACGCTATCATACCTTTACCGCTGGTGCAGGCTGGGCTTATGATTATGGCACCGCCGAAGACAGCAAAGAAATGTTCGAATATCTTAAAAATTATTCCCCTGTTCATAATGTAAAAAAAGGAGTAAGGTATCCTGCAACTTTAATTACAACAGGAGATCATGATGATCGCGTGGTACCAGCACACAGCTTTAAATTTGCAGCAGAACTACAAGAAAAACAAACAGGAAATAACCCCACACTCATTCGTATTGAAACCAATGCGGGTCATGGCGCGGGTACGCCTGTAAGTAAAACAATAGAACAATATGCCGATATTTTTGGTTTTACTTTATATAATATGGGCTTTGAAAAACTACCAAATAAAGGGGTTTTAAAACAATTTAAAGAATAATTTAAATATTTTAAGTCCAAGTTCGTTTCTAAAACAAGAACGATTTACTTTGATTAAATTAAAGGTTTTTATCTTATCTAAAGAATGGATACGTGCACCTAAATGATGCGTTAAACTACTTTAAAGCCTAATTATCAAAGTACTAATGTATGATTTGAGATAACAAAAAATAACCCTGTTTTCATTTAAATAATGCTGCAAGTAGATCACGTCTCTTTTGCCTATGATGAGGCAATGATTTTGGAAGATATAAACCTCAAAGTTAATGAAGGTGAGCATGTCTGTATTATAGGTGAAAGTGGATGCGGAAAAAGTACTTTGCTAAAAATAATATATGGCCTTTTAGAAACACAAACGGGAGAGGTATACTGGAACGACACTCCTGTTTTAGGACCTAGTCATAATTTAGTGCCTGGTGAATCATATATGAAATATCTTTCGCAAGATTTTGATTTGATGCCTTATACCACCGTATTCGAAAATGTTAGTCAATATCTTTCTGTTTTAGAACCTGAATTCTTAAAAGAACGTACTACAGAATTGCTAGAGATTATTGAAATGAGTCAATTCGCCGATACAAAAGTTCGTTATTTAAGTGGTGGTCAACAACAACGGGTTGCTTTAGCTAGAGTTTTGGCGCAAGAACCTAATATACTATTGCTTGATGAACCCTTTAGCCATATTGATAATTTTAGAAAAAATAATATGCGAAGAAATCTCTTTGCCTATCTAAGAAAGAAAAATATTATGGTTTTAACAGCTACTCATGACCACAATGATATGCTACCTTTCGCAGATCGAGTTATTGTACTTAGGAATCGTAAAATAATAGCAAAAGATACTCCTGAAAACTTATACAGAAATCCGAAAGATCTTTATACAGCATCGCTTTTCGGGGAAGCAAATAAAATACCCATCACTATTTTAAAATCATACGCTAAAACAAAACGTCGAATTATAGTTTACCCGCATGAACTTAAAGTTTCAGAAAAATCAGGCTTAGAAACTACCGTTAAAAGCTCTTTTTATATGGGTACCCATTATATGATTATTGGCACTTATGAAAATCAGAACATCTATTTTAATTACCATAAACCTATAGAAAAAGGAAAAAATATATTTTTAAATGTCTCTATTGAAATTATCAATAAACGTATGAATCATATTTAAAATATATACCAAACTGCGCTTATACGAGAGTTAAATTTTAAGGCTGTTAGTAGTAATAGTGGTGCTGGAGGCCAACATGTAAACAATAAATAAAGTTTCATAAAAATTGAATTCTATTTTGATTTGTGTGCATCCAAAGCACAATCTGAATTAAAAAAAGAGCCTACTTCATTAAAATTTTATTCCAAACTTAAGAAAGGTAATATCCTTATTTCTACAATACGATGAAAGTAGAGGTAAGCACAAAAACAAAACCTTAGCTGTAAAACGTTTTTTACACCTAATTAAGCGTTCGTTTAAAAGTGCTTAAAAAAAGGCCAATCGCGACCGTCGAGATATCAATTAGAAATATAATTTTACTACAAGGCAATCTTCTCATTTCAAATACTACTAAATTCCCTTTTTTAGTTATTACAGTTTATGGCTTAGTTAATATTACGCTACTTTACATTAATTCAAAAATGATTATTTAGCTGTAAAGGCATGTTTCTTAAACGCTGCCCTGTTAATCTAAAAACAGCGTTTGCAATTGCTGCGCCAATTGGCCCCAGAGGTGGTTCACCAACAGCGCCTGGTTTATCATCATTTTGCAATAAAACAACCTCAATTTCTTTAGGTGCATTTTTCATTAAAGCCATTTGATAGGGGCCATAAATAATAGGGGTTAACGCTCCGTTTTCTACTTCCATTTTCTCAAACATAGCTGCGCTCATTCCCATAATAATAGCACCTTCACATTGTGCACGAACTTGATCTGGATTTACTGAAATACCCGGGTCCATAGCACAAGTAACCTTGTGAACTTTAATTTTTTTATCTTCAATAGATACCTCAACTACCTGAGCGCAAGGTGTATTCGCATCGGTAGAAGCAGCAAAGCCCATCGCCCTACCGTTGTTAACTTCATCTTTATATCCCGATTTTTTAACAACAGCTTTTATCACTTCTTTTAGACGAAAACCTTTGGTATCATCTTGTATGTGCGCTAACCGAAATTCAACGGGATTCTTTTTTAATCTAACCGCTAATTCATCCATAAAACTCTCAATAGCGAAGGTATTTGCTAATAAACCTAAACTACGCCACCAGCTTGTTGCAAAAGGTAGGGTAACACGCCATGATACCGTTCTGTAATTTGGTATACCTCTATATTGTATCATTCCTCCTCGCCATGCGCCCAAATCTGCCCCTAATATTGGAGCAGCTATACTGGGCACCATTGGTGAACCAAAGGCAACATCTCCACTAGACACATTGTGCTCTAAGGCCTCAATCATTCCTTCCTCGGATAATTTTGCTTTTAAAACATGGTGCGTAGGAGGCCTAAACGTATCATTTTGAAATTCTTCTTTTCGTGTAAAAAAGCATTTCACAGGTCTACCTACTGCCTTTGACATTACCGCGGCTTGTATAGCATTTGGTGTGTGAAGTCTTCGGCCAAAACCACCACCTAAAAATGTAGGCACTATATTAACCTTGTCCTCATCTAAGTCTAGTCGCTTTGCAATTTCATCACGCGAGAGTTTAACCACTTGTGTAGACATAATTATCGTAGCATTATTGGTCTCTACAAAGGCCAAGGCACCATTGGGCTCTAATTGGGCATGAGCACCAATTGGACTTTTATATTGTGAAATAATTACATCTTTTTCATCTTCGAGTATATCCTCTGCATCTCCTTCCTTTTGAATAACAAAAGGCTCTCCTTTACCAACTACTATCATCTCCTCTATATCAGCTGTTTGCCAATTACGTTCTTTACTCCATTGTACCTGAATGGCGTTTTTAGCATTCTCCGCTTCAATTAAAGACTTAGCCACAACCCCCACAAAATCGTGCTCTTTTACAATCTTAATAACACCAGGCATATTTTCTGCTTTAGAAATATCGGCATCTATATATTTTGAACCAATGGTAGAAGAACGCACTACAGCACCATAGGCCATATTGGGTAGTTGCGCGTCCATTCCAAAAATAGGCGCACCATACACTTTATCTTTCAAATCTACTCTGGCAACTGGCTTTCCTATATATCGAAAGTCTTTAACGTTCTTTAGTATTGGGGTATCAGGAATTTTCCATTCTGTTACATTTTCTGCAGCCTGAGCATAGGTCATTTTGTTACCTGCTACAGAGACAACACCATCTTTAACATGCAGATCACTAGTAGAAAAACCCATCTTTAAAGCGGCTTCATTTAGTATCATCTCACGCATGGTAGCGGCTAACTCTCTCAAAGGAATCCATAATGAAGATATGGATGTACTGCCACCCGTTGCAAAAGAATCCATATTGCCTGAAATAGAACTTGCATGAACTACTTTCATTTGCTCCATAGAAACCTCTAACTCATCTGCGGCCAATTGAGCTAAACCTGTAAAGGTGCCTTGTCCCATTTCAACTTTAGGACTATGTAAGATGATATTGTTATTTGTAGTTATCTCAAACCAAATGATTGGTGAGCTGGTGTCGCCCATGTAAAAAGATTCTCCTGAATCAAGTTTTTCTGCAATGGTTCTTCGAATTGGATTTCGAAACAAATACGTGCCAACTGCTAAAACCCCAATGGTACCCAAACCACTTTTAACCAAAAATTGCCTTCTAGATGTTCCTTGTTTAGTCTTAGACATTGTCTTCTGTATTTAAAGTTTCTGCTCTTTTAATTTCTGCAGCTCGATGAATTGCTTTTCTCATTCTATAATAGGTGCCACATCTACAAACATTACTAATATTTTTATCTAAATCTTCATCTGTCGGATTGGTGTTTTTGTCTAACAAAACTGCCGTTGCCATCATAAAGCCTGGTTGACAATATCCACATTGAGGTACAATTTCTTCTATCCAAGCTTGCTGCACAGGGTGTGGTTTTTCGGCAGTTCCAAGACCTTCAAGTGTAGTAATGCTTTTACCTTTAGCAAATTTAACCGCATATGAACAAGAGCGAATTGCATCGTCTTCTACTTTAACCGTACAAGCGCCACATGCCCCTTTTCCACAACCAAATTTAGTTGCTTTTAAATCAAGTATATCTCGTAATACCCAAAGTAGTGGGGTGTTTTCATCTTCAATATTGACTGTTTGGGGCTTTCTATTTATAGTGAATGTTATTTTCATATCGAATTTAAATTTACTTTTAGTAATTCAGCTCCTCCTATTTTGAGGTACTTTATCCTCCTCATATTCATTATTGTATTGAAAAAAACTTTTTGTAGGTCTAACGCTTTGTTTTAATAAACATAAAATAGCATTAATCGGCCTGAACTTTTACCAATTTTAGGTGTAAATACTTTAGAAAATATAAGGTGGTAATTCTGCTTCTTATTTAGTATTCAATTTACTAAAAAAGTAGTGATTTTTACAAATAAGGTTTCAATTCTACAAACATGAATATGTCATTTAAACCTGAATTACATTTTTTAATATAGGTATTCATTAGAATAAAGACGATAGGGTAAATTAATCAAAATAACACCTACTCTTTAGCGCTTATAATACCTCATTTTGAGACCAAAAAAACATCTGTTTTTATTTAAATTGAAAGGTTAAATTTTCTAATAACCGCATTAGACGTTTTGGCATCTGTGTATCTTGCGCAATTATTTAAATAAAGATTTTAAAACCAGTAAGGGCAGATAACTTTTGAGGTTACTGGTTAATTTATAGAAAATCTATAAAAGTGATTACTTAGCATTTAATGTTTCATTTAAAGAAAAAGTAAAATCTTAAAAAATTATAGAATCTCTACTATTCGAATTTTTTCATCTTTATAAGCAATAACGTCACCGATAGATTTGCCAAGTAATAGTTGCCCAATAGGGGTGCCGCCTGAAATGCAATAAATTGTTTGGTCTTCTGCTTTAAACTCTCCTGCAGATACCGCAAGAAAATAGTCAGATTTTGAGGTTTTTACCCAACTACCCAATACAATTGTATTTGCCTTGTAACGGACTGAAATACGAGAAAGAATAAGTGCCATTTTTTCTGCATCTTTAAGTTGCTCACCTAATTTTTCTCTTTCTAACTGCAGCATTGCACGACCCGTTTCATGTTTGTCTCCTGCACTACTTTTCGTCTCTGATGCCAGTGACTCTTGAACTAAATTTATATCTTTTTCTATTCGTGAAATTCTATTTTTAACATGTGAGGTACAAAAATCTTGCAGTATTTCTTTGGTGATCATATTAAAAATAAATTTTTAGGTGTTTACTACTACTCTTCTGAGGATCGCGCTTCTCGGTATTGTTCTTCAAAATGATAAACATCTGCCAATTTATACATTAAATATTTAATGATCTCATCCCCTTCGGCATTATTAGAGTACATTTGAAAGATTTGAAGCTCATTTTCAGCCATAAAATAGAACATGTCTCCTGTCTTATTTTTACTAAAAAGATTCCAAGATCTTAAACCAAATAGCATTCTTCTATTTATGTTTAATTTTTTATTTGCTAAAGCTATTTTTTCTTGAAAATCTGTATCATCTTGTAAATTTTCACGCTCATTTTTTGCCAAATACCAATTAAGCTCTCCTTTGAGCTTATTATCAGTTCTTTGCGATTGTGCTAAAAGCTTAAAATATGCCCTAGCCACTAAGTAATGGTATTTTTTCTTAAATTCTGTTTTGGTGCTATTTGTGTTGGATATACGTTCTTGTTCTACTTTATACTCCTCAGAAACACTTGCCAAAAGATCCTCATTTTGACCAAAAACTGATCCTATGCAACAAACAAAAGTTAGTACAAGGCTCATTATAGTAGATGTGTTAAAAGTACTCATAAGCAGGACAAATTTCAAGAAAATAGCTGTCTTTAAAATCAATATTCTAGTGCTATTCTATTTTTTCAGTTGAATCTAAACTTAATAAGTTAAAACAAATTGGTGAGCCAGATTCAGGTTTAAGCGCGTATTTAAAACGATAATAGATGCTACTTAGTATATTGTTTAAAGGTAAGAATAAAATAGCAGGTTAAAAAGACGTAGATACTAGTTAAACAACTCTTAATTAATTGATTTTTTTCTATTGATTTATAAGGTATTCAAGTGCCGTCAACTACAGATAGAAATGATAGGTTTAAGAAGCAAAATCTGCTAATTCTTTACCGATTAAACTCCCTATTGCTATACCCATACCGCCTAAACGTACACCGCAAAAAACATGATCAGAAATTTGTTTTACAATAGGTTGTTTTTGAGACCCTACTCCCATTATACCGCTCCAACTTCGATCAATTTCGAACGGTGTATTCGGTAATATAGTCTCTTTTAAAATACAATTTAAGCGATTCGTAATCAGCTCGGTTTGTCCAAAATTTGTAGTTTCTTCTGCTTTAAAATCTAGATGACGACCCCCACCAAATAAAATTCGATTATCTATATTTCGAAAATAATAATAACCCTCATCAAAATGAAAAGTGCCTTTTATAGATAAGTTTTTTATAGGCTTTGTAATTACTACCTGTGCACGCGCAGGCAATACTTTTTGCTTTACTAGCTTTGAAGCAAAACCATTGGTGGCAATAAATAATTTGGTCGTTGTAAACTCAAAGTGATTTGTATGTACCGATACAGCATTATCTTTCTCGGTAAATGCATCCACAGTAATACCGTTTAATATTTGAACTCCTTTAATATGTGCTAATTGAAGAAGATTCTTCATCATCTTACCCGTATTAATTTGAGCTTCTACTAAATTGGTAATATACTTATCTTGAATGTTGTTAAAACCAAATATATTTTTGTTAGTAACAAATATTTTTTTTTCAAAAACAGGCTGTAATAAATCGTTAACTTTTGTTAGCTGTGATAAACAATCTTCGTACAAATTACCGTGCTCTTTTAAAAACAACTCGTGGCCACCTTTCGCTTGAAAATCAAGCTTTGTATCACCTAAAATCTTTCTTAATAATTGTATACCATTCCAACGTTTTTGAACTAGTGCTGCAACCTTTTCCTCTGATTGATGTCGCATGTCGGCAAGTATTTCTGAGATACTTCCAAAACAAGCGAATCCAGCATTTTTTGTACTAGCCCCTTGAGGTAAAAATCCTTTCTCTAAAATTAGTATTTTAGCTTTTGGATATTTTTCTTGAAGTGCAAGTGCACAATTTAAGCCCACAATTCCGCTACCGACTATTGTGAAATCAACATTCGAAAACCACGATTTATACTCCCAATAACTAAGGTTCATAACTCAAAAATGCAATGATTTTTTACTTAAAAAATGCGGGGTATACCCCGTTTTAAAAAAAGATAAGGATACTTCTTAAATTTAACAAAAAGACTACTGAGTAGGTTTCTGTGTGTTTTTATATAAAAGTAAGAAAAATACTACATGATGAAATTTCTATTTAACCGACAAAATACCTAAAACGTCATTAAAAATAGATTAAATACCATGGCTACAAACCAGCTAGTTTACTAATTTACTAGTTTGTAGCAGTAGTGTAAATAAAAAACCCATGCTTTTTGGCACAGGTTTTTAACTTATTCTGTTTCTGGATCCATTACAAAATCTTCCATAAATTTTGTGGTGTAGTTACCTGCTAAATAATCAGGATTCTTCATCAATTGTACGTGAAAAGGAATGGTAGTTTTTACGCCTTCAATTACAAATTCATCAAGCGCTCTCTTCATTTTATTAATGGCCTCTTCTCGTGTCTGCGCCGTAGTGATTAACTTTGCAATCATAGAATCATAATTGGAAGGAATAGTATAACCGCTATATACATGTGTATCCATTCGAACTCCATGGCCACCTGGGCAGTGTAATGTTGTTATTTTTCCTGGAGAAGGTCTAAAATTATTGTAAGGATCTTCTGCATTAATACGGCACTCAATAGAGTGTAGTTTGGGTAGATAATTTTTTCCAGAGATTGGAACGCCACCCGCAACCAAAATTTGCTCACGAATTAAATCATAATCTACCACTTGTTCGGTAATCGGATGCTCTACTTGAATACGCGTATTCATTTCCATAAAATAGAAATTACGGTGTTTATCTACTAAAAACTCAACCGTACCAGCTCCTTCATATTTTATAAATTCAGCTGCTTTAATAGCTGCCGCACCCATCTCTTCTCTTAACTTATCTGTCATATAAGGAGAAGGTGTTTCTTCTGTCAGTTTTTGATGCCTACGTTGCACTGAACAATCTCGCTCAGATAAGTGACATGCTTTTCCGTATTGATCACCAACAATCTGAATTTCTATATGTCGTGGTTCTTCTATCAACTTTTCCATGTACATAGCACCGTTACCAAAAGCAGCACTTGCTTCTTGCACCGCGCTCTCAAAAAGGTCTTCCATGGTTTCTTCAGACCAAACTGCACGCATACCTTTACCTCCACCGCCAGCAGTTGCTTTAATCATAACAGGATAGCCAATTTTTTTTGCTATTTTTTTAGCTTCTTTGACGTCTTTTAAAAGACCCTCAGAACCAGGTACACATGGCACTCCCGCCTTCTTCATAGTTTCTTTAGCAGAAGCCTTGTCGCCCATACGATCAATATGCTCGCCTGATGCGCCAATAAATTTTATATCGTGCTCTGCACATATCTTTGAAAACTTAGAGTTTTCTGATAAAAAACCATAACCCGGATGAATAGCATCTGCATTGGTTATTTCTGCAGCAGCTATTATATTAGGTATTTTTAGGTAAGATTCGCTACTTGGAGCTGGGCCAATACATACAGCCTCATCGGCAAAACGAACATGAAGACTTTCTTCATCAGCCTTAGAGTAGACTGCAACAGTCTTAATACCCATTTCTTTACAAGTACGAATAACCCGTAGTGCAATTTCGCCCCTATTTGCGATTAATATTTTTTTAAACATCTTTAGCAGTTTTAAATGTTAAGTTCTACGTTTTAGAAGGTTTTAAATACTTGTATTTCTTACGCGTATTTAATCTTCAACACCTAAAATTTATTTAAGATGGATCTACAAGAAATAACGGTTGGTCGAATTCTACTGGTGAAGAATCATCTACCAAAATTTTGACAATTTTTCCTGAAACTTCTGACTCAATGTCATTAAAAAGCTTCATTGCTTCTATAACACATAGCACATCACCTTTATTAATATCGGCTCCTACTTCTACAAAAGCAGGTTTATCTGGTGATGGCTTACGATAAAATGTTCCTATAATTGGTGATTTTATTGTAATGTATTTATCGTCTTCGGCTGTACTTGGTGCTTCTGCAGTAGCAGCTGGTTCTATTGGTGCTGGCGGAGCCATCATTTGAGGCTGAGCCATTGGCAATTGCTGTACATAGGTAGTTTCAGAACCATTATTAAGGGCTCCTGTACGAATAGTTATTTTAATATCATCTGTCTCAAGCTTTACTTCACTTGCACCTGATTTTGCAACAAATTTAATTAAGCTTTGAATTTCTTTAATGTCCATATAAAATTCGGTTTAGTATTGTTCAATTAATTTAGTAAGCCCATTTTAAATATATAGAACCCCATGTAAAGCCGCCACCAAAGGCTGCAAATACAAGATTATCTCCTTTTTTTAATTTATTTTCATAATCGGCAAGTAACAAAGGTAAGGTAGCAGAAGTTGTATTACCGTAGCGCTGAATGTTCATTAAAACTTTTGAAGCATCTAAACCCATTCTACTTGCAGTAGCATCAATAATGCGTTTATTTGCCTGATGTGGCACCAACCATGATACATCTGTGTTTTTTAGATGATTACGCTCCATTATCTTCTCTGCTACATCGGCCATATTGCTAACGGCAAATTTAAACACCGATTTACCTTCTTGAAAAATATAATGCTTATCGGCATCAACACTCTCATGAGTAGCTGGCATTATAGACCCGCCACCTTCCATACCCAAAAACTTTCTACCCGTACCGTCGGCACGTAAATATTCGTCTTGTAAACCTAAACCTTCTTCATTAGGCTCAAACAAAACTGCACCAGCACCATCTCCAAAGATGATACATGTAGTTCTATCTTTATAATTAATTATAGATGACATTTTATCTGCACCTATTAATAATATTTTTTTATACCGGCCAGATTCAATATAGCTTGACGCTGTAGACATACCAAAAAGAAAACTAGAACAGGCAGCTAACAAATCGTAGGCAAAAGCATTATTCGCTCCAATTTCAGAGGCTACAAATGCCGCTGTAGATGACACTAAACTATCTGGTGTTGCCGTAGCAACTAAAACCAAATCAATCTCTTTTGGGTCTATATTGCCCTTTCTAAGTAATTCATTCGCCGCTTTAATAGCTAAAAATGAAGTGCCCTCTCCTTCTTCTTTTTTTAGAACTCTTCGTTCTTTAATTCCTGTTCGCGCAGTAATCCACTCATCGTTAGTGTCTACCATTTTTTCCAACATTTGGTTGGTCATTACGAATTTTGGAACATAAGCTCCCACAGCTGTTATTGCTGCTGTTAGTTTATTCATAGCATAATCATTTTTGCCAAAAAGGCGTAAAAATGGATGAAAAGTTGTGAAAAATAGTGATTTTTTAAATCAAATCATTAATTTTTTAAAAAAACTACCGATTTCTAAGATTTAAAATTTTCTTCTGAACTTATTTTTTCAAAAAAGTTATTTCATTAAAAAACTCCCAACTTTTAAAAGTGGGAGTTACAATACGTTAATTTTAAACAAATTAAGCCTCTGCTTCTTCTGTTTTATCAATAAGAACTTGACCTTTGTAGTATAATTTACCTTCATGCCAATGCGCTCTATGAAATAAATGCATTTCTCCAGTAGTAGAATCTTTAGCCAAGGTTGGAGCCACAGCTTTATAATGAGTTCTTCTCTTGTCTCTTCTAGTTTTGGAAATTTTTCTCTTTGGATGTGCCATTTTACAAACTTATTTATCCGTTATTAACTTTTTTAATGCATCCCATCGGGGATCTGTATTTTCGTTGTTATCTCTCTTCTCTTTTGGCTGTAAAGCATCTAAGCGTTTTAAGGCTTCAGAATCTAAAGTTCCGTCAACTACACCTGGATGCACTCTTTTTTGAGGAACAGCTAAAACTAAAATTTCATAAACATATTGAGCAATGTTAACTTGATGCTCACCATGAGGTATGATTAAAATTTCATCATCTTCATTATTATAAGTTTCGCCAAATTTAACCACTAAATGTAGCTTAGAGGCTACTTCTTGGTCATATGGCTCACTAGTAATATCACAGTCTAAATTGACCGTACCGCTAGCAACAAGATCAAATTCTAAAATAGTGCTCATTTTGTTTAACAAAACTTGCAAGCCCAAATTTGCTGAATTAAAATCTGTATATCCAAAAGATTCAAAGAACTCATTTTCAATTACGTAATTGAACTCGTGTTTCCCTTGCTTCAAGCCTGAGAAAGGAATAATAAACTCCTTTTTTTTCATTGTAACACTCGTTTTAAAACGTAACACCAATTGCTATAGCGCTACACACTATTAACAAGGCGGGTGCAAAGATACTATTATTTTAATTATGTTGCCTTAAAAATTAAATTAATCTAACTACTTAAGCCAATTAAAGGCTATCAAAGATGAGCTTATTATCTTCTAATGCGTTGCTTTTGCAAAACATCTTTGGTTAGCTCGGCATACTCTTCTCTATTTTTAAAAATACGCAATGCTGTAAAAACGGCTTCTTTAAATGAACTTGGATCAGCTTTTCCTGTGCCTGCTATTTCATAAGCCGTACCATGATCTGGCGATGTTCGCACTTTATTTAGCCCCGCCGTATAATTAACCCCTTTGCCAAAAGATAAGGTTTTAAACGGAATTAAACCTTGATCGTGATAGGCTGCCAATATAGCATCAAAACTTTTAAAGGCGTCAGAACCAAAAAAACTATCTGCAGCATAAGGCCCAAATACCAAATGACCAGCATCTGACATTTCTTTAATTACTGGCTTTAAAATTTCATCATCTTCTTTACCAATGGTACCATTATCACCGCTATGTGGATTAATTCCTAACAGCGCAATTTTTGGGCGGCGAATACCAAAATCCATAGTCAATGATTTTTCAATAGTTCGCACTTTTGATCTAATCAAAATAGGATTAATTGCTGCAGGAGCATCTTTAACAGCCAAATGATCGGTAAGTAAGCCTATTTTAAGGTCGTCAGTTACCATAAACATCAGACTTTCACCTTCTAGTTCTTGTGCCAAAAAATCGGTATGACCAGGAAATTTAAAATCACTTGATTGAATATTATTTTTATTCATAGGAGCCGTAACTAATACATCAATAGCATTATTCTTTAGTGCCTCTACGGCTGCTTTTAATGATTTTATTGCCAATTTACCGGCTGCCTCAGTCGCTTGACCAAATTCTATCTTGGGTATCTCTTTCCAAACATTTACCACGTTTACTTTACCATCAATAGCTTTTGAAGCTTCTTGAACACCATTATATTTTATATCAATTTTTAAAGCATTCGTTTGCCCAGCTATTGTTTTATTTGAAGCAAAGAAAATAGGTGTGCAAAAATCAAGCATCCGCGAATCGGAAAAAGTTTTAAGCGCTACCTCGCATCCAATACCATTGATGTCTCCAATTGATATTCCTAGCTTTATTTTTCTGTTTTCTTTCATGATATTCTTTACCTTTGGTTTCGCATCGAATGCGCAAAACTACTTAATTTTAACGGAAGATGTTCACAGGAATAATCGAAACCTTAGGCAAAGTCACCAAACTAGAAAAAGATGGAAGCAATCTTCATATTACCATAAATGCGGATATAACTAAAGAACTAAAAATTGATCAAAGTATTGCACACAATGGGGTTTGCTTAACTGTTGTTGATATTATTGAGAACAATTATGTAGTTACGGCAATAGAAGAAACTTTGCTAAAAACCAATCTTAATAAGCTTAAGCTTGGAGATTCTGTAAATTTAGAACGAGCGATGATTTTAGGTAGTCGATTAGATGGCCACATTGTTCAGGGGCACGTAGACCAAATAGCAACTTGTACATCAATCAACGAAAAAGATGGAAGCTGGTTTTTTTCTTTTGAATATGATATAACTACTGGAAACCCAACTATTGAAAAAGGATCTATAACCATTGATGGTACTAGTTTAACCGTAGTTAACTCGGGCAGCAATAGTTTTAGTGTTGCTATAATACCTTACACCTATGAAAATACACGTTTTAATACATACCGAATTGGTACAGTTGTAAATCTTGAATTTGATGTAATTGGCAAATATGTTGCTAAATTATTGGCAAGACAATAAGCTTTTTATTTCTGTGGCGATGAGCTTTAGCTTGTATAGGCTTTATCTATAATTTAGTACCTAAACCTTAATAAATATTTTACGTTGATATAGTACGTAGCCTAAAAGCATATAAAAAGCAACTACAGTTAAGCCGTACAATAAAGAGGAAAGCTGCATTGACATAAAATCATTCACATAAATAGTTTTAAAAAGCCAGCCATGCAATGTGGTATCGCCTACTTTAATTTGACCCATTACTTTGCTAATAAAACTAGATAAGAAATATAAGGTAATAGCATTTGCGCCAGCGTATCTAAAAATACTACCAAATTTTAGTTCTTTCACGTCTGTTAAGTAATAGATTAAAGCCAAAATTAAATTTGCCCATCCTGCGGTTACTAAAACAAAACTACTTGTCCAAAGTGCTTTATTAATTGGAAAAACAATATCCCAAAGATGTCCTATAATTAGTAAGGCGCCACCTAAACCCATTAGAATAGTCGCTTTTTTTTCTTGCTTAGAGGTCAAAATTAATCCTGTAAAAATGCCCATTAATGCACTAGCTACTGAAGGTACTGTACTTAAAAAACCTTCGGGGTCATAATCTGGTTTGTAATTATGGTTTCCAAAGATTTTAACATCTAACCAATTAGCTAAATTATTTGGCGCTCTATCTAAGGTTGATTCCATTCCGTTTACCGGCACCCAAGTCATTAAAATCCAGTAGCCTACAAGTAAAAATATGGCAATAAAAATTAAGGTTTTCCAACTAACATTTAAGAATAAGATACTGGCAAAAAAGAAAACTAGCCCAATACGTTGTAAAACGCCAGGAAATCGAATGTCTTCAAAATCTTTAAAAAAAGGAAAACTAATGATAAATGCGCCAAGAAAAAGTCCTAGAGCAATTAGTTTTAATGTTCGATTTACAATTTTTTTATAGGTAGCAGCACTCGCCGTCTTATTTTTGTATGAAAATACAATTGACGTACCCACTATGAATAAAAAGAAAGGAAAAACTAAATCAGTAGGCGTATAACCATGCCATTTGGCATGCAAAAATGGTGCATATACCGCCGACCATGTGCCCGGGGTGTTTACTAAAATCATTAGTACAACTGTCGCTCCTCTAAAAATATCTATAGATAAAATTCTATATTTCATACGCTATTCTTTATAGAATATCTTCCTTCATTTTTCTCCAAGCAACAACTAGTAATAAACCAGAGACTATTGCTACAGATGTAAAAATCATTGCAGAGGCCGTTTTTCCATAAATCCAATGCCCAGTTGCAAACATCATAGAATACACTAATAAAACACCTAGCAACATCGCCATTATACCCGAAGGAACACTCCACTTTTCACCTGTATCAATGTTAACATTATCAGCCTTTGCATCATTTACAACCTTCGCCCAACCCGGACCACCTGGCTGAATTCTCTTGTAAAAAGAACGTAATACCTCGTCTGACTCAGGTTTTGTTATAAAAGTTGCAGCTAACCAAATGGCTGTAGTAACTACCATAACAAATGGAATTTCGCCCCATTCAGGAAATAAACCTGTGTTTTCTGCGAATAAAAACGAACCTAGGGCTGTAGTTTTTAGAATGATAGATAAAAAACCCGATGCAAACATTGCAGAAATTTCTGTCCATGCATTAATGCGCCACCAAAACCATCGAAGTATAAATATAAGTCCGGTACCTGCACCAAATAAAATTAGCAACTTAAAAATTTGCTCGGCATTCTGCATTGCCAGTGCTAAAAACGCACTAAGAACCATTAATAATACCGTTGAAAATCTACCAACAGCAACCATTTGTTTTTCAGTAGCATCTGGATTAATTTGTAATTTATAAAAATCGAATACTAAGTAAGACGAACCCCAATTTAGCTGCGTAGAAATAGTACTCATATAGGCAGCTACTAAAGAAGCAAGAACAACGCCCAATAAACCGCTTGGTAGTTTAGTTAACATGGCAGAATACGCTAAATCATCACCCAATTTATCTACTGGAACATTAGGAAAAGCCTCTGAAATACTGGCAATATCGGGGTATACTACCAAAGAAGCTAAAGCAACTAAAATCCAAGGCCAAGGACGTAAAGCGTAGTGCATGATATTAAAGAAAAAGGTAGCCCCAATAGCGTGGTTTTCATCTTTTGCAGCTAACATACGTTGTGCAATATAACCGCCACCACCTGGTTCGCCACCCGGATACCAAGAACTCCACCATTGAACAGCTAAAGGAATTACCAAAATAGTAATCACCAATTCAGTATCACTTAAATCTGGTAAAATATTCATTTTTGATGCCACTAACTCATTGGCCATCATGGCTTGAATACCTCCTACTTCAGGTAAATTTACCAAATAAAATGCGGCACCTATAGCACCAGCCATGGCCACAAAGAACAATAAAAAATCTGTGTAAACCACACCTTTAAACCCTCCTAACGCACTAAATATTACAGTAATTAAACCAGCACCAACTATAGTTTGCCACGGTTCAAGACCTAGCATTATACCCCCAATTTTTATCGCTGCCAAATTAACCGCCGACATGGTAATTACATTAAAAATTACCCCTAAATAAACCGCTCGAAATTTTCTTAAAAAACTAGCAGGCTTACCTCCGTAACGCATTTCGTAAAATTCTAAATCTGTACTTACATTTGATTTACGCCATAGCTTTGCATAAATAAAAACCGTTAACATACCTGTAAGCAACATACACCACCAGCCCCAGTTACCTGAAACACCGGTTTTACGAACTAAATCTGTAACTAAATTTGGTGTATCTGTTGAAAACGTTGTTGCTACCATAGAAAGCCCCAAAAGCCACCATGGCATGGTTCTACCCGAGAGAAAGAATTCTGAAGAACTTGAACCAGATTTTTTACTTACATATACGCCAATGCCTAAAACAGCAGAAAAGAAAACTATTATAAAACTGTAGTCGAGTGTACTTAATACCATCTAAATTGGTTTTGGTTGGAGCCCTAAAGATAAAATAAATTAGAATACTTTTACATCTAGTAACCAAACCTTTTTTGTGTTGTTATTTCAAGATGCTACTATTTCAACTTCTGCTTGGGCCCTTGCATTTACTGCAGCTACCGTTATAGGTTTATCAAAATCTGGAATAAAAGGTATTGCTATTGTAAATGTTACCTTAATGGCTTTAGCTTTTAACGCAAAAGAATCAACTGGTATTGTGGTTCCGCTATTAGTTTTTGGTGATATTTTTGCAGTAATTTATTATAATAGGCATACCCAATGGAACTATATTTTTCGTTTTCTACCCTGGATAATTGTAGGCCTATTGTTTGGAGTTCTTATTGGAAATAACCTGAATGAAGCTACCTTTAAAATTGGTATGGCTATCATCATTTTGATGAGTGTAGCACTTATGTATTGGTGGGATCAACGTAAATCAAAATTGGTTCCTACGCATTGGCTTTTTGCCTCCTTAGTAGGGGTTATGGCCGGAATTACCACCATGATAGGAAACCTAGGAGGAGCTTTTAGTAACCTTTACTTTTTGGCTATGCGAGTGCCTAAAGATGAATTTATTGGCACTGCGGCTTGGCTTTTTTTAATCATTAATATTATAAAATTACCACTTCATCTCTTCGTTTGGGGCACTATTTCAAAAGAAACACTGCTGTTTGACTTAAAACTCATACCCGGTATAATTTTGGGTGTTGTATTAGGTATTTGCGTTGTAAAATTAATTAAAGAAAAGCTCTACAGAAAAATGATACTGATACTTACCGCGCTTGGCGCACTTTTAATCTTGTTGAGCTAAATCTGTGAAAAAGAAAAAAATTAAAAGTAACGCTACGTTTATACGTAAATTGCAATTTTGATCGGTTACTGCATAACATTTAAAAAAAAAGCCCTGAATAAATTCAGGGCTTCAACAACCAACTTTAAAAAACCAACCTCTAATAGTTTGGCTAACCAAACCATTATACCGTTTTATATAATTAAGCAAAACGCCTCCAAATCACTTAACTATACGTTGTTTTTAATAAGTTGCCAATTCAGATATATGTAGTTATGGTTAGTGTTTAACATATATCTCTCTTATTTTTTATCTATTAGTATCAAAATCATTCTTGGTTTTTTTTTTTGCTTCGGTGAAACTTTACCCACTTGATTTGAAATTGTTTTATAAACTTTATGAAAAAAGGTTTGTTTTAAATTAGGTCTATCTTTAACAAGCAAACTATTCATTACCATTGGTAAAATTGCTACTAGTGAAACAAAAAATACTACTGTACTAAGGATGAAAAAAACTTCTACAACATAGGGTAAATCTAGAATATTCATTTAGTGTTTGGTTTCTTGTGCTGAGATTTTAGCTTGCTAACACCTACTATCCCTTCTTTGTATTCCAAAGATATCGCGAAGCTTTTCTAAAGTTGGAAAGAATCTTAAATTTAAATTTCAAGCTCGATAAACGGCAATTTTAATCGATAAAAATTGATATTGCTGTATTTTTCTTACTTTAAAAGGGTAAAAATCGTCTGAAGAAGCTCTTCGTTTTCAAATGGTTTAATCAAAACCTTTTGCATTCCTGCTTCTAAATATTGATCAATATCTTTTTGAAGAGCATTAGCAGTAATACCTACAATAGGAACATTCTTTACATTTTTAAAAGGAAAATCTCTAATAAGCTTTGTAATTTGATTTCCCGAAATATTAGGTAGGTTGACATCCATTAAAATCAAATCGTAATTATTGTTTACTACTTCTTGAAAAACTAAAGACCCATCATAAACCAAGTTTATTTTAAATCTATTCGTTTTTAATAAGACCTTAAATAAGGTAGTTTGCACGTACGCGTCATCTTCAACCAAAAGAATTTTATACTTTTTTTCTAATTGCTTGCTGTTTTTGTCCTTAGATTTTGATTTAGTGTTACTAATCGATTTTGGAAATAAAATGTATGGAATATTGATGTCGAAATAAAAACGTGAACCTTCGCCAAGAGTAGACTCCATTTTAATGCTACTACCCATAAGCTCTAATAATTTTTTAGCAATTGTAAGACCTAGCCCAACGCCTTTTCTTATTTCATTTGATTGTACTTGATTAAAGCTTTCAAAAATTTTGTTTTGATTCTCTTTAGCTATGCCTAAACCTGTATCTGCTACCTCAAAACGAATATTAACGAGGTTTGCTCTTTTTTGATTTAAAACAACTGAAAAATTAATTCCCCCGTTTTTGGTATACTTTAAAGCATTATCTAAAATATTAGTTACTACCTGAAACAGTCGTAAACGGTCTCCTTCAAGATACTTAGGTAGTTTATCATCCCAAGAACATTCAAAATTTAAACCCTTAGCTTTTGCTTTAGCCTTGTAGGTAAAGTCTAGTAACTCTATAAGCTTATGTAAGTCGAAAACACTATTTCGAATATTTAACTTGCCTGCATCTATCATACCTATACTTAGTGTATCTTCTAACATAAGTCGTAGGTTGGTATTTGACTCTTTTAAAAAATCAAGCATTTTTTCTTGCTCATATGTTAATTTAGTATCGCAAAGCAGGCCTAAAATTGCCATAATACTTGTTAACGGATTTCTTAACTCATGACTAAAATTTTGAATAAATCTATTTTTAAATCGCTCTCTTTCAACAAGCTCTTTGTTTTTAATAACGGTTAGCTCCGTTTTAATAACCGATTCATTTCGTGTTTGCGTAATCGACTGATAGGTATTATAATGCGAGGTAAGATCGTAAAAAATCAAAAGCAAGCCTTCTTCTTTAGGTATCACTTTAATATCAACGATATAAATTTCATCTTTTAGAGTCAAATGAATACAAAAAAAGTTGAGCTCTTCTTTACCCATATGCTCAGTAGGTAAGCTTTCGAAAAAAGGGTGAAATTCAAAAATTGAAGAATTAGCTGGTATATTAAAAATTGCTTGATCACTTTCTAAAACCAGACCAGCTTTAGTTATTAAAGTAAACTGCTTATTTTCATTAGCATATTGCTCTTTTAATTTTTTAAGCATCTGCAGTAAGTAGTAAAGCCAAATTTAAAAACAGCTCATTTACTGTTTTTCCTGTTTTGGCACTAGTTAAAAAATCAACCTTTAAGGCATATTTTTCGAAAAGAGCTTTTACTTCCACCTCTGATACTAAATCTGCTTTATTGCCCACAATCATAAGTGGAACTTTAGGCAATTTTTCGTTTAAAATAGCCAGATCACTACTAAGTTGCTGAAAAGTTGAAGGTCTTGAGACATCAAAAACAAAAATAGCACCGTGAGTACCCAACAAATATGAATTTCTAATAGAAACAATATCGTCAGTACCTTCTAAATCCCATAATATCAATGAAACTTTATCCTCTGCTGATATTTCAATAACTTTTTTAGTGATATGTACCCCAATGGTTACTTTATAATTATCAGAAAAAGTATTGGTAACAAATCTTCTAATCAAAGAAGTTTTACCCACACCGAAATGACCTAAGACAACAATTTTTTTAGATTTTAGCATTTAAAAAATATTTTTTTAACTCCTTTTCAAGCTGAGATCTCTTTACTGGAATAATACTTTTACTTCCTTTAGAAGTGTCAAAAACTAAATCTAAATTCATAGCCATATAGCTATTATAAAAATCAAAAATAACATCTTGCAATTTGTTTTTTGATGATAAACTAAAAGTGCCAGAAACTACTACTGCCATATAGTGTGTAGCAAAGTTCTGTAAATGAATTTGATACAATTCGTATTCAATAAGCTCAAGATCTTGGTCTTTTTTGTTAAATGCGTCTTCAACAAAAGACTTGATAGCAGTAAGCATCCCTGAAACCATTTCTTCATCTATAGTCTCCGATTTGGTAAAACTAGCTTTTAAAATACCTGAATCTTTCTCTATGAGCAATACTTGCTCAATTTTTGTTTCGTTTAAATCATCTAATATTAGTGCTTGCTCATTTTTTCCTGAATATGTTGATCTTATTTTACGTTTCCAAAAAGCTAAAAATCCAAGTTGATTGTTCATTTGTGATGACAGTAGTTTCATCTCTTGAGCAACATACTTTTTAACCATTTTACCTAAAATAGGATATAATGCATCTACTACCGCATCTTTATGATTGCTAATTTCTATTTTTAAAGTTTTTGTAATAGTGGGTCCTAGAGTGGTAGGAATACTTTTTTTAAACTCCTCAATTTGATGAATAATTATAGGGTCTACTTTTTCTGATAGCCGTCCTCTTTCTTTTAAGGTTTGCTCTAAAAACGCAACTCTTTTAGAAATTTTTTCCTCAAACTCATATTCATTGGCAAACAAAATGTCTTTAAGAAGCTCTATTTTCTCGTTTTCATCCATTTTTATGACTTTACCACTCCTATTTATCTCCTATCTTCCGCCCAAGCTCAATAAGAAGATTACCTAGTATTTTTTTATTAACCGTTGCTTCGCCAATGTCTTCAATTTTATTTTCAAGATTTTTTTCCAATTCTGTAATACGAATATCAACATCAGAAGAAATACTATCAATTGATGCATTCAAATCTAACCGAACACCATCTATAATGTCCTCTAGGGCTTCTTTCTTTTTGTAAACCTCTTTCTTTAGCTTTTCAATCTCATGATCATATGCTTCCATTGTTTCACCAAAAATTAAATCTTTGATGATATCTATTTTAGAGGTGGACCTCTCTATTTTATCTTCTAATTGAAACATAGATTCGTTTTTCTTTGTCATTGGTTATAGCTTAAGTAAAAGTGAGTTGCGGTTTAAATTAATGATTCTTTACAAATCAGTTATGCAAAATACAATATTTATGCATATTTAGGCAGCATTGCGGCAGAATAGAACTGATAAGGATGCTAAATTATGCAAATCTTAAATTTCGGCTGTACAACGTCCATTTAAAACAGATCGATAACTTGGCTTTTATCAGCAAATTAAAAAGTAGGTAAAACAGCGTAAACAATAGAAAAAAACATTAAAAAAGACTATTATACTTTTACAAATTTATTTAATCATCAGTAAATATTATATGCAAGTTTAAGGCTCATCATTTACATCTTATCGAGGTTAAAACTTTCATAAATGCTGTATAAAATACAATCTTAAACGTCTTGAAAGCCTATTTTGTACGTAATTAATTACAAGATAAGCCGATAAATTTTTAAACTAAATCTCTTCTTACAATATCAAAATCTGAAAAGCCTATTTATGAAGCACTTTGTGGTATGTATCGGTATTCTATTGTTTGTTAGTTCGTGTGGCTCTCATTTAGTTTTAAAAAAGAAAAATTCACAAATTCAATCTTCGAAAAAAAACATAGGTATCGTTAATTCTTTCGACCGTATTATTACTAAAGATGCAGTTACTAAAAACGGTCTTTTTACGGTACATAAAGTAGGTGAGAAATACTATTTTGAAATTGCTGATAGCCTTTTTAATAGAGAGATTTTAGTGGTAACACGTTTCATAAAAACACCATCGGGAGCAGGCCATTATGGTGGTGAAAAAATCGCAGAAAACACGATAACTTTTGATAAAGGCCCCTCAAAAAATATCTTTCTTCGTATTGCAACCTTAGTAAGTGCAGCAGATGAAAATGACGCAATTTCAAAAGCAGTTTATAGCTCTAGCGTTACACCTATTTTAGAAGCCTTTAAAATTGAAGCTTCTAACGAAAAAAAAGGTACGCACCTAATAGATGTTACTTCATTTCTTAACAGCGAAAATCCACTCTTAGCACTTAGTAAAACAAAAAAAGAAGCGTATAAGCTTTTAGGTATCGAAAAGAATAAATCTTATATCAAAGAGATCAACTCTTTTCCAATGAATACAGAGATTAAAACCGTTAAAACCTATAAGGCAAAAACAACGCATAGAAAACAAAAAAAAGAGCTTCTTGCCGCTGTTTTAGCTGAAGTTGTTACTTTAGAAATTAATAATTCATTTATCTTATTACCCGCAGAGCCGATGTCAAAAAGATACGCAGACGCCCGTGTTGGGTATTTCTCAAGCTCGTATTTAGAATATGGTGATGATCAACAAAAAGTAAATAGAAACAAGTACATTCACCGCTGGAGGTTAGAACCAAAATCGGAAGACATAGAAAAATGGAGGCGTGGCGAACTCGTAACACCAAAAAAACCAATTGTCTATTATATTGACCCTGCTACACCAAAAAAATGGCGTCCGTATTTAATTAAGGGTATCAACGATTGGCAAGTTGCTTTTGAACAAGCAGGTTTTAAAAATGCTATTATCGGACTCGAATGGCCCGAAAATGAACCAAGTATGAGTTTAGAAGACTCACGTTTTTCAGTACTCCGCTATTTTGCATCTCCATCAAAAAACGCTTACGGACCAAACATCGTAGATCCACGAAGCGGTGAAATTTTAGAAAGCCATATTGGTTGGTATCATAACGTGATGAATTTACTGCATAGTTGGTATATGATTCAAGCAGGCGCTTTAGATTCACGAGCTCAAAACATGCAGTTTGACACTGAGCTAATGGGTACCCTTATTCGCTTTGCTAGCTCACATGAAGTTGGGCATACCTTAGGTCTTCGCCATAATATGGGTGCTAGCTCGGCTACGCCAGTAGAAAAATTAAGAGATGCAGCTTGGTTAAAACAAAATGGTCATACCAGTTCTATTATGGACTATGCACGTTTTAACTATGTAGCCCAACCTGAAGACCACATTCCAGTTGAAGATCTTATGCCTCGTATAGGTGATTATGACAAATGGGCTATTCAATGGGGATACGCTATATTACCTAAAACACTAGATCGCAAGCAACAACGGGCACTATTAAGCAAGATGATAATTGATAGTGTACAAAATAACCCAAGACTTTGGTTCGGTGGGGAAGGACGTAATTTTGACCCAAGATCTCAAACAGAAGACCTCGGCGACAATGCCATGGAAGCTAGCATGTATGGTATTTTAAATTTACAACGCATTGTGCCTTGTATAAAAGAATGGGTAAAAGAAAGTGACAGCGATGATTATGCAAACCTCGATCAAATTTATAAAGATCTAGTAAATCAATATTCTGATTATATTTTTCATGTAACCAAAAACATAGGTGGTATTTACGTTACCCCAAAAACTATGGGTGAAGAAGGAGAAGTATACCGCCCCGTAAAAAAGCAAATACAAAAGCAAGCTTTAGTCTTTTTAAGTAATTATGTATTTAAAGAACCAAAATGGTTAATGCGTAATGATATTCTTAATGCGATACAATCTCCTCAAACTAAAGAGTCGGTCACCAAAACAATAGAAAGTGTAATACGCAATTTATTGAGTGGCAGTAGACTTAGTAGAATGACCTTTATTACTGAACGCTATGAAGATGAAGAAACCTATCGGCCCGAAGAATATATTGATGACCTTAATCAACTTATTTGGGGTGATATGAATGTATTTTACCGAGCAGATGCCTTCAAAAGAAAAATACAAAAATCATATGTTTCTAATATGATTGCTTTGTATAAACCTGATGTTACCGATGGTGTTATGGAAGGTATTTTAGCAAAGCTCTCTAAAGAATATACTGCTAATACAGACGTTCGTTCGCTAGCACTTGACCACTTGTTAAACCTACAAGCAAAAATAAAAAGAACCCTACCAGTAATGACTGACCGGTTAACTATTGCACACCTTAATTATCTTAAAAAAGAAATAGAGGCAGTTATTGGTGAAACCAAAGATGTTGACCCTTTATTTATTCGGTTTCGAAAAGAAATATCTTTAGAAGAAGACCCTAAAGAATAGTCTTTATATAATTTTGATTGATTCATTTAAATTTTCTGCACGCTACATTTTTGAGTTATCCTTGCATACTTTATACTAGTGCCAATTATAGAAATACTTTACCTTGTAAAGAAAGCAACTCTATACTCCTATAAACCACCCAAATGGGGTTCATCTAACAGGGCGCTCTCATACAATAAGCGCGAGCAATTATTATGTATCTTCTGCTGTATTTTCGTTAGAATTATTACTTTTAGTTATC
This sequence comes from uncultured Flavobacteriaceae bacterium, assembly GCA_947486785.1. Taxonomy (GTDB): domain Bacteria; phylum Bacteroidota; class Bacteroidia; order Flavobacteriales; family Flavobacteriaceae; genus Maribacter_C. The sequence continues at coordinate 8,234 of CANKUU010000001.1, read as the reverse complement.
AACTAACTTATTAAAACAAAAATCATCTAATTACGGATAGTAAACTTTTACCTATGCAACGCATTTTACTAATTGGCTACCTCTTTTTTTCCTTTTCTGTTGGCATACTATGTGCGCAAGAATCTAGCAACCCAAAGGTTATTTTAATTACTTTAGACGGGGTAAGATGGCAAGAACTCTTTTCTGGAGCAGACCCACTTTTAATTAATAACCTACAATATGTAAAGGACACAACGGCTTTAAAAAATCAGTTTTGGCACAATTCAACCTTAGAGCGTAGAGCTAAATTATTTCCTTTTTTATGGACAGAAGCTTCAAAAATGGGTCAATTACATGGCAATAGAAAATTAGGTAGTACTGTTAACTTAACCAATAAAATGTGGTTTAGTTACCCTGGCTACAACGAAATTTTGACAGGAAAAGCTGACGATAACCGTATTCATAGCAATAACAAACTACCCAACCCCAATAAGACCATACTCGAAATAACCAATCAAGATGCTAGATACAAAAATAAAGTAGCTGCTTTTGCTAGTTGGGATGTTTTTCCTTTCATCATAAACGAAGAACGATCGGAAGTGCCGGTTAATGCAGGATTTGAATTAGCTACAGCACAAAACCTCAGCGATCGTGAAAAATTATTGAACGAAATGCAGCCTAAAACACCTAGCCCTTGGAGCTCTGTTCGCTTAGATGTTTTTACACATCATTATGCGCTTGAATATATGAAAAAAAACCACCTTAACTTGGTGTATATTGCCTACGGCGAAACCGATGATTTTGCACATGATGGAGATTATGCCTCCTATTTAAAATCTGCAAATACAGCAGATAGTTTTATAAAAGAACTATGGCATTTTACACAGAAAGACCCTTACTATAAAGACAATACTACTTTTATTATAACTACAGATCATGGTAGAGGCACCGACCCCATAGAAAGCTGGACAAGTCATGGAAAAAATGTAAAAAATGCAGATGAGGTTTGGTTAATTGCTTTCGGAAAAAATGTGACGCCTACAGGTGAAACAAACAAAAAAACCAAGTTGTATAGTACTCAAATTACACCCACAATAGCCCAAATTTTAAAACTAAAAAACAATCTATTACCGGGCAAACCATTAGATTTAAAAAAGTAATAATGATAACGGCATTCAAAGATTAAATTTTTGAATGCCATTGTTATTTAGCACTACTTTCTTTTTGCTGCGGAAAAATTGAAAATGAATATTCATGACGAATAGGTGCAATAGTATACTCATCATGCACCGGAGCTCGCCAAGAATTGTCACCGCCAACTCCCATTTGTTGATAGTCAATATTCCATTGTACAATATTTTCTATTACAATATCAGCACCATGCCGAGTAGTTACCGGAACCAAGCCCGATGCCGACGCCGAACCATCTGTGTCTGAGTTAAAATCAAGTTGTTGCATGCCAAATGGCCAAGCACTTGAATTAAGCAAACGTTCTTCGGCATGCGCTGTTAAAGAAATGCTGTCGTTGGCAAGTGTTACCCAGCGCACATCGGTCTTATTACCCGTTTCTTGAGGCCTTGAATATCTATGAAATTGATCTTTAACTTTCGCTTTAAAGTTGCCTATTTTCTGTCCAGTTTTACGATCCCAATACGTTTCGCTAGGCCCTTTACCATACCAAGAAATATGCTCAAAATCTTTCGCTAAAGTAAGATACATGCCTAATCTTGGAATTTTGGGTAGTTGTTTTTCTAATGGTTCAAACACATAATTTACATTTAACCTTCCATTAGGCTCAATGGTATAGCTAACAAGTACTTGAGCTTCTTTGTTTGGTAATTGATACTTTACCATAAAACGCACACCTTTTTCAACATTTTTAGGGGAACTCACTAATTCAGCTTTATATTGATATGTTGCATTTTGCCAAACTTTAGCCCATTTGTCCATTCCATTTCCTAAATCATTATCTGTTGGAGGTCTCCAGAAATTAGGTCTAATAGGTTGCTTGGTAATTTCACTATTTTTATACTGCCAAGAATTTATCTCGCCAGAAGTTGCATCAATTAACAGCTGGGTTAAACTATTTGAAATTTTAAATTGATTCGCAAGTGCTTGTATTTTTAAAGATGCTTGTTTTGCCAATACTTCTTTTTGTTTCGCACTTTTTTGCAGAATAAATTGATCCCAAGCCAGCTCATACCCTGACGGAATTAAAGCTGTTTCTACCGATTGAATTAAGCTTAATTCTAAAATATATTCATCCTCTGCAAGAAATTTTTCCGGCAAATCGGTAAGCATAATTTTTTGTTTAGTTCTTGGCGCAACGTTAACAGTGCTATCGGTATGTTCAGAATGTAGTATCCCATTTTTCAAAATTCTTACCCGTATTTGTTTATCAGAAAAGTCGGTAAAAAAGTTTTTATTTTCAATGACCACATTGCCTTTACCTGTGTAATAAAATTGTGCAGGTTCATAAACCTTTTTTACTTCAGTAATATGTGGGTGAGGATTGCGATATGGATCTACAAGTCCGTTATTTAAAAAATTACCGTCGGTTGGTAAATCGGGGTGAAAATCATGCCCGTAAGCCAAATAAGGTTTCCAATTTTCATCTTTATACTCCAAACTTTGATCTACCCAATCCCAAATAAACCCCCCTTGTAATTTTCTATATTTTTCTATTATATTCCAGTAATCTTGAAGGTTTCCGACCGAATTGCCCATCGCATGAGCGTATTCTATCATAATTGACGGTTTGTCAGCATCTGATTCTGCGTACTCAATTAAACTTTTAAAACTAGGGTACATGGGGCAAAAAACATCAGTATAATCTTCTTTTTCTGCAGGCTCGTACTGTACAATTCTAGTTTTATCGTGGTCTTTAAGCCACTTATAGGTAGTTTCAAAAATTAGGCCATGACCTGCTTCATTACCTAAAGACCAAGAATAAATAGAAGGATGGTTTCGGTCTCTAAAAAACATTCGTTTTGTTCGTTCTAAATGTGCAGGAAGCCAACTCATCTCATTTCCAATTTGAGTTTTTTCATCATTTGCAAGCGGGTGACTTTCGATATTCGCCTCATCAATCACATACAAACCATATCGATCACATAAATCTAACCAATATGGGTCATTGGGGTAATGCGAACTACGAACTGCATTTATATTGTTTTGTTTCATCAACTTAATATCTTTCTCCATTAAATTTTTAGAAATGATATGACCCGAATATGCGTCTGTTTCATGTCTGTTAACCCCCTTAATATAAATTGGCTTTCCGTTAAATAAAACTTGCTCATTTTTAATTTCTACCCGTCTAAAACCAATATGCCGATTTATAACTTGATTGTTATTTTTATTTTTATGGTCTTTTAAAACCAATTTAAGCTGATATAAATTTGGAAGTTCGGCCGACCATTTTTTTACATCTTTAAAAACTTCAAAAACCTCAAACTCAACGGTGCTATTTTCAGAAATTTCTAAATTTTTCGTTTCCTTTAGTACCCCATTAGACCCTTCTAAAAGGCTTATAGAAACCGCTCGAATAACGGGCTTATTCGTAGTATTGCTTACAAACATTTTGCCTGTAAAAACACCGTTATTATAAGTTTGGTCTAAATTGGCTTGCGTTTCATAATCTGAAATATGAACTTTAGGTCTACTATAAACATACACATCTCTTTCAATACCGCTCATACGCAACATATCTTGACTTTCGATGTAACTGGCATCACTCCATCGAAATAACTGTAGCGCTATAAGGTTTTTACCCTCATTTACAAAACTAGAAATATCAAACTCCGCAGGAGTTTTACTTCCTTGAGAATAGCCTACATAAGTGCCATTAACATAAACGTACATAGCAGATTTAACGCCTTCAAAATGAAGAATTAGGTCTTCCGATAAAAATTTCTCAGTAAGGTTTAACTCTTTTCGATACGTGCCTACAGGGTTGTAATCTTTTGGCACATTTGGCCATTTCGTATCGAAAGGATACTGCTCATCAAGGTAAATTGGGTAGTCATACCCTTCTAGCTCCCAGTTACCTGGCACTGGTATGGTATGCCACGATGCATCATTAAAATCAGTTTTATGAAAATCAGTAGGTCTTTCTTTAGGATCTTTTACAAAAAAGAATTTCCAATCACCATTAAGGTTTATAAATCTACGCGAATCATTGGCTGTAGTTATCTCTTCAGACTCAAAAGCGAAAAACGTAGCTCGAGGTGGAAGTTTATTCTCTTCAAAAATTTCATGATTGTAATGATTAACCTGTGCTACCAAATCATCTGATTTGTTAAAATTACAGCAAACCAAAATTGTTGTTAGAAATACAAAAAATAGAAACTTTAATTTCATTAGTACGTTTTTTTAAGCAGTATTTGCTTAATCTTTCATTAATAACATGATAATATGAGCGGCGCTCCAACTAAAATTTTTGGCATAAAGACCATCTCCTGTAATAGGGTGATAATTTTCTCTAATAGATTCTCCTTTTCCACAAAGCCCGTTTGCCCCTTCAATAATTTGTAGCGTTGCCTTATCTGCTTCAAGGTCGAAACCATAGTTGCGCAAACCCTTTACCCCAAAATAAGCTTGATCTAACCAGTTAGGTCCTCTCCAATACCCATTTAAAGGATCAAATTTTGGATGATCTTTCGACATCGTTTGAAAAGGAACTTTCGTGTAAAATTTAGTCGAATCCATCATTATATTTTTTATACGCTCTGCTTGTTCTTTCGATGCTGCCTTTGCCCAAAGAGGTATCCAACCTTCACTACCTGCCCCTTTTATAAATTTGGTATTTTCTAAATTGGTGTCATAAAACCATCCGTCATTAGAATTATAAAATTGATGCTGTATTTGTTTTTTTAATGTTTCAGCTTCCAAACGATAACGCTTAGCCTCTTGGGTTTTGTTTAGGGCATCTGCTAATGAAGCCAAATATAATTTCTCTGCAAATAAATATGCGTTTAAATCAACACTTTCTTGGTCAAGAGAATATGCCCCTTCAGAATTTTTAACAATTTTTGAATTGTCAAACCGTATGGCATTATCCATACCACTCTCCCATTTAGCCGCCAAAATAGTGCCATCAGTTGAGCCATATTCGCATAAACCGTCTTGATCATGATCTCGTTTTAAATACCACCAATAATGATATTTTTTAAGCTTTGGGTACATTTCTGTAATAAAGCTAATATCTGCATCTTTTGCATAAATTTTTGAAACTGCCCACGCAGAAAGTGGTGGTTTGGTATCTCTATAATTATGAGCTTCTATGGTTGTATCTCTAAAAACACAATCTACAATAAAACCATCGGGTTTTTGAAAACTGAACATCGCTCTTATTTGGTCTTTTGCTAATGCTGTATTGTAATATGATAAGCCTGCGGCGTGTTTCCAAGAGTCCCAAGACCAAAAACCATGAAACCATTCATATTGATAGCTAGGAAAAAGACCTTGATGTTTTAATTCTCCTGCTGAAATACGCCAATTATTTTGTAAAGTAAGTACTGATTTAGCTAAAACCGCTGCAAATTTAGCGGTTTTAAAATTCGGTTTAGCATTTTCAATTAATGCGGCCAATTCCTGTTCTTTTTCGTTGTGCCTTGCGTTTAGAATAGAATCAAATTTGATGGTTTTCAAAAGTTGACTTTCTTTTTCCCAGTCATATTCACTAAAAATAAAACTTTGAGAAATAATGAGTTCTTCTGATTCATTTGGAGCTAAAACCATAGTTTCCTTTGCTAATTCATAAGACTGGTCTTCTTTTACAGAAATAGTACTAGGCTTATTTAGTAATTGAACATAACCTATAGCATCACTCTTAGTAGATTTTAATTTAAGTATAGTTTGGTCTTTTGAAGCAGTTATACTCGAGGGAAACAAGCTGCCAAAAACACGGTATTTTAAAGAAATTTCGTTTTTTGAATTGTTGGTAATCGTCGTTTTTTGAATCGCACTATGCCCCGAAACAAAAACCAACTGTTGATGAATGGTTAAACTTGCAGTTTTATACGTCTGTTCTAAATGACTAGCAAAACTCTTTTGTGACAGCAATTTTATTTTCCAATCTATAGCACTATTTTGATCATCACTCGGCATTAGATATAGTTGTGCCAAGCTAGGGCTAATCCAAACTCCATTTTCTTGTGTCATTAAAAAAGGTCCTGAAAAACCAATATTTGAGCTTGCTGTTTTAGAAAAACTATACCCAAACCACGCTCCTTGGTCTGAAAACAATAACATTGCTCTGTCTGTTCTATTTTTTGGAGTAGCTCTGTAGTCTAATCTATTTTCAGAAAATGCTAGGTAATTTGTCTTCTTTGGTGTGTCAAATTTCTTTGTCGCGTTTTGTTCGCAGCCCAGCACACAAAAAATAAAAATTGTAGCGAGTACATTTTTGTAAGCCATAAAAAAGTAATTTTTAAATTATAACACGGTATTTAAAATGGTATTATACTTCTTAAACAAAAGCATTACTTTTAGTTAAGTATCTGTGATAAAGTAATTTGACGGCAACAAACATATTCTTTATTTATAAGGTTCTAACCGAATTTTTTTAACCAAAAGATGCAGCATAAAAAAATATATGTGCTTATACTCGTTACATTAGCTTACGCTACATGCTAGTTATACGGATCATTAAAGACTTACGGATATAATGCCATCAATAAAAAAGGAAAATTGTTAATTTTATACTCCTAAGCTTTAAAATTTATATCAAAATCAGACAATTCTAAGTGTGTATCTTAACTTTTTTAAAGAACATAAATACTAATTTTTGTCTTATCTGGATAACAATTATTAATTTACAACCTTGCAGATATGATTTTGATTCCTAAAAAAATTTCAATTAAAAGCTGACTTTAAACACAAGCTCTAATACTAAAATTGATTTTTACCTTTTTTGCTACCAAAACATTAGGTCATTAAAAACTATTTTTGAATTAGAAAGTTTGAAAAATCACTTGTTTTCTCGCAACATATTTGTTCCATTACTTGCTGAAGTTCTGTTTTTAATAACGAAATGGTATGATCACCTCCTTTATTACCTAATGCCGCAACACCGTACATAAATGAACGTCCCATAAATGTAAATTTTGCTCCACTAGCTAAGGTTCTAGCCACATCTGGGCCAGATCGAAGCCCACTATCCATCATCACTGTTAATTGATCACCGTAGGTAGCAGCAATTCTGGATAAGGGTTTAATTGTAGACTCACCAGCATCTAATTGTCTTCCGCCGTGGTTTGAAACAATTATACCATCTAAACCCAATTTTACAGCCGTTTCTGCGTCTGCCTCATTGGCTACCCCTTTTAAAACCAGCTTTCCTTTCCACATATCGCGAATAGGTTTAATCTTTTCTTCATTTAACCGCCCTGAAAAAGTCTCATCCATAAATTTACCTAACTGTTTTAAGTCAAGATTTTTTGGCATGTAAGGCTTCATTGTTTCAAAATTGGGTTGCCCATGAACTAGGGTTTTTAGTGCCCATTCAGGCCTACCGAGTACTTGAATAATATTTTTTAGAGACATTTTTGGTGGCATAGCTAAACCATTTCGTACATCGCGAGGTCGAAAACCAAAAGTAGGCACGTCGCAAAGAATAACTAAAACAGGACACTCGGCTGCCTCGGCTCTTTTAATTAAGTCATCTCGTAGTATATTCTCAGTTGGATGGTACAACTGAAACCAAGCCCTACCCTGGGTAAGTTCTGATATACGCTCAATACTACTAGTAGAAACAGTACTTAAAACAAAGGGTATATTATGTTCAAAAGCTGACTTTGCTAATATTTCTGGTGCATTCGGCCACATTAAACCTTGTAAGCCTACAGGCGCTATACCAAAAGGGGCATCATAAGTATGCCCAAATAATTCGGTCTGCATTCTAGAGCCTTCATGTTTTCTTAAGTAATAAGGCTTTAGCTCTACCTCTCTTATTTCTGCGGTATTCTTATGCAGATTTACATCCTCATTACATCCACCGTCTAAATATTCAAAAGCAAATTTTGGAATCTTACTTGCCGCTCTATTTCTTAAATCGGTTACCGAAGGATATTTCGAATTTATTTGAATTTCTTTTTTTTTTGCCATCGTAATATATTAAATCTACGCTTTCATTTACCGACAATTTCTTGTAAAAGATAATGCAAATAAGCTAACAACCTGAGTTCGACTTAAGAAATTTGTTTTTTTAACATAGAAAAAGTAGAATATTTAGTATATTAAAGTAATGACTT